>NZ_JBICWF010000001.1:0-574867 GCF_043199595.1 Streptomyces sp. NPDC048584
GTGCGGCGAGTGGGGGCACCTCCCGCGCCCTTGAGGCAGCGGGGGAGCGTGCATGGCGTCGCGCGGCAGACGGGAATTGTCAGACAGGCCCTAGGGGTTGGTCCAGGCGGCCGGCGCGTCGGCCAGCCGCACGACGTCCTCGGGCAGCCGGCCCGAGACGACGTCCGCGAGGGACACGCCCTCCAGGATCTGCCGCACATTGGCCCGCAGGGCGATCCACAGCGGCAGCAGGGCGGTGGCCGGTCCGGTGTACGAGAGGTCGGGCGGCCGCACGTCCTGCACCGAGACGAGCGGGCCGTCGACGGCCCGGATGACGTCGGCGATGCTGATGTCGTCCGCGGGCGCGGCCAGCCGGTAACCGCCGTTGGCGCCGCGCCGGCTCGTCACCAGGCCCTCGCGGCGCATGTCGTTGAGGATGCCCTCCAGGAACTTGTGCGGGATCCCCTGCGCGTCGGCGATCGTCTCCGCGGTGAGCGGACAGGCCTCCGGCGCGGCAGCGAGCTGCAGCGCGGCACGCACCGCATAGTCCGCCCTGGCCGAGATCCGCATACCCGCATTATCCAGCACGCCCGTACGGCTACAGCTGGTCCCCCACGCCCGCCGGCTCCGGGGGATGCGCCCCGCCACCGTCCTTGGGGTCGTCCTCGCAGGTCCGTCTGTCGAAGACGGACTGGTCATTGGGGATCATCAGCACGGCGGCAACCCGCTCCGGATGCTCAACGACGAGATAGTCGTCCCCGGTGGGATCGCCGCCCGGCCCGAACGCCTGGGACGCGTGGACCGTCCGGCACCCCAGCGCCACCCGCTCGTCATCGACCGCACAGGCGTCCACCGCCGGACCGGATCCCTCGTCACCGCCGTGGAAGCGGAACCGGAAGTGCACCTGGTCGCCTTCGGCGGGCACCTGCGGATGCGGCTCGAGCCGCCACCCGACGACCTCGGCGGTGGTCCCGACAAGCCGCCCCGTCTCGTCCTCGACCTCCACCCTGACCCCGGCCTCCCCCCGCTCCGCGGTCGTCTCGGAACAGACCCAGGAAGAACACCCGGACAGCGCGAACACCAGCCCCAGCAGACCACCGGCACGCGCCCACGGGACCGACACTCAGGTGACCTCCAGTCGGGGCGGAGTGGATCAGTGTATGTCCGCGCCCGGTGGCCGCAGGTGCGGGGGGGGCGCCACGTCGGGCGCCTGACGGAGACGGCCGACTCCGGCGACTCGCCGCCGCTGCCGAGCCTGCCGGGGCGTGGCCCGTCACCCCGGCATCACCGACGCGCTGTCGGAGCGGCTGCTTCCGGACCCGGTTCCCGAGGTCGTCAGTTGACGGCCAGGACCGCCGAGTTGTTCGCGAGATCCGGGTCGAAGCCGCGGGGGTACTCCTCGAACTCACCGTACGCCGGGTGAATGCTCACCGCACCGGTCGCGCCGGGCACCACGGTGTCGACGCGCACGGAGAACGCGAACGTGCGCCGGGTGTCCTCCAGTACCCAGTACCGCAGGGCGCAGTCGTAGCGCGGGGCGCCCGTCCGCTTGGGGTAGTAGCCGCCTTCGAGGGTGCGCGGATAGCAGCCGGACGGCACCTCGGTGACCGTGGTGCCGCCGGGCACGACCAGCCGGACCATGGCGACCGGGTCGCCGGAGCCGAGGTTCCCGAGCCAGGCCGGTCCGTTGTTCTCGAACGTGATCTCGGCCGTGGCCGTCTCCCCCGCCGCAGCGGAGACGGCGTCACCGGTCACGGAGAAGTCAGCGGTGTTGTCCGCGCCGATCTGGAGGGCCACGTAGTCGTTGTCGGAGTCGATGTCCTGGGCGCCGCCGCCCGGTTCGACGTCGATGTCGAGTCGCTCGTTCAGCGCGTGCGGGGCGAGGCGCACCGTCAGCGGCTCGGGCAGTTCGAAGGAGTCGCCCGGCGCCAGCACCTGGTCGAACCTGCAGATCGCCTTGTTCGACGGTGCGTAGTCGTCGCCCGCCGTGGATGTGTAGACGCAGGCGTCGTACCGGGTCAGATCCGTCAGGCCGTACGAGGCGTACAGCTCGACGGTGAATCCGTTCGCGCTCTCGTTGCCGTTGTTGGTGACCTTGAACGGGATGGTCCGCTCGTCGCCGGGCCGGCCCTTCTCGATGCCGCTGACGGGGTCGATGGCGAGATCGGGTCCCGCGCCGACGGTGAGCGTGGTGTCGAAGCTCTCCTGCGGCGCGGTGAGCGTCCCCTCGGGGCCACCGGTGGCCGTCGCCTCGTAGGTGATCCTGCCCGTTGCTCCGGCTTCGGCGCCGTCGGCCGCGCGGACGGTCAGGAAGACCTGGTCCTCGTAGTCGCCCCCGATGGCGGGCACCACGGGGATGTCGCACACCGCGCCGGTTCCGCCCGGGGTGCAGTTGTCCGGCCAGGTCACCTCGGCGACCCCGGCCAGGTCGGAGACGTCGACGACGAGCCGGCCGTCGGTCACCGTGAAGTTCTCGTTGTCGTGGTAGAGGCCGATGCCGAGGGTGCGGGACTGCGGCTGACCACCGTCGGTGGCGGTCGGCAGCGTCTGCTCGTACGGCGAATTGATCCACAGCTGATCGGTCTGCGGCGGGTCGTCGGCGGCGAACGCGGGCGCGGCGAGACCGGCCGTCACCAGACCGGCCGCCACCGCCACGGCGGCACCGGATCTGAGTCGGATCAGACGTCCGGCGGACAACAGACGCATAGCTCCCCCAAGGGTGTGGTCACACGACCGGTGTGCCGGAGGCCCCGGCACACCGGCATGATCGTCACACGACGGGGAAGCCCGCCGCACCCCGGTTTCCGGCCCTCGAAGAGACTGTCCGGTTCCCCTCGGTACGGCGGTCTCCGTGGCTCCCGCGTCAGCGGTCGCCGGCCAGGTCGAGGGTCTCCTCGGGGGCCGGGGTGGCGTCACCCCGCTTCGCGGTGGGGGTCCAGTGGTGTGTGACCGGGGAGGTCAGGGGGCGCCACCAGGGGGTGGTCGGGACTTCACCCGTGGGTTCGAAGGGTTCGCCGGGGCGGGGGAACGCCGCCGTCTGGCCGACGGCCGCCGCCGCGTCCGTCATCCACTCCCCCGGCTCCGCCCACGCGTGCGGGGCCAGGTTGAAGGTGCCCCAGTGGATGGGGAGGAGGACGCCGGTCGCCTCGCCGGACTGGAGGTCGAGGTGGGCGCGGACGCCTTCCTCGGGGGTCATGTGGATGTCGGGCCAGAAGTCCGAGTACGCGCCGACCTGGATCATCGTGGCGTCGAACGGGCCGTGGTCGGCGCCGATGTCCTTGAAGCCGTCGAAGTAGCCGGTGTCGCCGCTGTGGTAGATCCGGTGGTTCTCGCCCGCGACGGCCCAGGAGGCCCACAGGGTGTGCTGGGTGTTGCGCAGGCCCCGGCCGCAGAAGTGGCGGGCCGGGGTGGCGGTGAGGGTGAGGCCGCCGACCTTGGTCGCCTCGTGCCAGTCCAGCTCGCGCAGCCTGCCGGGGGACACGCCCCAGCGCTCCAGGTGCGCGCCGACGCCGAGGGGCACGGCGAACAGCGTGTCCGTGCCGGCCAGCGCCTTGATCGTGGGCAGGTCGAGGTGGTCGTAGTGGTCGTGGGAGATCACCACGACGTCGACCGGGCCGAGGGCGGCCAGCGGCAGCGGGGCGGGGTGCAGCCTCTTGGGGCCCGCGAAGGGGAACGGCGAGCAGCGCTCACCCCATACGGGGTCGAAGAGCACCCGGTGTCCGTCGATCTCCGCGAGCACGCTGGAGTGGCCCATCCAGGTCAGCCGCAGCCCGCTCGCCGGCGGGCGGGAGATGTCGGCGAGGGTGGTGGGGTGCACCGGGATGGTGCCCTTGGGTGCGCGCCGGGAGCGGGAGTCCTTGTCGAAGTAGATCTTCGCGAGGTCCCGCGTCGAGCCCGAGGGGCGGATCCGGGCGGTACCGCCGGGGTTCTGGAACACGCCGTCCCTGAAGTGCGGGGATCTGCGGATGCGGGCCATGCGCTCACCGCTCGGGTCCGCGCCGAAGGCTTCGGGCCGCAGGGCACGCAGCCCGGAGCTCTGGGAACGGGAACCGGCCACGGTACCTCCAGGTGGAGTCGGTCAGACATTCCATTATGTGCGGCCGGACCGACAACGCGGTGCCGGGTACGGCCGGGACGGTTCGCGGGTCATGAACACGTCGACCGGGTCCTCCGTCCGTACGGTGAATCCGTGCCGCTCGTAGAGGCGGCGGGCGGGGCTGCCGCGCACAACGTTCAGCCGTACGACGGTGGCGGCGCGGTCGCACCGCTCCAGCAGTCGGCGCAGCACGGCCGACCCGATGCCGCCGCCCTGGCGGTCCGGGGCCATATAGAAGTGCTCCAGCCAGTGGCAGTCCCCGGCGGGACGCAGCGCCACACAGCCGGCGAAGGCGCCGCCCGTCTCGATCACCCACGTGTGGGCCGGGTCGAAGCCGTCGCGCAGCCGCTGCCGTACCCGCCGCGCGTCGTAGCGGCCGAGCCGTTCCGGATCGGCCCGCAGGACCAGGGCGCGCAGCTCGGCCACCGCCTCCACGTCCGTGGCGGCCGCCTGCCGCAGGCCCCAGTTCTCCATGATCACCACGCTACCGCGCGGGTGCTCACGCCACCGAGGCGATCCGCTCCTTGATGGCGTGCGGCGACAGCGCCCCCTTGGCGATCACATGGTCGCCGGAGGACTCCCCGCGCAGCCGGCGGCCGATCCACGGCACCAGGTACTCGCGGGCCCAGTGGACGTCGTCCCGCCGGATCTCCAGGACGCCGCGGGGCGGCAGGGACGGCCAGGGCTGCTCCGGGTCCGCGGGGGTCCTGAGGCCGAGGGCCTGTCCCGCGCGCAGTGCGACGCGGGTGTGCCCCTCCGGTGACAGGTGCAGCCGGTCGGCGTCCCACGCCCTGCGGTCCTGGACGCTCCTGAGGGACCACAGGTCGAGCACCGGGCAGCCGTAGCGGTCGGCGACGGCCCGCACATGCCCGTTGTACGTCGCGATCTTGCCGCGCAGATGCTTCAGCAGGGGTACGCCACGGGTGTCGAACCCGGTCGTCACCATCACCGTGCCCGATACGGCCGTGAGCGCGGCGATCGCCTGCTCGAACCGCTCGGCCACCTCGTCCGGGTCGCTGCCGGGACGGAGGATGTCGTTGCCGCCCGCGCAGAACGAGACCAGATCGGGGGCGAGTTCGACCGCCCTCGTCAGCTGGTCCGCCATGATCTGGTCCAGTAGCTTTCCGCGCACCGCGAGATTCGTGTACTGGAAGTCGCCTTCGGGCCGGAGGTCCGCGAGAAGGACGGCGAACCGGTCGGCCCAGCCGACGAACGCCCCGTCGGGGCCGGGGTCGCCGACGCCCTCGGTGAAGCTGTCCCCCACCGCCACGTACGACCCGATCACTGCTCTGCTGTCACTCTTCGAATCGTCTGCCACGGGAGCTCATGATTCACCTTCCATTGTGACCTACGCGACCGTAAGGAAGGGTTGACGCGCGGTGAGATAAGACACTCTCAAAATGTTGGCCAATTCCGGAATACGCCGAAGGCCGGCCCCGTGGATCGGGGTCCGGCCTTCGGCGCGCGTGTCAGGAAGGGGTGCCGCGGGGGTCAGCCGATGGAGACGCCCTTGGAGCGGAGGTAGGAGACCGGGTCCACGTCCGAGCCGTAGTTCGGGGTGGTGCGGATCTCGAAGTGCAGGTGCGGGCCGGTCACGTTGCCGGTCGCACCGGAGAGGCCGACCTGCTGGCCGGCGGTGACGGACTGGCCGGCCGAGACGGACAGCGAGGACAGGTGGGCGTACTGGGCGTAGTAGCCGTCGTTCAGCTTGACGACGACCTGGTTGCCGTACGCGCCGCCCCAGCCGGCGGAGACGACGGTGCCCGCGCCGACGGCCTTCAGGGAGGTGCCGGTCGGGACGCTGAAGTCGACACCGGTGTGGTAGCCGCTGGACCACATGCTGCCGGCCACCTTGTAGGCGGTGCCGAGGCCGCCGGCGCCGGGCACCGGGGAGCTGTAGGCGGAGGTGTTCGCGTTCTGCGCGGTGGTGTCCGGGGAGGACTGCTCGGCGGGCTGCTCGGCCGCCTTGGCGGCGGGCTTCGCGGCCTTCGGCGCGGCGGGCTTCGCCGGCGCCGGAGAGGACTGCTCCGGTGAAGAGGACCGCTTCGGCGTGCTCTTGGCGGTCTCGCCGTCGATGGAGAGCCTCAGACCGGGGTGGATGAGCGCCGGGTCGGCGCCGACGGCCTCGCGGTTGTCCGCGTAAAGCTGCTTCCAGCCACCGTCGATGTGCTCGGTCGCGGCGATCTTCGCGAGGTAGTCGCCGGCCTTCACGGTGTACGTGCGGGCCTCGTCGCCCTTTTCGGCGGTGGCCTGCCGGCTCACCACGGAAAGGGACTGGACGGCCTTTCCGGGGGCGGCCGCCTCGGTGGCGGCGTGCGCGCCGGTCGCGCCGAGAAGCGGCAGGGCCAGTGCGGCGCCACCGGTGCCGGCGACGGCGACGGCGATGGAACGGGTGAAACGCTGTGCCGTGGTACGGCGGTGCTTACCCTTCGCGGGCATGTCGAATTCCTCTCCGGCGCCTACGAGGTGAGCTGTCGGGTTCGGGCTGGAGATGCCCGGCCGCATTGCCGCGCGGCTTAACCCCTAGCCGTTCCGGGAACCGGAACAGGCGGTCCTGCCTGTGGGTCCCCCGTTCCTGCCGTGCACGGGTATGTGTGTGCGGGGCTCCGGGCGGCGGCAGGATTAGGCGTCCGTCCGGATCGGTGGCGAACGTAAGCGACCCGGACGCGAAGGGACAAGCGCGGGTTCACCGGGGACGGGTTTTTCCGTGATCCAACAACGGAAAAGATCTCACCCAGCGTCAGCCGGGATTCCTTTTACCTCACGAATTCCCTTGTCGCTCCACGGAATTACGTGAGCATGGCGACAACACATCGTCACGGATATGACGATGCTCACGCACCCTCGCCCCATCCCCCCTCCTTTCGGGGCGCGTTATATCAAAGCCACCCAACCGGACAGAACGCCCCAATCGGTCGATCACCGGCGGCGGAGGCGAAGCACCGCGGCGTCCAGATCCCCCCGCAGCCCGGTGAGCAGTCCGTGGTGCAGCAGTACGGCGCCTCGGTGCGTTTCACCCGTTTCGAGGCATTCGTACGTCGCCTCCGGGTCAAGGCCGCGCAGCCGGAGCGCCGGGGCGGGTTCGCCGTAGTGCTGCGCCCGGAGACACGCGAGGACGACGGTCTCGTCGCCGAGGACGTACTGCACCGCGCTCAGCCCGCCCTCCGGGGGCCGCAGCCGGTACTGGTCGCCACGCTGGACGAGCGGCCGGATCTCCTTGTAGAGCCCGACCCACTCCCGCGCCTCGGCGAGCTCCTCCCCGGTCCACCGGGTGAGGTCGCCGCCGACACCGAGCACCCCGGCCATGGCGCTGACGAACCGGAACCGCAGCGAGCTGACCCGTCCGTTGAGCATCACGTTCGGGCTGTCGGTGACCCAGGCCGCCATCACCCGGGCCGGGTGGACCTGGCTGAAGCCGTGCTGGATGGCGAGCCGGTCGAGCGGATCGGTGTTGTCCGAGGTCCATACCTGGTCGGTACGGGAGAGGACGCCCAGGTCGATCCGGCCGCCACCGCCCGAGCAGGACTCGAAGGCCACGCCCGGATGGGCCGCCCGCAGCCGGTCGAGGAGCGCGTACAGCCCGCGCACATGGTCCGTCCACAGCCGCTGCGGATACGGGTCGTCCGGCCAGCCGGCGTCGGTGAAGGACCGGTTGAAGTCCCATTTCACATAGTCCACGGGAGCGCTGGAGAGCAGCCCGTCGAGCTGTTCCCAGAGGTACTCCCGGACGTCGTCCCGCGCGAGGTTGAGGACCAGCTGGTTGCGCAGCTCCGTACGCCGGCGGCCCTGCTGGAACTGCACCCAGTCGGGGTGCGCCCGGTAGAGATCGCTGTCGGGGTTGACCATCTCCGGCTCGACCCAGATGCCGAACTGCATCCCGAGTCCGTGCACATGGTCGGCAAGGGGTTTCAGTCCGCCCGGGAAGCGGTCCGGGTTGGGCGTCCAGTCGCCGAGCCCGGCCCGGTCGCTCGTACGGGCCCCGAACCAGCCGTCGTCGACGACGAACAGCTCGACGCCCATCGCGGCGGCCCGCTCGGCCAGGGCCCGCTGCTGCTCCTCCGCGATGTCGAACTGGGTGGCCTCCCACGAGTTGAACAGCACCGGCCGGTCCCGGTCCGCGGCCGGGATCACATACGTCCGCTGATAGGCGTGCCAGGCACGGCTGGCGCCGCCGAAGCCGCCGTCGCTCCACAGTCCGGCGAAGACCGGCGTGACGTACGTCTCGTCCGTGCCCAGCATCAGCAGGCCGGAGTCGTCGTGTCCGGCGCCGCCGGTGATCTGCACGCGCGCGTCGGGAAGTTGGGCGACGCCGATCCGCCAGGACCCGGACCAGCCCAGCGCGCAACCGTAGACCTCGCCGCGCTCCTCGGTGGCGTCGGTGTCGAGCGCGACCCAGGGCAGATGGTGGTGCCCGGTGTGGCCGCGGCGGCTGCCGACGACCTTCTCGCCGTAGGTGAGCGGGGCGCGGGTCAGCCGGGACTCGGCGGCCCAGCGGCCGTGCAGCTGGGACAGCCGCCAGTGCTCGCGCTCGGGCAGGGTCCAGGTCGCGGAGTCGGCGCGCAGGAGTTCGACGGCGGGTCCCCGGTTGCGCAGGGACACCCAGCGTTCGATCACGTCGTCGCGCATCCGGTAGTGCAGGGTGACGGCCAGGTCGCCGTCGCGAAAACGCAGACGCAGTTCGCCGTCGTCGCTCTCGTGGCCGTCGAAGGTCCACTCGGTGCCGCGCCGTCCCTCGGCGGTACGTACGGACAGGGCGGGCCGGGTGAAGCGCGGGCCGCCCTCGACCGGGTACTCCTCGCGCCCGTCCAGCGGGGACTCGAAGGAGCAGTGCTCCGGCATCGGACGGGCGGCGAGGGCCTCCGCGTCGGCGAGCGTGATCCTCGGACCCCAGTGCAGATGCACCAGCTCGTCACGGTCGGTGAGATGCAGCGCGTAAGCACTGGCCGGCCCCGACAGGAGCCATGTACGACCGTTTTGGGAGACCTGCGTCACCCGAACCTCCAACAGACCCGAACAGATGCGATCAGACACCAACATCATCGAGGATATGGGGGCGGCCGGGCAATGCCTGTGGACAACTCATTGGCCCAGGCAGGCATGTCGTATCGTCGAGGCGTGCCCGTCGGCGAGCCCGCCGACGGCGCCGCGAGTGGGAGGAGTCCTTCGTGACGCAGCAGGTGCCGTCGACCGAACCCGAGCTGGCCGGAGTACGCAACTTCCGCGACGTGGGCGGGCTGCCGACCGTCGACGGTCGGCGGGTGCGCCACGGGGTGCTGTTCCGCAGCGGGCATCTCGCCCACGCGACCGCCGAGGACGCCGCCTTCCTCTCCTCGCTCGGACTGCACACGGTGTTCGACTTCCGCAACGCGGCCGACCAGAAGCTGGAAGGGCCGGACGTCGCGCTGCCGGGCGTGCGCAATGTGAACCTGCCGCTGAGCGACCCGGCCGACGGCGCCGAGTTCTGGAAGATGGTCCGCGACGGCGATCTGGAGCAGCTGCGCTCGATCCTCGACGACGGCAAGGGCGCGGACCGGATGATCAGCTCCTACCGTCTGATCGTCAAGGAGCGCACCGCCGAGCACTCCCGTGTGCTGCGCTCGCTCGCCGAGGACAGCGTGCCCGCGCTGATGCACTGCGCGGCCGGCAAGGACCGCGCGGGGCTGTCGGTGGCGGTGACGCTGCTGGCGGTGGGTGTGGAGCGCGACGCGATCCTCGCCGACTATCTGAAGTCCAACGAGAAGCACCGGCGCTACAAGGTGCGGCGCAGCGGCAGCTCGGCCTCGGCCTACTCCCCCGAGGTGATGGAGCTGCTCAGTCCGCTGTTCGACGCGCGCGCGGAGTACCTGTCGGCGGCCTTCGAGACCGTGGAGGAGACCTGGGGCGGGGTCGAGCCGTATCTGGAGAAGGGGCTCGGACTCACCCCCGAGGCCCGGGAGCGGCTGCGCGAACGCCTGCTCGACTGATACGCGGCCCGAGGCCGGGACCGGTACGAGGGCCGGGGCGGCCGGTCACTTCTTCGGAGCCACCTCGAAGAGGAAGTAGATGAAGGCCGCGAAGAGGTGCCCCACGACCACGTAGACGAACAGCCGCACCCACAGGGCCCGGGGGAACTTCTCTTCCATGTCACGGCCGGTCATGTCGTGTCTCCGTGGATCGGGCCCAGGCACAGGGCGGCCGTGGGACTCTGCAGCAGGGTGTGGACGAACAGCAGTTCGACCCCGTCGGGGTCGGATGCGGCGATACGGTGCGGGGTCAGCGAGTCGAAGTGCGCGCTGTCCCCCGGCCCGAGGCGGTGCAGGGTGTCTCCGAGGCGCAGCCGCAGCCGCCCCCTGAGGACGTAGAGCCATTCCTCGCCGGGGTGGACGCGCACGATGTCGCCCTGGGAGCCGTGCGGCACGCGGACCCGCAGGGCCTGCATACCGCGTCCGGCGGCACCCGCCTGCCAGTACGTCCAGCCGCCGGCCTCCGTGGACTCCATGTCACCGGCGCGTACCACGGGGTCCCGGTCGGCGGCCGTCTCACCGAGCAGGTCGGAGACCGTCGTACCGTAGACGCGGGCGAGGGAGAGCAGCATCGGCAGCGAGGGCTGGCGCTGCCCGGTCTCCAGCCGGGAGAGGTGGGCCGGCGACAGACCGGCTTCCCGGGCGGCGGCCTCCAGGGTGAGGGAGGCGCGTCGCCGCAGGGCGCGCAGCTGTGGCGCGACCACGGGGAGCGCGTCGGCCGGTTCGGCCGGCGGCCCTGTGTCGGAGGAGCTCATGCCTCCATTCAGCCCCGGATTTGCCTCGCGGGCAAATTTCTTGCCTCTGTGGCAAATCGCGCGGGTTCAGCGATGGGCGACCGCCTGCTTCATCAGTGTCCTGCCGAACTCCCACACCAGTCCGCCGTCGTGCGCGTCGTCCATCACCGCGGTGAAGGCGTCCACGAACCGCTCTACGTCCTCCTCGTCGATGACCAGCGGCGGAATCAGCTTGATCACCTCCATGTGATCACCGGACACCTGGGTGAGGATGCGGTGCCGCTGGAGCAGCGGTACGACCACCATCTGCGCGAAGAGTCCCTTGCGGGCGGCCTGGAGCATGGCCCAGCGGGGGCGCAGCCGCAGCGAGCGGGGCCGGCCGAACTCGATGCCGATCATCAGGCCCCGGCCGCGGACGTCGGCGAGCAGCTCGTACCTGTCGGTCAGCGCGGCCAGCCGGGTGCGCAGCAGATCGCCGGTGCGCCGGGCGTGGGCGACGGTCCCCTCGTTCTCCATGACCGACAGCACCGCGAGGCCCGCCGCCATGGCCTGGGCGTTGGCCCCGAAGCTGGCCGAGTGGACCAGCACCCGGTCCATCGAGGAGTACACCTTCTTGAAGATCCAGTCCTTGCCGAGGGTGGCTCCCACCGGTACGTAGCCGCCGGAGAGCGCCTTGGCGACGCACACCAGATCGGGTTCGACGCCCTGCTCGTGCTGGTAGGCGTAGAAGTCGCCGGTGCGGCCGAGGCCGGTCTGCACCTCGTCGGCGATCAGCAGCGCCTTGTGCCGGTGCAGCAGTTCCTGAGCGGCCCGCAGATAGCCGGGCGGGGACTCGTGCACGCCCTTGCCCTGGATGGGCTCCACGATCAGGGCGGCCACGTCCTGCTTGCGCAGCTCCCGCTCCAGCGCGTCGAGGTCGCCGAGGGGGACGGCCGTGTCGGGCAGCAGCGGGGCGAAGCCGTCCCGGAAGCCGGACTCGCCGTTGACGGAGAGGGAACCGGTGGTCAGCCCGTGGAAGGCGTGCTCGCAGTACAGGACGCGCGGTCGGCCGGTCGCGAACCGGGCGAACTTCAGGGCGCCTTCGACCGCCTCGGTACCACTGTTGCCGAAGAACACCCGGTCCAGATGAGGGCTGTGGGCGAGCAGCCGCTCGGCCAGCAGGCCGGGCAGGGGCTGGCAGTCGAAGCGGGTGAGGTCGGCGAGGGAGGCGTCCAGGACGTCGTGCAGCGCCTTGCGGACGACGGGGTGGTGGCGGCCCAGGCCCATCACCCCGAACCCGGCGAGCATGTCCAGGTGGTCGTTGCCGTCGGCGTCCCAGAAGTGGGCGCCCTCGGCACGCTCGTAGACCTTGTCGAAACCGATGGTGTGCAGCATGCGCGGGAGCTGGTGGTTGAGATACCGGCTGTGCAGCTCGTAGCGCTCGGCTCCGCGTTCGGCCAGCAGTGCGCCGAGGTCGAAGTCTCCGGTTCCGGACGGCGCCGGCGCCGACTCCGCGGTGGTCATGCCTGGTGCTCCTGTGGGTCCTGGGACTGTTTCGCGAGATGGTCCCCGACGGCGAGGCTCGCGCTGATCCGTCCGGCGATCTCGACGGGGGTGAGGCCGATGTCCGCGAGCAGCTCGCCGCGTTTGGCGTGCGGGAGGAACTGCTCCGGGATGCCGAACCGCCGTACGGGTACGTCCACTTCGGCGTCGCCCAGTGCCAGCGCCACCGCCGAACCGACGCCTGCCGCACGGCTGTTGTCCTCGACAACGGCCACCATCCGGTGTCCGGCGGCCAGTTCCAGAAGCGCGGGGTCGACGGGTTTGACCCAGCGGGGGTCGACCACCGTGCAGCGGATGCCGCGTGCTTCGAGCAGTGCGGCGGCCTGGAGACAGACCGGCGCCATCACACCGACGGCCACCAGGAGCACCTCGGGCCCGGCGGTCCGGTGGAGTACGTCCATGCCGCCGGCCCGGTCGAGGGCGGGGATCGCCGGGCCCACGGACTCCTTGGGGAATCTGAGCAGGGTGGGCGCGTCGTCGACGGCGACCGCCTCGCGCAGCTGGGCACGGAGCTGGTCGGCGTCGCGGGGCGCGGCGATACGCAGTCCGGGGACGACCTGGAGGACGGACATGTCCCACATGCCGTTGTGCGAGGGCCCGTCGGCGCCGGTGACACCCGCCCGGTCCAGGACGAAGGTCACCCCGCAGCGGTGCAGCGCCACGTCCATCAGCAACTGGTCGAAGGCGCGGTTGAGGAAGGTGGCGTAGACGGCGACGACCGGGTGCAGGCCGCCGGTCGCGAGGCCCGCCGCGGACACGGCCGCGTGCTGCTCGGCGATGCCGACGTCCCACACCCGGTCCGGGAACCGTTCGGCGAAGCCGCCGAGGCCGACCGGGTGCAGCATGGCGGCGGTTATCGCCACCACGTCCTCGCGCTCCTCGCCGATCCGGACGATCTCCTCGCCGAACACCGAGGTCCAGGACGGGCCGCCGGACGGTGCCAGCGGCGCGCAGGTGAGTGGGTCCATCACCCCGACGGTGTGGAAGTGGTCCTCCTCGTGGGCGAGGGCGGGTTCGTAGCCGCGGCCCTTCTCGGTGAGGCAGTGGACCAGGACGGGGCCGTGGAAGCGTTTGGCGCGGCGCAGCGCGGACTCCACGGCCTTGATGTCGTGCCCGTCGATGGGGCCAACGTACTTCAGGCCCAGGTCCTCGAAGAGGCCCTGGGGGGCGAAGGCGTCCTTGAAGCCCTTCTTCGCGCCGTGCAGCGCCTCGTAGACGGTGCGGCCGATCACCGGGGTGCGCTGGAGCACGTCCTTGCCCCAGGCCAGCACCCGTTCGTAGCCGTCGGTCGTACGCAGGGTGGCGAGGTGGTTGGCGAGGCCGCCGATGGTGGGGGCGTAGGAGCGTTCGTTGTCGTTGACGACGACGATCAACGGCCGGTCCTTGGCGGCGGCGATGTTGTTCAGTGCCTCCCAGGCCATGCCGCCGGTGAGCGCGCCGTCGCCGATCACCGCGACGACATGGCCCCGCTCGCCGCGCACCTGGCGGGCCTTGGCGAGTCCGTCGGCCCATCCCAGGGCGGTGGAGGCGTGGCTGTTCTCGATGACGTCGTGCTCGGACTCCTCGCGCGAGGGGTAGCCGGAGAGTCCGCCCTTGCCGCGCAGCTTGGAGAAGTCCTGACGTCCGGTCAGGAGTTTGTGGACGTAGCTCTGGTGACCGGTGTCCCACAGGACGCGGTCGACGGGCGACTCGAAGACCCGGTGCAGGGCGACGGTGAGTTCCACCACGCCCAGGTTGGGTCCGAGATGGCCGCCGGTCCTGGCGACCGCCTGCACCAGGAACTCCCGGATCTCGTGGGACAGTTGGCCGAGTTCCGCCTCGGACAGCGCCTTCAGGTCGCGTGGTTGCCGGATGTTCTCCAGGATCGTCACGCTCTGGCCCCCTTCGAAATGCCGTGCTGTTCAGCTCACGGTGACGGCCGGCTCCCCCGGCGCGGCGCCGTCCTTCTCCATCTGCTCGGCGATCTTCATCGCCTCTTCGATCAACGTCTCGACGATCTTCGACTCGGGGACGGTCTTGATGACCTCGCCCTTGACGAAGATCTGGCCCTTGCCGTTGCCGGAGGCGACACCGAGGTCGGCCTCGCGCGCCTCACCGGGCCCGTTGACGACACAGCCCATGACGGCCACCCTGAGCGGCACCTCCATGCCGTCCAGGCCCGCGGTGACCTCGTCGGCGAGCTTGTACACATCGACCTGGGCGCGGCCGCAGGACGGGCAGGACACGATCTCCAGCCGGCGCTGCCTGAGGTTCAGCGACTCCAGGATCTGGATGCCGACCTTGACCTCCTCGACCGGCGGCGCGGACAGCGACACCCGGATGGTGTCGCCGATGCCCTCACTGAGCAGCGCGCCGAACGCGACGGCCGACTTGATGGTGCCCTGGAACGCCGGCCCGGCCTCGGTCACGCCGAGGTGCAGCGGGTAGTCGCACCGCTCGGCGAGCTGGCGGTAGGCGTTGATCATGACGACCGGGTCGTTGTGCTTCACCGAGATCTTGATGTCGCGGAAGCCGTGCTCCTCGAAGAGGGACGCCTCCCACAGGGCCGACTCGACGAGCGCCTCCGGGGTGGCCCTGCCGTACTTCTGGAGCAGGCGCCGGTCCAGCGAGCCGGCGTTCACCCCGATCCGGATCGGCGTGCCGTGGTCCCTGGCTGCCCGGGCAATCTCCTTCACCCGGTCGTCGAACTGCTTGATGTTGCCCGGGTTCACCCGGACCGCGGCGCAGCCGGCCTCGATCGCGGCGAAGACGTACTTGGGCTGGAAGTGGATGTCGGCGATCACCGGGATCTGCGACTTGCGGGCGATGACCGCCAGCGCGTCCGCGTCGTCCTGCGTGGGGCAGGCGACCCGGACGATCTGGCACCCGGACGCGGTGAGCTCGGCGATCTGCTGGAGGGTGGCGCCGATGTCGGACGTACGCGTCGTCGTCATCGACTGCACGGACACCGGGGCGCCGCCGCCGACCGGCACCGGGCCGACGTCGATGCGCCGGGACCGCCGCCGCTCGGCGAGCGGCGGCAGGGGCACCTCGGGAATGCCGAGGGAGACGGCGGTCATGGCCTCACGCCCTGTTCCCGGAGACCGTCTCGCGCATGGCGCGCAGCGACTCCTTCAGCGATCCCATGGTGGCGAGGACGGCGGTGGGCTCGTAGCCGCAGTGCGCCATGCAGTTGTCGCAGCGCGGGTCCTTGCCGCGGCCGTACCGGTCCCAGTCGGTGTCCTCGATCAGTTCCCGGTACGTCGGCACATAGCCGTCGCTCATCAGATAGCAGGGGCGCTGCCAGCCGAAGAGGGAGTAGTTCGGGATCGCCCACGCGGTGCAGGGGAAGTCGACCTTGCCCTCGAGGAAGTCGAGGAACAGCGGGGAGTGGTTCAGCCGCCAGCGGCCCCGGTTGCCGCCCGCGAAGGCCTTCTTGAACAGCTCCCGGGTCTGCTCCACACCGAGGAAGTGCTCCTGGTCCGGGGCCTTCTCGTAGGCGTAGGCGGGCGAGATCATCATCTCGTCCACGCGCAGGTCGTCGTTGAGGAAGTTCAGCACCTCGACGATGGTCTGCGGGGTGTCGGTGTTGAAGAACGTGGAGTTGGTGGTGACGCGGAAGCCGCGCCGTTTGGCCTCCTTGATGGCCGCCACGGCCTCGTCGAACACACCCTCCTTCGCCACGGACTCGTCGTGCCGCTCGCGCAGTCCGTCGATGTGCACGGCGAACGCGAAGTACGGCGACGGGGTGAACCTGTCCATCTTCTTGCGCAGCAGCATCGCGTTGGTGCACAGGAAGACGTACTTGCGCCTGGCCACCAGCTGGCGCACGATCTCGTCGATCTGGGGGTGCATCAGGGGCTCCCCGCCGGCGATGGACACCATGGGCGCCCCGGACTCCAGTACGGCGCCCACGGCCTGCGCGACGGGCATCCGCTGTTTGAGCACCCCGGCCGGGTGCTGGATCTTCCCGCAGCCCTCGCACGCGAGGTTGCAGGCGAAGAGCGGTTCCAGCTCGACGATCAGCGGGAACTTCTCCCGCCCGCGGAGCTTCTGTTCGGCCAAGTATGTAGCGACCTTGATGGACTGACGCAGCGGCATGGCCATCTGGCTCACCTCCTGGGGAGCAGCAAGGAACGGTGCCATTCATAGAAAGCCGGGAGTACGGAACGAAGGACACGGAAAGCCGATATTCCACCGCGCACCGTGCCGATGCGGACCAGTTCGTGTTCAGGAGCGTCCACGACCACCCGGACGGCCGCAACCGGGCGCTCGCCCGCACGCACGGCGCTCAGAAGCGTGGCGGCGGATTCCATGTCGACCGCGATCGCGCCGGTCGCCAGCAGATCGGCGCGTTCGTGACCGCGCACGACATGGTCGGAGCCGGTGAGCGGCCCGGTGTGGACGGTGCGCCCGGGCACGGCGCGCACCAGCTCCTTCTTCAGCAGTTCGGTCCCCACGCACGGAACACTGCCGCGCGGGTCCCGGGTCTCCTCGGCGACGACCAGGTCGCCGGGGTGCATGCCGGGGGCGAGTCCGGCGCAGAAGCCCGTGGCGAGGACGGCCGCCTCGCGCAGGGCCGGATCGGTGAGCATCCGGGTGACGGACCGCTCGGCCGCCGCCGGCCCCATGCCCGTACGCAGCACGGTGACGGGTCCGCCGGTGGTGACCCGCTCGCGCCTGCGCAGGGCGAACTGCTCGATGCCGAGCGCGCAGGCGATCAGCAGCGGGGCCGGGGCGGGCCGGGGGCTCATCAGCTTCCCTTCGCCTCGGCGAGCGACGGCTGCCCGGCGGCGGCCTTCGCCACGGGCGGCCTCTTGGCGAAGGGGTCGCCGTGCACGTACCGGCCGAGCGCGGTGAGCGGGAACACCTGCCGGTAGAGGTGGTAGTTGATGGAGAAGTCCCAGGGGAAGCCGGTGCCGGTGAAGTACGGCTCGTCCCAGGAGCCGTCCTCGCGCTGGGTGTCCGCGAGCCACTGGACCCCGTGTTCGACGGCCTTGGACTCCCTCTCCCCCGCCGCGAGCAGCGCCATCAGCGCCCAGGCGGTCTGCGAGGCGGTGGAGGCGCCGCGGCCGCTCCACTCGCGGACATGGCGGTAGGAGCGCAGGTCCTCGCCCCAGCCGCCGTCGTCGTTCTGCACCTTCTCCAGCCAGGACACCGCCCGGCGGATCGCCGGGTGGGAGGTGGGGAACCCGGCCGCGGTCAGCGCGGGGACCACGGAGCCGGTGCCGTAGAGGTAGTTGACGCCCCAGCGGCCGAACCAGGAGCCGTCGAGCTCCTGTTCGGCGAGCAGCCACTGGATGCCGCGCCGGGTGCGCGGGTCGTGGGTGAGGCCCTCGAAGGCGAGCATCTCCACGACGTGCGCGGTGACATCGGCCGACGGGGGGTCGATGACCTCGCCGAAGTCGCAGAACGGCAGCCGGTTGGGGAACGGGCTGGTGTTGTCGACGTCGAAGGCGCCCCAGGCGCCGTTCTTCGACTGCATGCCGAGGTTCCAGCGGACCCCGCGCCCGATCGCGTTGTCCATCCGCTCGGGGTCGTGGTGCTTGACCCGGCGCAGTGCGAGGACCACCTCGGCGGTGTCGTCGATGTCGGGGTAGTTGTCGTTGTGGAACTCGAACGCCCAGCCACCCGGCGGGAGATGGGGGCGGCGTACGGACCAGTCGCCGGGCCGTACGATCTGCTCGCCGAGCATCCAGTCGGCGGCCTTGACCAGTTGGGGGTGGTCGGCGGGCAGGCCGGCGTCCGCGAGCGCGATGGTGGCGAGGCAGGTGTCCCAGACCGGGGACTGGCAGGCCTCGATCATCCGGGCGCCGTCCTCACGCCATACGGCGAACCGGTCCAGCGATTCCAGGCCGGCGCGCATCACCGGGTGGTTGAGGTCGTAGCCGAGCAGATGGAGCGCGATGACCGAGTAGACGGCGGGGGGCTGGATGCCGCCCCAGCAGCCGTCGTTCTCCTGGCGTTCGACGATCCAGCGGGCGGCGGTGTTCATGGCCGCCCCGCGCAGCCGGCGCGGTACCGCCCTGCGCAGGGTGTGCAGGGCCTTGTCGAGGCGCTGGAAGGCGCCGTCCCAGGTGTTCACCGGGGCGAACGGCCGGGCGGGGTTCGGGTGTTCGGGGTCGGTGTGCAGTTCGTCCAGCGGGAACGGGGCGGGGCGCACCGGCCGTTTGGCGGAGACGATCGTCAGCGGCACGATGGTCTGCCGGGCCCAGCAGCCGAAGTCGTAGATGTTGAGCGGCAGCCAGGACGGGAACCAGATGAGCTCGGGCGGGAGTTCGGGCAGGTCCTCCCACTTCCACCAGCCGAACAGGGCGAGCCAGATCCGGGTGAAGACGCGGGCGGCGGCGACTCCGCCCCGCTCCCTGACCCAGGCGGAGGCCCTCGCCATGTGCGGGGCGTCGGGCGGGTCGCCGGCCAGTCGCAGGGCGACGTACGCCTCGATGGTGGCGGAGAGGTCGCCGGGTCCGCCGAAGAAGGTGGCCCAGGTGCCGTCCTCGCGCTGCTCGCCGCGGATGAACAGGGCGGCGGCACGGGTGGTGTCCTCGTCGGGGATGCCGAGGAACTGGCGCAGCAGCAGGTCCTCGGCGTCCATCGTGACGTTGGTCTCGAGGTCGCCCTTCCACCAGCCCTGGTCGTCCTGCTTGGACAGCAGGAAGTCGGTGGCGCGCCGCATGGCGCGGGCGGCGACGTCGGACGGTGCCCCGGTCGCCTCGGGGATTTCGGTGTCGGTGTCGCTGGCCGCGGTCACGCGGAACGGCAGGGCCGCCCCGGTGCTTCCGTCGGTCGTCGCTGTCATGGCTTCCCCTTCGTGCAGTCCTGCGAGTGGTGTCTGCTGTGGGTCCGCCGTCGGCCGGTGCCTTTCTCCTCGCCGCACCGGCCGGCGACTAAGCGAGGGCTATTCGACCGATAGTGATCATCTCTTTCGTACGACGACGAAGTCCGCGAGCGCCGTGAACTGCTCCCGCACCCGGTCGGGCATGTCCACGGCGTCGAGGGCCTCGATGGCGATGGTGTGCTGGCGGCGTGCCTCCCCGGCGGTCCAGTCGCGGCCGCCTGCCTCCTCGATCAGGGCGGCACGGGCCGCGAACTCCTCCTCGGAGAAGTTCGCGAAGTCGCTGCTCTTGGCGTCCGCGGCGAGGATCTCGCCGAGCCGCTCGGAGGCGGGGCCGCCCGCCGCGAGCGCGGCCACGACGGGGAGGGACTTCTTGCGCTGGCGCAGGTCGCTCCAGGTCTGCTTGCCGGTGGCCTCCGGGTCGCCCCAGATGCCGAGGAGGTCGTCGACGGCCTGGAAGGCGAGGCCGAGGTGGTAGCCGTACCGCTCCAGGCTGTCGGCGGTGCGGTCGTCCGCGCCGCCGAGCACCGCTCCGATGGAGCTGGCGCAGGCGAGGAGGGCGCCGGTCTTGTTGCCCTCCATCTCCAGGCACTCCTCGACGCTGACGCGGTCGCGGTGCTCGTAGGAGATGTCCTGGGCCTGGCCGTCGATGAGGGAGCGGCTTGCGGTGGTCAGCCGGCGGGTGGCGCGGCCCGCCTCCACGGTGCCGAGTTCCAGCAGCACCTCGTTGGCCAGGGCGAACAGGGCGTCGCCCACCAGGATGGCCTGGGCGGGGCCGTGCACCTTCCAGACGGTGTCGCGGTGCCGGCGCTGTTCGTCGCCGTCCATCAGGTCGTCGTGCAGAAGGGAGAAGTTGTGGACCAGTTCGACGGCGACCGCGCCGGGTACTCCGGTCTCGGGGGCGGCCCCGGTGACCTCGGCGGACAGCACGGCGAGGGCGGGACGTACGGCCTTGCCTCCGTCGCCGTCCGCAGGCCGGCCGTGGGCGTCGATCCAGCCGAAGTGGTACGCGGCGACGGTGTCCATGGGAGGTGCCAGGCGGTCGACGGCCGCCCGCAGTACCGGCGTGGCCAGGGTCCGGCCGCGCTCCAGGAGCGCGGACACGTCCACCGCGGTCCTTCGAGCGGCCTGCGAGGCCGGGGGCACAGTGGGCACAGTCTCTCCTCTTGTCGCGGTACCGGGAGTGCGGGATCCCGCCGCGCCGGTCTCGTGCAGCATCAGGCCGCCTCCTCCAGTGCGAAGAGCCGGCGGGGGCGAGGGCGGCCCAGGGCGTTCAGCGCGGCGTCCGCCGCGCCGACGCCGCTGCGGACCGCGCTCTCCATGGTCGCGGGCCACCCTGTGGCGGTCCACGCTCCGGCCAGGTACAGGCCGGGTGCCTTGGTGCGGGCGCCGGGCCTGAGGCGTCCGACGCCGGGGGCGGGAGCGAACGTGGCGGTGCGCTCCCGGGTGACGAAGAAGTCCTCGACCCGGGCCTCGCGGGTGTGCGGCAGCAGCCGCTCCAGTTCGGGCAGATACCGGTCGCGCAGGACGGCGACCGGCTCGTCGATGTCGTCGTGGGCGACCGACTGGGACAGCGCCAGATACTGACCGCGCTTCAGCCCGGAGGCGTCGGTGCGGTCGAAGACCCACTGCACGGGGGTGCCGAGGGCGGCGAAGAAGGGAGCGTCGAGCACCTTGCGGTCGTAGACGACGTGCATGTTGAGGATGGGCGCGGTGCCGATGGCGAGCAGCAGCCCGGGGTCGTCGAGCGCGCCCTCGGGCAGCAGGTCGTACGCCTCGCGCTGCGGTACGGCGAGGACGACCGCGTCGGCCGCGATCGTCTCGCCGGGAACCTCGACGCTCCATCCCCCGTTCCCGTCCGCACGGACGGAGGTGACCCGGGTACGGACCTCGGTGCGCACGCCTGCGGCGTCGAGCGCCTCGCGGGCGAGCCGGTCGTGCAGTTCGCCCAGCGGCACCCTGGCCCAGCCGATGTCGGCCGCCGCGGGGTCGGACAGCAGACCGGTCTTGAAGACCATCGCGGCGAGCGCCAGGGACGAGTCGCCCGCGACCGCGTTGAGGGTGGCGACCCCGACCAGGTCCCACAGGGCCTCAACGGCACGCGCCGACTGGCCGTGCGCGGTCAGCCAGCTGCCGAAGTCCTGGGCGTCCAGGGCCGGATCGGTGAGGTCGAGCCCCTTCAGCGCGAGCGCGGCCCGGCCCACCCTGGCCCGGTCGGCGAGGGACAGGTGCGGATAGGTGGCGAGGCCGCGCCCCAGGTGCAGGGGCACGGGCAGCGCGTCGCGCCGCAGTCTGCCGAGCCGCCGCCCCTCGGGGCGGCCGGCGTCGACGACGGGCACGTCGAGACGGTCCTGCAGCGGCGCCAGTGCCGCCCCGCCGATCCGGTCGAGGAACCAGCGGTAGGCGGTGCAGCAGCGCAGATACACGTGCTGGCCGTTGTCGACGGTCAGCTCGCCCCGCTGGAAGGAGAAGGCGAGCCCGCCCAGACGCGGCCGGCCCTCGAGCAGGGTGACGCGGACTCCGGCGTCGGCCAGCGCGAGCGCGGCGGTGACACCGGCCAGCCCGCCGCCGACGACCACGGCGTGCCGTCCCGCCGGGACGGGGTCGTCCGTGCGCGGCTCACCGGAGCGTGTGCCGTGGCTCATGCGCCCTCCCCCGACGGTGCGGAACCGGCCGTCTCAGTGGGGGACGCGGCGCCGTGGCGGAGGGTTGCCCGCCGTTTGCCGCCGGGGTACGGGATGCCCATCAGGCACGCCTCCTGACGGTCCGCCGGGTGACATGACGGGTGTCCAGGCCGGACAGGCCGCGCACCGCGACATACGCCTTCTCGCGCCCGGGGAGGGAGACCCGGCCGCGCAGCACCGCCTCGGGGTCGCGCTCGATACGGTCCAGGAGGCGGCGGTAGATGCCGGCCATGGCGGCGACACAGGCGCCGCTGCGCCGGTCGAGCAGCGGGAGCAGCCGGTAGCCCTCGGCGAAAAGGGCGCGGGCCCTGCGCACCTCGAAGTGCACCAGGCCCGCGAAGTCGGACCCCTGCGGTGGCGTCGGCCCGGCGAACCCGGCCGAGCAGCCGAACTTGGCGAGGTCGTCCGCGGGCAGATAGGTGCGCCCGCCCTCGGCGTCCTCACGGACGTCCCTCAGGATGTTGGTGAGCTGGAGGGCGAGGCCGAGCGTGTCCGCGTACTCGGACGCGCGCTCGGCGCCGCGCGCGCCCGGTTCGGCGCCGAACACGCCGAGCGAGAGCCGGCCGATGGCGCCCGCGACACAGCGGCAGTAGACCTTGAGGTCGTCCCAGGTCTCGTAGGTCTCGCCGCGTACGTCCATCTGGACGCCGTCGATGAGTTCGTCCAGGCCGCCGAGCGGGATCGGGAAGTGTCCGGCGGCGTGGGCGAGGGCGACCGCGACCGGGTCGGTGTCGTCCTCGTCGACCGCGCCGTCACGGATCCGGGTGAGCAGCGCCCTGGTGTCCTCCAGCCGGGTGACCTTGACGTCGTTCGCCAGCGGGCCGTCGCCGATGTCGTCGACGCGCCGGGAGAACGCGTACAGCGCCGACATGGCGCGCCGCTTGGGCGTGGGCAGCAGCCGGATGCCGTAGGCGAAGTTGCGTGCCTGCTGTCCGGTGACGGCCTCGCAGTAGCTGTAGGCGGCGAGTACCGGTGCGGACGTGGGTGGTTGCGACTCCACGGTCCGGATCACCCCTCTTCTCGCAGAGTCACGCTCGCCGCGCGCAGCAGCTGGACCTTGCCGGGCTTGGGCGGGCCGGGAAGTACGTCGTAGTCGGCGGCGGCGATCGCGTGGAGGGCCGCCCTGCCTCCCGCCACGAACCCGGCCAGCAGCAGCCTGAGCCTGCCGTGAACGCTACCCACGAGGGGGGCGCCCGCATTCAGCAGCTCACGGGCGCGTTCCGCCTGGAACGCGACCAGGGCGCGCACCGACGCGCCGGCGCTGGGCGCGGCGAGGTCCGTCTCCTGCACGTGGAAACGTTTCATGTCCGTGGCGGGCAGGTAGACGCGGTCGCGGCCGAGGTCCTCGGCGACGTCCTGAAGGTGTTCGACGATCTGGAGTGCGGTGCAGATGTCGTCGGAGCGCCGCACCCGCTCGGGGGTCGAGGTGCCGGTGACGGCGAGGACCAGCCGGCCGACCGGGTTGGCGGACAGTGCGCAGTAGGCGAGCAGGTCGTCGTAGGTCTCGTACCGCTTGACGAGCTGGTCCTGGCGGTTGGCGGCGATCAGGCCGAGAAAGGGCTCGGGGCTCAGGCCGTGGCGGCGGACGGTCGGCAGGAGCCGGCGCAGCAGCGGGTGGCGCGGGTCGGGTCCCGCCGGGTCGAACACCCGGTGAAGGTCCGCCTCGAAGGCGTCCAGCAGCACCGGCCGGTCGCCGGCCTCGTCGTCGGCGACTCCGAGGAGGCGGGCGTCCGCGCCGCCGGGGGCCAGATCACCGTCGCCGATGTCATCGACCAGACGGGCGAAGCCGTACACCGCCATGAGGTCGGCCCGCCAGGAGCGGGGCAGGAAGAAGGGAGCCACCGGGAAGTTCTCGGCGGCGGCCTTGTCGAGGGTGGCGCGCTCGGTGTCGGCGGCGCGCGCCGTGGCCACGGGCGTCATCGCGGACTGCCATGGGCGGGGACGGCACACGCTGCGTTCACCTGGGGAGTTTCCGTAGCCATTGCCGTCACATCTCCCGTTCTACACTGCTGACCCAATGCACACTATTTCGGACACGCCGCCCAGGCTTTCGCCGGGCAGCATCGTTGGATGGTGTCGGGCATTATGGCCCTGATTGCCGCCTTTCGGGACCGCTCCAGCTTACGTTGTACAACGCGGCGGGCTCCGGCGGGGGTCTCCGCGCACCACGACAACACACCGTTCGGCGTCAAGATTCCACAGGGCGGCCGGAGTTGACGCTTCCTTTGCAGACGCCGGGCCCCGCCGGAGGGTTCCGGCGGGGCCCTGGACTCACCGGGCTACTTGCCGGTGAACTTCTCGTACTCCCGGAGGACCTCGTCGGTGGGGCCGTCCATGCGGAGCTCGCCGCGCTCCAGCCAGAGGACCCGGTCGCAGGTGTCGCGGATCGACTTGTTGTTGTGGCTGACCAGGAACACCGTGCCGGCCTGCTTGCGCAGTTCCCGGATCCGGGCCTCGGAGCGCTTCTGGAAGGAGCGGTCGCCGGTGGCCAGCGCCTCGTCGATCATCAGGACGTCGTGGTCCTTGGCGGCCGCGATGGAGAACCGCAGCCGGGCCGCCATGCCCGAGGAGTAGGTGCGCATCGGCAGGGTGATGAAGTCGCCCTTCTCGTTGATGCCGGAGAAGTCGACGATCTCCTGGTAGCGCTCCTTGATCTGCTCGCGGGACATCCCCATGGCGAGGCCGCCCAGAATGACGTTCCGTTCGCCGGTGAGGTCGTTCATCAGGGCGGCGTTGACGCCGAGCAGGGAGGGCTGGCCGTCGGTGTAGACCTTGCCCCGTTCGGCGGGCAGCAGCCCGGCGATGGCCCGCAGCAGGGTCGACTTGCCCGAGCCGTTGGAGCCGATCAGGCCGATGGCCTCGCCCCGGTAGGCGACGAAGGAGACCCCGCGTACGGCGTGCACCTTGCGCACGCCCCGCTCCTCGCCCCGCTTGACGATGCGGCTGAGCGCCGCCGTGGCACTGCCCTTGCCGGTCTTCGCGCCATTGACGCGGTAGACGATGTGCAGATCGTCCGCGATGACCGTGGGGATCTTCGCGTCGGTGGTGTCAGCCACGGCCGTACCTCTCCTCTGCCTTCCAGAAGTAGACGAACCCGATCACGCCGGCCAGCAGGGCCCAGCCCAGCGCGAACGCCCACACGTGCGGGGGCAGGTACGAGGAGCCGTAGCCGTCGATCATCGCGAAGCGGATCAGGTCCATGTAGACCGCGGCCGGGTTCCACTGCAGGACGTCGGCGAGCCAGCCGGGCACGTCCTTGCCCTCCAGCATCGCCGGGATGCTGAACATCACGCCGGACGCGTACATCCAGGTGCGCAGCACGAACGGCATCAGCTGGGCCAGGTCGGGCGTCTTGCTGCCCATCCGCGCGAAGATCAGCGCGAGCCCGGTGTTGAACACGAACTGCAGCAGCAGCGCCGGGATCACCAGCAGCCAGGAGAGATCCGGGAAGCTGCCGAACGCGCACAGCACGATGACGAGCACGAGCATCGAGTACAGCAGCTGCTGGAGCTGCTGGAGCGCGAAGGAGACGGGCAGCGACGCTCTGGGGAAGTGCAGGGCCCGCACCAGCCCGAGGTTCCCGGAGATCGCCCGCACCCCGGCGAGCACGGAGCTCTGGGTGAACGTGAACACGAACACGCCCGTCACCAGGAACGGCACATAGATCTCGTGCGGGATGCCCCGGCGGGCGCCCAGCAGCAGGCCGAAGATGAAGAAGTAGACGGCCGCGTTCAGCAGTGGCGTCGCCACCTGCCACAGCTGGCCCAGCTTGGCCTGGCTGTACTGCGCGGTCAGCTTCGCCCGGGAGAAGGCGAGGATGAAGTGCCGCCGGTCCCAGAGCTGACGGACGTACTCCCGGAGGGTGGGCCGGGCGCCGCTGACCGTGAGGCCGTACTTGGCGGCGAGTCGCTCCGCCGTCAGGCCCTCGTCGGGCGACACGGGCGCGCCGACCGCGACCGTGCCGTCGTGCGTGGTCTCACTCACTGGTGGAAAACTTTCGTCCTCGAGATGCCGGGCCCGGGGGCGGGCCCGGCATGCGCCGGGGAGCCTGGGTAGGGCCCCGATGTTCCGGACACGAGCTTGTCAGATGACGGGAGGCCGGCCCAGTCGGGTCAGCCGCCACACCGTACGCCACTTCATGGGCCGGCGGGGACCGCAGGGGGTGGCCCAGCCCTCCCGGAATCCGCCGAACCACGCCTTCAGCGCGGGGCGCGAGGGCCGGCGCAGCAGGGTGAGGAGCAGCCAGACGCCCAGATAGACGGGGACGAGGAGCACGGGGAGATTGCGGCGGGCCAGCCAGACCCGGTTACGGGCGACCATGCGGTGGTAGACCGCGTGCCGTGAGGGGGCCGTGGTCGGGTGCAACAGCACCATGTCGGACCGGTAGTCGATCATCCAGCCGGCGTCGAGGGCCCTCCAGGCCAGATCGGTCTCCTCGTGGGCGTAGAAGAACTCGTCGGGCAGCCCGCCGACCTCGGCGATGACCTTGGTGCGTACGGCGTTGGCGCCGCCGAGGAACGTGGTGACGCGGGAGGAGCGCATCGGGTCGGAGGCGCGCAGCCGCGGGACGTGGCGGCGCTGGGTGACCCCGGTCTCCGGGTCGGCGATACGGAAGCTGATGATGCCGAGCGCCGGGTCCGCCGTGAAGGCCTGCCGGCACAGCTCGGCGGTGTCGTGGCCGGCGAGCAGTCCGTCGTCGTCGAGGAAGAGCAGGACGTCGACGTCGGTGCCGCCGGGGCCGAAGGCCTCGATGCCGACGTTACGGCCGCCGGGGATTCCGAGGTTCTCCGGCAGTTCGACGGTGCGCACGCCCTCGGGGACCTCGGGGACGGGCGAGCCGTTGCCGACGACGACCACCTGGACCGGGTCGCCGTCCTGCTTGGCGACCGAGTCCAGCAGGGCGCGCAGTTCCTCGGGGCGGTTGCCCATGGTGATGATCACCGCGCCGACCTTCATGCCGGTGCTCACTTCAGCCTGCTGGAGGCGAGGACGGACACCAGGTGCAGCAGGGTCTGCAGCAGGGCGATGCCGGCCAGGACGGCGGTGCCCAGACGGGTGAAGAAGAGGTCGTCCCGGACCGCGTCCACGATCGCGAGGGCCAGGATCAGCAGGGACGCCTCGATGCCGAGGATGAGGCGGTGGAACTTGAACGCGGCGGCGGCCCGGCGGGCCAGCGCCATGCCGGAGGAGCGCATCTCGGCGGCGGCCTCCTTCACCGGCGGCAGCCCGTTCTGGTGCCGGGCGACGCCGACGAGGTCGGTCTCCGCCTTGATCAGGATGGCGCCGAGGGCGGCCAGCGTGCCGAGGAAGGCCCAGAGCCAGTCGATCCGTCCGCTGCCGAACGGGTCGGCGGCGCGCAGGCCGAGACCGACCAGGACGGCGGCGTCGGTGAGGTAGGCGCCGACCCGGTCCAGGTAGACCCCGCCGAGCGAGTACTGCTTGCGCCAGCGCGCTATCTCGCCGTCGACGCAGTCCAGCAGCAGGTACAGCTGCACGGCCACGACGCCGAGGACGGCCCCCGTGATCCCCGGCACCAGCAGTGCCGGGGCCGCGAGGACGCCGCAGACGGTCATCAGGTACGTGAGCTGGTTGGGCGTGACCCTGGTGTTCACCAGGTAGCGGTCCACCCGCAGGGACACCTCACGCATATAGAGGCGCCCCATCCAGTGCTCACCGCTGCGCCGGTCCTTGACCCCCGGGGGGTGGACGACCGGACGGAGTTCAGCTACCGATGGCCTTGACATAGTCGGCGTAGACGTCCTTGATCTGTTCGGTCTTCAGGTCGAGATGTTCGAGAATGGTGAAGCGGCCGGGGCGGGTCTCCGGGGCGAACTCGACGACCCGGACGAACTCGTCCACGGTGAATCCGATCTCCTCCGGCAGCACCGGAAGTCCGTGTCTGCGCAGCACCTCGGCCATGGCGGCCGATTCGTCGTGGGCACCGCGCAGATACATCGCGAAGGCCGCGCCCAGTCCGCACTGCTCGCCGTGGGCTGCGGCCCGCTGAGGGTGGAGCAGGTCGAAGGCGTGGTTGATCTCGTGGCAGGCGCCGGATCCCGGACGGGAGTCACCGGAGACGGACATGGCGATCCCGGTGAGCACCAGCGACTCGGCCAGTACCTGGAGGAATCCGTCGTCGCCGACGCCGCCCGGGTGCCGCAGCACCGCCTCGCCGGCCTGCCGGGCCATGGCGGCGGCGAGACCGTCGACCTTCTCGCCGTTGACGCGGTGGGACAGCTCCCAGTCGGCGACGGCGGAGATGTTGGAGACGGCGTCCCCGATGCCGGACCGGACGAAACGGACCGGGGCCTCGCGGATGACGTTGAGGTCGATGACGACCGCGATCGGGTTCGGCACGCCGTACGAGCCGCGGCCCGCGTCGTTGTCGAGGGTGGCGACCGGGGAGCAGAGGCCGTCGTGCGCGAGGTTGGTGGCGACGGCGACCAGGGGCAGGCCGACGCGCGCCGCCGCGAACTTGGCGCAGTCGATGATCTTCCCGCCGCCGAGGCCCACGACCGCGTCGTAGTGGCCGGCCTTCATGGCGCCCGCCAGCCGGACCGCGTCGTCGATGGTGCCGCCGCCGACCTCGAACCAGTCGGCGCCGGGCAGCGAGGGCGCGACCCGCTCGCGCAGCCGGGCGCCCGAACCGCCGCTGACGGCTATGGCGAGCCGGCCCGACTGCGAGATGCGCTCGTCGGCGAGGACACAGGCCAGGTCGTCGAGGGCGCCCGGGCGGATGTCGACGACGACCGGCGAGGGGATGAGCCGGGTCAGTACTGGCACGCGATCTCCCGTCCACGGGCGAGGTCGTCGTGGTTGTCGATCTCGACCCACTGGACGTCGCCGATCGGCGCCACGTCGATCCGGAAGCCGCGGTTCACCAGCTCCTGGTAGCCGTGCTCGTAGAACTGCTGCGGGTCCGTCTCCCAGACGGTCTTCAGCGCGTCGGCGAGCTCGGCGGCGGCGGCGCCCTCGATGAGGGTGACGCCGATGTACTCGCCCGTCGCCTCGGCGGGGTCCATCAGCTTGGTGATCCGCGTCATCCCCTTCTCGGGGTCGACGACGACCTTCATCTCCTCGTCGGCGAGCTTCTTCACCGTGTCCAGGGCGAGGATGATCTTCTTGCCGTCGCCGCGGGCGGCGAGCAGGGTCTTCTCGACGGAGACCGGGTGGACGGTGTCGCCGTTGGCGAGGATCACACCGTCCTCGAGGGCGTCACGGCCGCACCACAGGGAGTAGGCGTTGTTCCACTCCTCGGCCTTGTCGTTGTCGATGAGGGTGAGCTTGACGCCGTACTTGGCCTCGAGGGCGGCCTTGCGCTCGTAGACGGCCTCCTTGCGGTAGCCGACGATGACACCGACCTCGGTCAGCCCGATCTCGGCGAAGTTGCCGAGGGTGAGGTCCAGGACCGTCGGTTCGCCCTCTGTACCCGCGGGCCCGACCGGCACCAGCGCCTTGGGGAGGCTGTCGGTGTAGGGGCGCAGACGCCGTCCGGCGCCTGCCGCCAGCACGAGGCCGATCATGCGGGTTCTCCTTCGTCGTGTACGGCGGGCGCCCCGGAGGAGGCCCAGAAGCGGATGCTCTCGACGAGCACCAGCAGCGCCACGGCCACGGCGAGGACCGTGAGCGCGACGGTGAACTGTGAAGCGGTGAGCACCGCCGCCAGGACGGCGACCGCGAGCGTGCGGCCCTCGTGTCCCCCGATCGCCCGCACCAGCCAGCGCGGGGACGCGCCCGCGTTGCCGCGGATGCGGTAGACCGTGTCGTAGTGATGGTAGGCGACCGCGGCCACCAGTCCGTAGGCCGCCGGAAGGGCTCCGTTCACGTTCGCGTCGGCCGCGAGCGCGAGGACGGTGCCGTACTCGGCGGCGCGGAGGAAGGGCGGGACCAGCCAGTCGAGGGCACCCTTGAGGGGGCGGGTGACGGCGAGGGCGGAGGTCAGGACGTAGCCGCAGGCGGCGACGACCGTCCAGGGGCCGCCGAAGCCGGTGAGTACGGCGGTGGCGGTGACGGCGAGGCCGCCGGTCAGGGCGAGTGCCGGAACGGCGAAGCCGGGCAGCCGGCGGGCGGTCCGGTCCAGCGGGCCGGCGAGGGCCTGGGCGAGCGGACCGGAGTCGGCGAGGTCCGCCAGTGCCCGCGCGGCCCGGTCGGTGCGCTTCGCCTTGCGGGTCACCGAGCGCAGGACCCGGCCCGCCGTGGTGTACGTCGCGGCGAAGGCGCAGCCGATGAGCAGGGCGTAGAAGGTGATCCTGGGGGTGGTGACGGCCGTGAGGACGGCGATCATCGCCCAGCGTTCGCCGATCGGCAGGACGATCATGCGGCGCAGCCAGACCGTCCAGCCGACGCTGTCGAGCCTGTCGGAGAGGGCGGCGGTGGGGCTCGCCAGCGACAGTTCACCGAGCGCGGAGGCGTCGTGGTTGGCCTCGTTGAAGGAGAAGTCCACGACGTGCCGGCAGGTCTGCAGGATCATCGCGCCGAGGGCGAGGGCCCACACGTCGTCGCCGCCGCGGGCGGCGCCGAGGGCGAGGCCGGCGTAGTAGGCGTACTCCTTGGCGCGGTCGAAGGTGGCGTCGAGCCAGGCACCGAGGGTGGAGTACTGCAGGGAGTAGCGGGCGAGCTGGCCGTCGGTGCAGTCCAGCACGAACGAGGCGATGAGCAGAGCGCCGGCGGCGACGAAACCGCCGCGGGTGCCGGTGGCGGCGCAGGCGGCGGCTATCAGCGCGGTGAGCAGGGAGGCGGTGGTGACCTGGTTCGGGGTCAGTCCGCGGCGGGCGCACCAGCGGGCGATGTAGCGGGAGTACGGGCTGATGAAGTGGGTGGTGAAGAAGCCGTCCCGGGCCTTGACGGCCGACTTCAGACGTACGGCCTCGTCGTCGACGGCGGCGACGGCCTGCCGGGCCTCGTTACGGGTCTGGGGGTCGCCGGGGACCGTGGCGACGAGGCTGCCCAGCTCGGGGCGGTGCACGTCGGCGCCGTCGGTGTCGAGGGCGCCGGCGATCCGGTCGGCGAGGCTGTCCACGAGGGTGGTGCCGCCGGCCGCGGAGTTCTCGCGGGCCAGCGCGCGGGTCAGGGCCTGCCGGGCGGCGGGCTGGGCGGTGACCGCGCCGGTGATCGCGGAGAGCGGGAAGCGGGGGTCGGTGAGGCCGAGGCGCAGGGCGTGCGCATGGCCCACGAAGCGGGCGTCGACGACGGCGACCCGCTGTCCGGCGGGCACCGCCGTGAGCAGCGTCTCGGCCTCGGCGATGCCGGTCGCGATCCGTACGTCGAAGCCGAGGGAGCGCAGATCGCCCTCGAGTGACGAACCGGGGACCGGCGGACCGGTGAGGATGGCGGTCGACAACCGAATCTCACTCCCTGGGTGCCGACGCGTCGACGCCGGTCATGTACACGATGAGCTGCCCGTGCGGGTCCCCCGGGCGGCATGTCGGCAGAGGCTATCGGATGCCCACCAGGCCGTGTTCACCGCCCGTTCGACGAGTGGATCGGTGTGGTTCGCCCGCGCGCCGCTGCCGCGATCATCATCGGTGATGCGGGGCCCCGCCCACAAACCGCCGTAGCGGAACGGGCATGTGGCCGCAAGGGTCGCATAACCGGCCGCTGGGCCCGCTCGGCATAGGGTGGGCGACCATGACATGGCTGATCACCGGCGGAGCCGGTTATATCGGGGCACATGTGGCGCGAGCCATGACCGGTGCCGGGGAACGGGTCGTCGCGCTGGACGATCTCTCGGCCGGGGTGCCGGCGCGGCTGCCCGCCGAGGTCCCGCTGGTCCGGGGCTCGTCACTGGACGGCGAGCTGCTGGAGCGGGTGTGCGCGGAGCACGGGGTGACGGGGGTGGTGCATCTCGCCGCGCGCAAGCAGGCGGGCGAGTCCGTGGCGCAGCCGACCCGGTACTACCGGGAGAACCTGGGCGGCCTCATGACCCTCCTGGACGCCGTCGCCGGGGCCGGGATCAGGCGTTTCGTCTTCTCCTCCTCGGCGGCCGTGTACGGCGACCCCGGTGTGGATCTCATCGCGGAGGACGCGCCCTGCGCTCCGGTGAACCCGTACGGCGAGACCAAGCTCGCCGGTGAGTGGCTGGTCCGGGCGGCGGGCCGGGCGCACGGCATCGACACGGTGTGCCTGCGTTACTTCAACGTGGCGGGGGCGGCGGCACCGGAGCTGGCCGACACCGGGGTCTTCAACATCGTGCCGATGGTGTTCGACCGACTCACGCGTGACGAGGCCCCGCGCATCTTCGGGGACGACTATCCGACACCGGACGGCACGTGTGTCCGCGACTACATCCACGTGGCCGATCTGGCGGACGCGCATCTGACGGCGGCCCGACGGCTGTCCGCGGGGGACGTCGCGGGGGATCTGACGGTGAACATCGGCCGCGGCGAGGGCGTCTCGGTGCGCGAGCTGATCACGGCCATCGGCGAGGTCACCGGGGACACCCGGGCCCCGGTCGTGGAGGACCGCCGGCCCGGCGACGCGCCCCGCGCGGTGGCGTCGGCCGCCCGCGCGGAGGAACGGCTGGGCTGGACCGCGCGGCGCTCGGTGCCCGAGATGATCGAGTCGGCCTGGCGGGGCTGGCAGCTGCATCACGGCCGCCGGCCATCGCCAGGCCTCTGACCTGCGCATCGTTTCCGCAGGTCAGAGCACATGACAACGGTGTTCAGTGCCGCGTTGCGGATACCCCCTCCCCGTAGTTGACTGTGGTCCGGACGGGGGTCACGGGAAGGGGTTCCGGGCATGGGGGCAGGGCACGATCACGGGCATGCGCACGGGGCGCCCGCCGGCGGTACCGCGAGCGCCGCGTACCGCGGCAGGCTGCGGGTGGCGCTGGCGATCACGCTCGCCGTCATGGTCGTGGAGATCGTCGGCGGGATCATGGCCGACTCGCTGGCGCTGGTGGCGGACGCCGCCCACATGGCGACGGACGCGCTGGGGCTCGGCATGGCGCTGGTCGCCATCCACGTCGCCAACCGCCCGCCGAGCGAGCGCCGTACCTTCGGGCTGGCCCGCGCGGAGATCCTGGCCGCGCTGGCCAACTGTCTGCTGCTGCTCGGTGTCGGCGGCTATGTGCTGTACGAGGCGGTCGAGCGGTTCGTCACCCCGGCCGGCACCGAGGGCGGTCTGACGATGGTGTTCGGCGCCATCGGTCTGGTCGCCAACATGGTGTCGCTGACGCTGCTGATGCGCGGGCAGAAGGAGAGCCTGAACGTGCGCGGCGCCTTCCTGGAGGTGGCGGCGGACGCGCTCGGCTCCCTCGCGGTCATCCTCGCCGCGCTGGTGATCGTGACGACCGGCTGGACGGCCGCCGACCCGATCGCCTCCCTGGTGATCGCGGTGATGATCGTGCCGCGGACGTGGAAGCTGCTGCGCGAGACCCTGGACGTCCTGCTGGAGGCAGCGCCCAAGGGTGTCGACATGGGGCAGGTGCGGGCGCACATCCTGGCGACGGAGGGCGTGGAGGACGTGCACGACCTGCACGCGTGGACGATCACCTCGGGGATGCCGGTGCTCTCCGCGCACGTGGTGGTCAGCTCCGACGTCCTGAACGCCATCGGACACGAGAAGATGCTGCACGAGCTGCAGAACTGCCTGGGCTCCCACTTCGACGTGGAGCACTGCACCTTCCAGCTGGAGCCCGGCGGACACGCGGAACACGAGGCGCGACTCTGTCACTAGGTCCTGTCGTCACGACAGGACCTGGGCGCCCCCGCGCGCGCCCGCGCGCCGGGGAACGCGGCCTTCCGCCCCCGCGCGGGGCGGTCCGGGACATGCGGGGGTGTCGGGGAGTGCCGGGAGTGCCGGATTCGTGCGGCAGACTGGGGCGCGAAGACCGAGTGAAGGATGGGTATGCCGATCACACCTGCCACCGCGACGAACAGCCCGTCGAACGGCGCCGGCGAGCCGATTTTGCTGGAACTGGTCGACGAGGACGGTGTGACGATCGGTACGGAGGAGAAGCTCGCCGCCCATCAGCCACCGGGACGGCTGCACCGGGCGTTCTCGGTGTTCCTGTTCGACGAGCGGGGGCGGTTGCTGCTGCAGCAGCGGGCGCTGGGGAAGTACCACTCCCCCGGTGTGTGGTCGAACACCTGCTGCGGCCATCCCTACCCCGGTGAGGCGCCGTTCGCGGCGGCGGCCCGGCGGACCTTCGAGGAGCTGGGGGTGTCCCCCTCGCTGCTCGCCGAGGCGGGCACGGTCCGCTACAACCACCCGGACCCGGCCTCGGGCCTGGTGGAGCAGGAGTACAACCATCTCTTCGTCGGGATGGTGCAGGCGACGGTGCGGCCGGATCCGCAGGAGGTGGGGTCCACGGCGTTCGTGACCCCGGCGGAGCTGGCGGAGCGGCACGCGCGGGACACCTTCTCGGCCTGGTTCCCGACGGTCCTGGACGCGGCCCGCCCGGCGGTCCGCGAACTGACGGGAGCGTCGGCGGGCTGGTGACCGTCAGGGCAGGGCGGGGGGCTTGAGCGGCAGGGCGGCCCAGATGACCTTGCCGCCGGTCGTGGTGTGCTCGACGTCGCACGCGCCGCCCGACTCGCGGGTGATCTCCCGTACCAGGAGCAGTCCGCGTCCGCCGGTGCGGCCGTGGTCGGTCTCCAGGGCGGTGGGCCGGTAGGGGTGGTTGTCCTCGACGGCCACCCGCACCCACTCGGCGCCGACGGCGACCTCCACGGCGAGCATCGGGGACAGCAGTGCCGCGTGCCGTACGGCGTTGGTGACCAGCTCGGAGACGATCAGCAGCAGTCCCTGTACGACGTCGTCCGCGACCGGCACCCCCTGGCGCAGCAGCAGGTCCCGCACGGCGTGGCGCGCCTGCGGGACCGAGGCGTCGACGGCCGGGGCGGTGAACCGCCAGACACCTTCGTACGGAAGCTGATCGCCGCTCTCACGCTCGATTGTCACCACACGTCGAGTGTTGGTACCGATCGCCTCCACACCTCGTCACTGAACAGAAGTCAGCGGATATCGAGCGTTTCCGACCGATCGGTTATGCCACGGCCCCCTGCGGGACCGTTCGGGCCCGCTCCGTGCCGGGTCGGCACACTATTCGGGTTGTACGGGTTTGGCGGCCCGGTGAACGCCCGTCTCCGGTGTCCCCGGGGCCGTCTCCTCGCCGGCCAGCCGTTCGGAGACCATGCCGACGATCCTGCGGCCGCCGTAACCGGTGGCGATCAGGCCGAGCCCGTCGAAGAGCAGGGAGAGGGAGAAGAACGTCCCGATGACGTACTGGCTGCTGCTCGGCCAGGTGCCCAGCACCAGGATGCCGAGGAGCAGTCCGAAGGCGCCCTGCACCAGGGTCCAGCCGAACTGCGGCCCGCGCACCACCAGGCTGCCGACCAGGCGGAACAGCCCGCCGGTGAGGAACAGCAGGGCGGCGAACATGGTGAGCGCCTCGGCTGCGGCCTCGGGTGTCTTCAGGACCACCACGCCGGCCGCGATGTTGAGGGCGGCGACGACCACGCCGAGCCAGAAGAAGTTGGTGGCCCGCGCCTGGACAGCGTGCAGCAGTCCGACCACACCGCCGATCAGCAGCAGCCAGCCGAACAGCACCATCGAGGTCAGGGTGGCGACGCCGGTGTAGACGAGACCGACCAGGCCCGCGAGGACCAGGATCACGCCGAGTACGGCGAGCCAGCCGAAGCCGCGGCTCAGTTTCGCGGTCTCGTCCCTGGATGTGGCGGACCCGGCCATGACTGCCTCCTCGCTCCCGCTTCCCCTCTCCCAGTCTCCGCCGTACGGACCTCCCCCGCCGTCCGTCGCTCACCCGCCGGGCGGGATCCCTGCCGCCGGGCGCTGTGACCGGGGCGGATAGCATCCGGCGCATGGAGCCCCAGTTGCTGCACGACGTCACCGGGCAGGTCGCCACGGTCGTCATACGCAATCCCGCGAAACGCAACGCCATGACGGCCGCGATGTGGGGTTCCCTGCCACCGCTGCTGGAAACCCTGGTGGCCGATCCGGACGTACGGGTGCTGGTGCTCACCGGCGAGGGCCGCACGTTCTGCGCCGGGGCCGACATCTCCACCCTCCGGGGGTCGCCGCTCGAGGCGCAGCGGCTGGCGGTGGCGGCGGAGGAGGCGCTCGCCGCCTTCCCCAAGCCGGCCCTGGCGGCGGTCCGCGGGCACTGTGTGGGCGGCGGGGCGCAGCTGGCGGCGGCCTGCGATCTGCGGTTCGCCGAGGAGGGGGCCCGGTTCGGGGTGACGCCGGCGAAGCTCGGCATCGTCTACCCGGCCTCCGCGACCCGGCGGCTGGTCTCCCTGGTGGGCCCGGCGACCGCCAAGTATCTGCTGTTCTCGGGCGAGTTGATCGATGCCGGGCGTGCGCTGCGCACGGGTCTGGTGGACGAGGTGTTGCCGGAGGGCGAACTGGACGGGCGGGTCGCGGAGTTCGCGCGGATCCTGGCGTCCCGCTCACAGCTGACGCAGGCGGCGGCGAAGGAGTTCGCGAACGGCCGCACCGACCGGGACGCGTACTGGGGCGAGCGGGCCTCGGGGAGCGGCGACACCGCGGAGGGCGTCGCCGCGTTCCTGGAGCGCCGCCCGCCCCGCTTCACCTGGTCTACGTCAGGATAAACCGGCTCTTCGACCGGAACTCCTCGACGAGGTGCGCGGGCGCCTTCCGCGGTGAGCCGGCGTCGTAGGGCGGCTGCGGGTCGTACTCGGTGAGCAGCTGGACGGCCTGGGCCTGTTCGTCGCCGGCGATCCGGCCGAGCAGGGTGAGCCCCATGTCGATGCCGGAGGAGACCCCGGCCGCGGTGACGTACTTGCCGTCGGTCACCACCCGCTCCCCGGTCGGCTCGGCGCCGTACCGCCGCAGGTGGTCCAGCGCCAGCCAGTGGGAGGTGGCCCGGCGGCCGCGGAGGAGCCCCGCCGCGGCCAGCAGCAGGGATCCGGTGCACACGGACGTCGTCCAGGTGCTGGTGGCGTCGGCGGTGCGCAGCCAGTCGAGCAGTGTGCCGTTCTCCATCTGGGGTGTCTGGCCGGGGCCGCCGGGGACGACGACGATGTCCGGGGACGGCACCTCGTCCAGGGTCTTGTCGGCGGTGATGGCCAGGGCGCCGGTGTCGGTGCGTACGGGCCCGGTCCGTTCGGCGACGAACACGGTCCGTGCGTCCGGGAGCCGGCCGAGGGTCTCGTAGGGGCCCACCGCGTCCAGGGCGGTGAAGCGGTCGAAGAGGACGATGGCGATCTGCATCGGCTTCCTTTCAGGCGTGGGTGGGTGCGGGGGCGGGCCGGAAGCGGCGGCGGTACTCCGCCGGTGACACGCCGAGGGTCCGGACGAAGGCGCGGCGCATCGCCTCGGGGGTGCCGTAGCCGCTCGCGCGGGAGATCTCCTCGACGCCGTCGGTGGTGTCCTCCAGCAGGCGGCGGGCGTGTTCGAGGCGTACGCGGTCGACGTAGCGGCCCGGTGTCATGCCGGTCTCGGTGTGGAAGGCGCGGGCGAAGTGCCGCGGGGAGAGGGCCGCGCGGGCGGCGAGGGCCTCGACGGTGAGATCGGCGCCGGGATGCTCGGTGATCCACTGCTGGACCTCGCGCAGTGGCTCGCGTTGTGCGGTCTGGGCGGCGAGCTGGGCGCTGAACTGTGCCTGGTTGCCGGGCCGGCGCAGGAACACCACCAGGTGCCGGGCGATGGTGAGGGCGGTCTCTCGGCCGAGGTCCTCCTCGACGAGGGCGAGCGCGAGGTCGATGCCCGAGGTGACGCCGGCGGAGGTGGCGACCCGGCCGTCCCGGACATAGATGGGGTCCGGGTCCACCTCGACCGCCGGATGGTTCCTGGCCAGGGTGTCGCAGTAGGCCCAGTGCGTGGTGGCGCGCCGGCCGTCCAGCAGCCCGGCCCCGGCGAGCAGGCCCGCTCCCGTGCAGACGGAGACCAGCCGCTCGGCACGCGGCCCGTGCCGCCGCAGCCACTCCGTCAGCCTGGCGTCGGGTCTGCGGGTGCCCTGCCCGCCGGGCACGAGCAGCGTGTGCGGACGGGGCGCGTCGGCCAGCGCCCCGTCCGGTACGACGGTCAGCCCGCTGGTCGTGCGCACGGGAGCGCCGTCCAGGGACGCGGTGCACAGGCGGTACGTCCCCGGGGTGTGCTGCTCGGCGCCCGCGAAGACCTCCACGGGGCCGGTGACATCGAGACTCTGCACGCCGTCGAAGAGGACGACGAGAACGGTTCGCTGCGCCATGCCGTCGATTCTTCGCGGCATCCCGTCATGGCCGCAACGACGAGTTCCCCACCATTTCTGCCATGCCCCGCACGCATGTTGAAGCGTTGACGAGGTACACGGTCCTCCGTCCGGACGAACGACGGCCGGGCGGAAGGAAAGGAGTTCGACATGTTTCGTGCCATCGCGGATGTCCTGCGTCAGATCGGCGGGGCGATCGCCACTGTGGTGACCCTGCCGTTCCGGGCGCTCGCCAGGCTGTTCGGCGGAGCCTCGTCCTCCGCACGGGGCCGCCGCGCCTGACGCCGCCCGTGCGCTCCCCCGGCGAGTCGCCGCCCTGATCCCCGATTGTCGCCGCCACCTGCCACAATTGCCGCGCAACCTCAGTGGAGAAGGCGGTACGGGAACGTGACGACACCCCTGACAGGGTCCATCGAAGGCAGGATCGCCGAGGAGCTCGGCGTACGGGAGCGGCAGGTCAAGGCCGCGGTGGAGCTGCTCGACGGCGGTTCGACCGTGCCGTTCATCGCCCGCTACCGCAAGGAAGCGACCGAGATGCTCGACGACGCGCAGCTGCGCACGCTCGAGGAGCGGCTGCGTTATCTGCGGGAGCTGGAGGAGCGCCGGGCGGCGATCCTGGAGTCGGTGCGCGAGCAGGGCAAGCTCACCGAGGAGCTGGAGGCGCGGATCCGGGGCGCGGAGACCAAGGCGCGCCTGGAGGACATCTATCTGCCGTACAAGCCCAAGCGGCGTACCAAGGCGCAGATCGCGCGCGAGGCGGGTCTTGAGCCGCTGGCGGAGGGGCTGCTCGGCGATCCGGGCGTCGAGCCCCTCGCCGCGGCCGCCGCGTTCGTGGACGCCGGCAAGGGCGTCGCCGATCCGCAGGCCGCGCTGGACGGCGCGCGGGCGATCCTCACCGAGCGGTTCTCGGAGGACGCGGACCTGATCGGCGAGCTGCGTGAGCGCATGTGGGTGCGCGGGCGGCTGGTCGCGAAGGTACGCGACGGCAAGGAGGAGGCCGGCGCGAAGTTCTCCGACTACTTCGACTTCGCCGAGCCGTTCACCGAACTGCCCTCGCACCGGATCCTGGCGATGCTGCGGGGCGAGAAGGAGGAGGTCCTCGACCTCGTCCTGGAGCCCGAGGAGGCGGTGGACGGCCCGTCGTCGTACGAGGGGATCGTCGCGAGCCGCTTCAGGGTCTCCCAGCAGGGGCGTCCGGGCGACAAATGGCTGGGCGACACGGTCCGCTGGGCCTGGCGTACGCGCATCCTGGTGCACCTCGGCATCGACCTGCGGCTGCGGCTGCGTACGGCGGCCGAGGACGAGGCGGTACGGGTCTTCGCGGCGAACCTGCGCGATCTGCTGCTGGCCGCCCCCGCCGGTACGCGCGCGACGCTGGGACTCGACCCCGGTTTCCGTACGGGTGTGAAGGTCGCCGTGGTGGACGCGACCGGCAAGGTCGTCGCCACGGATGTGATCCACCCGCATGTTCCGGCCAACCGGTGGGACGAGGCGATCGCGAAGCTGGCGCGGCTGGCGAAGGAGCACGCGGTCGAGCTGATCGCGATCGGCAACGGTACGGCGTCCCGCGAGACCGACAAGCTCGCCGGTGAACTCATCACCCAGCACCCCGAGTTGAACCTGACGAAGGTGATGGTGTCCGAGGCGGGCGCCTCCGTGTACTCGGCGTCCGCGTTCGCCTCGCAGGAGCTGCCCGACATGGACGTGTCGCTGCGCGGCGCGGTGTCGATCGCGCGCCGGCTCCAGGATCCGCTGGCGGAGCTGGTGAAGATCGACCCGAAGTCGATCGGCGTCGGCCAGTACCAGCACGACCTGTCCGAGGTGAAGCTGTCGCGCTCGCTGGACGCGGTGGTGGAGGACTGTGTGAACGGCGTGGGTGTCGACGTCAACACCGCGTCCGCTCCGCTGCTCGCCCGGGTCTCCGGCATCACGTCCGGGCTCGCCGAGAACATCGTGGCGCACCGGGACGGCAACGGTCCGTTCCGGTCACGGAGCGAGCTGAAGAAGGTGTCCCGGCTCGGTCCGAAGGCGTTCGAGCAGTGTGCGGGCTTCCTGCGGATCCGGGGCGGTGCCGATCCGCTGGACGCGTCGAGTGTCCACCCGGAGGCGTATCCGGTGGTGCGGCGGATGGTGAAGTCCTCCGGGGCGGACGTCGCCGCGCTGATCGGGAACACGGCGGTGCTGCGGTCGCTGCGGGCGGGGGACTTCGTCGACGAGACGTTCGGTCTGCCGACGGTGGGCGACATCCTGAGGGAGCTGGAGAAGCCGGGGCGTGACCCGCGTCCGGCGTTCAAGACGGCCGTGTTCAAGGAGGGGGTCGAGAAGATCTCCGATCTGGTCTCCGGGATGGTGCTGGAGGGGGTCGTCACGAACGTCGCCGCGTTCGGGGCGTTCGTGGACATCGGAGTGCATCAGGACGGGCTGGTGCATGTGTCGGCGATGTCCAGGACGTTTGTGAAGGATCCCCGGGATGTGGTGAAGCCGGGGGACATCGTCAAGGTGAAGGTGCTCGAGGTCGACATTCCGCGGAAGAGGATCTCGCTGACGCTGCGGCTGGACGACGAGGCCGCGCCTCAGGGGGAACAGCGGGGGCAGCGCGGGGAGCAGCGGCAAGGAGGGCGGCCCCCCAAGCAGCGGCAGGGGCGGACCGGTTCCGGGGGGAAGGGGCGGTCCGCGGCCGCGCCCGCTCCGGCCGACGGGGCGATGGCCGACGCGTTGCGGCGGGCCGGGTTGGCGTAGGCGCGGCCTCGTCGGGGCGAGGGGTGCGCGGGCCCGGCGCTTGCCGGGTGCCGCCCGCGCCCTCCGCGCCGCCGGGGCGGCACGGGTGGGCGCGGAGGGGCCGGGTGACTACCCGCGGAGGGGCAGGCGGGGGCGACTGTCCGTGGCTACCGTTCCACGACCTTGCCGTCCGTGACCTCCAGGCGCCTTGTCACGTGCACCGCGTCGAGCATGCGGCGGTCGTGGGTGATGAGGAGGAGGGTGCCTTCGTAGGTGTTGAGGGCTGATTCGAGTTGTTCGATGGCCGGTAGGTCCAGGTGGTTGGTCGGCTCGTCGAGGATCAGCAGGTTGACGCCCCTGCCCTGGAGGAGGGCCAGCGCGGCTCGGGTGCGTTCGCCCGGGGAGAGGGTGGCCGCGGGGCGCATGACGTGGTCCGCCTTCAGGCCGAACTTGGCCAGGAGCGTGCGGATGTCGGCCGGATCCAGGTCGGGGACCGCCGGACGGAACGCGTCGAGCAGGGGCTCCGGGCCGTGGAACAGGGCGCGGGCCTGGTCGACCTCGCCGATCAGGACACCCGAGCCCAGGGAGGCGTGCCCGGCGTCGAGGGGGACACGGCCCAGGAGGGCGCCGAGCAGGGTCGACTTGCCGGCGCCGTTCGCGCCCGTGACCGCGACCCGGTCCGCCCAGTCGATCTGCAGGGACACCGGACCCAGCGTGAAGTCGCCGCGCCGGACCTCGGCGTCGCGGAGGGTGGCGACGACCGCGCCCGAGCGGGGGGCCGCCGCGATCTCCATGCGCAGTTCCCACTCCTTGCGCGGCTCCTCCACCACCTCCAGGCGCTCGATCATGCGCTGCGTCTGACGGGCCTTCGCGGCCTGCTTCTCGCTGGCCTCGCTGCGGAACTTGCGGCCGATCTTGTCGTTGTCGTTGCCCGCCTTGCGGCGCGCGTTCTTCACGCCCTTGTCCATCCAGGCGCGCTGTGTCTGCGCCCGGTCCTGGAGTGCGGACCGCTTGTCCGCGTACTCCTCGTAGTCGTCACGGGCGTGCCTGCGGGCGACCTCCCGCTCCTCCAGATAGGCGTCGTAGCCACCGCCGTAGAGGTTGATCTGCCGCTGGGCCAGGTCGAGTTCGAGGACCTTGGTGACCGTGCGGGTGAGGAACTCACGGTCGTGGCTGACGACGACCGTGCCGGCGCGCAGTCCGGCCACGAAGCGTTCGAGGCGTTCCAGGCCGTCCAGGTCGAGGTCGTTGGTGGGCTCGTCGAGGAGGAAGACGTCGTAGCGGGAGAGGAGGAGGGAGGCGAGGCCGGCGCGGGCCGCCTGGCCGCCGGAGAGTGAGGGCATCGGCTGGTCCAGGCCGACGGCCAGGCCGAGGGAGTCGGCGACCTCCTCGGCGCGCTCGTCGAGGTCGGCGCCGCCGAGCGACAGCCAGCGCTCCAGGCTGCCGGCGTACGCGTCGTCCGCGCCGGGCGCGCCGTCGACCAGGGCCTGGGTCGCCTCGTCCATGGTGCGCTGGGCCTCGGCGACACCGGTACGGCGGGCCAGGAACTCCCGGACGCTCTCCCCGGGCCTGCGCTCCGGCTCCTGCGGGAGGTGCCCGACGGTCGCGGTGGGCGGGGAGAGGCGCAGCTCGCCCTGTTCCGGTGCGGTGAGACCGGCGAGCAGGCGCAGCAGCGTGGACTTGCCCGCGCCGTTGGCGCCGACGAGACCGATCACGTCGCCGGGTGCGACGACGAGGTCGAGACCGGTGAACAGGGAGCGGTCGCCGTGCCCGGCGGCGAGATTCTTGGCGACGAGTGTGGCAGTCATCAGACAGCCGATCCTAACGGCCGGGTGCGGACGGGCGCCGCCGGGTTCGCACCGCCGCACCGGCGTCACCAGGGCGCCCTGGCGTCGTCCGCTCCCGTCCCCGCAGGGGAAACGGAACCGGGCTGCGATGTGCTGGTGATCGGCGGCGGGGTCGTCGGTCCGACGGCTCGTGGGCCGCGGCGCGGCTGCCGTCGGGCCACGACTGCCCGCGGAGCGCGGGGCGCGGGAGGCGAAGGTGCCGCCCCCGCGGCACGTTGCCCGCGGGGGCGGGCGGCGCGGCCGGCCGCGGGGTCAGTGTTTGCCGATGGGGTCGCCTTCCACGTCCGGGCCCCGGCCCGGGCCCACTCGGAGTTCGAATTCGCCGTCGTATTTCTTGTGGCCCTCGATGACCGCCAGTTCCACCGCCTCGGAGCCCATTTCGCCGCGCACGATGAGCGGGTCGTGGCGCAGGTCGCGCATGAGGGCCACGCACATGAAGATCATCACGATGACGAACGGGGCCGCCGCGAGGATCGTGAGGTTCTGCAGACCGGTCAGGGCGTCGCCCTGGCCGCTGCCGACCAGCAGCATGATCGCGGCCACGCCGCCGGTGACCACACCCCAGAAGATCACCACCCAGCGGCTGGGTTCGAGCGAGCCCTTCTGCGAGAGGGTCCCCATGACGACGGAGGCCGCGTCGGCACCCGAGACGAAGAAGATACCGACGAGGATCATCACCAGCAGGCTGGTGAGGGTGGCGACGGGGTACTCCTGCAGCACGGCGAAGAGCCGGCCCTCGGGGGTCGTCTCGTCGCCGAGCCGGTTCTGCTCCTGGAGCCGCATCGCGGTGCCGCCGAAGATCGCGAACCAGATCAGGCTGACGGTACTGGGGACGAGGATGACCCCGCCGATGAACTGGCGGATGGTGCGGCCCCGGCTGATGCGCGCGATGAACATGCCGACGAAGGGCGTCCAGGAGATCCACCAGGCCCAGTAGAAGACGGTCCAGCTGCCCAGCCAGTCGGCGACGCCCTCTCCCCCACTGGCCTCGGTGCGGCCGGCCAGCGTGGGCAGATCGCCGAGGTAGGCGAAGACCGAGGTCGGCACCAGGTCGAGGATGAGGATGGTCGGTCCCGCGACGAACACGAACACGGCGAGGATCAGGGCCAGCACCATGTTGGTGTTGGACAGCCACTGGATGCCCTTCTCCACACCGGAGACCGCGGAGGCCACGAACGCCACCGTCAGGACGGCGATGATGCCGACGAGCAGCCCGGTGCTGACCTTGTCCATCCAGTCGAGCTTCTCCACCCCGGAGCCGATCTGCAGGGCGCCGAGACCGAGTGAGGCCGCGGAGCCGAAGACCGTCGCGATGATGGCGAGCACGTCGATGATCCGGCCGCCGACGCCGTTGGCGTGGTGCTCGCCGATGAGCGGGGTGAAGACGGCGCTGACGGTCTGGCGGCGGCGCCTGCGGAAGGTGCTGTAGGCGATGGCGAGGCCGACGACGGCGTAGATCGCCCACGGGTGGAGCGTCCAGTGGAACAACGTGGTGGCCATGGCCGTCTCCATGCGTTCGCCGGAGTCGGCCGGGCTGGTGCCGGGCGGGGGCGTCGTGTAGTGCGCGAGCGGTTCGCTCACGCCCCAGAACATCAGGCCGATGCCCATGCCGGCGCTGAACATCATGGCGATCCACGACACCGTGCGGAACTCCGGCTTCTCGCCCTCGGCGCCGAGGTGGATCCGGCCGTAGCGGCTGGCGGCGATCCAGAGGGCGAAGACGACGAAGCCGGAGGCGGTCAGCATGAACCCCCAGCCGCCGTTGTGGATCAGTCCGCCGAGCAGGGTGCTGGACACGTCCTCGAGCGAGTCCGTCCAGGCGGCACCCCACACCACGAAGGCAAGGGTGAGGACGGCCGTGACGCCGAACACCACCCGGTCGGTCCGTGGGTGCCCTCGGCCCGGCAGGTCCGCCTCGGAGCCCGGCAACGGGCCCGCCGTGTCGTCCTTGTCGCTGTGCTCGTTCTGCGTCACAGGCGGCACCTTTCCTCAAGAGCCATCGGGCGGAGAGCACTCCTCCCGATACGCCCCTACCACCTTTGGCGCAAAACTCACCCCGCCGGGAGAAAGTACCGGCCTCCTCCACCGGGTGATGCGCCGCGCGGGTGGGGTCGGAGACGTCCGCTCAGTCACCGTGGTCGTACACGGTCACGGGTATCCCGCGCCGTACCAGCCGCTCCGTGATCAGGGGCTCGACGCGGGACCACTTGCCCCCCGCGAGGCCGCAGCCGATGCGGGGCATGTGGACCGAGGCGCCGAGCCCGGCCGCGTGGCCGGCGAGGCGGCCGAGGGCGGTGTCGATCGCCTCGTAGCGGACGGGGACGCCCTTGCTGCCCGTCCGGGTGCCGCGCTGGCCGATCATGTTGGCCACCCAGACGTAGCGGTCCACCCGCACCAGCTGGACCGCGCCCAGGCCGAAGTCGGTCGAGGCGCGGTCCCGGTGCCAGGCACGGTAGGCGGCCTCCGGTTCGGGCCAGCGGCGGGAGAGGGCGAGGACGAAGCCCTTGCCCCAGCCGCCGATGTCGTTGCAGACATGGGCGATGACCTTGACGCCCTTCACCGACGGAACGGTGGCGTCACCCCGGACGTAAGTGATCTCCGACATGACCCCACCGTAGGCGCCGTCACTGACAGTGGCCTTGAGCTGCCGCTTCGTCGGCCGCGAGAGGTGCGGGGCACCGCCGTGCCGGCCGGTGACGTCCTCATGGCGGGGGGTGACAGGAGAGGTGTCACAGCGGTGGTGGGACAGCGATACTGCTGCACATGACGACCGAGACCGAGCAGCCGCTGACGATCGACGAACTGGCGGCGCGGGCGGGTGTCACCGTGCGCACGGTCCGGTTCTACGGCACCAAGGGGCTGCTGCCGCCGCCGGTGATCGGTCCCCGGCGGGTCGGCCAGTACGGGCGGGAGCATCTGGCCCGGCTGGAGCTGATCGAGGAGTTGCAGCACCGGGGCATGACGCTGGCCGCGATCGAGCGGTATCTGGCACGGCTGCCCCCGGATCTGACGGTGCGGGACCTGGCGGTGCAGCGGGCGGTGGTGGCCTCCTGGGCGCCGGAGTCCGTGGAGACGGTGTCGCGCGCGGAGCTGGAGCGCCGGGCGGGGCGGGCGCTGAGCGAGGAGGACGTGGAGCGGCTGGCCGCGATGAGCATCGTCGAGCGGGGCGGCGGGGCGTTCCGGGTCGACCCGGGGATGCTGCGGCTGGGCGTGGAGCTGCTGGACGTACCGCTGTCCCACGAGACGCTCCTCGCCGCCCGGACGGCGCTCATCGAGCACTCCCGCGCGGCCGCGCGGGAGCTGTCGCGGCTGCTGCGCGACGCGGTCGCGGAGCGGGACGCGCGGGATGTGCGGTCGCTGTCCGCGCGGATGCATCCGCTGGTGGTGCAGGCGCTGCTGACCACCTTCCAGCGGTCGCTGCGGGAGGAGCTGCGGGAGTGGCTGGACGAGGAGGGGTGACGGGCCGCCGGACCCGTCGCCCCCGCCCCGCCGGGGTTCAGCGCGCGTCCGTGAAGACCTCGCCGTTCTCCGCCTTCGTCAGCAGCAGCGCCGGCGGGGTGAAGCGCTCGCCGTAGCGTTCGGCGAGTTCCCGCGCGCGGGCGACGAAGCCGGGCAGGCCGCCGTCGTAGCCGTTGATGTACTGCAGCACTCCGCCGGTCCAGCCGGGGAAGCCGATACCGAGGATGGAGCCGATGTTGGCGTCGGCGACAGAGGTCAGCACGCCCTCCTCGAGGAGCCGGACGGTGTCCAGCGCCTCGGCGAACAGCATGCGTTCCCGCATGTCGGCGAACGGGATCTCGTGTCCGGGCTTGGTGAAGTGCTCACGCAGTCCCGGCCACAGCCGTACCCGCTTGCCGTCGTCGCCGTACTCGTAGAACCCGGCGCCGCCGCTGCGGCCGGGGCGCTCGAACTCGTCGACCATGCGGTCGACGACCGTCTCGGCGGGGTGCGCGGTCCAGGTTCCGCCGGCCTCCTCCACGGCCCGCCGCGACTCGTTACGGATCTTGCGCGGCAGGGTGAGCGTCAGCTCGTCCATCAGGGAGAGGACCTTGGCCGGGTAGCCCGCCTGGGCGGCCGCCTGCTCGACGGAGGTGGGCTCGATGCCCTCGCCGACCATGGCGACGCCCTCGTTGATGAAGTGCCCGATCACACGTGAGGTGAAGAAGCCGCGCGAGTCGTTGACGACGATCGGCGTCTTGTTGATCTGCCGGACCAGGTCGAAGGCGCGGGCCAGGGCCTCGTCGCCGGTGCGCTCGCCCTTGATGATCTCGACCAGCGGCATCTTGTCGACGGGTGAGAAGAAGTGCAGGCCGATGAAGTCGCCCTGGCGCTCCACGCCCTCGGCGAGGGCGGTGATGGGCAGGGTGGAGGTGTTGGAGCAGAGCAGCGCGTCCGGGGCGACGACGTCCTGGATCTCCTGGAACACCTTGTGCTTGAGGGAGGTGTCCTCGAAGACGGCCTCGATGACCGCGTCGCAGCCGGCGAGGTCGGCGGCCTCGGCGGTGGGCGTGATCCGCGCGAGCAGCGCGTCGGCCTTCTCCTGGCTGGTGCGGCCCTTGGCGACGGCCTTGGCGCAGAGTTTCCCGGAGTAGTCCTTGCCCTTGACGGCGGCTTCCAGGGAGACGTCCTTGAGGACGACGTCGATGCCCGCGCGGGCGCACGAGTAGGCGATGCCGGCGCCCATCATCCCGGCGCCGAGGACGGCGACCTTGGTGACCTTGCGCGCTGCGACGCCCCGGGGGCGGTTGGCGCCGGAGTTGACGGCCTGGAGGTCGAAGAAGAACGCCTGGATCATGTTCTTCGAGGTCTGTCCGGCGGCCAGTTCGACGAAGTAGCGGGCCTCGATGACCTGGGCGGTCTCGAAGTCGACCTGAGAGCCCTCGACGGCGGCGGCCATGATGTTGCGCGGGGCCGGGTAGGGGGCGCCGTTCGTCTGCTTGCGCAGGTTGGCCGGGAAGGCGGGCAGGTTGGCGGCGAACTTCGGGTGGGCGGGGGTGCCGCCGGGAATGCGGTAGCCGGGCCTGTCCCAGGGCTGGGCGGACTCGGGGTGGGCGTCGATGTAGGCGCGGGCCTTGGCGAGCATGTCCTCGCGCGTATCGGCGATCTCGTCGACGAGGCCGTTGTCCAGGGCGCGGCGCGGGTTGTACTGGGTGCCCTGGAGGAGCACCTTCAGCAGGGCGTCGGTGATGCCGAGCATGCGGACGGTCCGGACGACGCCGCCGCCTCCGGGGAGCAGGCCGAGGGTGACCTCGGGGCAGCCGATCTTGGAGCCGGGGGCGTCGAGGGCGATGCGGTGGTGGCAGGCGAGGGCGAGTTCGTAGCCGCCGCCGAGGGCCGCGCCGTTGAGGGCGGCGACGACGGGCTTGCCGAGGGTCTCGATGCGGCGCAGGTGCCGCTTGATGGTCATGCCGCCGTCGAACAGGTCCTGGGCCGTGTCGGGGGTGACGCGGATCAGGTCGCGCAGGTCGCCGCCGGCGAAGAAGGTCTTCTTGGCGGACGTGACGATGATGCCGCGGATGGTGTCGCGCTCCGCCTCGAGGCGATCGGTGACCTTGGCGAGGGAGTCGCGGAACGCCCGGTTCATGGTGTTCGCGGACTGGTTCGGGTCGTCGAGGACGAGGGTGACGACGCCGGAGCGGTCCTGTTCCCAGCGGATGGTGGTGCTCTCGGTCATGAGGGAGTCTCCGTGAGTGAGGGGGCGGTCGCTGGGGCTCAGAGGCGTTCGACGACGGTGGCGATTCCCATTCCGCCGCCCACGCACAGGGTGGCGAGGCCGTAGCGCTTGTCCTGGCGCTCCAGTTCGTCGACGAGCGTGCCGAGGATCATCGCGCCGGTGGCGCCGAGGGGGTGGCCGAGCGCGATGGCGCCGCCGTTGACGTTGACCTTGTCCAGGGACAGGCCCATGTCCCGCGCGAAGCGCAGGACGACCGCGGCGAAGGCCTCGTTGATCTCGACGAGGTCGATGTCGTCGATGGTGAGGCCGGCCTTGGCGAGGGCCTTGCGGGTGGCGGGGGCGGGGCCGGTGAGCATGATGGTGGGCTCGGAGCCGGACACGGCGGCGGAGACGATCCGGGCGCGCGGGGTGAGTCCGTAGCGGTCGCCGACCTCCTTGGAGCCGATGGCGACGAGTGCGGCGCCGTCGACGATGCCGGAGGAGTTGCCCGCGTGGTGCACGTGGTCGATCGACTCGACCCAGTGGTACTTCTGCAGTGCCACGGCGTCGAAACCGCCCAGTTCGCCGATGTCGGCGAAGGACGGCTTCAGCCGGGCCAGGGAGTCGGCGGTGGTGCCGGGGCGCAGGTGCTCGTCGTGGTCGAGGACGGTGAGGCCGCTGCGGTCCCTGACCGGGACGACGGACCGCTCGAAGCGGTTCTCCTTCCAGGCGGTGGCAGCGCGCTCCTGCGAGAGGGCGGCGTACTCGTCGACGTCGCGCCGGGAGAAGCCCTCGACGGTGGCGATCAGGTCGGCGCCGATGCCCTGCGGGACGAAGTCGACGGCGAGGTTGGTCATCGGGTCGTTGAACCAGGCGCCGCCGTCGGAGGCCATCGGCACCCGGGACATCGACTCGACGCCGCCCGCGAGTACGAGGTCCTCCCAGCCGGAGCGCACCTTGGCGGCGGCCATGTTGACGGCTTCCAGGCCGGAGGCGCAGAAGCGGTTCTCCTGGACGCCGGCCACCGTGTCGGGCAGTCCCGCCGCGATGGCGGCGATACGGGCGATGTCGGAACCCTGGTCGCCGACGGGCCCGACGACGCCGAGCACGATGTCGTCGACGGCGGCCGGGTCGAGGCCGGGGAAGCGGTCGCGGATCTCGTGGATCAGGCCGACGACCAGGTCGATGGGCTTGGTGCCGTGCAGGGCGCCGCTTGCCTTGCCGCGCCCGCGCGGGGTGCGGATCGCGTCGTAGACATACGCTTCGGTGCTCACGGGAGGGCCTTTCGCTGAGGGTTCACAGGCGGGGGCAGCAGTCGGGGTACGCCCCAGTCGCGGGCCACGTCGTCGGTGTCGGCCCCCGGCCGGGCGGGGCCGGTGCGGACGGTGGTGGGGGTCGCGGAGAACCGCGGGGCCGGTGCGGGCTGGGTGATGCCGCCGTGACCGGTGAAGGTGGAGCGGGCGGCGAGGTGCGGGTGGTGCGGGGCCTCGCGCAGGGACAGCACCGGCGCCACGCAGGCGTCGGAACCGTCGAAGACGGCCGTCCACGCGTCGCGGGTGCGGGACGCGAAGCGGGCGGTGACCTGTGCGCGCAGTGCGGGCCAGCGGGTGATGTCGGCGTGGGCGCCGGCCTGGTCCTCGATGCCGAGGAGGCGCAGGAACTCGGCGTAGAACCGCGGTTCCAGCGCCCCGACCGCCATGTGGCCGCCGTCGGCGGTCTCGTAGGTGCCGTAGTAGGGGCAGCCGCCGTCGAGGAGGTTGGCGCCGCGCCGGTCCTGCCAGACGCCGGCGGCCAGCATGCCGTGGATCATCGAGGAGAGGTGGGCGGTGCCGTCCACGATGGCGGCGTCGACGACCTGTCCGGTGCCGGTCGACCGCGCGTGGTGCAGGGCGGCGAGGACACCGACGACGAGGTAGAGGGAGCCGCCCGCGTAGTCGCCGAGCAGGTTGGCCGGGACGGCCGGGGACGTCGCCGGGTCGCCGATCATGCCGAGGGTGCCGGTGAGGGCGATGTAGGCGATGTCGTGGCCCGCGCGGTCGGCGAGGGGGCCCTGCTGGCCCCAACCGGTCATCCGCCCGTAGACCAGGCGCGGGTTGCGGGCGTGGCAGTCCCCGGGGCCGACACCGAGCCGTTCGGCGACGCCGGGGCGGTAGCCCTCGATGAGCACGTCCGCGCGGTCGGCGAGGTCCAGGACGCGGGCCGGGCCGTCGGGGGCCTTGAGGTCGACGATCACGGAGCGCTTGTTGCGGTTGGTGATGTCGAGAGCGGGGTCGATGCCGAGTCCGGGGCCGTCCGGACGGTCCACACGGACGACGTCGGCTCCGAGGTCGGCGAGCAGCATGGCCGCGAACGGCCCGGGCCCGATCCCGGCCAGCTCGACCACGCGTACGCCACCGAGCGGACCGGGTCCGTGCGGCTTCGCCTCGGTCATCGCACCCCCATCGGCTGTGACACTACCGGTGTAACACCTGAGATGTTAGGAATGCCGTCCGTCCGGCACAAGAGCGGGCGAGCAAGCGCTTGGCCACTCTACGGCGCGGCCCGCCGCCCCGTCCCTCGGCCGGCGTCGAGCCCGGCCGCCGGCCGCTTCGGCGCCATGGTGCGGTGGCTCTCCTCCATCCGGTCGCGAAGCAGCCCCGCGGCCGGGGCACCCCCGGGTTCGAGCGGGACGCGCGCCCAGCCGGCCTTCCCCGGTCCGTACCCCGGCGGGCTCGGCGCCCGGGCAGGTCGTCGCGTGGGCGTGCACCGTCGCGTCCGTGAGCCTCACGGTCGCCCCCAGGGGGTGACCGTCGTCGACGGCGCCGAGGAGGACGCACGCCGTCTTGTCGGCCTTGGCGACCGTCACGCCCCAGGGGTGGTTCTCGGCGGCCTCCGGCAGCCCGAGGGCGTGGTCGCGCACTTTTTCCCACTTCTTCAGGGCGTTCGGGGGCACGGCCATCGGCTTTCCTCCGGGCTCGTCGTCGGGCTCCGCATCCCTCACGCTAGCCTCGGCCACCGACAGCGGCGCGGCTGCACGACCAAGGGGTGTCATGAGCAGGCTGAACAGGGCGGACCGTCCGTACGACATCGTGCTCTTCGGGGCGACCGGCTTCGTCGGGACGCTCACCGCGGAGTACCTCGCGGCCCATGCCCCGGCCGGGCTGCGCTGGGCGATCGCCGGCCGTGGCACGGAGCGGCTGGAGCGGCTGCGGGAGCGGCTGCCCGGCGGCGCGGAGATCGGGCTGCTGCGGGCGGACGTGTCGGACCCGGCCTCGCTGCGGGCCCTCGCCGAGCGGGCGCGCGTGGTCGCCACGACCGTGGGCCCCTACGTGGAGTACGGCGAGGAGCTCGTCGCCGCCTGCGCGGACACCGGGACGGACTATGTCGACCTCACGGGTGAGCCCGAGTTCGTGGACCTGATGTACGTGCGGCACGACGCACGCGCGCGGGAGACCGGGGCCCGGCTGGTGCACGCGTGCGGCTTCGACTCGGTGCCGCACGACCTGGGCGCGTACTTCACCGTGCGGCAGCTGCCCGAGGGGGTGCCGCTGACCGTGGACGGCTTCGTGGCCGTCGACGCGGCCTTCTCGGGCGGAACCCTCGCCTCCGCGCTGAACCAGTTCGCCCGGCATCGCGGGCTGCGCGCGGCGGCCCTGGACCGGCGGCGCCACGAACCGCGGCCGGCGGGCCGCCGGGTGTCGGCCCCGGCGGGCGCGCCACGCTACGCGCCGGAGGTCGGCGCCTGGGCCCTGCCCCTGCCGACGATCGACGGGCAGATCGTGCGCCGCTCGGCGAGGACGCTCGACCGGTACGGTCCCGACTTCCGCTACCGGCACTACGCGGCCGTCCGGCGGCTGCCGATGGCGGTGGGCGGGGTGGCGGCGGTGGGCGCGCTGGCCACGGCCGCGCAGCTGCCGTGGCTGCGCCGCCGGCTTTCGGACCGGCTCGCGCCCGGTGCCGGCCCCGGCCCCGGGAAGCGCGCGCGGAGCTGGTTCTCCGTCCGCTTCGTCGGCGAGGGCGGCGGGCGCCGGGTGTACACGGAGGTCGCGGGCGGCGACCCCGGCTACGACGAGACGGCGAAGATGATGGCCGAGGGAGCCCTCTGCCTGGCCTTCGACGACCTGCCGCCGACGGCCGGGCAGGTCACGACGGCGGCGGCGATGGGCGACGCCCTCACCGAACGCCTCCGCGCGGCGGGCATCCGCTTCCGCGTGGCCGCGACCCGGCAGGACGAGGGCTACAACGGCCACTCGACCAGTGTGTAGATCATCCCGACGATCCAGCCCAGCCCCGCCAGTACGGCGAGGCCGAGCCCGACGGTGACGGTCCGCTCGACGGGCCGTCCGTCGGCGGTGACGGGCTCGGGTGCGCGGTGCGTTGTCATGTACGGCAGCCTGCCGGGGCGGCGGCGGCCGGACATCCGTACGCGTACTCAGTCCGCGGCTGAGTGCCGTACCGCTCGGAACGGGACGTCCGCCCAATCCTCCGGGTCCGCGTCGATCTCGCGCGGCAGCCGGCCGAACGGCTCACCCTCCCTGAGCACCCGGCTGTACTCCGCCGGGATCCACTCCCCGTCGATGTCGGGGAGCGGTCACAGCACGGCGGCCTCGCGCAGTGCGCGGCGGCAGAGGGCGTCCGCGCGGCGGGTGGTCTCCGGGAGGCGGTAGGCAGGGGTCAGGGCGAGGGTGTGCGCGCAGCCGTTGTCCAGGCTCACGCGGTGGCCGACCGAGACGAAGACCGGTTTGACGGCGTCCCTGGTGCGCAGGGCGCGGCCCACCTCCTCGTCGCCGGCGAGCAGCGGGGACGTGCTGCCGCGCGGGGTGCCCGGGTCGTCGTGGCGGAAGGTGAAGGGGTTCTTGGCGACGCCGATCGTCGGCAGTCCGGTGAGGACGCCGAGGTGGCTGGCCAGTCCGAAGCGGCGGGGGTGGGCGAGGCCGTAGCCGTCGCAGACCACGAGGCCGGGCGGGCACGGCAGTGCGCCGAGGGCCGCCAGCACGGTGGGAATCTCACGGAAGGCGAGCAGTCCGGGGACGTACGGGAAGGAGATCCGTCCGACGGCCGTGGACTCGGCGACGACGTCGAGGGTCGCCGCGTACAGGACGACAGCCGCCGCGGCGACGACGTCGCGTTCGTCGTCGTACGCCACGTCGACGCCGGTGACATGGCCCGTGCCGGGCGGCGGGCCCGGTTCGTCGAGCACCACGCGTGTGCGCAGCCCGTCCTGGACGGCGCGGGCGGCTTCCTCGGTCACGGGCCAGCCGGCCGGTGTGCTTACGGTCGTCATGGTGCCGCCGAGCCTACGCGGCGGATGCGCTCCGCGCGGAGGGTGCCCGGCGGAGGCTCACTTGCCCAGCGCCCGCCGGAGCTGGCTCTTGTTCATGTTCGAACGGCCCTCCACGCCGCGCTTCTTGGCCTCCTCGTACAGCTGGTCGCGCGTGGGACCCTGGGAGCCGGTCCCGGACCGCAGGCCGCCCCGCCTGCCGGACGACATGTCCTCGGTGGAGGTACGGCTGGCCGTCTTCGACTCGCCGGCCCTGGCGCGCTCCTTGTTCACGGTCCGGGCCGCGATCTCCTCGGCCCGTCCGGTGCTCTCCCCCCGGTCCTCGGCGCTCTCCTTGATGTGCTCGTACTGACGCTCCCGCTTGGGGCTCGACCCGCGTGGCATGTCCGCTCCCTTTCTGTCGCGTACGGCCGGCGTACCGGTGACGGGTACCCGCGTGGGCGGGGCCATGCCGCGTGTCAGCGCCCCGCGAGGCACGCGAGGAGAGTCGTGTCACTCGGGTGCATGAAGGCGGTGACAGAGGTCACTCGCCTTTCGTGTGCACGGAATGGCTGATTCCGTCGTCTCTACAAGTAGCCGATCCGTTCCGCCCGGAAAGCTTGTCCAGCCGTCACGAGGGAGCAAGGCGTTGTCCATCGTCATCGAGCAGACCGTCGAGGCCCGTCTCGTCGCCGCAGCGCCGCGGATGCCGAGCATTCCCGCCACCCTGCTGTACGACCGCGACGACCCGTTCGCCGTCCACATGACCTTCCCCGCGCCCGCCACCCTTGAGGGTGTCGAGGTCTGCTGGACTTTCGCGCGCGAGCTGCTCGCCGCGGGGATGGAGGAACCCGAGGGCGAGGGCGACGTACGGGTGCGGCCGTACGGCTACGACCGCACCGTGCTGGAGTTCCACGCCCCCGAGGGGACCGCCGTCGTGCACGTCCGCTCGGGTGAGCTGCGCCGCTTCCTGGAGGCCGCCGGCGAGCTGGTACCGGCGGGCCTGGAGCACCTCCGCCTCGACCTCGACCACGAACTGGCGGAACTGATGCGCGACGCGTGATGACCGGCCGCCCCTCGTCGGCGGCCCCGCCACGGTCCCGGGTGGACGGCCCCGGGACCGCCGCCCCCGCCCCCGCGCGGGGGCGGCGACGGCTCGCGCGGGTCGGCACGCCGGTGCCCCGGGTGGACGGTCCCGGGGCCGGTCGCCGAGAACGCCGTCGGCCGAGGCCGCGCGCAGCTCTCACGCGATCGTCCCGGCGGCGGGTGTCACGCGTGGTACGCGGGGCTCTGGCCGCCTGGGCCGGCGGCCCTCGCGAGGGGCGGTTTCCGGGCTCGGGGCAGACGCCTTCTCTCGCCCCCGCCGCCCCTTCCCGTCCCGAACCTGGGGCTCCGCCCCAGACCCCGCTCCTCAAACGCCGGAGAGGCTGGAAGTTCCGCTCCCCAGACGCCTGAGAGGCTGGGAGTTGCCGGGTCTTGAGGGTGCTTCGTTTCTCACACGCCTGAGAGGCTGGAAGCTGTCAGGGCTGCGCGAAGTTCGTGGAGGATCGCCTCGTACCCGGGCATCGCCGTCGTGGCGCGGTGGGCCAGGGCCTCGGCACGGGAGGGCGACGGGGGTGGCAGCAGGCCCGCTGCCAGGGCCAGGGTGAGGGTGGTCGCCGTTGGTTCGGGGACCGTCTCGGGCGGGGTGGCGAGGATGTCCCCCGCTTCCCGGCGCAGGGAACGGAACCGGCGGGCGTCGGACACCACGTGTTCCACCGACGGGAACAGTCCGAGGACCCGGTGTTTCTCCGCGCGGAGCACGCCTTCGGCGACCAACTGCTCCCGGACCGCGTCCAGGGTGTACCGCGCGTGCAGCTTCACCCAGACGCGCCAGCGGTGCGGGCGGGACTCGGTGACCAGTTCGAGAAGCCCGTCGAGGACCGCGTCCCCGGTGCGGGAGTCGAGGTCCAGCGGTGTGGCGATGCCGTCGTCGTCGGTCAGCAGCCCCCGCCGGGCCAGTGCGGCGAGGGCCCCGGCCCGCACCACGGGGGCCTGCCGGGACGGGTCGGCGTCCCAGGCCAGCAGACACAGGCGGGCCGGCAGCGAGAGCGGGCCGTCGGGCACGGGGCCTCCTCGGGGCGATGACGATGACGTGGTGCTCCGAAATTCCGTTGACAGCCCTTCGGGGCACTCCTACGGTGTTCAGCGGTCCTGTTGCCGTCGAATGGAGAAGGACGTTGCTCGTCTGAGGTTCTGAGACACCGCGTCACACCACAGGTGTGTGTACGTCGCGTGCGACCTCGGCGTTCGAGCCGTCCTTGCGGAACAGGGCTCCTCCCATGCCCAGGCCTTCCCGGCCGCCGGTCCCCGTCGCTGCGGTGTCTCGATACGCGTTTGCCCCTGATCGCCCCGAGCAACCGCGGAGGCCCGCATGTCACCATCCATCACCTGTACGTCCCTCGCCTTCACCTGGCCCGACGGCACCACCGTCTTCGAGGGCCTCGACGCCGCCTTCGGCCCCGGCCGTACCGGGCTCGTCGGCGTCAACGGGTCCGGCAAGTCGACCCTGCTCAAGCTGATCGCCGGCGAACTGCGCCCGGCCGACGGCGTCGTCCGGGTCGCCGGCGAGGTCGGCTACCTGCCGCAGAACGTGACGCTCGACACCGCCCTGCGGGTCGACGAGGCGCTCGGCATCGCCGCACACCGTGCGGCGCTGCACGCCATCGAGGCCGGCGACGTGGCCGAGGAGCACTTCGAGACCGTCGGCGATGACTGGGACGTGGAAGAACGCGCCCTGGCCACGCTCGGCGAACTCGGCCTCGGCCACATCGGCCTCGACCGCACCGTGGGCGAGGTGTCCGGCGGTGAGTCGGTGCTGCTGCGGCTGGCCGCGCTGCTGCTGCGCCGCCCGGACGTGCTGCTGCTCGACGAGCCCACGAACAACCTCGACGTGTACGCCCGCAAGCGGCTGTACACGGCCGTCGCGGGCTGGCCCGGCGTCATGATCGTGGTCAGTCACGACCGTGAACTGCTGGAACTCGTCGACCAGATCGCGGACCTGCGCTCCGGGGAGGTGACCTGGTACGGCGGCGCCTTCTCGGCGTACCAGGAGGCGCTCGCGGTCGAACAGGAGGCCGCCGAGCGCATGGTGCGCGTCGCCGAGGCGGACTTCCGCAAACAGAAGCGCGAACTGGTCGACGCCCAGGTCAAACTGGCCCGCCGTAAGCGGTACGGACAGAAGATGTTCGAGCAGAAGCGCGAGCCGAAGATCGTCATGGGGGCGCGCAAGCGCGCGGCACAGGAGTCCGCGGGCAAGCACCGCATCATGCACGAGGAGAAGCTCGCCGAGGCCAGGGAACGGCTCGACGACGCGGTGGACGCCGTACGGGACGACGACGAGATCCGCGTCGACCTGCCGTACACGGCCGTACCGCCGGGCCGCGGCGTCCTCACGCTCATGGACCTGGAGCTGGCGTACGGCGCCCGGGTGAACGGCGGTCTCGATCTGCGCGGCCCGGAGCGGGTGGCGCTGATCGGGCGCAACGGCGCGGGCAAGACGACGCTGCTGCGCACGGTCGCCGGGGAGCTGGAGGCCGTCTCCGGCGAGGTGCGCGCCCATGTGCCCCTGCGGTTCCTGCCGCAGCGGCTGGACGTCCTCGACCCGGAGCTGAGCGTCGCCGAGAACGTGGCCCGGTTCGCGCCGGCCGCCACCAACAACCGGGTACGGGCCCGGCTCGCCCGCTTCCTGTTCCGGGGCGCCCGCGCCGACCAGAAGGCGGCGACGCTCTCCGGCGGCGAACGCTTCCGGGCGGCCCTGGCCGCGCTGATGCTGGCGGAGCCCGCGCCGCAGCTGCTGATGCTGGACGAGCCGACCAACAACCTCGACATGGCGAGCGTCCGGCAGCTGACCTCGGCGCTGGAGTCGTACGAGGGAGCCCTGGTCGTGGCCAGTCACGATCTGCCGTTCCTGGAGTCCATCGGGATCACCCGGTGGCTGCTGATGGAGGAGGGAGAGCTGAAGGAGATCGAACCGGAGGACGTCGAGTAGGCGGCCGGGGCGGTTACCGGCGGTACGGATTTGTGTCGGCCGGGGTGGTCCGGTCCGCACCGGCCCTGCATGATGGCTGGGCCGGAACCCGGGGAGCCTCCCCCGGCCCGGCCGCGTCCCCACACGTCCCGTCCGATGCGGAGTCCCCCTCGTGCCCAGCAAGAAGGCCCTCGTCCGCCGCCCTTCCCCCCCGTCTGACCGAGGGGCTGGTGACGCACGTCGAACGGGAAGGCGTCGACATGGACCGGGCGGTGGAGCAGTGGGAGGCGTACACGGAGACACTGCGCGCCCACGGCTGGGAGACGATCGAGGTCGACCCGGCCGACGACTGCCCGGACTCCGTGTTCGTCGAGGACACGGTGGTGATGTACCGGAACGTGGCGCTGATCGCCCGCTCCGGCGCCGAGTCCCGCCGCACGGAGACCCTCGGCGTCGAGGAGGCCGTGGCGTCGCTCGGCTGCTCGGTGAACTGGGTCTGGGAGCCGGGCACGCTGGACGGCGGCGATGTGCTGAAGGCCGGCGACACGGTCTACGTCGGCCGGGGCTGGGGGCACCTCCCACGCCTTTAAGGCAGTGGGGGAGGACCAACGCGGCCGGGGTACGGCAGGTGCGGGCCGCGTTCGAGCCGTTGGGGGCGCGGGTGGTCGCCGTACCGGTCGCCAAGGTGCTGCATCTGAAGTCGGCCGTCACGGCGCTGCCCGGCGGGACGGTCATCGGGCATGTGCCGAACATGGACGCGCCGGCGTTGTTCCCCCGTTTCCTTCCGGTTCCGGAGCCGGCCGGGGCGCATGTGGTGCTGCTCGGCGGGGACAGGCTGCTGATGGCGGCGAGCGCGCCGAAGACGGCGGAGCTGCTCGCGGACCTCGGCTACGAGCCGGTCCTGGTGGACATCGGGGAGTTCGAGAAGCTCGAGGGCTGTGTCACATGCCTCTCGGTCCGGCTGCGGGAACTGTATGCCTGACAGCCGGCATCTTCACCCGTACGGCTCAGCCACCTGCGGCTCCGCACCCCTGGACGGCGCTTCGGGGACCCCGCTGATCAGGGGTCTTTACGGCGCTCTTAACCTACGGCTACGTAACCTACGGACTCGTAGCCTACGATGCCGTAGGTTCCCGGCCCGCTCGCCGGTACTTCCGTATTCTCCCGTCCCCTGGAGTCACCCGTGTCGCTCACTTCTCCCCACCTGGGCAGCCCTTCGGTCTGGACCGACGCCCGGCTGTTGTACGCGCTGGAGGAAGTGGTCGAGAAGGAGCTCAACCGGCATCTGAAGGTCACCAAGGACTGGATGCCGCACGAGTACGTGCCGTGGAGCGACGGACGCAACTTCCCGGGCTTCTTCGAGGACGGCGAGGCCTGGGACAAGGAGCAGTCGAAGGTCACCGAGGTCGGCAAGATCGCCCTGGTGGTCAACCTGCTGACCGAGGACAACCTCCCCAGCTACCACCACGAGATCGCCACGCTGTTCGGCCGGGAGGGCGCCTGGGGCACCTGGGTGCACCGCTGGACGGCCGAGGAGGGCCGGCACGGCATCGTGATGCGGGACTACCTGCTCGCCTCGCGGGCGGTGGACCCGGACAAGCTGGAGCAGTTCCGCATGTCGCACATGAGTGAGGGCTTCGAGTCGGACAACCGGCACTCGATGCTGCACTCGATCGCCTACGTCGCCTTCCAGGAGCTGGCCACCCGCATCTCGCACCGCAACACCGGCCACCAGTCCGGTGACCCGGTCTGCGACCGCATGCTGGCACGCATCGCGACCGACGAGAACCTGCACATGGTCTTCTACCGCAATCTGCTGAAGGCGGCGTTCGAACTCGCCCCGGACCTCACGATGCAGGCGGTGCGCGATGTCGTGGTGAACTTCCGGATGCCCGGACACGGGATTCCCGGGTTCGAGCGGGCGGCCGCGCAGATGGCCATCGGCGAGGTGTACAACATGCGCATCCACCACGACGACGTGCTCCAGCCGGTGCTGCGCTTCCTGAAGATCATGGAGATCGACGGGCTGGGCCCCGAGGGGCTCAAGGCGCAGGAGGAGCTGGGCCTCTTCATGGGCGGCCTGGACGCGGAGGCGTCGAAGTTCGACGAGAAGCTGGCGGCTCGCAAGGCCCGTATGGCGGCCCGCGCGCAACACGTCTAGTCAGCGGCCCGTTCGGCGCAGTTCCAGGCGTTCCTTCTCGGACATGCCGCCCCAGACGCCGAACCGCATGTCGTGGGAGAGGGCGTACTCGAGGCACGTCGCGCGGATCGGGCACAGGCCGCAGATCCGCTTGGCGTCACGGACCGAGCTGCCCGGCTCGGGGAAGAAGAAGTCTCCCCCGGTCTGCGCGCACAGCGCCTCCTCCTGCCAGGCGAGGTCGGGCGACGGGAACGTTTCGGTGTGCATGACCGGAAGCGTGCCGGGCGGCGAAAAACGTTCGCTCAACGCGGGATCAACGCGGGGATTCGCGTGACCGCATGATGATGTCGGCGGGACACCCGGCGCGCACGGCGGCGCGCCGGGTCTTTCACGTCTGGCGGGGGTCGCCCTTGATGACGGCGAACCGTGCGCCGTACGGGTCCTCCAGGCGGGCCAGCCTGCCGACGCCGGCGAGGGACGTGGCGGGCAGGCGCACCCGGCCGCCCAGTTCCACGGCCCTGGCGACGACGGCGTCCGTGTCGTCCACCCCGAAGTACGGCAGCCAGTGGGGCTCGCCGGTCTCCGGTCCGGCGAGGTCGTCGGCGGGCGGGACCAGTCCGCCGAACATGCCGTCCTCGCCCGTCCCGGCGGGGTTGACGGAGGTGTAGACGCCGCCCGGGAAGGCCACCGCCGAGGTCTCCCAGCCGAGGACGGAGTGGTAGAACGCGGCGGCGCGGGCGATGTCCGGGGTGCAGAGCTCGACCCAGCAGAGCGAGCCGGCCTCTCCGGCCACTTCCAGGCCCTTGCGCTGCGCGGGCTGCCAGACGCCGAAGGGGACGCCGGTCTGGTCGGCGAGGATCGCCATGCGGCCCTGCCGCATGACGTCCACGGGTGGGACGGGGACGCTGCCGTGGGCCTGTCGGGCGGCCTCGGCGGTGGCGTCGGCGTCGGGGGTCCGGAAGTAGACGGTCCAGGCGGGTGGGCCCTGTTCGGGGGTGGTCCGCATGCCGCCGGCGACGATGCGGTCGGCGAGCCGGAAGAAGCCGTAGCCTCCGGCGTCGGGGCCGGCGGAGGCGAACTCCCAGCCGAAGAGGGTGCCGTAGAAGTGGGCTGCGCCGTCCATGTCGGCGGTGCCGACGTCGATCCAGTTGGGGGAGCCGTCGGTGAAGTGGGTGGTGAGCATGGTGCCTCCTCCCTGGCGAGTGTTCCACCGTTGGGTGACCGTCACCGCCGGGGCGGGGCGGACGGGTGGGGGTTCTACTCGCCCCCGCCGCCCCTTCCCGTCCCGACACCGGGGCTCCGCCCCGGATCCCCGCTCCTCCAACGCCGGAGAGGCTGAGTTCAGCCTCTCCGGCGTTCGAAGACCCTCGTGTCACGCTGACGCTCGCCGCACCAGCGTCGTCGGGAGGATCAGACCGTCGGCATCGGCGCCGTCGAGGTCGCTCAGGAGGCGACGGGCCATCAGCCGGCCCATCTCCTCTATGTCCTGACGGACCGTCGTCAACGGCGGATCCGTCTGTTCCGCGATCGGCAGCATGTCGTCGAAGCCCACGACCGCCACGTCGTCCGGCACCCGCCGCCCCTGCTCACGCAGCACCCGCAACGCCCCCGCCGCCATCAGATCGTTCGCCGCGAACACCGCGTCCAGCGACGGGCACCGCTCAAGAAGCAGCCGCATCGCCCGCTCACCCCCGCCCGGCGTGAAGTCCCCCTCCGCGACCAGCGGGGGATCCGCGTCCCCCATGACGTCCCGGAACCCGTCCAGCCGGTCCACCGCCGCCGTCTGGTCCAGCGCGCCGGTGATGTGGGCGACGCGCCCGCGGCCGAGGCCGAGCAAATGCCGTACGGCGTCACGCGCGCCGCCCCGGTTGTCGCTGTCGACGTAGGACACGCCGCCCTGGCCGCCGTTCCAGTCGGGCCGGCCGCCGTACACGGTGGGCAGACCGGCCCGCTGGATCAGCTGGGGCAGCGGGTCGTCGATGTGCAGGGAGAACACCAGCGCGCCGTCGACATGCCCGCCCGCCAGGTAGCGGCCGACGCGCGCGTGGTCGTCGCGGTCCTCGGTGAGCAGCAGGACCAGCTGGTTGTCGTGGGCCGTCAGTTCCTTGCTGATGCCGCGCAGCTGCCGGGCGAAGAAGGGGTCGGCGAAGACCCTGGTCTCCGGTTCGGCCACGATGACCGCGACGGCGTCGTGCCGCTTGGTCACCAGGCTGCGGGCCGCCTGGTTCGGCACGTACCCGAGTTCGTCCACCGCCCGCCTCACCCGCTCGGCCAGGGGTTCGCGCACCCCGTCCGAGCCGTTGACCACGCGGGAGACCGTGGCCCGGGAGACCCCGGCCCGCGCGGCCACGGCCTCCAGGGTGGGGCGCGGCACTGTGTCGGTCACTGTCAGGGCTCCTCACCTGCGGCTGCGGGCAAGGATAGCCCCGCCCCGCCACGGGCGAGAGCGCTCTCGGATCAACGTCCGGTGCGTCAGTGCTCGTGCTCGTGGGTCTCCTCGGCGGCCGCCCCGTGCGCGTGTTCGTGGGGGTCGTAGCCCGGGATCGTACCGTCCGGCTTCTTCACCAGGAACAGGCCGACCATGCCCATGTCGGAGTGGCTCTGGACATGGCAGTGGTACATCCAGGCACCCGCTCCGACCCCTTCCCCGGCGATGATCTGGAAGCCGAAGGAGTCGGCGGGGCCGCAGATCTTGGTGTCGATGACCTGGCTGGGGTCGTCGGGCCCGGTGAGCATGCCGGTGCGGTTGTCGGCCCAGCGGTGACCGTGCATATGGAAGGTGTGGTAGAACTCGCCGTGCGTGATCATGACGATCTCGACGCGATCCCCCACCGTGGCCTCGAAGTTCGGCCCGGTGTGCGCCGGCTTGTTGTTGATCGACATGTCGTTGAAGACGATGGTGTGGGTCGCGTCCGGCAGTACGTCGCCCTTGCGGCGCACGATCACCGGCCCGTACAGCCCGTTGCGAATGCCGCCGGTGCCGTGCACCGTGCCGACCACATGGTCGTGGTAGTGCCAGTAGCCCGCGCTGCCCGACCGCCAGGTGCCGTCGGAGCGGCGGCCGGGCTTGTGGGTGCGCCAGGTGTAGGTGCGGGTGCCCCCGGGCGGGACGTCGCTCTTGTTCTGCTGGGTGCCGTCGCTGGAGATCTCGTAGTCCAGCCCGTGGACGTGCAGGCTCACGGGCACGTCCATGGTGTTCTCGAACTCGACGTGCAGGGTGTCGCCTTCGTTGAGCTCGATCAGCGGTCCGGGGATGGACGCCTTGCCCTTCTCGAGGCCGTAGCCCATCTGTCCGCCGCCGAGCCGCTCGGCGTACAGCTTGATACGCCGCACCTCGCCCCCGGCGGGCGCGGTCTTCGCCGGTGTGGCCGCGCTCACGGCCTCGGGCGCGATGGACAACGATGTCGCGACGGCAGCGCCGCCCAGCAGTACGCGTCGGTTGAAACCGCGTCTGTCCATGCCGAACTCCCCACGTGGCTGTCATGAACCTGTGAAACCGTAGCGGCCGCCCCCTCGTTTATCCACACTCAGGACAAAGTTCGTGTCATCTCTGCGATAGGTATTGGCGTGTGGCGCAAAGAGGTCTAGCTTCCTTGACGCTGTTGCTGCGACCGAGGAGGGGTGGGTGGCCACGTGCGGTCCACATCGCATCAAGAACCCATGCGCTTACGAGGGCTGAGCACGAGAAGCACCACGAGCGCACGAAGGACGAGAACCGGACGACGCGCCTGGGCGGCCACCGTGACCGCCGGTGTCGTCGCCGCCGGACTGCTGTCGGGTCCCGCCGCCAGCGCGCGTACGGCCCCGGATCCGTCCCTGACAACGATGTCCATCAAGTCGCCCCCGGGCGGCGCGAACGTACGTGTGCTGCTGTTCTACGGCTCCGCGGCCGCCGGTGACGAGTCACCACTTGTGAACGCCGGGATCGCGGCGATCGAGAAGATCGGGCTGTCCGGTCCGGAGAACCAGCGGTTCAAGGTCACCGCCACGGACGACGCCTCGGTCTTCACCAACGAGAAGAAGCTGGGCCGGTTCAACGCCATCGTGTTCCTGACCGGCGGCGGGGACGTCCTCGACCCGGACCAGGAGGCGGGCCTCGAGGCGTACATGGAGGCCGGCGGCGGTTTCGTCGGTCTGCACGACGCCGCCCGCGCGGAGCCGTACTCGGACTGGTTCACCGGTCTGATCGGCGCCCGCCCGGCCGCCTCCAGCCCCGGCACGGTGCAGCGGGCGACCGTCGAGGTCGGCGACCGGACGCATCCGGCGGCCAAGAGCCTGCCGCAGCAGTGGAAGCGGCCCGACAAGTGGCTCAACTGGGTGAAGAACCCGTCCGGCGACGTGCACACGGTCGCCAGGGTCCGCGAGTCGACGTACGAGCCCGGTGCGAGCGCCAACGGCTGGGACCACCCGGTCAGCTGGTGCCGTGACTACGACGGCGGCCGGTCCTTCTACACCGGGATGGGCGGCACGGTGTCGTCGTACGACGAGACCGACTTCCGTGACCATCTGCGCGGCGCGCTGCTGTGGACCACCCGGCTGGTGCGGGCCGACTGCAAGGCGACCATCACCGGCAACTACAAGGCGGAGCGGCTGACCCAGCCCAACCAGCCGGGCCGGAACGACCAGATCGGCGAGCCGCACGGCCTGGTGGCGGCGCCCGACGGCCGCGTGCTGTACATCGGCCGGGGCGGCGCCGACGCCTCCCAGCCCGTGGTGACCGACTGGAACGACCCGGACATCGGCAAGGGCAGGGGCGAGGTCCACGTCTACGACCCGAAGACGAAGAAGGTGACCCTCGCCGGGGCGCTCACCGTCTTCGGCAACAAGGGCGGCGGCGACGAGCTGCGCAAGGTCGAGGAGGGCCTGCTCGGCATCGAACTCGACCCGGCGTTCGAGCAGAACGGGTGGGTGTATCTGCACTACACCCCGCACTCGGAGATCAACCGGGACACGCACATGGCCGAGCGGCGGGTCTCCCGCTTCACGCTCGACCCGGCCACCGACAAGCTGGACCTGTCCAGCGAGAAGGTGCTGCTGAAGTGGCCGGTGCAGATCCACAGCTGCTGCCACGCGGGCGGCGGGCTGGCCTGGGACTCCAAGGGCAATCTGTACATCGCCACCGGTGACAACAACTCCAGTGGCTTCAGCGACGGTTACTCGGGCAACAACCCGCAGCCCAACTTCAAGGGCGTGTCCTTCGCGGACGCGCGCCGCACCGCCGGCAACACCAACAACCTCAACGGCAAGATCCTTCGCATCCACCCCGAGCCGGACGGCACGTACACCCTCCCCGAGGGGAACCTGTTCACCGGTGAGGAGACCGCCGAGGGCGGCGGCAAGACGCGCGGCGAGATCTATGTGATGGGTGTGCGCAACCCCGCGCGCATCTCCGTCGACCGGCGGACCGACACCCTGTACGCGGGCTGGGTCGGCCCGGACGCCGGCGCCCCGTCGACGACCTGGGGTCCGGCGAAGTACGACACGTTCGCCGTGATCACCAAGGCGTCCAACCGCGGCTGGCCCTACTGCATGGGCAACAAGCAGCCCTACCGGGACCGCAATCTGCCCGACCCGTCGAAGCCGCTGGGCTGGTACGACTGCGACCACCCGAAGAACGAGTCGCCGAACAACGACGGTCTGGTCAATCTGCCGCCGGTGACCGGCAACAACATCTGGTACTCGCCGCAGGGCGGCGGCCCGGACTACCCGCGCGACGCGAACGGCGTCCCGTCGTACGTCCAGGGTGAGGCCACGTACAAGCTGCCCTGGCTGAAGGGCGGCGGACAGGCCGCGATGAACGGCCCGGTCTACCGCTACGACGCCGACAGCGCCAGTGAGGTCAAGTGGCCGGCGTACTGGGACGGCAAGTGGTTCGTCGGTGACTTCTACGACGCCGACCAGCCGCGCAACGCGGTGCTGATGGACCCGAAGACGCAGGGGGACGGCGGTCTTCCGGTGCACTCGGAGTCACTGAAGAAGATCGTGCCGGTCGGCAACGACGGCATCAGGAACCTGATGGGCTGGAAGTTCGGCCCGGACGGCTCGCTGTACGTCCTCGACTACGGCCGGGGCTTCTTCACCTCCGACTCCAAGTCCGCGCTGTGGCGGGTCACCTACACGGGCGGCGGCCCGACCCCGGCCGCCGGTCAGCTGGCGAGGAAGGCCGAGTGAAACCAGTGATACGGCAACGAAGAATATGGGCCGGTCTGCTGGCCGCCCTGCTGATGACGCTCGGTCTGCAGACGACGTCCGCGGCCGGTGACCCCCGGTCCGCGGCCGGCGCGGCGGCGGAGCAGGTCCTCACCTGGACCGCCGGTGACAGCATCACCGACTATGTGTCCGCGCCAGTGACCGCGGTGGCCGGTGCGGCGACGATCGTCTTCGAGAACAGCGCGGCGACGGGCAACACCACCGGAATGCCGCACACATTGACATTCGTGACCTCCGACCCGGAGTTCAACAACGACGTCCAGCTGAACATCCTGGCCAATCCGGCCGACGCCCAGGGCGGGAAGCACACCGCCGAGGTGACGCTCACCCCGGGGCGCTACTTCTACCACTGCACCATCCCGGGCCACGGGGAGATGCAGGGCATCCTCACGGTGACCGAGGGCGGCGGCGGTGACGACACCACCGCGCCCGAGGCCACGGCGAAGGTGACCGGTTCGCAGAACGCGGACGGTGAGTACGTCGGTTCGGCGAGCGTCGCGCTCGCCGCCACCGACGAGGGTTCGGGCGTGGAGCGGATCGAGTACGCGATCGGCGCCGACGGCGCCTGGCAGCCGTACACCGCCCCGGTCGTCGTCGACCAGGTCGGCACGCACACCGTGCGCTACCGCGCGCTGGACAAGGCGGGCAACGTATCGGCGGAGCAGAGCGTCGAGTTCACCGTGGCCGCCCCGCAGTCCGACGACACCACCGCGCCTCAGACCTCGGCGACGGTGGCCGGTGAGAAGAACGACGCCGGTGACTACATCGACATGGCGACGGTCACCGTCACCGCGTCGGACACCGGTACCGGCGTCAACACCATCGAGTACGCGATCGGCGCCGACGGCGCCTGGCAGCCGTACACCGGACCGGTGATGGTGCATCAGGTGGGTACGCACACCGTGCGCTACCGGGCCACCGACAGGGCGGGCAACGCGGCGGCGGCCAAGAGCGTGGAGTTCACGGTCGTCGCCGCTCCCCCGCAGGACACCACCCCGCCGGCGACCGGTGTGACCGTGGAGGGCACCAAGAACTCCGACGGCGCCTACGTCGGTGACGCCAAGGTGACCGTCACCGCCGACGACGGGCACGGAGGTTCCGGTGTCGCCGGTATCGAGTACTCGCTCGACGGCGGCCCCTACCTGGCGTACACCGCGCCCGTGGTGGTCGACCGGGCGGGCCGGCACACGGTCGCCTACCGGGCGAGCGACCGGGCCGGCAACACCTCCGAGCCGCTCGCCGTGAACTTCACGGTGGTGGCGGACGGCGGGGTGCCCGCGCCCAACTGCCCTGAGTACGACGAGCGGTTGACGGTAATCGTCGGCACGGTCGACTCGGGTGTGCCGAACCGGGTCACCAACAGCCGGTGCCGGATCGGTGAGCTGATCGAGGACGAGAAGGAGTGGACCTCCCAGGCGCTGTTCCTCAAGCATGTGAAGACCGTCCTGGACAGGCTCAAGAAGGAAGGGGTCGTCGACCAGCGGGAGTACCGGGCGGTCAACAAGGCGGCCCGTCAGTCCGGCATCGGCAAGCCCGGCCAGACCGACGGCTACCGCAAGATCCTGGACGGCACCCAGGAGTCGTTCGGCAAGTGGGAGCACGTGGGCGGCGGTTCGTTCGCGCTGAACCCGGACGGCTCGATCACCTCCGGCACCTCACGGGGCGGCCTCGGCATGCTGTGGTTCCCCGAGCGCAAGTACGGCGACTTCTCGCTGAAGCTGCAGTGGCGTGATGACGGTCCGGGCACCGTCAACGCCAACTCCGGTGTGTTCGTGCGGTTCCCGCAGGTCCACGACCACCCGGAGGAGCCGAGCCCGGAGTGGGTCGCCATCAAGTACGGGCACGAGGTGCAGGCGTTCGACTCGCCCACCGGCGACATGTACAAGACGGGCTCGGTCTACGGCTTCGACCGGGTCGGTCTGGCCGGCGCGGGCGTGACGCAGAAGGGCACCTGGAACGACTACGAGATCCGGGTGGTGGACCAGCACTACTCGGTCTACCGCAACGGTGTGCTGATCAACGAGTTCGACAACATCGGCGGCCAGGACTTCACCCCGCCGCGCTCGGACGACCCGGGCACGGACGGGCGGCGGTTCGCCTCCGGTTACGTCGGACTGCAGGTGCACAGCACGACGGACGTCGTCTCCTTCAGGGACGTCCGGATCAAGGAGCTGTAGGCACGTCCCCCGGGTCAGGAGGCCGGAGGTTCCGGTTTCCTGGCCCGGCTGGGCTGTACCCGCAGGGGCTCCCCCGGCATCTTCGGATACTCGGGCGGGTACGGCAGATCGCCCAGGCCGTGGTCGTGCTCGTCCCGGCGGGCGAGTTCGAGCAGGGGCTCCAGTGAGTAGGCGTGATCGTCCATGTCCGCGTGCACATCGCCGAGTTCGGCGAAGCGCGCGGGCATGGTCGTGATGTCGAAGTCCCGCGGACGCGCGGCGCCGGTCTCCTCCCAGCGCAGCGGCGCCGAGACGGGCGCGTGCGGGCGGGGGCGTACGGAGTAGGCGGAGGCGATGGTGCGGTCGCGGGCGGTCTGGTTGTAGTCGACGAAGATACGTTCGCCGCGCTCCTCCTTCCACCACTTGGTGGTGACCCGCTCGGGCATCCGCCGTTCCAGTTCCCGTCCGACGGCGATGGCGGCCCGCCGTACCTGGGTGAAGGTCCAGCGCGGCTCGATGGGCACGAAGACATGCAGTCCCCGGCCGCCGGATGTCTTGGGCCAGCCCCGGAGTCCGCCGAACTCGTCCAGTACGGCGCGCAGTTCACCCGCGGCACGGACGGCGTCGTCGTAGTCGGTGCCGGGCTGGGGGTCGAGGTCGAGGCGGAGTTCGTCGGGGTGGTCGACGTCGTCGCGGCGCACCGGCCAGGGGTGGAAGGTGAGGGTGCCGTACTGGGCGGCCCACACCACGGCGGCCTCCTCGGTGGGGCACATCTCGTCGGCGCTGCGTCCGCTGGGGAAGGTGATGTGCGCGGTGGGGATCCAGTCGGGCATGCTCTTCGGCGCGCGCTTCTGGTAGAACCACTCGCCGGTGACCCCGTCCGGGTAGCGCTGCAGGGTGGTGGGCCTCTCGCGCAGGGCGCGCAGGATGCCGGGGGCGACGGCCTGGTAGTAGCGGGCCACGTCGAGCTTGGTGTATCCGGGCTCCGGGAAGAAGATCTTCCCCGGACTGGACAGCCGTACGGTCCGGCCCGCCACCTCGAGTTCCACCGCGTCGCCCATGCGAGCCACCGTAGGCGTAGCGCGCATAGCGCGCACACCGGGCGGTACCGGGCGCGGGCGCGCAGAATCGGGGCATGGATCTGCCCGTGATGCCGCCCGTGAAGCCGATGCTCGCCAAGTCCGTGGCGAAGATCCCGCCGGGGATGCAGTACGAGGCGAAGTGGGACGGGTTCCGGGCGATCGTGTTCCGTGACGGGGACGAGGTCGAGCTGGGCAGCCGTACCGGCAAGTCGCTGACCAGGTACTTTCCCGAGCTGGTGGTGGCGGTGCGGGAGCGGTTGCCCACCCGGTGTGTGATGGACGGGGAGATCGTGATCGCGCGGGAGGGACACCTCGACTTCGACGCGCTGACCGAGCGCATCCATCCGGCGGACTCGCGGGTGCGGACGCTCGCCGAGCGGACGCCGGCCTCCTTCGTCGCCTTCGATCTGCTGGCGCTGGGGGACGAGTCCCTGCTGGAGACCGCGCAGACCGGCCGCCGGGAGCGGCTGGCCGGGGTGCTGGCGGGGGTGCGTCCGCCGGTGCATGTGGCGCCGGCGACGACGGACATCGAGGTGGCGCGGGGCTGGTTCGAGCACTACGAGGGGGCGGGTCTGGACGGGGTGATCGCCAAGCCGCTGGAGCTGCGCTACCGGCAGGACGAGCGGGCCATGTACAAGATCAAGCACGAGCGCACGGCCGATGTGGTGGTCGCGGGGTACCGGTTGCACAAGAGCGGCCCGGTGGTGGGCTCGCTGCTGCTGGGGCTCCACGACGACCAGGGGCGGCTACAGCATGTCGGTGTGTCGGCGGCGTTCCCGATGAAGCGGCGGGCGGAGCTGATCGGGGAGCTGGAGCCGCTGCGGATGGACGACGTGTCGGGGCATCCGTGGGCGGCCTGGGCGGACGAGGCCGCCCACGAGTCGGCGCGGCTGCCGGGCGCGCCGAGCCGCTGGTCGGGGCGGAAGGACCTCTCCTGGGTGCCGCTGCGCCCTGAGCGGGTGGCCGAGGTCGCGTACGACCACATGGAGAACGGGCGGCGCTTCCGGCACACCGCCCGCTTCCGCCGCTGGCGCCCGGACCGCACCCCGGAGAGCTGCACGTACGGGCAGCTGGAGGAGCCGGTCCGCTACGACCTCGCCGAAATCCTCGGCGGCGCCTGAGTCAGGGCCGCATCAGCACCTTGACCGCGCCGTCGCGCTTCTCCTGGAACATCGCGTAGGCCTCCGGGCCCTCGTCGAGGGAGACATGGTGGGTGGCGAAGTCGTCGACGCCGAGCCGGTCCTCGTCGGTGAGGTGGGGGATGATGTCGTCGCTCCAGCGGCGTACGTTCGCCTGTCCCATGCGCAGCTGGATCTGCTTGTCGAACAGTGTGAGCATGGGCATCGGGTCGGCCATACCGCCGTAGACGCCGACGACCGAGATCGTGCCGCCGCGCCGCACCAGTTCGATGGCGGTGTGGAGGGCGGCGAGCCGGTCGACGCTGAAGCGTTCCGCCATCGGGCCGCTGAGTTTGCGGGGCAGGAGTGCCGAGACGTTCTGCACCATGCGGGCGGCCGCGCCGCCGTGCGCCTCGGTGCCGACGGCGTCGATCACGGCGTCGGGGCCACGGCCGTCGGTCCGGTCGCGGATCGCGGTGACGAGTTCCTTCTCGTCGTCGAAGGAACGCAGGTCGAAGGTCTCCACGCCCCGTTCCTTGGCCCGGTCGAGCCGTTCCGGGACCAGGTCGACGCCGAACACCGTCCCGGCGCCCTGCACCTGGGCCACCCGGCAGGCCATGTCGCCGATGGGGCCGAGGCCGAGCACGGCGACGCTGCCGCCCCGCGGGACACCGGCGTACTCGACCGCCTGCCAGGCGGTGGGCAGGACGTCGGAGAGATAGACGAACCGGTCGTCGGACGGCCCCTCAGGGACCTTGATCGGGCCGTACTGCGCCTGCGGGACCCGCAGGTATTCGGCCTGGGCGCCCGGCACCGCGCCGTACAGCCGGGTGTAGCCGAACAGGGCCGCGCCCATGCCCTCGGCGCTGACCTGGGTGGTCTCGCACTGGGTGGGCAGTCCGGTCAGACACATCCAGCAGTTGCCGCAGGCGATCTGGAACGGCACCACGACCCGGTCGCCGGCCTGGAGGTCCGGCACCGCTGCCCCGACCTCCTCGACGATGCCCATCGGCTCGTGGCCGAGGATGTCGCCCGGTGTCATGAACGGGGTGAGTACCTCGTACAGATGCAGATCGGATCCGCACAGTCCGGTGGAGGTGATGCGGATGATCGCGTCCGTCGGCTCCTCGATCCGGGGATCGGGCACGTTCTCCACCCTCACGTCCCGCTTTCCCTGCCAGGTCAGTGCCCTCATCGCCGCCCGCTCCCTTCTGTGCCGGCCGGTGTGCCGCTCGTGCGGTGGGCGTCCGGGTACCCGAGCGGCGGCACGCCGAACCGCGGGCCGCTGGGCCGATCGGCGGACGTCACCGCGCGGGAACGCCTCTGATCGGCTATGGCCAGTGACTATCGGAAAAGCGCACAATCAAGACAACGGATGATATGAGGCGGGCGCGGTGGCGACGGTGGGCACGGGACAAGGGGCGCGCCGACGGCGCGGCACGGGGGCGAGAGCGCTGGTGGCCGCGTTGCTGGCGGCCGGACTGGCGGCGGGGTGCACGGTGTCGCAGGCGCCGGGCGACGACGGGCGCGGATCGCCCCGGCAGTCGTCCGCCGCGCCACGGGAAACGACGCCGAGCGAGCCGGAGAGTGAGCCGGAGACCTCTCCGGTGCTGGCCGTGAAGATCGACAACGCGTTCCCGGCCCGGCCGCAGACGGGTCTGGACGCCGCCGACGTGGTCTATGTCGAGCAGGTGGAGGGCGGACTGAGCCGGCTGCTGGCGGTGTACGCCACCCGGCTCCCGGAGTCCGTGGGGCCGGTGCGCAGCGCCCGTGAGTCGGATCTCGAGCTGCTGCGCCAGTTCGACCGTCCGGTGCTGGCCTTCTCCGGGGCGCAGGGCAAGCTGCTGCCGCTCATCGACCGGGCTCCGCTGGAGGCGGTGACCCCCGAGTCGGCGCCGGACGCCTTCGTCCGGCGCTCTGGACGGTTCGCCCCGCACAATCTGTATCTGCGACCGGACCGGCTCAGGAAGGAGCCGCCCGGCGCGGCCTCGCCGACCACCGGATTCCATCAGGGTCCGGCGCCGGCCGGCGGCAGGACGGACGCCGAGGTGACGGTCCGCTTCCCGGCGGCCCGCTTCACCTTCACCTGGTCCGGCGCCCGCGACGGCTGGCTGGTCTCCATGGACGGGACGCCCGCGCTCACCCCGGAGGGCGAGCGGCTGGCGCCGCCGACGGTCGTCGTGCAGCACGTGAGCGTGCGCCGTTCCCGGTTCGGGGACTTCCTCGGCAACAACACCCCGTACACCGAGACGGTGGGCTCGGGGAAGGCCACGGTGCTGCGTGGCGGGCAGGCGTACGAGGCGCGGTGGAGCCGTCCGACGGCCGGGGACGGCACGTCGTTCACCACCGGCGACGGCGAGGAGGTGAACGTCGCGCCCGGTCAGGTGTGGGTGGTGTACACGGAGACGCCCTGAGCGGTACCGGTCAGTGCGGGGCGGCCAGGGAGGGGGCGGGGTCGCGCAGCCCTTCGGCCGCGTCGGCCACCCTGCGGATCAGGTCGATGAACACCGCCTGTTCCTCGGGGGCGAGAGGGGCCAGCAGTACCTGGTTCATCCGGGCGGTGCGCACGGTCAGCCCGCGGTGGGTGCGTACGCCGTGGTCGGTGAGGCGCAGCAGGAAGCGGCGGCCGTCCTGCGGATCGCGGACCTTGTCCAGCAGTCCGCGCCGCAGAAGCCGGGCGATCACCTCGGCGATGGTGGACCGGTCGAGGCCGACCCTCTCCCCCACGGTGCGCTGGTCCAGGCCCGGTTCGGCGACGAGGGCGTTGAGGACCGCGAACTGCGGCGAGGTGGTCTCCTCGGAGACCATCGTGTTCCACAGCAGGTGGTGCGCCTGCTGGAGCCGGCGGGCGAGGTGCCCGGGATGGGTGGTGAGGTCCACGGCGGCCATGCGCTCCCCCGGTACTTTTGTCAGTGCACTGATCTCTTGCAGGCATCCGAAGAGTACTGGACAGCAGAGCTGTCCCACGTAAATACTCAGTGCGCTGACTAAATCGGTCGTCTCGCTGGGATGGGGTTCCTCGGATGGACAAGGTGGTCGCCTCCGCTGCGGAGGCGGTGGCTGACGTACCGGACGGCGCGTCGCTGGCGGTGGGTGGCTTCGGCCTCAGCGGTGTGCCGAACGTGCTGATCCAGGCGCTGTACGAGCGCGGGACCGGCTCTCTGTCGGTCGTCTCCAACAACTGCGGGGCCATGGAGTCCGGGCTCGCGGTGCTGCTCGCGGCGGGCCGGATCGCCCGGGTGACCGGTTCCTACATCGGCGCGAACAAGGAGTTCGCCCGGCAGTATCTGGCCGGTGAGCTGGAGGTGGAGCTGATCCCGCAGGGCACGCTCGCCGAAAGGCTGCGCGCCGGGGGCGCCGGCATCCCCGCGTTCTACACCCCGGCCGGGGTGGGCACGCAGGTCGCCGAGGGCGGTCTGCCGTGGCGCTACGACGGCTCCGGCGGCGTCGCCGTCGCCTCGCCGGCGAAGGAGGTGCGGGAGTTCGACGGCATTCAGTACGTGCTGGAGCGCGGTATCCGCACCGACTACGCGCTGGTGCGGGCGGCGAAGGGCGACCGGCACGGAAACCTCGTGTTCGGCAAGTCGGCCCGCAACTTCAACCCCCTTGCCGCGATGGCGGGCCGGGTGACGGTCGCGGAGGTGGAGGAGCTGGTCGAGCCCGGCGCGATCGATCCGGACGCGGTGCATCTGCCGGGCGTCTTCGTGCGGCGGGTCGTCGCGCTCACGCCCGACCAGGCGGCGGACAAGCGGATCGAGCGGCGGACGGTGAGCGGCTGATGGCCTGGACCAGGGAAGAGATGGCCGCGCGGGCGGCCCGGGAGCTGAGCGACGGCCAGTACGTCAACCTCGGCATCGGTCTGCCCACGCTCATCCCCGATCACCTTCCGCCGGGTGTCGAGGTGGTGCTGGAGAGCGAGAACGGCATCCTCGGCACGGGCCCGTATCCCACCGAGCCGGAGGTCGACCCGGACCTGATCAACGCCGGGAAGGAGACCGTCACCGTCCTTCCGGGCGCGTCCTTCTTCGACTCGGCGCTGTCGTTCTCGATGATCCGCGGCGGGCACATCGATGTCGCCGTCCTCGGCGCCATGCAGGTGTCCGGGCGCGGTGACCTGGCCAACTGGGCGATACCCGGCAAGCTCGTCACCGGGATCGGCGGCGCGATGGACCTGGTCCACGGCGCCCGCACGGTGATCGTGGTGATGACGCACACCGCGAAGGACGGCTCACCGAAGATCGTGACCGAGTGCGCGCTGCCGCTGACCGGCAAGGAGTGCGTGGACCGGATCATCACCGACCTCGGTGTCCTCGACGTCGCCGACGGCGGACTCGTCCTCGTGGAGACCGCTCCCGGCGTGTCCGTCGACGAGATCACCGCCAGGACCGGAGCCGAACTCACCCTCGGGGAGGGCCTGTCGTGACCGACGTACTCACTCAAGCCGACATCGACCGGGAGATCGCGGCCGAACGCGCCGCGTACGGGAAGCGGGTCGCGGACGGGGCGCCCGTCGAGCACCACCCGCGCCGCGACTACGCCCCGTACCGCTCGTCGGTGCTGCGTCATCCGCAGCGGCCGCCGGTCGCCATCGACGCCGGTAAGGACCCGGAGCTGGTGGAGCTGTCCTCCCCCGCGTTCGGGGAGCGGGACATCACCGTGGTCGACAACGACCTCACCCGGCAGCACCCCGGTGAGCCGATCGGTGAGCGCGTCACCATCTCCGGGCGGCTGCTCGACCGCGACGGCCGGCCCGTGCGCGGTCAGCTGGTGGAGGTGTGGCAGGCCAACTCGGCCGGCCGGTACGCCCATCGGCGCGAGCAGCACGAGGCGCCGCTGGACCCGAACTTCACCGGCGTGGGCCGCACGCTCTCCGACGAGGACGGCTTCTACCGCTTCACCACGGTCCAGCCGGGCCCGTATCCATGGCGCAACCATGTGAACGCCTGGCGTCCGGCGCACATCCACTTCTCGGTCTTCGGCTCGGCGTTCACCCAGCGGCTGGTGACGCAGATGTACTTCCCGAACGACCCGCTGTTCCCGTACGACCCGATCCTGCAGTCCGTCACCGACGACGCGGCGCGGCAGCGGCTCGTCGCGACGTACGACCACAGCCTGTCGGTGCCGGAGTTCTCGCTCGGCTACCACTGGGACATCGTGCTGGACGGGCCGCGGGCCACCTGGATGGAAGAGGGACGCTGACACCATGACGCGCATCGACACGGACAACGCGCTGCCCACCCCCTCGCACACCGTCGGCCCCTTCTACGGCTACGCGCTGCCGTTCCCCGGCGGCGAGGACATCGCACCGCTCGGGCATCCGGACACCGTCACCGTGCACGGCCATGTGTACGACGGCGAGGGCCGGCCGATTCCCGACGCGCTGCTGGAGATCTGGGGGCCGGACCCCGAGGGGAACGTGGCGACAGCGGACGGCTCGATGCGGCGGGACCCGGCGAGCGGCGGCTTCCTCGGCCGCAACGGCGTGGAGTTCACCGGGTTCGGGCGGATCCAGACCGACGCGGACGGCCACTGGTACGTCCGTACGCTGCGCCCCGGAGCGCGCGGCCGGAGCGCGCCGTATCTGAGTGTGTGCGTGTTCGCGCGTGGTCTGCTGGTGCATCTGTTCACCCGGATCTATCTGCCGGGCGACGAGGCGGCGCTGGCGGCGGACCCGCTGCTGTCCCGGCTCGACACCGGGCGCCGCGACACGCTGGTCGCGGGCGCGGAGGGCGCGGGCACGTACCGTTTCGACATCCGCCTTCAGGGCGAAGGCGAGACGGTCTTCCTGGAGTTCCAGTGACATCAGCCGATCACGGCACCGGTCTGCTCGCCCCCGGGTGGGCCGGTTCCCCCGCCGCCGCCGAGACCGCGGACACGGCGGTCCTGCGGGCGCTGCTCGACGCGGAGACGGCGCTGACCCGTGCCCAGGCCGCGCTGGGGCTCGCCCCGCAGCGGGCGGCGACGGCGGTGACGGAGGCCGCCGACCCGGCCCGGTTCGCCATCGCGTCCCTCGCCGCGCGGGCGCGGGGCGGCGGCAATCCGGTGATCCCGCTGGTCGCGGAGCTGACCCGGGCGGCCGGCGAGGAGCACGGCCCGTATGTGCACCGGGGGGCGACCAGCCAGGACATCATGGACACGGCGATGATGCTGGTCGCCCATCGCGCCCTGCGCCCGGTCCTCGCCGACCTGGACCGCTGCGAGCGGGCCCTGGCCCTGCTGGCCGCCGGGCACCGGGACACGCCGATGCCGGGCCGGACGCTCACCCAGCACGCCGTACCGACGACGTTCGGGCTGAAGGCGGCCGGGTGGCGGTCGCTGGTGCTGGACGCGCGGGACAGGGTGACGGCGGTACGCGGCTCGCTGCCCGCCCAGCTCGGCGGCGCGGCGGGGACACTGGCCGCCTTCTCCGCGTACGGCGCCGGGGACCCGACCGCGCTGCCGGGCGCGTACGCCCGTGAACTCGGCCTCGCGGAACCGCTGTTGCCCTGGCACACCCTGCGCACACCGGTCGCCGACCTGGCAGGGTGTCTCGCCTTCGCGGCCGGCGCCCTGGGCAAGCTCGCGGCCGACGTCCTCACCCTGTCCCGTACCGAGATCGCGGAGGTCGCCGAGGGCAGCGGCGGCGGCTCCTCGGCCATGCCGCACAAGGCGAACCCGGTCCGCTCGACGCTGATCGCGGCCGCGGCCCGGCGGGCACCGCAGCTCGCGGCCACGCTGTACGGCTCCCTGGTCGCCGAGGACGAGCGGCCGGCCGGGGCGTGGCACGCCGAGTGGGAGCCGCTGCGGGATCTGCTCCGCCTGGTGGGCGGAGCCACCCGGGACGCGGCCGAGCTGACCGAAGGGCTGCGGGTGTACCCGGAGGTCATGCGCGGACACCTCGGCCTCACCCACGGACTGATCGTCTCCGAGCGGCTCTCCGCCGGACTCGCTCCAGTCCTCGGCCGCTCCCGCGCGAAGGAACTGCTGACCCAAGCGGCCCGGCGGGCGTACGAAGAAGGCCGCGAGCTCGGTGAACTGCTGGCCGAGGAGCAGGAGTTGAAGGAGGTCGACCTCTCCCCGCTGATCGACCCCGCCCGTTACACCGGCTCCGCCGGAGCCCTCACCGACCGCGCTCTGGAGCGACGTTGACCGACCGACTTCTCAACCACCGTGAAGAGGGCGCCGCTTCGGCTCCCCCGCTCCTGCTCGGGCCTTCGCTCGGCACGTCGTACGCCCTGTGGGACAGGGTGGCGCCCGAACTGTCGGCCGGACACCGGGTGGTCCGCTGGGATCTGCCGGGGCACGGGGGTTCGGCGGCGGGGCTGATCGGTGCCGGTGCGACCGTCGGCGACCTCGCCTCCCTGGTGCTCACGCTCGCCGACACGCTCGGCATAGGGCGGTTCGCGTACGCGGGTGTGTCGCTGGGCGGCGCGGTCGGGCTGCATCTGGCCGTGCACCACCCGGACCGGCTGTCGTCACTGGCCGTGATCTGTTCCTCGGCGCATTTCGACGGCGCCGGGCCCTGGCGGGAGCGGGCTGCACGGGTGCGGCGCGAAGGGCTCGGCGGCCTCGCGGACGGTGCGGACGCCCGCTGGTTCACGGCCGGCTTCACCGTGCCGCGGCTGGTCCGGGACCACCGGGAGGCCGACCCGGAGGCGTACGCCGCCTGCTGTGACGCGCTCGCCGCGTTCGATCTGCGGGACCGGCTGGCCGAGGTCCTTGTGCCGACGCTGCTGATCGCGGGCCGGGAGGACCCGGCGACACCCCCCGGGCATCTGCGGGAGATCGCCGACGCGGTACCGGACGCCACGCTGGTGGAGCTCCCCGGGGCCTCGCACCTGGCGCCCGCGCAGCGGCCGGAGGCGGTACTGACGGCGCTGCGGGCGCACTTCGACGGGACCGCCCGGCGTGGCATGAAGGCGCGCCGGGAGGTGCTGGGCGACGCGCACGTGGACCGGGCGCAGGCGCGGCAGACGCCGTTCACGGCCCGCTTCCAGGACTTCATCTCCCGCTATGCCTGGGGGGAGGTCTGGACCGACCCGACCCTCACTCGCCGCGAACGCAGCATGATCACGCTCACGGCGCTGGTCGCGCACGGCCACTACGACGAACTCGCCATGCATGTCCGCGCGGCGCGCCGGGGCGGGCTCACCCCCGAGGAGATCGGCGCGGTGCTGCTCCAGACGGCCGTGTACTGCGGGGTCCCGGCGGCCAACTCGGCGTTCGCGACGGCCCAGCGGGTCCTGGCGGAAGAGGACGAGTAGCCACGGGCGCTAGCGTGGCCCCACGCCCGTCCCGAGTTCCTGTGCGGCCCGCTCCGCCAGGGCGTCCGCGCCGCAGGCGCGGGCCAGGGCCAGTCCGCGTTCGAGGTCGGGGACGGAGCGGGCGAGGATGCCGTACTCGACACGGGCCGCGGCGTGTTCGTACTGGCAGGGCGAGGACTCCAGGTAGGTGACCGCCTGGGCGGCGAGACGGACAGCGCGCTGGCCGGTCTCCAGAGCGGCGGCGACCCGCAGGGCCTCGCCTATCGCGGTGTCCGTGCCGAGGCGTTCGGCCCGTCGGCGGAGATCGACCGCCAGCCGGGCGGCGCGCACCGGGTCCTCCGTGACGAGGGCGCGGGCGAGATCCGCGGCGCAGAACACATGTACCGGGTGGTGGTGGCCGCGCGCGGCGGCCGCCTTCTCCGCCGCCTCCAGTTCGTTGACTCCGTCCTTGGTGCGGCCGACGGCCAGCAGCAGCCGGCCGCGTACCGAACGCGGGTCGGGCAGCACGACGGTGGACGGGTAGGGCGGGGCGAAGCCGTGCCGTTCGGCGACCTCCCACGCCTCGTCGACATGGCCGCGGGCGAGCAGGGTGTCGACGAGGTTGCAGGTGGCCGTCCAGTAGAGGGGCAGCCCGCGGCCCACGCGTTCGGCCAGGCGCAGGGACTCGCGCAGTGAGGTCTCCGCCGCCTCCAGCCGGCCCCGCCGGCGGTGCCCGAGGCCCACATAGGCGTGCGCGAGAGCCAGGTGCCCGCCGCTCCAGCCCGCCGTGTCGTAGGCGCGCAGGGCCTCGTTGTAGAGGCTCTCGGCGCGGTCGAGGCGGTCGGTGTAGGCGTAGGAACTCGCCAGCATCAGGAGGAGTTCGACGCCCCACTCGGAGTCGGTCCAGCCGAGGCCCGGCGCGAGGCGCCCGTTGACGAGGGCGCGGTCGCAGACCTCGACGATCTCCTCGGCGTTCTCACCGCGCATCATGGCGTCGAAGCCGCGCAGGATCAGCAGCACGCGTTCGGAGTTGTCACGGCCGGTGCAGGTGGCGGCGAGTTCGGCCAGCCGCTCGGAGCGGCCGGGTGCGCCCGCCTCCCCGGCGAGCAGGCCCTCCCACATGAACTGCACGGCCCGCAGGCGCAGTTGGCCGGGGCCGGGTTCCAGACGGGCGGCCTCCGCCTCGACGGTGCGGACGGCCTCGTCCATCTGGTTGTTGTGGAGCAGCGCCTGGGAGAGCCGGACCACGGCGTCCACCCGGCGGTCGCCGTCGAGGCCGGGCATGCCGAGGGCGGCCCGCAGATGGCCGATGGTGCGGGCGGGCGCGGTAAGGAAGGTGGCGCAGCCCAGTTCGTAGAGGACATGGGCGTGGATCTCGGGGCGGGGCGGCTCCTCCAGGGCGCGTTCCAGGCAGCGGCGGGCCGCGTCGGGGGCGCCGACGGCGACATGTTCGCGGGCGGCCTCGCGCAGTTGCCAGACCAGTTCCTCGTCGTCGTCCGGGTGGACCTCGAGGAGATGGCGGGCGGCCGCCGCCGCGCCGCGTCCGGAGTCGGTGACGATCCGGGCGGCGATGCCGTGCATGGCGCGGCGCAGTGCGTCGGGGATGGAGTTGTAGACGGCGGTGGCGATCAGGGGGTGGACGAACTCGAGGTCGCCGGGTGTGCCGCGGCCCGCGCCGGACGGGTCGGGGGTGGTCAGGATGCGCGCGCTGCGCAGGAGTTCGGCGCAGCGGGCGGCCGAGTCGGGTTTCAGCATGGCGAGTTCGGCGACCAGGTCGACAGTGATGTCGTTGCCGAGGATGGCGGCGGCCCAGGCGAAGCGGGTGGCGTCTATGCCCAGTTGTTCGAGGCGGGCGACGAGTCCGCCGCCGCGGGCCGAGCGGTTGAGGTCGCGCAGTTCACCGGCGTGGGCCTCGACGGGTTCGAGTTCGCTGTCCTGGACCTTGGCGAGGAGTTCGACGGTCTCGTAGGGGTTGCCGCCGGTGACGGCCCAGACCTCACGGCAGAACGCGGCGTCGGCGTGAGTGCCCAGGGCGGCGCGGGTGAGTCCGGCGGCGGCCTCCGGGGTGAGGGCGCTGAGGACGGTGACGGGGCGGTCGGCCGCGGCGGCGACGGCGTCGAGGTGGCCGGCGCTCACTCCCGAGATCTCGCCGGGGCGGCGGGCGACCACGACGAGGACGGACAGGTCGGCGAGGCGTTCGGCGAAGGCGGCCAGCCAGTGCAGGGTCTCCTGGTCGGCCCAGTGGGCATCGTCGATCAGCAGGACCAGCGGCCAGTCCCGGCGGGCCAGCCGGCTCACCGCGGCGACCAGTCCCTCGCACACGCCCTGCGGGTCGGCGTGACCCTCGCCGGGGTCGGTGATGCCGAGGGCGGGGCCCGCGATGCCGTACGAGTCGCCGAGGTACTCCCGTGCCTCCTCCGGCAGCATCGACACCAGGGCGGGCTGCAGCAGCCTGCGGACGACGTTGAAGGGGACGGAGCGCAGGGTCTCGCCGCCACGGGCCGACCACACGGTGCAGCCGCGCTGTTCGGCGATGCGGCGGGTCTCGGCGAGCAGCGCGGTCTTGCCGAATCCGGCCTCGCCGCGGAGCACCAGCAGACTGCCCGGCGAGGAGCGGTCCGCGCACAGCGTGTCGATGGCCCCCGCGATGGCGGCGACCTCCTCGTCGCGCTCCCACAGACCCGCCGTGGGGGCGCCCGGGGGCCGTACCTCCGTCATCCCGCTACCTCCCCGAGTCGCCCGAATGACGTACAGAGGTCGAGCGTAGTCCCCCGGCCGTCCGAGCGGTGCCTGCTCGTGGCACGTGTTGCCGTGAAGGGTGACATGGACGCCGGAAGTCGACGCATACCGCTCCCGACCAGGGTTCCCTTTGGTCAACAGCTGTCAAGGGCAGGGGAGATGGAGATTTCCGGGTGGGCCGCGCGGCGGTGTGACGGGGCTCTCTCATCCGGCTTTCACCGACGCCTCATACGGTGGGGGCATGACGCAGGTGACTCCTCCCGGGTGGTACCCCGACCCCGGGCAGACGAATGAGGGGCCGGCCACCGAGCGCTGGTGGGACGGCAGGGCCTGGACGGAGCAGGTCCGTCCGGTGGGGCAGGCCGCCGCCCCTTGGGGTCCTCCGGCGCCGGGCGGGCCGGCATATCCGGCCTATCCGGCGTATCCCGCCGCACCCCCGCCCGGACGGAGCCGGCGGGTGCGCAACGGGATAGCCGTGGCGGTGGCCGTCGCCGTGCTGGCGAGTATCGGTGTGGGTGTGTACGCGCTGACGGACGACGGCGGGGGCGGCGGAAACGCGGCCTCACAGGGTCCGGACGGCCGGGACGGCGGGCCGTTCGGCGACTCGGGCGGCGGGTCCGGCGGGGGCTCGGGCGGGTCCGGCGGTTCCGGCGGTTCCGGCGGTTCCGGCGGTTCCGAGGGGGACGAGCCGGGCCCCGAGGGATCCGAGGCGCCGCGGATCGAGAGCGGGTCGGTGACCGACGGGCTGAGCGGGATCAGTCTGCCCATCCCGGACGGCTGGTACGGACAGGAGCTGGAGGTCGGCGCCTCGGTGACGTCGAAGAACGCGTACGACTGTCCCGGCGACACCTCGAAGACCTGCACCAAGGGCGGGGCGTACTCGGCGCCGGCCCTGGCGTTCGGGCTCAAGGGCACCACCGCCGAGGAGGTCGCCAAGGAGGACATCACCGCCAACGCGGAGCAGAGCTACGGCGGCGACTCGTACGGGAAGATCACCTCGCACGATGTCCTCGCGTCCAAGGCCGTGACCGTGGCCGGGCAGAAGGGCTATCTGGTGCGCTGGAAGGCGGTCACCAGCAAGGGCTCCGACGGGTATGTGCAGTCGCTGGCCTTCCCGTCCCCGGCGCAGCCTCGGCAGATCGTCGTGGTGCGCTTCGGGGTGGACACCGACCAGAAGGAGTCCGTCCTCGACGAGATCACGAAGGGCATCGAGGTGTCGTCGGGCGGCGGCAGCGGCCAGGACGTCTGACGCCCCACGGACGACGGCCGGGTGGGACACCCTCCGCTCAGAGGTGTCCCACCCGGCCGGCGTGAGCGCCGCCCCCGTCCCCACGGTGCGGCGCGGTCAGACCCCCGCCGTACGGTCATGCCGTCGGCGGCGGCCTGCGTCTCATTCGAGGCCGAGCGCCGGCAGTACGGCGGCCTCGACGAAGCGGATCAGATAGTCCGGGTCCGCGTTCCGCCCGTCCAGGATGGGGCGGACCCGGAGCACGCCGAAGAGCTGTGCCGGGATGTACTCCAGCGCCGCGTTCTCCGCGGCGACCTCCCCGCGGTCGACGCCGCGCCGCAGGATCTCCTCCAGCGCGGTGATCTCCGGGTCGACCAGCGCCTCGCGCAGCGCCTGCGCCAGCTCCCGGTCCTGGGTGACCGCGTGCCCCAGCGCCTGGAGCAGCGTGGTGTCCTTCGGCGACCACTCCCCCGCGCACCGCGCCGCCTCGCGCAGATCACCGGCGAGGCTGCCGGTGTCGATACCGGCGAACCGCGCCCGCCGACTGGAGCGCAGGGCCGCGGCGACGAACTGCGGCTTGGTCCGCCACTGCCGGTACAGGGTGGACTTGCTGCACCGCGTACTGGCGGCGACGCCCTCCATGGTGACGGCGTCGTAGCCGCACTCGCGGATCTGGTCCAGCACGGCGTCGAAGAACTCCCGCTCACGCTCCGGCGTGATCTTGGAGCGGCGCGAGGTTCCGACCGGCCCGGGTCGGTCCGCGTCCTGCGACGTCATCGGCTCGGCTCCTTGCCTCTCGGGTGAGACCCACTTCATCGATACGCCAGTGTACCGGTACGCGACCGTATCGGTACACTGGCGTATCGGTACGGACCCGTATCGATGAGACGGTCGGTGGAAGGGCCGGGGGATGAATGCCCGCAAGGAGCCTGAAGCGGTAGGGCGCGCCGCGGCGGCGCGCCCGCCGCTCGTCCGTGAACTCCTCCTGGTGACGGCGCTCTTCCTCGTCTACAAGCTCGGGCGGCGGCTGGCGTCCGGCCACACCGCTGCGGCGTTCCGCAACGGCCACGAGGTGTGGGACCTGGAGCGGGCACTGCGCCTGCCGGGCGAGGGTGCGGTGCAGTCCCTGCTGCTGCGCGGCGACGGGCTCGCGCACGCGGCGAACGTCTACTACGCGGCCGTCCACTTCCCCGCCACCGTGGCCTTCCTGGTCTGGCTCTATCTGCGCCGCCCCGTGCACTACGTGTGGGCGCGGCGGGTGCTGGCGACGGTCACCGCCGCCGCGCTGGTGCTGCATCTGGCGTTCCCGCTCGCCCCGCCCCGGATGCTCGCCGTGACGGGGCTCGTGGACACCGCGCGGGTGTACGGGCCGTCGGTGTACGGCCCGCCGGCGACGGACGGGCTGTCGAACCAGTTCGCGGCGATGCCGTCGCTGCACTTCGGGTGGGCGCTGATGGTCGCGGTCGGGCTGATCGTCACCACGCGCGCGCGGTGGCGCGGGCTGTGGCTGGCGCATCCGCTGCTGACGCTGCTGGTGATCGTGGGGACGGCGAACCACTTCTGGCTGGACGCGGTCGTGGCGACGGTGCTGCTGGGAGCGGCGCTCGTGCTGCTGCGGGTGCCGAGGGGGCCTTCCGGGGGAGCCGGGCGGATCATCCGGGCCCGTCATGTGCCGGTGGGGCGGCGGGCGCTCGTGGGGGCGGGACGGTGAGCGCCGTTCTCGTGGCCGTGCTGCTGTCGCTGGTGTCCGCCGTCGCGTACGCCGCCGCGGCGGTGGCGCAGGAACGGCTGGCCTCCCGGTCCGGCGGCACGCTGCGGGTGCTGGGCGACGGTGCGTGGTGGCGGGCGGTCGCGCTGAACGCCTCGGCGGCGCTGCTGCACGTGGTGGCGCTCAGGTACGGCCCGCTCACCGTGGTCCAGCCGCTGGGCGCGCTGACCCTGGTCGCGGCGGTGCCGATGGGCGCGCGGCTCGCGGGGCGGCGGGTGCGTGCGGTGGAGTGGCGGGGTACGGCGCTGACGGTGGCCGGGCTGGCGGCGGTGCTGGTGACGGCGTCCGGGCCGGCGCCGGACGATGCGCTGAGCGCGCGGGAGGTGCTGGTCGTCGCGGGCGGTACGACGGCCCTGATCGGCCTGCTGTCCTGGCCGGGCACCCGGCCCGGCCTGCGGCACGCGGCGGCGTCGGGGATCGCGTCAGGGGTGGCGTCGGCGCTCACTCGGACGGTGATGGTCGGGTCCGGTCCGCTGCCGGAGGTGGTCGTGGTGGCGGTTCTGGTGGCTGCCTTCGCGGTGAGCGGTCTGCTCCTGTCCCAGACGGCCTACCGCGACGGCCTGGGCGCGCCGCTGGCGGTGGTCACGCTGGCGAACCCGCTGGCGGCGGCGGTTCTGGGGACCACCCTCCTAGGCGAACGCCTGAACGGCGGGGTGACGGGGGTTCTGCTGGCGCTCACCGGCGCGGCACTCGCGGCGCGCGGCGTCCTCCTGCTGAGCCACCCCTCGAGCTCCCCCGGCATACCGGCGCCTGCGCCGGCCCGCGACCGCACGACGATTCCATCGCCGGCCGCTGCGGATCGCGCCGCAGCACCCGCGATCCCCGCTCACGCCGCCGGCCGCGGTCAGGCGCGCCGCAGGGCGGCACGGGTACGCACGACAGCACCCCACTCACGCCGGGCTGCGTGACTCCCCCCGGTCACCCCCCCCCAGCACCTCACGCTGCACTGTGCAGGCTGACGCGTGTGGGGGCTGAGCGGGGGTTGGTCTGCTTACGCGCGCTTGCGGGGTGCCGCTGCGCCCACCCGTGCCGCCCCAGCGGCACGACTGCCCGCCGCTGGGGCGGGAGAATCGACCGCGGCTGCGGCTGGGGCGGCGCGGGGCCCGCAGCGGGGACGGGGCGGGTGGCCGCTGGGGCGGTCAGGCTGGGGACAGGGCCGGGTCGCTGGTGCTAGCGTGGCCTGTTTCCACGTGGCCCGCGTAGCGGCGCAGGTACGTCGGGTCGGACGGGGACGTGATCGTCAGGTCGTACCAGTGGTGACTCGCGTGGAGCCGGACCGTGCGGTGGGTCCTCCCACCGGGGCGCAGCGTCACCGCGGTGTGGGCGGCACCGTACGCGTCGGACACCCGCAGGCGTACCGCCTCCTCCCCTTCGTTGACGAACGTCAGCCGGATGTCCTCCCCGGTGTGGCGGGCCGTGACCTCGCACCCCGCCACCCCGTTCGACCCCCGGAACACGCGGAGGAACCCGTTCGGACCGTGCACGGTCAGGTCGTACGCACCCCCCGAGTACGCCGAGTTCCACGTGTCCGCGATCGACTTGCCCGCCTCCGTCGTATACGTCCACGGCCCGTCCGTACGGTTCCCGGACGTGACCAGGAACGCCGCGCCCGCGCGCGCCCCGGACGCGAGGGTCAGCGTGAACCGGCCGGTCGCCGCGTCCACCGCACCGTCCACCGCCGGCGCGTACCGAAGCGGCCGTGCCGGCCGCACCCCCCGCTCCTGCCGGGGCATCCCCGCGTCCAGCGGCGGCGTCGGCCGGTAGTCGGGGTGCCGGTTCCGGTCCGGCGGCTCGTACGCGTCGGTGTCCGGCAGCCGGGCCTGCCGGCCGTCCCTGCGGGAGAAGTCGAAGGCGGAGGTCAGATCACCGCAGATCGCCCGCCGCCACGGCGAGATCTGCGGCTCGCGCACCCCGAAGCGGCGCTCCATGAACCGGATCACCGAGGTGTGGTCGAACGTCTCGGAGCAGACGTAGCCGCCCTTGCTCCAGGGCGAGACGACCAGCATCGGCACACGCGGGCCGAGCCCGTAGAACCCCTCGCGGTGGGTGGCGCTGCCCTCGAAGACGTCCAGCGACACGTCGACCGTGGAGCGGCCGTGCGCCGCGGACTTCGGCGGCAGCGGCGGCACCACATGGTCGAAGAACCCGTCGTTCTCGTCGTACGTGATGAACAGCGCGGTCTTCGCCCACACCTCCGGATCGGAGGTGAGCGCGTCCAGGACCTGGGATATGTACCAGGCGCCGTAGTTCGACGGCCAGTTGGAGTGCTCGGAGAAGGCCTCGGGCGCGGCGATCCACGAAACCTGCGGCAGCCGCCCGGCCTTGACGTCCGCGCGGAGCCGGTCGAAGTATCCGTCGCCGTTCTTGACGTCGGTGCCGGTGCGCGCCTTGTCGTACAGCGGGTCGCCGGGCTCGGCGTCACGGTACTTGTTGAAGTACAGCAGGGAGTTGTCGCCGTAGTTGCCGCGGTAGGCGTCGGAAATCCAGCCCCAACTGCCCGTCGCGTCCAGTCCGTCGCCGATGTCCTGGTAGATCTTCCAGGAGATCCCGGCCCCTTCGAGCCGCTCGGGGTACGTCGTCCAGTCGTAGCCGAGTTCCTCGTTGCCGAGGACCGGCCCGCCGCCCCTGCCGTCGTTGCCGGTGTGGCCCGACCACAGGTAGTAGCGGTTGGGGTCGGTGGAGCCGATGAAGGAGCAGTGGTAGGCGTCGCAGACGGTGAAGGTGTCGGCGAGCGCGTAGTGGAAGGGGATGTCCTCACGGGTCAGGTACGCCATCGTGGTGGTGCCCTTGGCGGGCAGCCAGCGGTCGTACCTGCCGTCGTGGTAGGCCTCCTGGCCGTCGGGCCAGCTGTGCGGCAGCCCCTCCAGGAACTGCATGCCGAGGTCGTCGGCCGCCGGGCGGAAGGGCAGGACCTCGGTGCCGTCGCTCTTGGTCTGGTGCCACACCGGCCTGCCGCCGTCCAGGCGCACCGGGTGCGGGTCGCCGAAGCCGCGGACGCCGCGGAGACTGCCGAAGTAGTGGTCGAAGGAGCGGTTCTCCTGCATCAGGACGACGATGTGCTCGACGTCCTCGATCGACCCGGAGCGATGGTTCGCGGGAAGTGCGGCGGCCCGCTCGATGCTCGCGGACAGGGCGCTGAACGCCGTGGTGCCGCCCGCGAGTTGGAGGAATCGGCGCCGGTTGACTTCGGGCATGGATGAGGCCTCTCGGACGGTGCCGGACAGTGTCGGGGTGCGCGCGAGAGGAGTGTTTCAGGGGTGACGAACGTCAGGGAAGGGTGCCATGGCGCGGGTGTGAAGGTCGCCGGTACGTGAGGTGCGCCGCGGTGTCACGGGCGTCCCGGGGTCAGGTGTCCCGCTCCGCGTCGAGCCGGGCGACCAGGCCGCGCAGGACGGGGCCGTACTCCGGGTGTGCGAGGGCGGACGCCATCTGGGCGACGAGGTAGTCGGCCGGGTTGCCGGTGTCGTACCAGCGGCCCTTGATGACCTGCCCGTACACGGCGCGGGTGGTGGCGTAGGCGTTGATGGCGTCGGTCAGATAGACCTCGCCCGTGCGGTGCTCGTACCAGCGGCGGGTCTGCTCGCGCAGTTCGTCGATGATGCCGGGCGTGACGACGTAGCCGCCGATGGCCGCGTACGAGGAGGGCGCGGCGGCGGGCTCCGGTTTCTCCACCAGGCCGGTGATCCTCAGCTGGCCGTCCCCGAGGTCCTCCTTGACGACGGGGACGCCGTAGCGCTGGGACTCGGCGGGGTCCATCGGCATGAGGGCCAGGACGGGGCAGCCCGTCTGCTCGTAGGCGCGGATGAGCTGCTGGGCGCGGGGGACCTCGGCGACGAAGACGTCGTCGGGCCAGAGCACCAGGACCGGCTCGTCACCGAACGTGCGGGCGGCGTTGAGCACCGGGGTGCCGTTGCCGTAGGGGCCGTACTGGTCCAGGTAGGTGATGTGGCCCCGGCGGGCCAGCTCCGCGATCTCCTCCACCGCGTCCGCGTAGGCCGTCTTGCCGTCCTCGCGGAGCTGTGCGACGAGGGCGGGGCTGGGGCGGAAGTGGTCCTGGATGAGGCTCTTGCCGCCGGAGACGACGATGGTGATGTCGGTGATGCCGGAGTCCACCAGTTCGCGCACGGTGTGCTCGATGACCGGCTTGTCGCCGACGGGGAGCATCTCCTTCGGTGTCGCCTTCGTCAGGGGCAGCAGGCGGGAGCCGAGACCGGCGGCGGGGATCACGGCCCTGCGGATCGTCGGGGACATCGGCTTCCTCCCGGTCGGGCGGCTCGGCACACCTCGACGCTATCAATCCCGGCCGGGGCCTGGCAGGCACTCCCCACTGCCGCTGCCCGAACGGTTGGGGAGGTGGCCCCGTCGCGTCGGCTCCCTCCTCCGTCGTACGGCCGCACGCACCCGACCCCGCTCACCCGGGCGGCGAAGGCGCCGCCGGTTTCCTCCGACTTGATCCGCCGGACAGGCCCTGGGCCCCGTTCGTCTCCGGGCCGCCCCGGCCTCCGCCACCGCGCGGGACGGGCATCCGCTGCTCATCCGGTCGCCGCCAGCAAGGTGGTGCGGCCGCCCAGCGCGGCCGAGAACTGGTCGGCGACCTGGGCCAGCGCCTCGGCCGACCCCGGTGCGACGGTGAGTGTGCCGTCGTCGGCCACCGTGATGTCCTTGTCGAGCGTGAACCAGCCCGGGGTGATGTGTGCGGGGCCCATGGAGGCGAGCACCGGGCGCAGGGCGTAGTCGATGGCGAGGACGTGGGCGGTCGTGCCGCCGGTGGCCAGCGGGAGGACCGTCTTGCCGGCCAGGGCGTACTGCGGGAGCAGGTCGAGCAGCGACTTCAACAGCCCGGAGTAGGCGGCCTTGTAGACGGGGGTGCCGATCACCACGCCGTCCGCCTGCTCGAACAGGGCGCCGGCGCGGACGATCGCCGGGTGGCCGAAGTCGGCTCCGAGCAGCGCCTCGGCGGGGAGGGTGCGGACGTCCAGCACGATCACCTCGTGTCCCTGGGCGGTGAGCCGCGCGTCCAGGTGGCGGAGCAGCCGGGCGGTGCGGGAGGTGGCGGAGGGGCTTGCGGAGACGGACAGGATCGTGGCCATGCGAGGACCTTTCGGTTCGTCGTTCCAGGTGCGGCGCGCCACGCGGGCAGGGGGAAAGGGCTCCGCGGACATCAGACGTGCCGGGGTGGCGTGTGCGGGAAGTCCGACGTCATCACGGACATGCGTCAGGACCGTAATGCACGGGGGAAGTCAGGGAGGGAGCGAGTGGGAGGGTTCCCCTCAGGGGTTCCCTCGGGTGCGCTCAGACGCGACGGCGACAGAAGGCGCTGGAGACACGCGCGAGGTCGACATGGCGTCGCCGCGTGAGGTCCTGTCGCTTCATACCGTAGATCGAACCAGGGGAGAGTCAGGCCGGTCAAGAACACCCCGGGGGGATTTCACATGCTGAGAGCAGGTACGGCGGTGTGTTCCCGGGCCTCGGCCCGGTGAGCCGACGAACCGGGTGTCGGGGCGGTGCCGGGACGCAGGTCGACGCCGCCTCCGTCCGGTGGAACGTCTAACGGGCCGCGTGTGCCGCCCAGTCCAGGATCCGGACCGCCGCTCCGGCGGCCTCCAGGCCCTGGCAGCGGGCGTGATGACGGCGTTCGATGCCGTCGAGGTCGAGGTGGGCGCCGAACGCCGGGTGGGCCGTCAGACGGCGGGCGTAGGTCCACAGGGTCGGGTGGCCGGCGATGCGCCGGACGGCCGAGGCGTCCAGGTGGTTGCGGTGCACGGTGTCGAGTTCGACCAGGGTGACCCACAACTCGACGTCGGCGGCGGTGACTTCCTCGCGGATCAGATACATCCGCCCGGCCAGCCGGCGCTCCAGCGCACCGAGCGCCTCCAGCAGCGTCCCGAGTGCCGCGTCGCGCTCCGCCTGCTCGCCGCCCGCCGCACCGGCGCGCTGGGCGGCCTCCTCGATGCCCCGCGCGCACATCCGCTCGACGCCCTCGATCTCCGACTCCGCGCCGCCCGGGTAGGGCGAGGGACGGTCGCTGTCGAACCTGTGGGCGAGGTCGCGCATGATGTCCGGGGCGTGGGTGCTGACGATCCTTCCGGACCAGCCGTCGCTGAGCACCGGAGCGGCGGCCGGTCCGGTGTACCGGTGGGCGCTCGCCTCGTACAGCGGACGCAGAGCCGGGTGGACACCCTCGGGGCAGTCGGGCATGGCGGGCAGGTAGGCCGCCGGACAGACGGTGCCCAGGCCGAGCAGGCTGTGGAGGACGGCGATGCGCAGGCCGTCGGGCCAGGCGGTCGACAGATGGAGGCGGTAGCGGCCGGGAACGGCGTAGTGGCCGCTGCGCGCGTCCCTGCCGATGCGGCCGCGGAAGGCGGGTGCGGGCAGGTCGGACACGTGTGCGGCCGGTGGTGGGACGATCATGACTCTCCCCGGGAGCGGGCGCGGAGGTGCGCACGGCGGAAGCGGCGTCAAGCCGGCGGGTGTGATCGAGCGATCCCGTCGTCCGCCCGGAGGGGGCGGGCAGGCGTGCGCGTCGGACGCCGTCGGGCGGGAGGGGCGCCGGGTCAGCCCCGGGGCCTGAGGGCGCTGCAGACGCGGAGCAGATCGATGTGCCGACGGGAGGTCAGAAGAGGCGAACGGCCCGCTCGTGCGGTGGCCGGATCAGCACGCCTCATGTTTCCCTACCTATTCACTAGGATTCCCCAGCGAGTGTCGATGGGGCCGCCGCCGTCGTCAAGTCCCTGTTCTCCCGAAGCCACGGCGAAGTGACCGCGTCCACAGCCGGCCGGGTGACACGCCTGGCCGGGGAGGGGCCCGCGGCCACCGTGCTCGCGGTCGGCTCGGTTCGGCTACGCGTCGCGCCTGTGCAGCAGCAGGCTGCCGACCAGCAGCGCGGCCGCGGCCCACGTGGCGAGCACGCCCAGGCCGGCCCATGGGCCGATGGGCAACTCGTGCAGACGGACGGTGGCTTGGACCGCGAGTCCGGCGGACATGGGCGAGATCTGCTGGAGGTGGCGCTGCCACTCCGGGTCGTCTACCACCTGGGTGACGACCGGGAAGAGATAGAGCAGCCCGAGCACGATCCCGATGGCGGTCGCCGCCTCCCGTACCGCCGTCGCCACGCCGAGGCCGATCAGGGCGATGAGGACGAGGTAGAGGACCGAGCCCACGGCCGCCCGCAGGGTCGGGCCGTCGGCCAGGGAGAGCGGGGCATAGTCGTGCGCCTCGGTGAATCCGTTGCCGGGCAGGATGTGGCGGCCGGCGAGAAGGGAGGCCAGGACGGCAGCCGTCCCCGAGGCCAGGACGACCGAGGTGAGGATCGCCGCCTTGGCGGTGAGGACGGTGATCCGGTTCGGCACCGCCGTGAGCGTGGTGCGGATCATCCCGGTGCCGTACTCGCCGCTGACGGCCAGCACCGCGAGCACGGCGACGACCGCCTGCCCGACGGTGACGCCGGTCAGGGCGAGCTTGACGGCGTCCTGGCCGCACCCCGCGTCCGGGCACTTCACGGCCTTGGCCGTGCCGCAGCCGACGGCCACGGTCAGCGCGACGGCGAGCAGCAGCAACCTGCCCACTTCCCCCGCGGTGCGCAACTTCGTCCACTCCGCGCGCAGGGCGCGGCCGAAGACCCCTCGCCACGCGCCGTCAGCCGTGCTCGTGAGGCGTGCACCGCTCGGGAGACTCATACGTCCCTCCCGCGCAGCCGCACCACGGCCAGACCGAAGGCGAGCGCGGCGTATCCGCACAGCACGGCGAGACCGGCCCAGGGCGCCAGCGGGTAGTACCCGGTCGACGGCTCGTACACGCTGAGCACCTGCGCGTACTGCGGCAGGGTCTGCTGGATGGCGAAGCCCGCAGCCGGGGTCACCCGCAGCAGCCACTCCGAGACGCCCGGGGGCAGTACGCCGGAGGTGGCGAGCAGGAAGGGCAGCACGATCGACGCGATGACCAGGGCGACCGCCGTGCTGCTGCGCCGCAGCAGGGCACCGACGCCGAGAGCGAGCACGGCGGTGGCCGCGCAGAGCAGGCCGGTGCCGACCATGACGCGCGCTTCGGTCGCCGACGTGACGGGGAAGACATGGAAGCCCCTGCCGCGCGCACTGCGTTCCCCGAGGGGAACGGTGATCGCGGCGGCGGCCAGGCCGAGGGCGAGCGCGACGCCCCCGGCCACCAGCGCCTTGGCACCAAGCACCCGGCCCCGCACAGGAGTCGCCGCCATGGTCGTACGCAGCAGACCGCGCCGGTACTCGCCGGTGATGAACACCGTGCCCACGGCGATCACCACGATCAGCCCGGCGAACGTGCCCACGAGGAAGTTCTCGACGGTGAAGCCGACCCCCATGGCGGGCCCGCCGACGACCGGTGCGATGTCACCGGCGCCGGTCACGGTGAACCCGCCGCCGTCGGTCTGGGTGAATCCGCCCTTGGTGGTGTTCGTGTAGCTGCCGGAGGTGCCCGCGTCGCCGCCCACCTGTGTACCGCTCCACGCGCCCCGGGACCAGCCACCGGTGAGGCCGGGGCGGCCGAAGGCGCCGGTGGCCACGGCGGGGCTGAAGCCCGTGCCCGCCGCTGTGTCCTGTTTCGCCTCCGGTGACGTGGCGAAGAGCCCGGCCCGCACGGTGCGCGCAAGCCTCGGCAGCTTCGCGTGGCCGATCTTGGTCCAGTGGGAGCCGTCGGTGGAGGAGAGACCGGTGAGGATGTCGCCGGAGCGGACCAGGCGCAGCCAGCGCGGGGACTCCTGGGTGACCTTGCCGGAAGGGCCCGCCGTGTCGTGCGTGTAGCCGTACTGCATGCGCACGCCGTGGCCGCCGGTCGCCATGACCGCCGCGTACGGGGCTCCCTGGGTGAGGCTTTCCTTCACCATGATCCCGGCCTTCGCCCAGGGCTGGACGCCCTGGGCCGTCCTGCCGGTCCCGGTGTCGGTCACACCGGTCAGCGACCGCAGGGGAACGGTGAGGGTGCCGTCGCCGGTGAGCGTCCTGTGGACGAAGTAGAAGCTGTCGTTGACGGCCTCTCCTCCGGGTCCCTTCGGGTACGAGGCGGAGTCGGCGCCGCCACCGCCGGGGGCGGGGGCGGCCGTGCCGAGCAGGCCGACCACGATCGTCACCAAGAGCGCCCCCGCCATGGCGAGGACCCAGCCACGTACCGTACGGAACTTCGTCCACTCGGCGTGCAGCGTCCTGAGGAACCCACTCCGCTCAGCGCGCCTCGTGGCCGGGGGGCGAGGGGTGACGGTGGCGGTCATCGCGTAGCCTCCCCCGCCGGCATGCCCCGGTACTCCACCGCGTCCCGGGTGAGCTCCATGTACGCCTCCTCGAGCGTCGCCCGGTGCGTGGACACCTGGGAGAACGGCACCCCGTTCCGGGCGAGCAGGGCCACGATCTCCTCGTCGGGCAGGCCCGTGACGCGGAGGGTGTCGGGGCCGGTGGCGAGAACGGTGGCGCCCGCGCCGTGCAGGACCTGGGCGGCGCGCGGAGGCGCGGAGGTACGCAGGGTGACCCGGCCGCCGGACGCCTCGGCGAGCAGCTCGGACACGCTGGTGTCCGCGACGACCCGGCCGCGGCCGATCACCACGAGATGGTCCGCGGTGTCTTCGAGTTCGCTCATCAGGTGACTGGAGACCAGGACGGCGCGGCCCTGCCGGGCCAGCGACGACAGCAAGCCACGCATCCACACGATGCCGTCGGGGTCGAGGCCGTTGAACGGCTCGTCCAGCATGACGGCCGGCGGGTCACCGAGCAGCGCCGCCGCGATCCCCAGGCGCTGGCGCATGCCCAGCGAGAAGCCGCCGGCCTTGCGCCGGGCCGCCGTGCCCAGGCCGGCCTGCTCGATGACCTCGTCCACCCGCCGGGCCGACACGCCCTGTGAGTGGGCCAGCCACAGCAGGTGGTTACGGGCGGTGCGGCTCGGCTGCAGCGCGGAGGCGTCGAGCAGTGCCCCCAGATGCCGAAGCGGGCGACGCAGGGTGCGATACGGCACCCCGTCGACCAGGGCCTTTCCCTCCTCGGCCGCGTCAAGGCCCAGGATCACGCGCATGGTGGTGGACTTGCCCGCGCCGTTCGGGCCGACGAAGCCGGTCACCCGACCGGCCCGCACCGTGAACGTCATACCGTCCAGAGCCGGCTGTGGCCCGAAGCGTTTGCGCAGACCGATGACCTCGATCGTCGCCTTCGTACTCTCATCGCTCATGGGCCCACTCTGTGACCGAGCGAGTTACAGGGGCCGAACGGCCACTGTCATCTCGCTGTTAGGCGCCTCGGCTTAGCCTGGCCCGGTACGTGTCCTGGTGCGGTGGCGAGAGGGGAGCATGCGTATGACATGGGGTCCGCCCCGACGTTTCGCGGGCCTGACCGCCCGGCTCGGCCTGCGCCGTGGTACTGCCCGCACCCGCTTCACCGCCTTGTACGTGACTCTGTTCCTGCTGTCGGGAACGGCGCTGCTCGCCATCGCGGCCGTGGTGGCATCCGGCGGATCGCGCTCCAGCCGGACCGCCCCCGGTGGCGGTACCGGTCAGCCCGTCACGGCGGCACAGGCCCAGGGCCGCATCGACGAGTTGGAGCGACAGCTGACCCAGGCGCACGACACCCGGTCCCGGCAGATCCTGATCGGCTCCGCCATCGCTCTCGGCGTCATGGCGGTGATCTCGGTCGGCCTCGGCTGGTTCGTCGCCGACCGGGTGCTGCGCCCGCTGCGCGTGATGACAGCGGCCACCCGCCGGATCACCGCCGACAGCCTGCACGAACGCCTGGCCATCGACGGCCCCGGCGACGAGGTGAAGGACCTCGCCGACACCATCGACGACCTCCTCGGCCGCCTGGAGGGCTCCTTCGACGCCCAGCGCCTCTTCGTCGCCAACGCCTCCCACGAGCTGCGCACCCCGCTCACCACGATGCGGGCCTCCCTGGACGTGGCGCTCGCCAAGCCGGGCCCGGTACCCGCGACCACGGCCACGCTGGCCGCCCGGATACGCACCGAACTCGACCAGGTGGACCGGCTGCTGGAGGGTTTCCTCGTGCTGGCTCGCACCCAGCACGGCGAGTTCACCGACGCCGCGCGCCTCGCCCTCGGCCGGCTCGCGCTGATCGCCCTGACCGGACGGGCAGAGGACATCGCGGCCAAGGGCCTGACCGTGCGCGAAAACCGGATCGACGACTCCGCGTGGGTGTGGGGCAGCCGGACGCTGCTGCGCCGCGTGGCCGACAACGTGGTCGACAACGCGATCGCGCACAACGACCCCGGGGGCTGGATCAGTGTCGCGGTACGGGCCGAAGGAGACGACGCAGGCGCGGTGTCCCTCGTCGTCGAGTCCAGCGGGCCGGTCCTCGACCAGCGGCGGGTGACGGACCTCGCGCAGCCCTTCCGCCGCCTTGGCGCCGACCGGACCGGCACCGGCCGGGGCAGCGGCCTCGGCCTCTCCATCGTCGCGGCCATCACCCGGGCCCACCACGGCACCCTGGACCTGCGCGCCCGCCCCGACGGCGGCCTGCGCGTCACCATCACCCTCCCCCGCACGGACGGCAGGGCGACGGCGGAAGCCCCCGACGCAGAGACGGGCGTGGCGCGTTGAGAGTCCTCGTGGTCGAGGACGCCCGCCCCCTCGCCGAAGTCATCGCCGAGGGACTGCGCGACCAGGGCATGGCCATAGACGTGGCCCACGACGGGTTCGACGCCGCGGCCAAGCTGGACGTCCACGCGTACGACGTCGTCGTGCTCGACCGCGACCTGCCGGGCATCCACGGCGACACCCTCTGCCAGATGATCACCGAGCGGGACGGCCGCGTGATGGTCCTGATGCTGACCGCCGCCGACTCACCCGGCGACCGCGTCAGCGGACTCACCCTGGGCGCCGACGACTACCTCGCCAAGCCCTTCCACTTTCCCGAACTCGTCCTGCGCATCCGCGCACTGGCGCGCCGCCGCCCCGCCGCACGGTCCCGCACCCTGAGCACGGCGGGCATCGAACTCGACCCGATGCGCCGCACCGCCCACCGCGACGGCCACCGACTCGACCTCTCCGTCAAGGAATTCGCGGTACTCGAAGCCCTCCTGAACGCGAGCCCCGCCTTCCTCAGCACGGAGGACCTCCTCGAACAGGTCTGGGACGAACACGCCGACCCGTTCACCAACACCGTCACGGTGACCATCAGCCGCCTGCGCCGCAAACTCGGCGCCCCGCCGGTCATCGCCAACACACCCGGCGTGGGGTATCGGATCATCGACCCAGCCGTCCCACCCGGCTGAGCAGCCGGCCCGGCTCGCCGTGCCGCTGCTCGCCCCTCGGACAGGAAGTCGACTCCCAGACTCCCAGCTCGGCACGCTCAGCGGGCACGGCATCCCGAGGGACAGGATCCATCTTCACCATGTACGAGATGAAGCGGCTCGGCCGCGACGCCGCAGAACTCACCGTGCTCGCCCAGCACGCCACGCGCGAGGCGTACCCCGAAGCCGTCGGACAGGCCCACGCCGGCTTCGCCGTAGCTTCGGGAGAGCAGGGCCGCCAAGAGGACCGTCGCGCCTGCCGTCAGGCGGGGGTGCCGAGCGGCGGGTGCTCGAGCACGCGGGGTCTGTACTCGACCAGCTGGATGCGGCCGTCGAAGGTGCGGTGACCGGTCATCTCGAGGGCGACGTCCGGATAGCCGTCGTAGATGCGTTCCGCGCCCGTGGCCCCGGTGATCACCGGGAACATCACGACCCGGAAGCGGTCGACGAGTCCGGCCCGAAGCAGGGACCGGCTCAGGCTGAGGCTGCCGATCGTGCTGAGGAGCCCCGAACCGCCCGATTTCATGGCGCGGACCGCCTCGACGGCGTCGTCGCGGACGAGCGTGGAGTTGGCCCACGTCAGCGGATCCTCGAGCGAGGAGGAGAACACCACCTTGGACGCCTGCGTGAGCTCGTCGACGGACGCCTCTTCCTCGGGCCTGAACTCGTCCTGGCCGGCCGGGACCTCGCCTGCGGCGAAGCCCGACATCAGGCGGTAGGTGTTCGCTCCCATCAGATAGGTGACCTCGGGCTGCTCCCCCAGCCACGCGAGGTATTCCGGGCCTTCGAGCCCCCAGAATCCGGGCCATCCCTCTCCCGACGCGTAGCCGTCGAGCGAGGTGATGAAGTCGACGAGAAGCTCCGACATGACGGTGTCCTTTCGCGGGGTGTCACGAGCTTGGACCGGCCGGGAGACGCAAACTCATCGGCCGCGCCGTGGAGCGACGGGAAAGCCTCCTGATGCCGCGGGATCGCGCGCACGGCGACGGGGGTCCCCCCATGCCGGAGGGACCGCGTGCCGCGCGTTCTGCGGCCGCACCTGAACTTCGCCCGGATCACCGGGGGAAACGCGGGCCCCGCGGGGCCGGTCCCGGAGTGCCGTCCGGGAAGCCGGGCTCAGCCGCCGCGCCGCACCCGGGCCGCCGCGCGGGCCTCCGCGAGTTTGCGGGCCTCGCCGCTCTTACGGGACGGCCTGCCACCGGAGCCGCCCCGCGCGTCCTTGCTGCTGCCCAGGCCGCGGAACGGGGCGTTGTGGTTCTTGGGGCCGGGTGCGGCCTGGCCGCGGTCGAGAGGCTGTCCGGAGGGTGCCTTGGCGCCGGTGATCCGGCTCAGCTCCGCCTCGCCGGACCGCACTTTGGTGACCTTGGGAACGACGCCGGCGTCCGCCGTGACCTGGCTCGCCTCGCGGAGCTGTCCCGACAGGACGAGCGTCACGGCGGTGCCGGAGCGGCCGGCCCGGGCCGTTCGGCCCGCGCGGTGCAGATAGTCCTTGGGGTCGGTGGCCGGGTCGACATTGACCACGAGGTCGAGGTCGTCGATGTGCAGGCCGCGTGCGGCGACGTTCGTCGCGACCAGCGAGGTGACCTGCCCGCTCCTGAACTGGGCCAGGGTCCGGGTGCGCTGCGGCTGGGACTTCCCGCTGTGCAGGGCGGCGGCGGCCACGCCGCTGGCCCGCAGATGCCGCGTGAGCTGGTCGACGCCGTGCTTGGTGTCCCGGAACAGCAGGACGCGGCCGTCCCGGGCGGCGATCTCCGTCGTCACGGCGTACCGGTCGGGACCGTGCACGACGAAGACGTGGTGCTCGATCGTGGAGACCGCGCTGGACGAGGGGTCCACGGAGTGGACAGCGGGGTCGCGCAGGTAGTCCCGCACCAACTGGTCGACATCGCGGTCCAGGGTGGCGGAGAACAGCATGCGCTGCCCGTCGGGACGCACCTGGTCCAGGATCTCGGTGACCTGCGGCAGGAACCCCATGTCACACATCTGGTCGGCCTCGTCCAGGACCGTGATGCGCACCCGTCCCAGCCGGCAGCCCTTGCGGTCGATGAGGTCGTGCAGTCGGCCGGGCGTGGCGACGACGATCTCGGCGCCGTCCCGCAGCGCGGCGGCCTGTCGTCCGATGGACACACCGCCCACCACGGTCGCGAGCCGCAGCCGCAGCGCCTCGGCGTACGGGGTGAGCACCTCGCCGACCTGCTGCGCCAGCTCCCTGGTGGGCACCAGAACCAGCGCCAGCGGCTCCTTGGGCTGCGCGCGCCGCCCGGCCGTCCGGGCGAGCACCCCCAGACCGAAGGCGAGCGTCTTGCCGGATCCGGTGCGGCCCCGGCCCAGGACGTCCCGTCCCGCGAGCGCGTTGGGCAGTGCCGCCGCCTGGATGGGGAAGGGCACCGACACATCGTGCTCGGCGAGCACGCGCAGGATCTCGGCCGGCAGCCCCAGCTCCGCGAAGGACGACGCCGGAGGCAGGGCCGCGGTGACACCGGACACCTCGTCCTGCTGCTGGACGTCGACACGTGCTGATTCGCTCATAGAAGGCCTTCCTCCACAGGGACCGTACCGAGGAAGGCGCGGCGGGGACGCGGCCACCGGCCAGGGGCCCCCACCGGGCACCGACGCGGCGGCACTGCAAACGCCACACGCTAGCACGGAGTGCACGGCCCATCCGTGGCAGCGGTTGTGTGGCGTCTCCCGGCCAGCCCTCTGAACAGGCCTTTCATGGAAATCCTTCCGCGAGACGGAAGGGGTGTTGCGGGCTCGTGAAGCCCTTGCGGACGATGTCGCCACGACAGAGCGACGGGAGTCAGCGCCCATGCCGCACATCACCGCCTTCGCCAGGAACCAGTGGTACGTCGCCGCCTACAGCCACGAGGTGGGCCGGGCGCTGCTCGGCCGGACGGTGCTCGGGGAGCCGCTCGTGCTCTACCGGACCGAGGGCGACGGAACTCCGGTCGTGCTCGACGACCGTTGTGTGCACCGCCGTTACCCCCTCTCCGAGCCACCGACGCGGCTCGACGGGGACCGTGTCGTGTGCGGGTACCACGGGTTCACGTACGACACCACCGGTACGTGTGTGTACGTGCCCGGGCAGAAGCGTGTGCCGCGCACCGCGCGGGTCGCCTCCTATCCCGTCGTGGAGCAGGATTCGCTGGTGTGGGTGTGGATCGGTGACCCGTCGCTCGCGGACCCGGCGTCGATTCCGCGGGCCCGGCACCTGGACTCGCCCGGCTGGGTGACCGTGCGGGGCATGGAGCCCATCGACTGCGACCACGGGCTGCTGGTCGACAACCTCCTCGACCTGTCCCACGAGACCTATCTGCACGGCGGCTACATCGGCACGCCGGAGGTCGCCGAGACGCCGATCACCACCGAGGTCGACGAGGGCGCCGGGATCGTACGGGTGAGCCGGCACATGGACGACGCCGCGTGTCCGCCGTTCTACGCCCGGTCGACCGGGATCGAGGGGCGGATCACCCGCTGGCAGGACATCGAGTACCACGCGCCGTGCCTGTATCTGCTGCACAGCAGGATCGCCCCGGTGGGTGTGCTGCCCGAGCCGGACGGCAGCGACCCGGGCGGCTTCCACACCGAGATCACGTACGCCATCACGCCCTCCGCCGACGGCAGGGTGTACGACTTCTGGGCGGTCTCGCGGGACTGGGCCACGGACGACGCCGAGGTGAGCGGGTTCCTGCGGAGCAACAACCACACGGTCGTCATGCAGGACGTGGACGCGCTCAATCTGCTGCAGCGCTCCCTGGGCACCGAGCGCACCGGCTACCAGGAGCTGAGCATCAACATCGACACCGGTGGCCTGGCCGCCCGCCGTATCCTCGCCCGGCTGGTGGAGGAGGGCGCCAAGCCCGTGGAGGGGGTCCGATGAGCGGGCGTACCGGCGAGATCTACCGCGTGGACTGGCTCCCGGGCACCGATGTGCTGCACGGCACCTGTCACTGCGGGCGTGAGCACACCGCGCGGGACCCGGTCGAGATGTGGGAGTGGATGCTCGCCCATCCGCGGGGGCACGAACCACGGGGAGCCTGTGCATGACCTCGTACGACGACATCGAACTCGTCGTGGAGCGGCGGGAGTCGGCGGCCGAGGGTGTGCTCGTCCTCACCCTGCGGCATCCGTCGGGAGTTCGACTGCCCCGCTGGGAGCCGGGTGCGCATATCGATCTGCTGCTCGGGCCGGGGCTGGAGCGGCAGTTCTCGCTGTGCGGGGACCCGGCGGACCGGAACGGCTGGCGGATCGCCGTGCTGCGGGAGCGGGACGGGCGCGGCGGTTCGGCGTATGTGCACGAGCGGCTACGGCCGGGTGACACGGTGCGGGCGCGCGGGCCGCGCAACCACTTCCGCCTGGAGCCGGCCGGGAGGTACCGCTTCGTCGCGGGCGGCATCGGCATCACCCCGGTACTGCCGATGCTGGCCGCGGCCGAGGCGGCGGGCGCCGACTGGACACTGCTGTACGGCGGCCGCACCCGCGCCTCGATGGCGTTCACCGGAGAACTGACCCGGTACGGCGAGCGGGTCACGCTCGCCCCCGAGGACGAGACCGGGCCGCTGCACCTGGCCCCGGTGCTGGACGGTCTGACGGCGGGCACCCTCGTCTACTGCTGCGGTCCCGGGCCGCTGCTCGACGCGGTCGGCGAGCGGTGCCCGGCCGGGGCGCTGCGCACGGAGCGGTTCCAGCCGGCGGAGCAACCCACCGGCTTCGACCAGGAGTTCGAGGTCGTCCTGGCCCGCAGTGGCCGGACGCTCACCGTCCCGCCGGGCGTCTCCGTCCTGGACGCCGTGCGCGGGGCCGGTGTCGAGCTGCTCTACTCCTGCACCGAGGGCACCTGCGGCACCTGTGAGACCGACGTCCTGGAGGGCGACCCCGACCACCGCGACTCGGTGCTCACCGACGCGGAACGGGCCGCCGGGGAGACCATGCTCATCTGTGTGTCCCGCTGTCGTGGGCGGCGGCTCGTGCTGGACCTGTGATCCGCAGGTCGGCGTCGATCCGGGCGACCGTCGCCAGCAGATGGGGCAGCAGGTCCCGGCGTACGGACTCGACCGAGTTGCGGCCGGCGTGCACCGCGATGTTCACGCCGGCCACCACCTCCCCGTCGCGGTCGCGCACCGGCGCGGCGACGGACCTCAGTCCGTCCTCCAGTTCCTGGTCGACGAGGGCGTACCCCTGGCGGCGCACCCGGCGCAGTTCGGCGCGCAGGGCGTCCGCCGAGACGAGGGTGCGGGCGGTGTGCGGGCGCAGATCGGCGCGGGCGAGCCGGATGTCGATCTCGTCGTCCGGCAGCCCGGCGAGGATCACCCGGCCCACCGAGGTGAGATGGGCCGGGAAGCGGGTGCCGACCGTGATCGACGCGGTCATGATGCGGCTGGTGGGGACGCGGGCCACGTACACGACGTCGTCCCCGTCGAGCACGCACAGCGAGGACGACTCCCGTACCTGCGCCACGAGTTGCTCCAGATGCGGTTCGGCGATCTGCGGCAGGGTGAAACCGGCGAGGTAGGAGTAGCCGAGTTCCAGGACGCGCGGGGTGAGGCGGAACAGCCGCCCGTCGGTGTGGACATAGCCGAGGTCGGCCAGGGTGAGCAGGAAGCGGCGGGCCGCCGCGCGGGTCAGTTCGCAGGCGCGGGCGACCTCGCTCAGGGTCAGCGCCGGATGGTCGGCGTCGAAGGCCCGGATGACGGCAAGGCCCCGCTCGAAGGACCGGACGAAATACGGTCCGCGGACGTCAACGGTCATCGTGGCCTCCGGGAAGACGTACGAACGTACGCGGTGCGCACGCTATGAGTGCGCGATGCGACTGTCAACGATGCGTCCGCGCACGGGTGGTTGTCCACGATGCGGTCGTCGATGATTGGACGGTGTACGGGGATTGACCGTGTCTCGGCACGGGCTCTACGTTCCCGCTCAGCACGTTCGTTCTCTCTGCGCACAGCCTGTCGGAGCAATTCGGTCCGGTCCCACCGCGGGAGTCACCGTCATGCGTCGTCGTCTGCTCATCGCCCTCACGACCCTGTCCGTACTGACCGCCGCGACGGCCTGCGGCTCCTCCGGCTCCGACGGGTCGGACGGGGCCGGTTCGTCCGGCGGCACCACCAGCGTGACGGTGGGGCTGATCCCCATCGTCGATGTGGCGCCCCTGTATCTGGGCCAGAAGAAGGGGTTCTTCAGCGAGCGCGGGCTGAAGCTCGAGTTCTCCAGCGCGCAGGGCGGCGCGGCCATCGTGCCCGGCGTGGCCAGCGGCCAGTTCGAGTTCGGGTTCTCCAACATGACCTCGCTGATGATCGCCCAGTCCAACAACGTGCCGGTGAAGGCGGTGGCGAACGGCATCGCCTCGACCGGCGAGGTCGGCAAGGACTTCGAGGCGCTCACCGTCAAGGGCGACAGCCCGATCAAGTCGGCCAAGGATCTGGAGGGCAGGAAGGTCGCCATCAACACCCTGAAGAACATCAACGAGACGGCGGTGCGCGCCTCGGTGCGCCGGGCGGGCGGCGACCCCGACAAGGTGGAGCTGGTCGAGCTGGCCTTCGACCAGATGCCGGCCGCGCTCGACGGCGGGCGGATCGACGCGGCGATGGTGGTGGAACCGGCGCTGGCCACCGTCAAGAGCCAGGGCGGCCGGGAGATCGCCTCCCCCATGATCGACGTCGCGCCGAAGCTCACCGTCGCCATGTACTTCACCTCCGTCAAGTACGCGCAGGAGAACCCGGAGACGGTGAAGAGGTTCCAGGAGGCCACCGCCGAGTCCCTGGCCTACGCCGACTCCCATCCCGACGAGGTGCGCGAGATCGTCACCACGTACACGAAGATCCCGGCGGACGTGCTGGCGAAGGTGACGCTGCCGAAGTGGCCGGCCGAGCCGAACCGCGCCGCCATCGAGAAACTCGCGGAGCTGGGCGCGAAGGACGGGCTGTTCAAGCAGGCTCCGGACCTGGACGAGCTGCTGCCGTGAGGGGCGGGAACGCCGCGCTCGGTGCGGCGGGGCTCGCGGCCTCCCTCCTGCTCGCGGAGGCGGTGCCGCGGCTCGGCCTGGTCGGGGAGGACTACTTCCCGCCGGCCTCCCGGATCGCCGACGCCCTCGGCACGGAGCTCGCGGACGGCGCCTTCTGGACCGCCCTCGGCGACACCCTCACGGGCTGGGCGGCGGGCCTGGCGATCGCGGTCGTCGCCGGGATCGTGATCGGGGTGCTCCTGTCCGTGGTGCCGTATCTGCGCGAGGCGACGGCCTCCACGATCGAGTTCCTGCGCCCCATCCCGTCGGTCGCGCTGATCCCCCTCGCCGTGCTGCTCTACGGCACCGAACTGAGGTCGGTGCTGCTCCTCGTCGTGTACGCCTCCTTCTGGCAGGTGCTGATCCAGGTCCTGTACGGCGTCCAGGACGTCGACCCGGTCGCCGAGGAGACGGCACGGTCGTACGGGCTCGGCACCTGGGCCCGGGTCCGGCACGTCCTGTGGCCGACCGCGCTGCCGTATGTGATGACGGGGGTGCGGCTGGCGGCGGCGGTCGCGCTGATCCTCGCCATCACCGCCGAACTCGTCATCGGCGCCCCTGGGCTGGGAGCGCGGATCGCGGTGGCGCAGACCTCGCAGGCGGTGCCCGAGATGTACGCGCTGATCGTGGTCGCCGGTGTGCTCGGGCTGCTGATCAATGTCGGGGCCCGGTCGGTGGAACGGCGGGCGCTGGCCTGGCACCAGTCGGTGCGCGGGGAGGTGGCGGTGTGAGGCGTCTGCTGTTGCGGCTGGTGTTCGTGCTCGCGCTGCCGGTGGTGCTGGTGGTGGTGTGGTGGGTGTCCTCGGCGGACAGCGAGGACGTGTACTGGCCGCCGCTGCGCACCGTCCTGGAGACCTTCCCCGACGTGTGGACCGGTGAGCGGTGGCGCGGTGATGTGCTGCCCAGCGTGCTGCGCCTGGCGGCGGGCTACGTCCTGGCGGCGGTCGCCGGTGTCGCGCTCGGCACGCTGATCGGCTCGTACCGGCGGGTGCGCGCGGTGTGCGAGCCGGTGCTGGAGTTCCTGCGTGCGGTGCCGCCTCCGGTGCTGGTTCCGGTGATCATGCTGTTCGCCGGCATCGGCGACACCATGAAGATCGTCGTCATCGCGAGCGGCTGTGTCTGGCCGGTGCTGCTCAACACGGTCGAGGGTGTGCGGGCGGTCGACGCGGTGATGACCGAGACGGCCCGCTCCTACGGCATCACGGGTGCCGCCCGTCTGAAGGCCGTGGTACTGCCGTCGGCGAGCCCGCAGATCTTCGCGGGGCTGCGGCAGGCGCTGTCGATCGGGATCATCCTGATGGTGATCAGCGAGATGTTCGCGGCCAGCAACGGTCTCGGCTTCACCATCGTGCAGTTCCAGCGGTCGTTCGCGATCCCCGACATGTGGACCGGCATCCTGCTGCTGGGTCTGCTCGGCTTCGTGCTCTCGGTTCTCTTCCAACTGGTCGAGCGGCGGGCGCTCGGCTGGTACCACGGTCTGCGCGCGGCCGCCCGGCGGTCCCGGTGACTCTCGCGAAAGGGCGGTCGATGCTCGACGTACGCGGTCTGCGGAAGGTGTACGAGGGTACGGGGCGGCACGTCGAGGCGGTGCGCGACCTGACCTTCACGGTGGAGGCCGGTGAACTGGTGTGTCTGGTCGGTCCGTCCGGCTGTGGCAAGACGACACTGCTGAAGTGCGTGGGCGGGCTGCTCGAACCGACGGGCGGTGAGGTGTATCTGGCCGGGCGGAAGGTGGACGGTCCGCCGCCCGGGATGGCGTTCGTGTTCCAGGAGTACGGGCGCAGTCTGTTCCCGTGGATGCGGGTCGGGCAGAACGTCGAACTGCCGCTGAGACAGAAGGGCTTCGACAAGGGGAGACGCCGCGCTCTGGTGGCGGACGCTCTCGCCTCGGTGGGCCTCGCGGACGCTGCCGGAGCGTATCCGTGGCAGCTCTCGGGCGGTATGCAGCAGCGGGTGGCCATCGCGCGGGCGCTGGCGTACGAACCCGAGGTGCTGCTGATGGACGAGCCGTTCGCGGCGGTGGACGCCCAGACCCGCGCCGATCTGGAGGACCTGGTACGGCGGTTGTGGCGGGAGCGCGCAATCACGGTCCTGTTCGTCACCCACGACATCGACGAGGCCGTGTACCTGGGTGAGCGGGTGGTGGTGCTGTCGGCCTCCCCCACCGTCGTACGGGAGCAGCTGATGATCGATCTGCCCGCTGAGCGGGACCAGTTGAGCACACGCGTGGCGCCGCGCTTCGCCGAGTTGCGGACCCATGTGTACGAGCAGATCCAGGCGGCGAAGCGCGGTGCCGTCAGGACTGGGACAGATAGGCCTCCACCTCACTGAACTGGGCCGCCGGCCAGCCGGTGTTGCCGGTGACGTGCAGCCGGAGGTAGCGGAGGTCACCGCTGACCGGGATGGTCACGGTGTTGCCGGTGGCCGGGTCGAAGCGGTAGTCCTTCGAGGCGACGACCGTCGAGTACGCCGAGCCGTCGGCGCTGCCCTGCACGGAGAGGGTCTGCGTGCGGGCCCCCCAGGCCGTCTGCGGGGGGAGCTTGAGCACCAGGCGGCGCACCGGCTGCCGGGACCCGAGGTCGACCGTGAGGGCCTGCGGGAAGGCGTGGTTGGCCGATTCCCAGTAGCTGTTGGCGTCTGCGTCGACGGCCTTGCCGGGGGTGTAGACGTCCTGGGAGCCGGTGGCGGTGGCCGGGCGGCCCTGGGCGAGATTGCGGTCCGGGTCGGGGTCGGGGTTGCCCTGGCCTGGCTGGGGCCAGCTGGAACAGTCCGCCCAGGTGCTTTCCCAGCCGGAGTTGCCTCCGCCGTCGGTCACGGCGAAGCTCCCGGAGCCGGACGGGTAGGGGCAGTTGTAGACGCCGGCCGAACCGACGCCGGACGCCGTCACGTTGCGGAAGGTGGCGGCGCCCTGCGTCTCGGCCTGGACGACGACCGTGCCCGCCCTGTTCACGGTGGCGCCGTCGACGGTGATGTTCTTCGCCGCGTATCCGCGTCCGCTGCCGGAGACGAACTCGAAAGCGCTGTAAGGGCTGTCGGTGACGGTCGTGTTGGTGATCCGCACCTGCGCCTCGATGGCGCTGTCGTAGGAGTCGACGCGCAGGGCGCCCATCGGGTGGTTCCAGTTGGGGTTCATGGCGCCGGTGCGGACCAGGGTGTTGCCGTCGACCGTGATGGTGCCGGACAGCGGGTGGAAGGGGTCGAGGAACTTCTGGTTGGAGATCGCGATACCGCTGCCCAGGGCGTTGGTGTCGGAGATCAGGTTGTTCCGTACGGTGATGTCGGTACCGCCGTAGATGGCGATGCCGTTGGCGAGGTTCGGCTGCGAGATGGTGTTGTTCTCGAAGCTGCTGTTCATGTCGGGGCCGTTCAGCGACCACATGGCGAGCGCGTCGTCGCCCTGGTTGCGCAGGAAGTTGTTGCGGACCTTCACTCCGCGCGCGTTGCCGTTGAGGTTGAGGCCGTCGGCGGTCATGTCGAGGAAGCGGTTGTTCTCCACGACGAGGTTGTCGTTGGTGCCGGTCAGCCAGAGCCCCACCTTGAAGTGCTGGAGCCACATGCCGGAAACGGTGGAGTCGGGGCCGAGGGAACCGTTGACGAAGTTGTCGGGGCTGGAGTCGACGCGTTCGGTGACCTCGCCGATGACGGCGAAGTCCTTGAGGTGGACGTTCCCGGCGGAGCCGGTCTGGTCGATGAAGCGGGAGCCGCGCACGACCGAGTGCCAGCTTCCCGCGCCCCGGACGGTGACGTTCTGGACGCCGTTGAGGGAGGAGGTGAGCCGGTACTCCCCCGGTGGGATCCAGACCGTGCCGCCCTGGGCGGCGGCGATCGCGGACCGGAAGGCCTGCGTGGAGTCCCCCTGGCCGCCGGGGTCGGCCCCGTGGTCGGTGACGGAGACGGCGCCGGAGGGCTTGGCGGCCGGGTCGGCGATCTGCTCGAAGTCGGCGACGTCCACCGTGACCTGCACACCGGTTGCCTCCACGGCGACCTTGTCACCGGCCTGGACGTTCCGCCCGAGCAGCATGCGGGTGTTGTCGTAGAGGTGGTGGGTCTTGGCGCCGGCGATCCAGGGGGTGTCGACGTAGGAGTACTTGGAGGTGACGGGGAGGGTCCGGGCGAGCCGCTGGCCGTTCACGTGGACGGCGAGGCTGCCGGACTGGCCGTCGGGGACGCTGTAGGCGACGTTCACCGAGTTGGCCGCGCGGGGCACGGTGAACTCGACGCGCTGCCCGGCGGCGAGGCGTACCGCCTGGCGGCCGGAGGCCTCGGAGGCGAGGGTGCCCTGGGTGTGGTCGGGGCCGATCTTCGTGCCGGTGCCGGCGGCCGCCTCGGCCTCGACGGAGGTGAAGGGGAGGGCGGCGCCCGCCGCGGCGTGGGCAGGTGCGGGGGCGAGGGCGACGAGCATGCCGGCGGCCACCGTCACGACCGTACCGATGGCTGACATGCTCCTGATACTGGTGCTCATGTGCTGGTCCCTTCGTGGTGGGGGTACGGGAACGAGCGGGTGCGGGTGGCTCAGGCGCGCAGCCAGACCGCGGTGTCCTTCGGCAGCCGTCCGTCGGGGTCCAGAGGGCCGCTCGCGAGGAGGAGTGCGGTGTGGGCGGGGAGGCCGGCGGGCGTGTCGGCGAGGTTGACCAGGCACAGGGCGTCGGCGCGGGTGAAGGCGAGGACTCCGTCGGGGGCGGGGAGCCAGGTGAGGGGGGCGTCGCCGAAGGCCGGGCGCAGCCGGATCGCCTCGCGGTAGAGGGTGAGCATCGAGCCGGGGTCGGTCTCCTGCCGGTCGGCCGCGTACGAGGCCCAGCCGGCGGGCTGCGGCAGCCACGGTTCGCCGCCGAACCCGGCGTGCGGAGCGCCGGCCGTCCACGGCAGCGGAACCCTGCACCCGTCGCGGCCGGGGTCCACACCTCCGGAGCGGGCGTGCATCGGGTCCTCGATGCGGTCGAGCGGGATGTCCGCCTCGGGCAGGCCGAGTTCCTCGCCCTGGTAGACGTAGACCGCGCCGGGCAGGGCGAGGGAGAGCAGGGCGGCAGCGCGCGCCCTGCGGGTGCCGAGGGTGAGGTCGCTGGGGGTGCCGAAGGCCTTGGTGGCGAAGTCGAAGCCGGTGTCGGCGCGGCCGTAGCGGGTGACGGTGCGGGTGACGTCGTGGTTGCAGAGCACCCAGGTGGCGGGGGCACCGATCGGGGCGTGTTCGGCGAGGGTGTCCTCGATGGAGGTGCGCAGCCGGGCCGCGTGCCAGGGGCAGGTCATGAAGGAGAAGTTGAACGCGGTGTGCAGTTCGTCGGGGCGCAGATAGCGGGCGAAGCGTTCGGTGTCGGGGAGCCAGACCTCGCCGACGAAGACGCCGCCGTACTCGTCGGCGACGGCGCGCCAGCCCCGGTAGACGTCGTGGAGTTCGTCGCGGTCGACATAGGGGTGCGGGTCGCGGCCCGCGGTGAAGTCCGGCAGCCGGGGGTCCTTGGCCGGCAGCGCGGCGGAGTCGATGCGTACGCCGGACACGCCCCGCTCGAACCAGAAGCGCAGGATGTCCTCGTGCTCCTGACGCACGGCGGGGTGGGCCCAGTTGAGGTCGGGTTGTTCGGGCGCGAACAGATGGAGGTACCAGTCGCCGTCGGGCAGTCTGGTCCAGGCGGGGCCACCGAACTCCGACCGCCAGTCGTTGGGCGGGAGTTCGCCGTGCGCGCCACGGCCGGGGCGGAAGTGGAACAGCTCTCGCTCGGGGCCGCCGGTGAGTGCCGCCCTGAACCAGGGGTGCTGGTCGGAGACATGGTTCGGCACGATGTCGACGATGGTGCGGATGCCCAGTTCCCGTGCCTCGGCGATGAGCTTCTCCGCCTCGGCGAGGGTGCCGAAGGCCGGGTCGATGGCCCGGTAGTCGGCTACGTCGTAGCCGCCGTCCTTCATGGGGGACAGATACCAGGGGTTGAACCAGAGTGCGTCCACGCCGAGTTCCGCGAGGTACGGCAGTCCGGCGCGGACACCGGCGAGGTCTCCGGTGCCGTCGCCGTCGCCGTCGGCGAAGCTGCGGACGTACACCTGGTAGATGACGGCGGAGCGCCACCAGTCGTCGTTCAGGGCAGGGGTGGGCTGTCCCACGGTGCTGGCCTTTCTGTTCGGGTGGTCGGGTCGGTGTTCAGCCCTTGGTGCTGCCCGCGCTGATTCCGGCGATGATGTGCCGCTGGAAGACGAGGAACAGCGCGACCATGGGGATGCTGGCGATCACCATCGCGGCGATGAGCACGGTCAGCTGGATGTTCTGCGACAACTGCACGAGGGCCACGCTGATCGGCTGCTTGTCCGTGTCGGAGAAGACCATCAGCGGCCACAGGAAGTCCTGCCACACGGCGACCAGCGCGAAGATCGACACCACGCCGAGCACCGGCCGGGACATGGGCAGCACGATCGACCACAGGGTGCGCAGCTTCCCCGCGCCGTCCATCTCCGCGGCTTCGAGGACGTCTTCGGGCAGTTGGTCGAAGAACCGCTTGAGCAGGTAGAGGTTGAAGGCATTGGCGACGGCGGGCAGCCAGATGGCGAGCGGGTCGTTGAGCAGTCCGAGGTCGGCCACGGTCAGATACTTCGGTACGACCAGGGCCTGGGCCGGGACCATCAGGGTGGCGAGGATGCCGCCCAGGATCAGCTTGCCGAAGGCGGGCCGCAGCTTGGACAGGGCGTAGGCGGCGGCCGTGCAGAACACCAGCTGGAACAGCCAGGCGCCGGCCGCCTGCACCACCGTGTTCCACAGGTGGGTGGGCAGCTGCATGAGTTCCCAGGCGTCGGTGTAGCCGTCGGTGCTCCAGCTCTCCGGGACGAGGGTGGGCGGGGTGCGCGCCACCTCGTCCGGTGACTTCATCGCGCCGCTCGCCATCCAGTAGACGGGGAAGAGGAAGGCGAGCGCGAACAGCAGGACGACGCCGGTGAACACGGTCCAGTAGACGGCCCTGCCGCGCGGGCGGGCCAGCACCGCCGGGGAGACGAGGGTGCGGGTGGCGCTCATGCGATGGCCTCCTCTCCGGAGCGGGTGAGCCGGAGGTAGACGGCGGAGAACGCGCCGAGCAGGGCGAGGAGCATGACGCTCAGGGCGCAGGCGCCGCCGAAGTCGTTGTAGAGGAAGGCGTACTTGTAGATGAGGTAGAGGACTGTGACGGTCGCGTTCTCGGGGCCGCCGCCGGTGATGACGAAGGGTTCGGTGAACACCTGCATGGTGGCGATGATCTGCAGCAGCATGAGCATGAGGATGACGAACCTGGTCTGCGGGATCGTCACATGGCGGACGCGCTGCAGAAGGCTCGCTCCGTCGAGTTCGGCGGCCTCGTACAGCTCGCCGGGGATGGACTGGAGCGCGGCGAGGTAGATGAGGACGGTGCCGCCCATGTTGGCCCAGGTGGCGACGACGACCAGGGAGAGCAGGGCGGTGTCGGCGCCGTTGGACCAGTTCGAGGTGGGCAGGTGGAGGAAGCGCAGTGCCTCGTTGGCTAGGCCGGCGCCCGGGTCGTAGAACCACTTCCACAGCAGGGCGCTGACCACCGGCGGGATCATCACCGGCAGATAGACGACGACCCTGAAGAACGCTTTGGCGTGCCTGAGTTCGTTCAGGACGAGGGCCAGCACGAAGGGGATCGCGAAGCCGATCAGCAGGGCGAGCAGGGTGAAGGTGAGCGTGTTGCGCCAGGCAGCGCCGAACTCGGGGTCGTCGAGAACCCGGGTGAAGTTGGCGGTGCCGACCCATTCGGGGTCGGAGCCGGGCGTGTACTTCTGGAAGGCGATCACGACGGCGCGGATCGCCGGGTACCAGGAGAACAGGGCGAAGCAGACGAGTCCGCCGGCGAGGAAGCCGTACGCGCGCAGCTGACCGGTGAGGCGGCGCCGCCTCCGGTCCCCCGCCGGGGGCGGCGCCTTCACCGGGTGGACCCGCGCGGCGGGCGCCGGCCGTTCCACGGTCTTCGTCACCGGTCAGCCCCGGGCCAGGATGCCGTCGATCTTGCCGGAGGCGTCCCCGAGGAGCCGGTCGATGTCCGCGTCCTCCTTGGTGAGGACGGCGGAGACGACACCGTCGAGGACGGAGTAGAGCTGCTGGGCGTGCGGCGGCTCGATCTTCATCTCCAGGTGCTGGTTGCCGTCGAGGAAGGCCTGGTAGTTCTCCACCGGGACGTTGGCGTTGGCCTTCTTGACCTGCTGGTCCCTGTCGTCGGCGGGGCCGGTGAACAGGCGGGGTTCGGGCAGGCCGACGGGGGCGTCGTTCTTCTTGGCGCGGGCGTAGTCGCCGAGGAAGCCGTCGCCGGGGGTGAGGAACATGTGGTCGAGCCACTTGAGGCCGGCGCGGATCTGCTCGGGTGAGGCGTTCTTGTTGAACATGTAGCCGTCGCCGCCGATGAGGGTGCCTTCGCCGCCGGGCATGGGGGCGAGCGCCATGTCCTTGTATGCGGCGCCCTTCTCCTTGACGAGGATGGGGATGTTGTCGGGGGCGGCGAGGTACATGCCGAGCTTGCCGGATCCCATCAGCTGCTGGACGTCGTTGATGACGAGCAGCTGCTTGCTGCCCATCGACTCGTCCTTCCACCGCATGTCGTGGAGGGTCTGGAGGACGGCCTTGCCCTCGGGGGTGTCGATGGTGGCCTTCTTGCCGTCGGCGCTCACCACGTCGCCGCCCTGGGAGTAGAGCTCTGCGGTGAAGTGCCAGCCGCCCTGGTTCTGGGCGCTGTAGTCGGCGTAGCCGATGGTGCCGTCGCCGAGTGCGGCGATCTTCCCGGCGGCGTCGCGGACCTCGTCCCAGGTGGTGGGCGGGCGGTCGGGGTCGAGGCCGGCCTTCTCGAAGAGCGCCCGGTTGTAGATCAGGCCCATGGAGTAGCCGGTGCGCGGGATGCCGTAGATCTTGCCGTCGACGGTGTAGATGTCGCGCAGTTGCTGCTGGATGGTGGCGTAGCTCTTCAACTCCTTGACATACGGGGTGAGATCGGCGGCCTGGTTGATGTCGACGACGTGCCGGGCGTCGGTGAAGTACGTGTAGAAGACGTCCTCCATCTGTCCGCCGGCGAGTTTGGCGTCGAACGTCTTCGGGTCCTGGCACGGGAAGGCGTCGTGCGGGACGACGTCGATCTCGGGGTTCTTCTTCTCGAAGGCGGCGATGTCGTCCTCGAAGAACTGCCGGTCGACCTTGGCGCTCTTGGGCGGCATGCAATTGACGGTGACGCGGGTCTTGCCGCCGGCGGCTTCGTCGTCGCTGGAGCCGCAGGCGGTGAGCGCGAGCGCGCCGACGCCCAGGGCGACGAGGGTACGACGGATCCCGGTGCTTCTCATCGGTGGACCCCTTAGGGACAGGAGTGAGTGAACCCCTCGGAACAGGAGCGGTGGGCGGGGCACACTCAAGCACCGACGACATCGGTCCGCAAGATGTCGCGCAGAATTTGAAATTATTCGACAGCGGGATGGATCTCAGGAACGGGGTGCCTGGGCGGTCGATCCGCGGACCACCAGCTCGGGTTCGAAGAGCAGTTCCTCGGGGGCGACGGTACTGCCGCTGATCTGCGCGTTCAGCAGTTCCACGACCGCTCTGCCCATGGCCTCGATGGGCTGCCGGACGGTGGTGAGCGGGGGTTCGGTGCAGTTCATCAGCGCCGAGTCGTCGTAGCCGACGACCGATATCTGTCCGGGGACGTCAAGTCCCTTGCGGCGGGCGGCCCGTACGACTCCGAGGGCGAGGGGGTCGCTGGCGCAGATGAAGCCGGTGACGCCCCGCTCGATCAGCCGGGACGCGGCGGCGTGGCCGCCTTCGATGGAGAACATGGCGCGGGCGACGTGTTCTTCGGGCACCTCGCCGGCGACCGCGCGGGCGGCGGCCAGCTTGCGGGCCGAGGGCATGTGGTCGCCGGGGCCGAGCACCAGCCCGATGCGCTCGTGGCCGAGGGAGGCGAGGTGCCGCCACGCCTGCTCCACGGCCACGGCGTCGTCGCACGACACGGCGGGGAAACCGAGGTGCTCGATGGCCGCGTTGACGAGCACGACCGGGATGTTGCGTTCGGCGAGCCGGCGGTAGTGGTCGTGGGGCGCGTCGGCCTGGGCGTAGAGCCCGCCGGCGAACACGACGCCGGACACCTGCTGTTGCAGCAGCAGGTCGACGTAGTCGGCCTCGGAGACGCCGCCGCGGGTCTGGGTGCACAGCACCGGGGTGAGCCCGAGCTGGGCCAGTGCGCCGCCGATGACCTCCGCGAAGGCGGGGAAGATCGGGTTCTGCAGTTCCGGCAGGACCAGGCCGACCAGCCGGGCGCGCTCACCACGCAACTGGGTGGGCCGCTCGTAGCCGAGCACGTCCAGCGCGGAGAGCACCGCCTGCCGGGTGGCCTCGGAGACCCCCGGCTTGCCGTTGAGCACTCGGCTGACCGTGGCCTCGCTGACCCCGACCTTCTTCGCCACCACAGCAAGTCGTCGTGTCATGCACGCAAGAGTAGCGCAAGAAACGCAAGACGTTTGCGTGGCAACGCAAATTTCGGTCAGTGTGCCGCCCAGAGCCCTCGGACATGTCCGAGGTGCCGGGTCATCACGGCCCGTACGGCCTCCGGGTCCCGGGTGAGGAGCGCGTCGAGGAGTTCCAGGTGTTCCTCGGCCGAGGCGTCCAGCCGTCCCTGCTCGACGAGCGCGGTCAGGCCGTAGAGCCGGGCGCGCTGCCGCAGGTTCCGGACGACCTCGACGAGGTGGCCGTTGCCCGCCAGCGCGAGCAGGCCGAGGTGGAACCGCTGGTCGGCCTCGATGTACGCGATGAGGTCACCGGCCGCGGCGGCGGTGACGATCTCCTCGGCGACCGGGCGCAGCGCCTCCAGGGCGACCGGGTCGGCGGTGACGGCGAGCCCGGCGGTGGTGGGGATCTCGATGAGCGCCCGGATATGGGTGTACTCGTCGAGCTGCCGGTCGGAGACGGCGGTGACCCGGAAGCCCTTGTTGGGCACGGTGTCGACCAGGCCCTCCTTGGCGAGGTCGAGCATGGCCTCGCGCACGGGGGTGGCGGAGACGCCGAAGCGGGTGGCGAGGGCGGGCGCCGAGTACACCTCGCCGGGGCGGAGTTCCCCGGCGATCAGGGCGGCCCGCAGCGCGTCCGCGACCCGTTCGCGGTAGCTGGGTCTGCGGCCGCCCAGGTCGGAGAGTGCGCTGCTCACAGGACGAACCCCGCCGGGAAGGGGTCCGTGGGGTCCAGCAGGTACTGGGCGGTGCCGGTGATCCAGGCCCGGCCGGTGAAGCTGGGCAGGACGGCCGGGCGCCCGGCGACCTCGGTGGTGCCGAGCAGCCGGCCGGTGAACCGGGTGCCGATGAAGGACTCGTTCACGAACTCGGTGTGCAGCGGGAGTTCGCCGCGTGCGTGGAGCTGGGCCATGCGGGCGCTGGTGCCGGTGCCGCAGGGTGAGCGGTCGAACCAGCCGGGGTGGATCACCATGGCGTGCCGGGAGTGGCGGGCGGTGGCGTCGGGTGCGGTCACCTGGACATGGTGACAGCCGTGGATGGACGGGTCCTCGGGGTGGACCGGTTCCTCCCCGGCGTTGATCGCGTCCATGAGCGAGAGTCCGGCGGCGAGGATGTCGTCCTTGCGGGAGCGGTCGTAGGGCAGTCCGAGGCGGTCCAGGGGCAGGATGGCGTAGAAGTTGCCCCCGAAGGCGAGGTCGTACGTCACCGTCCGCCCGTCGGGGAGGGTGGCCTTCCGGTCGAGGGCGACGGAGAAGGACGGGACATTGCGCAGGGTCACGGCCGTGGCGGCGCCGTTCTCCACCGCCACCTCGGCGACGACGACCCCGGCGGGGGTGTCCAGGCGGATGGTGGTGACGGGTTCGACGACCTCGACCATCCCCGTCTCGACGAGGACGGTCGCGACGCCGATCGTGCCGTGCCCGCACATCGGGAGATAGCCGGACACCTCGATGTAGACGACGCCCCAGTCGCAGTCGGGCCGGCACGGCGGCTGAAGGACGGCGCCGCTCATCGCGGAGTGCCCGCGCGGCTCGTTCATCAGCAACTGCTTGATGTCGTCGCGGTGTTCACGGAAATACAGGCGCCGTTCGTTCATGGTCGCGCCGGGGATGGCGCCGATGCCGCCGGTGATCACCCGGGTCGGCATGCCCTCGGTGTGCGAGTCGACGGCGTGCAGGACGAGTCTGCTGCGCATGACGGTGCCCCTCCCCTACGCGAGTCCGGCCGCGACGGCCTTCTCGGTGGCCGCGCGGACGGCCGCCTCCTGACCGGCGTCCAGCGGTACGCGGGGCGGGCGGCAGGGGCCGCCGTGCCGGCCGACGAGGTCCATGGACAGTTTGATCGACTGTACGAACTCGACCCGCGAGTCCCAGCGGAGCAGGGGGTGCAACTGGCGATAGAGCGGGAGCGCGGTGTCGAGGTCACCGGTCACGGCGGCGCGGTAGAGGTCCACGCAGGCGCGGGGCAGCGCGTTGGGGTAGCCGGCCACCCAGCCCTTGGCGCCCGCGATGGCCAGCTCCAGCAGGACGTCGTCCGCGCCGATCAACAGGTCTAGTTCGGGAGCGAGTTCGGCAATGCGGTAGGCGCGGCGGACGTCGCCGGAGAACTCCTTGACGGCGTGGATGTGCCCCTCGCCGTGCAGCCGGGCGAGGAGTTCGGGGACCAGGTCGACCTTGGTGTCGATCGGGTTGTTGTAGGCGACGACCGGAAGTCCGGCGGCGGCGACTTCGGCGTAGTGGGCGAGGACGGCGCGCTCGTCGGCGCGGTAGGCGTTGGGCGGCAGCAGCATCACGGCCCGGCAGCCGGCCTCGGCGGCCTGCTCGGTCCAGCGGCGGGCCTCGGCGGAGCCGTAGGCGGCGACGCCGGGGATGACGCGCTCGCCGCCGATCGCGGCGACGGCCGTCTCGACGACCCGGCTGCGCTCCTCGGGGGTGAGCACCTGGTACTCGCCGAGGGAGCCGTTCGGTACGACGCCGTCACAGCCGCCCGCGACGAGCCAGGCGCAGTGCTCGGCGTAGCGGTCGTAGTCGACGGAGAGGTCGTCGGTCAGCGGGAGCGCGGTGGCGACGAGGACGCCGCGCCAGGGGCGGAGGTCGGTCATGAGGGTCCTCTCTCGGTGTGAAGGTCGTGCGGGTCGTGCGGGTCGTGCGGGTCGTGCGGCCCGAGCCCGTCATGCCGGTCGCACGGCTCACGCCCGTCGTGCTCCTCGGGCAGATCGCACGGCTCGGGTCGCTCGCGCTCCTCGTGCAGATCGCACAACTCGTGCTGCTCGTGCTGCTCGTGCTCCTCGTGCTCCTCGTGCTCCTCGTGCTCCTCGTGCTGCTCGTGCTGCTCGTGCTGCCGGGCGAGTACGCCCAGGGGTACGGGACGGGCGAACGGACGTCGGGGCGGGGTGGGTTCGCAGCCGGTGAGGCCCGCGACCGCCGTTGCGCACATGCGGCCCTGGCACCAGCCCATCCCCGCCCGGGTGAGCAGCTTGACCGTGCGGGCGTCCCCGGCGCCGAGTGCGAGGCCCGCGCGGACGGCACCCGCGGTGACCTCCTCGCAGCGGCAGACGACGGTGTCGTCGGTGACCCGCTCCGCCCAGCCGGCGGGCGGCGCGAACACGGCGTCGAGCGCACCGGCGCTCACGCGCAGCCGGGCGCGGGCCCGGGCGGCAGGCGCCCACTGCCCCGGATCGGGGGTGGCGCCGCGCAGCCGGGCGGCGATCGAGCGGCCGGCGACATGGCCTTCGGCGAGGGCGAGCCCCGACCCGCCGACGCCGGTGGCCTCGCCCGCCGCCCACACTCCCGGTACGTCGGTGCGCTGTTCGGTGTCCACGGCCACGGTGAGTCCGTCGAGGCGGCAGCCGAGGCTCTCGGCGAGGTCGGTGTGCGGGAGCATGCCGTGGCTCACCGCGAGGGTGTCGCAGGGCAGCCGGCGTTCGGTGCCGGGCCGGACCCGGCCCCGGGCGTCGAGGGCGGCGACGGTCACGCCGGTCAACCGCCCCTCGCCGTGGGCGCGCAGCACGGTGTGGCGGGCGAGGACGGGAACGCGGTGGCGCAGCAGCCGGGCCGCGTACCCGGCCCCCTCGGGCAGCTTGCCCGCCAGTGGCCCGGCGTGCCGCAGCATCCGTCCGGGGTCGGCGGACTCCACCAGCGCGCCGACCCGTACGCCCGCCGCCGCGAGTCCGGTCGCCACCGGCAGCAGCAGCGGCCCGGTACCGGCGACGACGGCGGTCCGGCCGGGTACGGCGAGCCCGCCCTTGAGCATCGCCTGGGCGCCGCCCGCGGTGACGACACCGGGGAGGGTCCAGCCGGGGAAGGGCAGCACGGTCTCGTAGGCGCCGGTGGCCAGGAGCACGGCGCGGGCGTGCACCTCGGCCGGTTCCTCCTGCTCCGGTCCGAGCAGCGCGTGCACGATCAGCCCCTCGGGCGTCCGTTCCACGCTCCACACATGGTGCTCGGTCAGCAGCCTTACGGAGCTCGTCGCGAGCCGGTCGCGCAGCCGCGTCCAGGTGCGCCACTGGTGGTGCAGGGCCTGAGGGCGTTCCGCGCGGAGTGCGGGGGCGGGCTGCCGGTAGAACTGGCCGCCCGGTTCCGGTGCCGCGTCGACGAGGGCGACCCGCAGGCCGCGCCGCTCGGCCGCGAGGGCGGCGGCGAGTCCCGCCGGTCCCGCGCCGATCACCGCGAGGTCAGTGCGCACGGCCCGTCCCCTCCTGGGTGCGGATCACATCGCCGGGCCGTGCCGGGACGAGACAGGCCCGCTGGTTGGGGCGGTCGTTCACGGTGACCAGACAGTCGAAGCACACCCCGATCCCGCAGAACACCCCGCGCGGGCGTCCGCCGTCACGGGTGGTGCGCCATGAGGTGATGCCGGCGGCCCACAGGGCCGCGGCGATCGTCCGGCCGGGCAGCGCCTCGAGGGCCCGGCCGTCGAAGGTGATTTCGAAGTCGGGTCCGGGCCGGGCCCCGGCGAGCTCCAGGGGGTTCACTGCTCGGCCTCCTGTGCCGTAGGGGGGAAGCGGTCGGGGCGGAAGGGGGTGAGGTCGGGTCCGGGTGGGTGTCCGGTCAGCGCCCGGGCGATCAGCAGGCCGGTGCCGGGGGCCAGCCCGATGCCCGCGCCCTCGTGGCCGCACGCGTGGAACAGTCCCGGCATCCGGGGGTCGGGGCCGATCGCGGGGAGGTGGTCGGGGAGATACGGCCGGAATCCGGCGTACGTGCGCATGGCCCGTACGCCCGACAGGAACGGGAACAGGCGGGTCGCCCCCGCCGCGAGGGCGCGCACCGCCGGGAGGGACAGGGAGCGGTCGAAGCCGACCCGCTCCCGGCTGGCGCCGATGAGGACCGGTCCGGCGGCCGTTCCCTCCACCACCGGGGAGGTCTGCAGGGCCGCCGAGTCGCTGGCTACGTCGGCCACGTAGTCGGCGGCGTACACCTTGTGCCGGATACGGGGCGGCAGTGGCTCGGTGACCAGGACGAAGCCGCGCCTGGGCAGGACGGGCAGGGACACCCCCGCGCGGGCGGCCAGTTCGCCGCCCCAGGTGCCGGCCGCGTTGACGACGGCGGGGGCGTGCAGGTCGCCCCGGGCCGTGCGGACGCCGCGTACCGTCCCTTCCGGGGTGTGCAGGACCCGGGTGACCTCGCGGCCGGCGAGCACCCGGGCGCCGGAGGCGCGCAGCAGGTGGGCGGCCGCGAGGGCCGGCATCACCTGGGCGTCCTGCGGATAGTGGACGCCGCCCGCGAGGCCGGGCGCCAGCAGGGGCTCGAGGTCGTGGAGCCGGCCGGCCGGGACGGGGTCGGCCGTCACCCCGGCCGCCCGCTGTGCGTCCGCGAACGTCCCCAGCGCGTCCAGCGTTTCGGGGTTGGCGGCGACGACGAGTCCGCCCTTCGCCTCGTACTCGACCTCCCGGCCCAGCTCCTGGGCCAGGTCCGCCCACAAGCGCAGGGACAGCAGGGCGAGTCGGAGTTCGGGGCCGGGCTCCTTGTCGGAGACGAGGAGGTTGCCCTCGCCCGCGCCGGTCGTCCCGCCGGCCACCGGACCCCGGTCCACCACGATCACGTCGAGGCCCGCGCGGGCCGCGTACAGGGCACAGGCGGCGCCCGTCATTCCGGCGCCCACCACGACGACATCGCAGGTCAGCGGCTCGCTCACCTCAGTACTATGTCACACAGCACTGATGCCGGGAAGAGGACGGACGGTGCCGGCGCGGGGCCTGGTCAGTCGGCGGCGTGGACCACGCGCAGATGTGAGGCGGCGCGCCGGGATCTGCGGTGCCCGGAAGGGGCGCGGTGGGTCTCACGCAGTACGAGTGTCAGCCGGGCGCAGTCCAGCTCGGCGAGGGTCGGTGTCGTCTCCACGACGATGCGGCAGTCGGTGGCGCCCCAGCGCGGGTCGGGGTGCAGCAACGACCGTACGGATCCGTCGTGTTCGGCGGCACGCTCGCCCACGGCCCGCAGCCAGTGCGGCAGTCCGTGCCGGTAGGCGGCCTCCATGATGGGGTCCTGGCCGATGTCGCGGCGGATGGCCTGCAGTCCGCGGTCGTGGCCGTACCGTTCGACGGTCTTGGCGAAGTGGGCCAGCATCGGCAGGCACCAGCCGGCCTCGTGGTCGCCGAGGACCGTGGCCGCGTCGGGGTGGAAGAGGACGAAGCGCAGGAAGTTGTCCCAGGGCAGCGCCGTGGGGTGCGGTTCGACGTCCCGGAAAAGTGTCCGGAACGCGGTGTTGGTGAGCAGCACGCCCCAGCGGTGGTCGACGACCAGGGAGGGGAAGGGGCATGCCTCCAGGAGCGCGCCGTAGTCCCGCAGATAGGCCTGGACGTCGGGAGTCCCGGGGGCGGGCCGCGGTACCGGCCGCTGCCCTCCTGCCTGATGTGCCATCGGGAGGTCACCCCTCTTGCCTGTGCGGCCCTGACGCGGCGTCCCGATCCTGCTGCCCGCAGGGGAAGCGTGTCAACTATCGTGGCATTTCGTGCCTGTTGACGGCCGAAATTGGCCACAGTTGTGGCGAGACCTGGATGTGAGTTCGAGGCAACGGCTAGTCTCCGTGACGTTCACGGCGATCGCTTGTGAGAAGCCTGTGAGAGACCTAGGAGATCTTTCGGTGACGGGTGGCCTCGAGGTTCCGGGCAGTGTGCCGACGACCGCGTTGCCGGCCGTCGTCGCCCGGGTCACCGCACTCGCCGACCGACTCGGCGTGGCGCACACCGAGGTCTTCGACACCGGCCGGCTGTCCGCCGCCTCCGGCGTACCGGAGTCCGTGGTGAAGGCGCTGCTGCGCGGCCGCCTCGCGGGTGAACCCGATGTGCAGGCGCGGTTCGTGCAGCGGCTGGACCTGCTGCGCCGTACCCGGCTGAAGCCGAACGGCCGCAGGTACACCCAGCAGGAGATCGCCGACGGCACGGGCATGTCCCGGCAGCAGGCCGGCGCGCTGATCAACGGCGACCGGCGGCCCACCATGGAGCACTGCGACGCCATCCAGCGGTTCTTCCGGGTGCACGCCGGTTTCCTCACCGCGGAGGACCCGGAGGCGCTCGCGGGCGCGCTCCAGCACACCGAGCAGGAGCTGCTGCAGAAGCTCGCGGACCGGGAGCGGGCTGCCGCCGCGCCGGCCGACGACCCGCTGGAACGGCTGCTGCAGGACCACGGGGTGCGCGGCATCGCCTGGCGGGCCGCCCAACTCCCCACCGACCAGCACCGGGACAAGGTCGCGGAGTGGCTGGACATGCTGCTGGAGAGCGTGCAGCGGCCCAGGTCCTGAGCCGAACAGGCCCTGACGGCCCGCGGTGATGCCCGATTGTCAGTGGTGGGCGGCAAGCTGGAGCCGACCTGTCACCGAACGCGACACGGGGAGATCCGAGCGATGACGACCGCCGTACCGACCGACCGCGAGCGTACCGCCGTCCAGGCCTATCTGCGGCTGCTGCACACGGTGCGCGCCGCCCTCGACACCCGGCCGGACCCGCCGGGTGTCCCCGGCCCCCCGATGGTGCCGCCCTCCGTGCTCGCCGAGGCGGAGACGGCCCTGGCGCGGGCGGGGCTGGCGGGGAACGAGGAGGCGTTCTTCCGGATGGTGCGCGACTGGCATCCGGAGCCGTAGGGCGTACACGGCGGCGGTCGCCGTACCGATCAGCCGTGCGGTACGGCGACCGCCGTCGTGACCAGGTCGCCCTGGACGATCCAGCGGCCGCTGAAGTGGTCGACGACGCGGGCGCCCACGCGCGGGCCGGGGACGAGGAGGGTGGCGCGGAAGCCGCCGCGCGACTGCTCGCCGGGGTCGGCGTGGAGGTCGAGGTGGGCCTCCATGAAGTCCAGCCACTTCCCGGTGAGGGGGAACCACGCCTTGTAGACGGACTCCTTGGCGCTGAACAGCAGCCGGTCCCAGTGCACTGCGGGCAGCTCCTCGGCCAGCCCGGCGAGCCGCGTCGCCTCCGCCGGAAGCGCCACGGAGGGCAGCACGCCCTCGGGCAGCGGCCCGTGCGGCTCGGCGTCGATGCCGAGGGAGGCCAGGTCGGCCGCGCGGACCAGGGCGGCGGCACAGTAGCCCTGGCAGTGGGTCATGCTGCCGGTCAGCCCGTCCGGCCAGCCGGGGGCGCCCCGCTCGCCGGGCAGCACGGGCCGCTCCGGCACACCGAGCTTGCGCATGGCGGCGCGGGCGCAGGACCGTACGGCGGTGAACTCCCGGCGGCGCTTGGCGACGGCGCGTCGCAGCAGCGCCTCCTCCTCGGGGTACAGCGGGGCGTCCACGCGTTCGTCGCCGTAGGCCTCGACGGCGACCACCGTCGGCGGCAGCAGTTCCTCGATCACCGCCCCTCGTCCTCCCGCGGCACGATCCGGCGCAGCCGTCCCGGCGGCTGGTCCCGTTTGCGCCATTCGCGCGGGTAACCGACCGACACCTCCTCGAAGTGAACGCCGTCCTGCCGGGTGGAGCGGGGGATGTGCAGATGGCCGTAGACCATGGTGTGGACGGGGAACCGGCGGTGCCAGTCGTCGGTGAGCGTGGTGCCGCACCACATGGCGAACTCGGGGTACCACAGGACGTCGGTCGGGTGGCGGTGCAGCGGCCAGTGGTTGACGAGGACGAGCGGCAGCCCGTCCGGCACCTCGGCCAGCCGGCGTTCGGTCTCGGCGACCCGGGCCCGGCACCAGGCCTCCCGGCTCGGGTAGGGGTCGGGGTGCAGCAGCCGCTCGTCGGTGCAGACCACCCCGGTGCCGTACGCGTACTGGAGCCCCTCGTCCTTGGTGGCGCAGCCGGACGGCAGGAACGAGTAGTCGTACAGGAGGAAAAGCGGCGCGACGGCGACCGGGCCGCCGGGACCGTCCCAGACGGGGTACGGGTCCTCGGGGGTGAGCACCCCGAGGTCGCGGCAGTGTGCGACCAGGTGCTCGTAGCGGGCGACGCCGCGCAGGGTGACGGGGTCCTTGGGGTGGGTCCACAGTTCGTGGTTGCCGGGCACCCAGACGACCTGGGCGAACCGGCCGGCCAGGGTCTTCAGCGCCCAGCCGATGTCCTCCACGGTCTCCGCCACGTCACCGGCGACGATCAGCCAGTCCTCGTCGGACCCGGGCCGCATGCCGTCGACCAGGGCACGGTTCTCGGCATAGCCGATGTGCAGGTCGCTGATGGCCCACAGCTGTCCGCCGCCGTCTCTTCCCGACATCACCCGTCGCTCCTCCAGCCGTCACGAACTCCACCAAGAGACCACATCGCGTGCACCGGAACAAGGAGGACCGGCACCGGGTGTGGTACGGGAACAGCCCGGGAAGCCGTATAGTCTGCCCCGACACCACCGCAGGGAAACGCCCTTCGCGCAGGCGGTTCGGTGACCCTCCATATGTTTGCCCGGGCAACGGGCCGCTGAGCCCTGCCCGCGAACCGTGAAAGGCGGCCTGCATGGTCTCTCGCGTACGCGTCTGGCTCAACCGCACGTACGCGGAGAACGTGTTCTTCATGGATCAGCTGCGGCGAAATCCCAGCGACCGGGCCGTCGAGATCCATGCCACCCACGGCGACCCGGACTCCCCCGTACTGGCCGCCGCCGACACCGCCGAACCGGAGCCCGAGGGGCTGTCCCCGGCGGCGTACGTCGAGTACGCGCTCGCCCAGTGCGAGCGGCGTGGCATCGATGTCTTCGTGCCCCGGCTGCACCAGTCGGCGATCGTCGCGCAACGCGCCGACTTCGAGTCGGTCGGTACGGCGCTGCTGGCGCCGCCGCCCGAGGCGGTGGCCGTGTTCCACGACAAGGTGATCGCCTATGAGGCGGTCCAGGCGATCGGGGTGCCCGTACCACCCTGGTGGCGGGTCCGGAACGCGGACGATCTCGAGGCGGCCGTGGAGGAGTTGGAGGCGGGCGGTCACCTGGCCTGCTTCAAGCCCGCGTCGGGCGCGGGCGGGGTGGGCTTCCGGGTGATCACCCGATCCCCCTACTCGCTGAGCCAGCTGAACGGTTTCCCGAGCCCGTACGTGCCGCTGCACCTGGTGCTGGAGGCGCTGCGGTCGGCCCAGGAGCCGGTGGACTGGCTGGTGATGCCCCGGCTGGAGCAGCCCGAGGTGTCGGTGGACTGCCTCACCGGCACGGACAACCGGGTGCGGATGGCGGTGGGACGGACGAAGAACGGCCGGCGGCGCGGGTTCACGCTGCACGAGCAGTGGCTGGAGCCGGCCCGGCGGATCGCCGAGGGGTTCGGGCTGCACCATCTGTCCAACATCCAGTTCCGGATGCTGGGCGACCGGCCCGTGCTCATGGACGTCAACACGCGCCCTGCGGGCGGACTGCACCAGCTGTCCCTGTGCGGGGTGAACGCCCCCTGGGCGGCGGTACGGCTGGCGCTCGGCGACGATCCGGGCGAGATCACGCCGCCGTTCCTGGGCCAGGACTACTCGGTGGTGTCCGGGCCGCGCCCGCTGCTGCCGGTGTCGCTGCCGCACCAGCGGGCCGACGCGGGCGCGTTGGCCGTCGTACCCGCCCCGGCACCGCCCGTGGAGCCGCGGACGGCGACCGGCGCGCCGACCCAGAGGATCGGCCTCTAGAAATTCTCCAGAAAATCTCCGCCAGGGGTGTATCAGGGGCCGCGGTGCGGACTCTTGATGATGAAGGCGACTTGGGGAAGCCGCCGGGGGGAGCACGGGGGAACGGGGGGGCTCGGGTCGGTCGGCCGCTGTCACGGGGGGCGACCGGCCGACCCGAGCCGGGTATGTCAGCCGAGGTACGCGAGGCCCGGATGGGCGGCGGTGTAGCCGTCGACGAGCCGGCGGGCCACGTTCACGGAGTCGACGAGCGGATGCAGGGCGAACGCCTTGACGGCCGTCTCACGCGAACCGGACCGGGCAGCGGCCAGCACCTCGCGTTCGACGGCCTTGACGGCGCAGACCAGACCGATGGCATGGCCGGGCAGCGGATCGACGGAGACGGGGTGCGCGCCACTCGCGTCCACCAGACACGGAACCTCGATCACGGCCTCCGCGTCCAGCGGTGAAAGGGTGCCCCGGTTACGGACGTTGAGGATCAGGGTGGTGCGTTCGTCACGGGCGACGGCCCGCATCAGGGCCAGCGCCACGTCCTCGTAGCCGCCGGACAGATCCTCCTCCTCACGGTCGCCCGCACCGGCCGTCTCCCGGTTCTCGGCCATGTACGTGGCCTCGCGTTCGGCGCGTGTTCGGTCCCACAAGTGCAGTGCGGGCACGGCGGTGTCGGCCGCCCCCGCGTAGAAGCGGGCCTGCTGGTCACGCAGGAACGCGCCGCGTGTCTGCTTCGCCTCCTGGTAGGCGTGCACGGCCTCACGGTTGAAGTAGTAGTAGTGCAGGTACTCGTTGGGGATCGCGCCCAGCGAACGCAGCCATTCGGTGCCGAAGAGCCGGCCTTCCTCGAAGGAGCCGAGCAGGGACGGGTCCGCGAGCAGGCGCGGGAGTTCGTCCCGGCCGGCGACGCGCAGGCCGCGCACCCAGCCGAGGTGGTTGAGCCCGACGTAGTCGACCCACGCCTCGCGCGGCCGCGCGCCCAGCACCCGGGCGATGCGGCGGCCGAGGCCGACCGGTGAGTCGCAGATGCCGATGACGCGGTCGCCGAGGTGGCGGGACATGGCCTCGGTGACGAGCCCCGCGGGGTTGGTGAAGTTGATGACCCAGGCGTCGGGGGCGAGGCGGGCCACCCGCCGGGCGATGTCGACGGCGACCGGGACGGTGCGCAGACCGTAGGCGATGCCGCCCGCGCCGACCGTCTCCTGGCCGAGCACGCCCTCGGCGAGGGCGACCCGCTCGTCGTGCGCCCTGCCCTCGAGGCCGCCGACGCGGATCGCGGAGAAGACGAAGTCCGCGCCGCGCAGGGCCTCGTCGAGGTCGGTGGTGGTGCTCACCTCGGGCGCGTCGGACACCCCGGCGGCCTGTTCGGCGAGCACGCGGGCGATCGCGCGCAGCCGTCCGGCGTCCACGTCGTGCAGGACGACATGGGTCACCCGTCCCTCGGCGCGGTCCCCCAGCAGCGCCCCGTACACCAGGGGGACGCGGAATCCCCCGCCGCCCAGAATCGTCAGCTTCACATCCGCACCTTCCGACCACGACGAACCGGGTCGACCCTACTCGCGGCGCGACCGCAGCGGCGGTACCCTCCGCCGACCCGACCCTGTGGAGGACAGCCGGTCATGACCAGCCGCTCCGCGTCCGACCGTCTGCTGTCCGTGCTCGCCTCGTTCGACCACGGGCATCCGGCGCTCACGTTGACGGACATCGGCCGCCGGGCCGGGCTCAGCCTGTCCACGGCGCACCGGCTGGTGGGTGAGCTGACCCGCTGGGGCGCGCTGGAGCGGGACGCGTCGGGGACGTATCACGTGGGGCTGCGGCTGTGGGAGCTGGCGGCGCTCGCCCCGCGCGGACCGGCGCTGCGGCAGGTGGCGCTGCCGTATCTGGAGGACCTGTACGAGGCGACGCACGAGAACGTGCAGCTGGCGGTGCGCGACGGGCGGGAGGTCGTCTACACCGAGTGGCTGTCGGGGCGGTCGGCGGTCGGCGTGCACATACGGGTCGGCGCACGCTGGCCGCTGCACGCCACGGGGGTGGGCCTCGCCCTGCTCGCGCACAGTGCCCCCGCCTACCAGGACATGTACTGCGCGGGCCCGTTGGCCGCCTTCACCCCGTACACGATCACCGAACCCGCCCTGCTGCGCCGCACACTGGCGGAGGTCCGCCGTACCGGCGTCGCGGTGAGCGACCGCCAGGTCACCAGTGACGCCCTGTCGGTGGCGGCCCCGGTGCACGACCCCACCGGCACGGTCACCGCGGCGATCTCGGTCGTCGTCCCGGAGTCCGGCGCCCGGGTCCCGGCCCTGATCCCGGCCGTACGCCTCGCCGGCCGTGGCATCTCACGCGCCCTGGGGTGGCGTCCGGCGCCCGAAATCCCTCTCACCGGTGAGGACTCGGCCCCCGGGCGCTCGTGATACTGGGACAGCCCCCGCCTCGAGGAGCCGTTCATGTCCCTGCGGTCCGTTCGGTCCGTTTTCGTGCCGGTCGTCGCGCGCTGGCGTGCGGCGAGTCCGTACGCGCTCGATGTCGCGGTCGCCGCGATCGTGCTGTTCGCCGTGTCCCTGCAGTGGATGTTCCCCGACGAGGGGGACGACCCGCTGAGCCTCGGGGGCTGGCTGCTCGGTGCCGCCACGGCCGTACCTCTGGTGTGGCGGCGGCGGGCGCCCTGGGCGTCCGGGTGGGCCGTGTCGGCGGCCACCCCGGCGCAGGCGCTGTACCACGCTCCCCCGCCGGACGTGATGTACGGCGGGATGGTCGTGCTGTACACCATGGCCGCCCTCGCCAGGCCCTGGCAGCGGCGGCTCATGCTCACGGGGTGGATCGTCGGCGTCGTCTCCACCATGCAGCACCAGGCCGACAAGGAGCCCTTCGAGTACGCGTTCCATCTGATGGGCATCGTCTGCGCCTACGCCCTCGGGATGCTCGCCCGCGTCCAACGCGCCTACACCACCGAGCTGGAGGACCGGGCCCGCCGGCTGGAGGGACAGCGGACCGCGGACACGGCGAGGGCGCGCGCCGAGGAACGCGCCCGTATCGCCCGGGACATGCACGACATCCTGGCGCACGCGGTGAGTCTGATGGTCGTACAGGCGGAGGCCGGACCCGTCGTGGTGCGCAAGGATCCGGAGCGGGCGGAGGCCACCTTCGACACGATCGCGGAGACCGGCCGGGACGCCATGGCCCAACTACGTCGTATCCTGGGCGTGTTGAAGGAGGAGCGGCCGGACGGCGGGGTGACCGGGCGGATGCCGCAGCCGAGCGTGGCGGCGCTGCCGCTGCTGGTGAGCCAGGTGGGGGACTCCACGGGGCTGCACACCGAACTGCGCATCACGGGCGAACCGTGCCCCTTGTCGTCGGACACGGAGATCGCCGCCTACCGTGTGGTCCAGGAAGCTCTCACCAACACCGTGAAGCACGCCCGTGCCTCGCGCGCCGTGGTGGAGCTGGACTGGACCGAGGACGGGGTGACCCTCACGATGACGGACGACGGACGCGGTCCGTCCGCCCCGGTCGGCGGGCACGGGCTGATCGGCATCAGGGAACGGGCCGCCGCCTGCGGGGGCAGCGCCGAGACCGGCAGCGGCCCGGACGGCGGTTTCCGCGTGGTCGTACGGCTGCCCGTGGCCGCGGACCGGGAGGGGGCCCTCGGGTGAGCATCCGGGTGGTCGTCGCCGACGACCAGGAGCTGGTGCGGGCCGGTTTCGGCATGATCCTCGACGCGCAGGACGACATCGAGGTGGTCGCCGAGGCCGGGAACGGCGAGGAGGCCGTCGCCGCGGTCCGCCGGCACGCCCCGGACGTGCTGCTCCTCGACATCCGCATGCCGGTGATGGACGGCCTGGAGGCGGCCCGCCTGGTGTGCGCGCAGTCGAGCTGCAAGGTGGTCATGCTGACCACGTTCGACCTGGACGAGTACGTGTACGAGGCGCTGTACGCCGGTGCCGGCGGCTTCCTGCTCAAGGACGTCCGCCGGGACGACCTCGTGCACGCGGTACGCGTCGTCGCCGCCGGTGACTCGCTGCTCGCGCCCGCGGTGACCCGGCGGCTGGTCGCGGACATCGTGCGGCGCCGCCGGGAGCGGGCCATCGCCGAGACGGCGACCCCGCAGCGGCTGGACGCGCTCACCGCCCGCGAGGTGGAGACGCTGCGGCTGCTGGCCAGGGGACTGTCCAACGCGGAGATCGCGACGACCCTGTTCGTCAGCGAACACACCGTCAAGACCCATGTCAGCAACGTGCTGGGCAAGCTCGCTCTCAGGGACCGGGTGCAGGCGGTGATCTGCGCCTACGAGACGGGGCTGATCGCCCCCGGCTCGCCCTGAGGAGTGAGTCCCCGGGCCGTCTCCCCCGTACGGGCGAGGCCCGCAAACCGCTCCCTCCGGCGATCCGCCGCACCGCCCCGCGGCACGACTCTGTGAGTCGATGACGAACCACCATCCGCCGGGAGGGACCGTGCTTTCCGCACTCGCCCGGGCGGCCACCCGCCGCCCCTTGACCGTGATGCTCCTGTGGGGGCTCTTTCTGCTACTGGGCTTCGGCCTGGGGACGGGCGTGTTCGCCCGGCTCTCCGACAATGTGCCCGAAGTACCCGGAACCGAGTCGGAGTCGGCCGCCCAGTACCTGGACCGGACCGACCCGGCGGGCGAGTCGATCACCGGCGTGGTGGCCGGCACCGCCGTCTCGGACGCGACGCTGCGCGCCGAGGTCGAGCGGGCCGTCGCCGACGTCCGGAAGGTCGCCGGGGTCGCCGCCGTGCCCGACCCGTACACCACGCCGGGACTTCTCGCCGAGGACGGGAAGGCGCTGATCGTCCCCGTCACACTCGTGGGCGGTCTGGACGACGACGCCGAGGAGCGCACGCTCGAGGCGGCGGCCGACCGGCTCCGGGAGATCGACGCGCCCGACGTCCAGGTCAGCGGCGGCCCGCTGCTCGGGCAGCAGCTCAGTGAACAGGCCCAGGAGGACGTCAAGTTCGCGGAGATCGTCTCCCTGCCGGTGGTGCTGGCGCTGCTGCTCGTGGTGTTCGGCGGGCTGCGCTCGGCGCTGCTGCCGCTGGTCGTCGCGGTCAGCGGGATCGCGGGCGCGTTCCTGGCGCTGTTCCTGTTCAGCGAGGTCACGGACATCTCCGTGTACGCGATCCAGGTGACGACGATGCTGGGGCTCGGGCTCGCCGTGGACTACGCCCTGCTGATGGTGATGCGGTTCCGGGAGGAGCGGCGGCACACCGAGGACGTCGTCGAGGCGGTGCACCGTACGGTCGCGGCGGCCGGGCGGACGGTGCTGTTCTCCGGGCTCACGGTGGCCGTCAGCCTGACCGGGCTGCTGGTCTTCCCGAGCGTGTTCCTGCGGAGCATGGGCCTCGCGGTCGCCGCGGTCGTGGTCATCGACATGCTGGCGGCACTCACCCTGCTGCCGGCGCTGCTGGCCCGGTTCGGCGGGCGGATTCCGCCGGCGAAGGTCCGTGCGGACGGCGATGAGGGACGGGTCTTCGCGCGGCTCGCCCATTTCGCGGCACGGCGGCGTTTCGCCGTACTGGCCGTGGCCGTTCCGGTGCTGCTGGTGCTGGCGGTGCCGGTGGCCGGGATGAAGATCGCCATCGGGGACGCGCGGCAGTTGCCCACGAGCAGTGAGGCGCGGCAGTTGCATGACACCGTGGGTGAGCATTTTCCGCCCGGTGCGGGAGTGACGCCGGTGACCGTGGTGGTGCGGCCCGGTACCGATGCCGGGGTCGTCGAGGGGATCCGCGCGTTGTCTCCGGGGGCGGCTGTTCGTGAACTGCCGGGTGGAGCCTCGGTGCTGGAGATCCGGCCGCCCGGGGAGGCGGACGGCAAGGAGGCCACCGACCTGGTCGAGCGGGTGCGGGACGTACGCGGCGACGCACCGGTCGAGGTCACCGGTCCTGCGGCGCGGCTGGTCGATTTCCGCGAGATGCTGGCGGAGCGGGCGCCGTGGGCCGCGTTGACCGTACTGGCCGGGATCTTCGTGCTGTTGTTCGCGTTCACCGGGTCCGTGCTGCTGCCGCTGCGCACCATCGTGACGACGCTGCTGAGTCTGGGAGCGGCACTGGGTGCGGTGGTGTGGGTGTTCCAGGACGGGCATCTGGCGGGGCTGCTGGGCGCGGAGGGGCTGGGGGCGTTGAGTCTCACCGCTCCGCCGTTGATCGTCGCCATCGCGTTCGGGCTGGCCATGGACTACGAGCTGTTCATTCTGGCGCGGATGCGGGAGGCGCGGGAACGGACGGGGGATGACGCGGGGGCCGTGGTGGACGGGTTGCGGCGGTCCGGGCGGGTGGTGACCTGTGCGGCGCTGCTGCTGGCGGTTGTCTTCGCCGCGTTCATGACGGGTGGGTTCTCGCCGATCCTGCAGATCGGGCTGGGGCTCACGCTGGCCGTGCTGATCGACGCGACCGTCGTTCAGATGCTGTTGGTTCCGGCGACGATGTCACTGCTCGGACGTGTCGCGTGGTGGGCGCCGGCGCCGTTGCGGCGGGTGCACGACCGGTTCGGCCTGCGGGAGGAGCCGTCGGAGGAGCCGAAGCGGCGGGTCCCGACGGGGGTGTAGGCCGGGCGCCTTCCTCCCGTCCCTGGGGGCTCCGCCCCCAGACCCCGTTCGCGCAGTTCCCCGCGCCCCTGATCAACCACGCGCCCTCAGCGCAACGCCCCGTAAGGGGCGCGGGGAACTGCGCGACCAGCCCCCACCACCCCACGAACGCCCACCCCTCAGGGGCGCGGGGAACTGCGCGAACAACCCGCACCCACCCCACAAGCGTCGAACGCGTCGACGAGCACCGCCCCCGGGCCGCTCCCGGGACCGTGGCCATCCCTCGGAAGCAGCACACGTTGCCCGGGTTCGCGTCCATTCGGGACCTGAACTCCCCCCACCCCTCACCACTTTCTCGGTTACACCTCTTGACGGCGCCCGAGGCGCGGAGCACATTGGCGTCACTGTGAGAGCGCTCTCAACGACATCCGGCACTCGAACCCGAGAGGGCTACCCCACATGAGTGACTCCCCCGGCACACCCCGCAGACCCGACAGATCCCGGCCCCTGCGGCGGGCCGTTCTCGCCGTCGTCAGCACGCTCGCCCTCGCGGCGGGTGCCGCGGCGACCGCGAGCCCCGCGAGCGCCTCCGCTCCGACTCCCCCCTCCGGCTGGACCCAGGTCTTCGTCGACGACTTCAACGGCTCCGCGGGCAGTGGTGTCAACACCGCCAACTGGCAGTACGCGACCGGCAAGGGCTACCCGGGCGGCCCCTCCAACTGGGGCACCGGTGAGATCGAGACGATGACGTCCAACGCGGACAACGTCTCGCTGGACGGCAACGGCAACCTCCGTATCACCCCGCGTCGCGACGGCTCCGGCAACTGGACGTCGGGCCGGGTCGAAACGAAGCGCACCGACTTCCAGCCCCCGGCCGGCGGCAAGCTCCGTGTGGAGAGCCGTATCCAGGTGCCGAACGTCACGGGCGCCGCCGCCAAGGGCTACTGGCCGGCGTTCTGGATGCTGGGCGCCCCCTACCGCGGCAACTACTGGAACTGGCCCGCGGTCGGCGAGCTGGACATCATGGAGAACACCCAGGGCAACAACACGGTGTTCGCCACGATGCACTGCGGCACCTCACCGGGCGGCCCGTGCAACGAGACCAGCGGTATCGGCAGTTCGACCACCTGCCAGGGCACGTCCTGTCAGGCCGGCTTCCACACCTACCGCATGGAGTGGGACCGTTCGACGAGCGTGGAGGAGATCCGCTTCTACCTCGACGGCAACAACTTCCACACCGTGCGGGAGAACCAGGTCGACGCGACGACCTGGACGAACGCCACGAACCACGGCTACTTCATCATCCTGAACGTGGCGATGGGCGGCGGCTTCCCGGACGCCTTCGGCGGCGGCCCGGACTCGGGCACCCAGCCGGGGCACTCGATGCTCGTCGACTACGTACAGGTGCTGACCTCCGGCGGCGGGAACGGCGGCGACCCCGGTACGCCGGGCAGCCGTGACGCCTACGGCACCATCCAGGCCGAGTCGTACGACGGCCAGGGCGGCACGATGACCGAGAGCACCTCGGACTCCGGCGGCGGGCAGAACGTGGGCGCGCTCGCCAACGGTGACTGGCTGCAGTTCAAGGGGGTCACCTTCGGTTCGAACCCGGCCCGGCAGTTCTCCGCGCGGGTGGCGAGTGGTGCGGGCGCCAGTGTCAGCGGTCTGGTCGAGGTGCGGCTGGACAGCAGGAGCAACGCGCCCATCGGCAGCTTCGCGGTGGGCAACACGGGCGGCTGGCAGTCCTGGCGGACGATCCCGGCGAACATCAGCAATGTGACCGGCACCCACGACGTCTATCTGACCTTCACCAGCGGTCAGCCCTCGGACTTCGTGAACGTCAACTGGTTCACCTTCGGCCACTGATCCCACCCCCCACACCCGGCCCTCCTCGGCCGGGATCCGAAGAGGGCTCCACGCACCCGCGTGGGGCCCTCTTCCGTCAGCGCAGTTCCGCGCGGAACGCCGCCGGGGTCGTACCCGTGTGCTGGTGGAAGAACTTGGAGAAGTTCGCCGCGTCCGGGAAGCCGACCGCCGCTCCGACGCGGCCGATCGGCAGGCCGGTGTGGGCGAGGAGACGCTTGGCCTCCAGGACCACTCGCTTGTCGATGAAGGCCTTGGGGGTCTCCCCGGTGGCGGCGCGCACCGCGCGCAGGAGGGTGCGGCGGGAGCAACCGAGTTCGCCGGCGTAGGCGCTGACGCTGTGGTGGGTGGCGAAGCCGTGCTCCACCGCGTCCCGGAACAGGGTGAAGGTGGTGTCGGTGACCCGCCGGGCCGCCTCCGCCCGTGCCGAACCGGCGGCGAGATGGGCGAGGCGCAGCAGGAACGCGGTCAGACAGTGGCGCAGTACGGCCGTGTGGAGGCTCAGCGGCAGCGTGGCCGTGTCCTCGTACTCGCGGCGCAGCTGGCCGAGGGCCGCCCTGAGCGCGCTGAGCTGCGCCGGGTCGGGGCGGAGCAGGGGCTGTTGGTCGTAGCGGTAGAGGCCGGTCGCCTCGACGGTGGCGCGCGGCAGGAAGCCGGGCTGCATGGCGAGGGCGGTTCCGCGGTACTCGCCGCCGCGGGAGAAGCGGTGGACCTGCCCGGGGCGGATCCACAGCAGATCGCCGGCCGTGGCCTCGTACTCGGTGAAGTCGATCATGTGCCGGACCGGTCCGCCGTCGAGCAGCAGCACGATGTGGAAGTCGATGCGGTGCACCCGGTCCGGCGGTGCGTCGGCGTGCCAGCCGTGGCCGGGGCCCATGGGGGCGATCTGCATGCCGACCCCGAGGACGGTCCGGTCCACCGGGAAGGGGAAGGTCCTGATCCAGTCGCCGTCGCCCGATTCCGCGCGGTCCGCCCGCCCCGGCCGTCTCATGTCCGTTTCGCTCCGCCCTGCCCGTACGCCACGTCCGGCCGTGTCCCGGATTCACCAAAGGCTGGCACACGGAGACCCTCCACCGGAAAGGTCATACTTTTAAGCTTGAACGTAGGGCGGCATCGATGTTGCTTGAACCGAGGACTTCTTGAAGTGACGCACCGGGAATCACCGGCAGCCGCGCGCGGTTGACGCGACCGCGAGAAAGAAGATGATCACTGTGAGCGAAGCGACCGCGAGCGCGGGAGCACTGAGGAGACTGGCCGACGAGGGGGTCTCGGTCTGGCTGGACGACCTGTCGCGCGAGCGCCTGACCTCGGGGAGCCTCGCCGGGCTCGTGGGGGCGGGGACCGTCGTCGGTGTCACCACCAACCCCTCGATCTTCCGGGCGGCCATCGGGTCCGGCGCGGGCTACGAGGAGCAGCTCGCCGATCTGGCCGTGCGGGGCGTCACGGTGGACGAGGCCGTACGGATGATGACGACCGCCGACGTACGGGCCGCCGCCGACGTCCTGCGGCCGGTGTACGAGGCGACCGGCGGACGGGACGGCCGGGTCTCCATCGAGGTCGACCCCCGGCTGGCGCACGACACGGCGGCCACCGTCGCGGAGGCGAGGCAGCTGGCCTGGCTGGTGGACCGGCCCAACGTCATGATCAAGATCCCGGCGACGCGGGCCGGCCTGCCCGCGATCACCGAGGTGACCGGCGCCGGCATCAGCGTCAACGTGACGCTGATCTTCTCCCTGGAGCGCTACCGCGAGGTGATGGACGCCTACCTCACCGGTCTGGAACGGGCCCGCGCGGCGGGACGGGACCTGGGCGCGATCCACTCCGTCGCCTCCTTCTTCGTCTCCCGTGTCGACGCCGAGATCGACAAACGGCTGTCGGTGCTGGGCACCGGCCAGGCCCTCGCGCTGAAGGGCCGGGCGGCCCTGGCGAACGCGCGGCTCGCCTATGCGGCGTACGAGGAGGTCTTCGGCGGTGAGCGCTGGCTGGCGCTGGCCGGCGGCTCGCGGGCCCACAAGCAGCGTCCCCTGTGGGCGTCCACCGGGGTGAAGGACGCCGCGTACAAGGACACCCTGTACGTGGAGGAGCTGGTCGCACCCGGCACCGTCAACACGATGCCCGAGGCCACGCTGCGGGCCACCGCCGACCACGGTGTGGTCCGGGGCGACACCGTCACCGGCGGTTACGCCCAGGCGCGGGCCGATCTGGCCGCCGTGGAGCGGCTCGGGATCTCGTACGACGAGGTGGTGCGGCAGCTTGAGCACGAGGGCGTCGCGAAGTTCGAGGACGCCTGGCAGGAACTGCTGGACGCGGTGACGAAAGCGCTCGACAGCAAGGGAGTTGACGCCACATGACCGACGAGACGACCGAACCGGCGGCTGACGCGCCCCGCCGGGAGCCGGAGGAGGAGCTCCTCGGGGCCCTCTCCGCGCCCCCGGCGGACTGGGACAACCCGCTGCGCGACCCCCGGGACCGGCGGCTGCCCCGCGTGGCGGGCCCCTCGGGACTGGTCATCTTCGGGGTGACGGGCGACCTGTCCCGCAAGAAGCTGATGCCCGCCGTGTACGACCTCGCCAACCGGGGTCTGCTGCCGCCCGGCTTCTCGCTGCTCGGTTTCGCCCGCCGGGACTGGGAGGACCAGGACTTCGCCGAGGTGGTGCACGACGCCGTCAAGGAGCACGCGCGGACCCCGTTCCGTGAGGAGGTCTGGCAGCAGCTCGCCGAGGGCATGCGGTTCGTGCCGGGCGACTTCGACGACGACCAGGCGTTCGAACAGCTGCGCAAGGCCGTCGACGAGCTGGACGCCTCCCGGGGCACCAGCGGGAACTACGCCTTCTATCTCTCCGTACCGCCGAAGTTCTTCCCGAAGGTCGTGCAGCAGCTGAAGAGGCACGGGCTGGCGGACGCCCCGGAGGGGTCCTGGCGGCGGGCGGTGATCGAGAAGCCGTTCGGGCACGATCTGAGGTCGGCCCAGGATCTCAACGCGATCGTGCACGAAGTGTTCGACCCGGAGCAGGTGTTCCGTATCGACCACTACCTCGGCAAGGAGACCGTGCAGAACATCCTCGCGCTGCGGTTCGCCAACCAGATGTTCGAACCGATCTGGAACCGGTCCTTCGTGGACCATGTGCAGATCACCATGGCCGAGGACATCGGCATCGGCGGGCGCGCGGGCTACTACGACGGCATCGGCGCCGCCCGTGACGTCATCCAGAACCACCTTCTGCAGCTGATGGCACTCACCGCGATGGAGGAACCGGCCTCCTTCGACGCGGCCTCGCTGCTCACCGAGAAGCTGAAGGTGTTCCGGGCCGTGCGGCTCCCGGACGACCTGGGCTCGCACACCGTGCGCGGACAGTACGAGGGCGCCTGGCAGGGCGGTGCGAAGGTGTGCGGCTATCTGGAGGAGGACGGCATCGACGCCTCCTCGAAGACCGACACGTACGCCGCGATCAAGCTCGGCGTCGACAACCGGCGCTGGGCGGGTGTCCCCTTCTATCTGCGCGCCGGCAAGCGGCTGGGCCGCCGGGTCACCGAGATCGCGGTGGTGTTCCAGCGGGCGCCGCACTCCCCCTTCGACTCCACCGCCACGGAGGAGCTGGGACAGAACGCGATCGTCATCCGGGTCCAGCCGGACGAGGGCATGACGGTCCGGTTCGGCTCCAAGGTGCCGGGCACCTCGATGGAGCTGCGGGACGTGACGATGGACTTCGCATACGGCGAGTCGTTCACCGAGTCCAGCCCGGAGGCGTACGAGCGGCTCATCCTGGATGTCCTGCTGGGCGACGCGAATCTGTTCCCCCGTCACCAGGAGGTGGAAGAGTCCTGGAAGATCCTCGATCCGATCGAGGAGTACTGGGCGTCGCACGGACGGCCGGCGCGGTACACCTCGGGCAGCTGGGGACCCGCGGAAGCCGACGAGATGCTCGCACGAGACGGACGGAGCTGGCGCAGGCCATGAAGATCGACCTGACCGACACCACGGCAAGCAAGGTCAACAAGGCGTTGGTGCAGGGCCGCCGCGCCATCGGCACCCCGGCCGTGGGCATGGTCCTGACGATGGTGATCGTCACGGACGAGGAGAACGCCTACGACTCGATCAAGGCGGCCGAGGAGGCCTCGCACGAGCATCCCGCGCGCACCCTGGTCGTGATCAAGAGGCACACCCGCAATCCGCGCGAGCGCACCCATCCCCGGCTGGACGCCGAGGTGCGGGTCGGCTCGGAGGCGGGCACCGGCGAGACGGTGGTGCTGCGGACGTACGGCGAGGTGTCCGACCACGCCGACTCGGTCGTGCTGCCGCTGCTGCTGCCGGACGCGCCGGTGGTGGTGTGGTGGCCGGCCCAGGCGCCCGAGAACCCGTCGCAGGACCCGCTGGGCGCGCTCGGCCAGCGCCGGATCACCGACCTGTACATGGTCGAGAACCCGATGGAGGTGCTGGAGGCCCGCCGGCGCACGTACGCGCCCGGTGACACCGACCTCGCCTGGACCAGGCTGACGCTGTGGCGTTCCATGCTGGCGGCGGCGCTGGACCAGGCGCGGGCCGCGGTCGTCTCGGCGACCGTGGAGGCGGAGGCCGACAACCCGGCCGCCGAGCTGCTGGCGCGCTGGCTGGAGGCGCGGCTGCGGGTGCGGGTCGAGCGGGTGGTGACCGGGGGGCCGGTTGTCACGGCGGTCCGGCTCGGTACGGCGGACGGCGAGGTCGTCATCGACCGTCCCGAGGGCCCGCTGGCCACGCTCACCCTGCCGGGTCAGCCGCCGCGCCGGCTGGCGCTGAAGGTCCGCCCCACCTCCGAACTCATCGCCGAGGAGCTCAGGCGCCTCGACGCGGACGAGATGTACGCCGTCGCCCTGCGCGGCGAGGTCACCGAGGAGAACCCCGCTCATGTCTGACGTTCCCGAACCGACCCGGCGCCCCCAGTGGGCCGCCCTGGAGAACCACCGCAGGGACACGCTGCCCCGGCCCGACCTGCGCGAGCTGTTCGACACCGACCCGTCCCGCGCCGAGCGGTACGTGGTGAGGGTGGGCGATCTGCGCATCGACTACTCCAAGCACCTGGTCGACGACGAGACGCTCGCCCTGCTGCGTGAACTCGCGGAGGCCACCGATGTGTTCGGCCTGCGGGACGCCATGTTCCGCGGGGAGCGGATCAACACCACCGAGGACCGGGCCGTCCTGCACACCGCGCTGCGCGCCCCGCGCGACGCGGTGATCGAGGTCGACGGGGAGAACGTGGTCCCGGCCGTGCACGCCGTGCTGGACCGGATGGCCGACTTCGCGGGGCGGGTCCGTTCCGGCGAGTGGACCGGGCACACCGGCAAGCGGATCCGCAACGTCGTCAACATCGGGATCGGCGGCTCCGACCTCGGCCCGGCGATGGCGTACGAGGCGCTGCGCGCGTACACCGACCGCTCGCTGACCTTCCGTTTCGTGTCGAACGTGGACGGCGCCGACCTGCACGAGGCGATCCGCGATCTGGATCCGGCCGAGACGCTGTTCATCGTCGCGTCGAAGACGTTCACCACGATCGAGACGATCACCAACGCGACCTCGGCACGCTCCTGGCTGCTCGACGCGCTCGGCGACGAGAAGGCGGTCGCCCGGCACTTCGTCGCCCTGTCCACGAACGCCGGGAAGGTCACGGACTTCGGGATCGACACGGCGAACATGTTCGAGTTCTGGGACTGGGTCGGCGGACGCTACTCCTTCGACTCGGCGATCGGCCTCTCGCTGATGATCGCCATCGGCCCGGACCGGTTCCGGGAGATGCTCGACGGGTTCCGGATCGTCGACGAGCACTTCGTCAACGCGCCGGCCGAGGCCAACGCCCCGCTGCTGATGGGCCTGTTGGGCATCTGGTACAACAACTTCCTCGGCGCCCAGTCGCACGCGGTACTGCCGTACTCGCACTATCTGTCGAAGTTCACCGCCTATCTCCAACAGCTCGACATGGAGTCCAACGGCAAGTCGGTGGACCGTCAGGGCCGCCCGGCCACCTGGCAGACGGGTCCTGTGGTGTGGGGCACCCCGGGCACCAACGGACAGCACGCCTACTACCAGTTGATCCATCAGGGCACGAAGCTCATCCCGGCCGACCTGATCGGTTTCGCCCGGCCGGTCGCCGAGCTGAGCGGTGAACTCGCGGCCCAGCACGATCTGCTGATGGCCAATCTGTTCGCACAGGGCCAGGCCCTCGCCTTCGGCAAGACCGCCGAGGAGGTACGGGCGGAAGGCGTGCCCGAGGAGCAGGTGCCGCACCGCACCTTCCGGGGCAACCATCCCACCACCACGATCCTGGCCACCGAGCTGACCCCCTCGGTACTCGGCCAGCTGATCGCGCTGTACGAGCACAAGGTGTTCGTCCAGGGCGCGGTCTGGAACATCGACTCCTTCGACCAGTGGGGCGTCGAACTCGGCAAGGTCCTCGCCAAGCGCGTCGAGCCCGCTCTCACGCAGGGGGCCGACGTCCCCGGCCTCGATCCGTCCACGGCCGCGCTGGTGGCCGCCTACCGCGAACGCAGGAAGTGAACTGACATGCAGATCGGTCTTGTTGGTCTGGGCAAGATGGGCGGCAACATGCGGGAGCGCCTCCGCAACGCCGGCCACACCGTCATCGGATACGACACCAACCGCGAAGTCTCCGACGTGGACCATCTGTCCGACCTGGTCGACCGGCTCGACGGGCCGCGCGTGGTGTGGGTGATGGTGCCGGCCGGCGCCGCCACCCAGCTCGTGGTCGACCAGCTGGGAAGCCTGCTGCGCCACGGGGACGTCGTCGTGGACGGCGGCAACTCCCGCTGGACGGACGACGAGAAGCACGCCAAGGAGCTGCACGCCCGGGGCATCGGCTTCGTCGACGCGGGTGTCTCCGGCGGGGTGTGGGGCCTGAAGAACGGCTACGCGCTCATGGTCGGCGGCGACGAGGAGCACGTGGAGCTGCTGAAGCCGATCTTCGACGCGCTCAAGCCGGACGGGCCGTACGGCTTCGTCCACGCGGGCCGGGTGGGTGCCGGGCACTTCGCGAAGATGGTCCACAACGGGATCGAGTACGCCATGATGCAGGCGTACGCGGAGGGCTGGGAGCTGCTCGAGAAGGTCGAGTCGGTCGACAACGTCCGGGAGGTGTTCCGCTCCTGGCAGGAGGGCACCGTGATCCGCTCCTGGCTGCTGGACCTCGCGGTGAACGCGCTCGACGACGACGAGCATCTGGAGCGGCTGCGCGGCTACGCGGAGGACTCGGGTGAGGGCCGCTGGACGGTGGAGGCGGCGATCGACAACGCCGTGCCGCTGCCGGCGATCACCGCGTCGCTGTTCTCGCGGTTCGTCTCGCGTCAGGAGGACTCGCCGCAGATGAAGATGGTGGCGGCGCTGCGCAACCAGTTCGGCGGGCATGCCGTCGAGTCGGCGGAGAAGGCGTAGCGCCGGTGGGAGATCTGCTGCTGGCGCGGCACGGCGAGACGGAGTGGAGCAGGGCGGGCCGGCACACCGGCGGGACCGACCTTCCGCTGACCCCTGCCGGTGAGGCCCAGGCCACGTCGCTCGCCCCGCTGCTGGACGGGCGGACCTTCGGGCTGGTCCTCACCAGCCCGCTGGTCCGCGCCCGGCGCACCGCCGAGCTGGCGGGCCTGACCGGCGCGATACCGGAGCCGGACCTGCGGGAGTGGGACTACGGCGGCTACGAGGGCATCACCACGGCGGACATCCACCGCAGCCGTCCCGGCTGGGACCTGTGGACCGACGGCGTACCGCCGGGCCGGGACTTCCCCGGCGAGTCCCCACGGCAGGTGGGCGACCGCGCGGACCGGGTCCTGGCCCGTCTGTCCGAGGCCCTGGACGAGGGTGATGTGATGCTGGTCGCCCACGGCCACCTGCTCCGCGTCCTCACCGCCCGCCGCCTGGGCCTTCCCCCGTCCGCCGGCCGCCTCTTCCGCCTGGAGACGGGCACCCTGAGCCGTCTGTCCCTGGAGCACGGCAACCCGGTCATCGCGGAGTGGAACACCCGCCCGTGACTCCGGCGCCGCCCTGTGCCGCGTGCTGGGCGGCCAGGCGGACGGGGGCGTTGCGGGCGCCGTAGCCGTGGTGGGCGCCGTCGCGTTGGAGGAGTTCGAAGAAGACCTGGCCGACGGTGAGGGTGTAGCAGTGGCGCAGGGTGCCGTGCTCGTCCCTGTCGTAGAGGATGCCCAGGTCGCGGTAGGTCTCCAGCTCGCCGTCGGCGAACTCGTGACGGGCGGCGAGGTCGTCGTAGTAGTTGGCGGGGATGGGCAGCAGCCGGCCGCCCGCGGCGCGGAAGCGGCGGGCGGCCGCGACCACGTCGTCGGTGGCGAACGCGATGTGCTGGGCGTGCGCGGTGTCGTCCCTGGGCGCGGCGCCGACGCCGAGGGCGATACGGACGCTGCCGTCGGCGGTGCCGACCGCGCGGCTGCGCAGCAGGCCGTAGGGGTCGGGAACGTCTACGCTCTCCTCGGCGCGCAGTCCGAGGACGCCCCGGTGGAAGAGGGCCGCCTCGTCGAAGTGGTGCCAGGGCTGGGTGAGGGCGAGATGGTCGATGTGCCGGACGTGCGGGGCGGCGGGCGGGTGGTCCAGGCCGGTGAAGTCGGAGCGCCAGGCGCCGCAGAAGAACAGGTGTGTGCCGTCGGGTGCGGCGACCGCGTCGAGCGGCGCGTCCTCGGGGGCCCGGCGGCGCGGCAGTACCGGCGCGAGCAGGGCCTCGGCGCGGCGGGCGGCGCCCTGCGGGTCGGGTGACTCCAGTCCGACGGCGGCGAGCCGGGTGCCGTCGCGGCGCACGGCCGTCCCGGTGTTGACGAGGACGCGGGCCTCGCCCTGCTGCCAGAGGTCGACGGGTTTGCTGCGGTGCCGTGCGGTGCGGGCGAAACCGAGCGCGTCGAGGAGTCCGGCGAGGGGCTCCGCGTCGGGGGTGACGAGTTCGGCGAAGGCGACTCCGGTGGGGACGGCGGGGGCGGGCAGGGCGCCCGCGCCCGTCTCCTCCTGGAGCAGCAGCAGGGAGCGGCGGGCGTCCACGGCGGTCGGTCCGGCGTCGGCCTGCCGTACGACGTCGTTGAAGACCTCGAGGGACAGCGGCCCGGTGTAGCCGGTGCGCAGCACGTGCCGGACCAGTCCGGCGACGTCGAAGCCGCCCTGGCCGGGGAAGCAGCGGTGGTGGCGGCTCCACTGGAGCACGTCCATCGCGGGCAGCGGCGCGTCGGCGAGCTGGAGGAAGAAGATCTTCTCGCCGGGAATGTCCTCGATGCCGCGGGGGTCGCTGCCGCGCGAGAGGATGTGGAAGCTGTCCAGACAGGTCCCGAGCGCGGGGTGTCCGGCCGCCTCGACGATGCGCCAGGCGTGGTCGTACGTGCTCACATGCCGCCCCCAGGCCAGCGCCTCGTACGCCACCCGGATGCCGAAGCCGGCCGCCAGGTCGGCGAGTTCGCTCAGCTGCCGGGCGGCGAGGGCGTCGTCGTCGAGCGCGGACGGGTCGACGCTGGAGCAGACGAGGACCATGTCGGCGCCGAGCCTGCGCATCAGCTCGAACTTGTGCCGGGCGCGGCGCAGATTGCGGGCGAAGAGGTCGTCGGGTACGGCCTCGATGTCCCGCAGCGGCTGGTAGAGGTCGATGCCGAGGCCGAGGTCGGCGCAGCGGGCGCGAATGTCCTCGGGGGTGAGCGGTGCGGTGAGCAGGTCGTTCTCGAAGATCTCCACCCCGTCGAAGCCGGCCCGGGACGCGGCCGTGAGCTTCTCGGTGAGGGAGCCGCTGAGGGAGACGGTGGCGATGGACGTACGCACGTCGGTACCTCTCGCTTTCCGGGGTCGGTCTACTGCGGCGCCCCGACGGCGCCGCCGGTCAGCTCGGTGAGGTCCGCGAGCATCCGGGTGCTGTCGGGTTCCCGGCCGGTGAACAGGCGGAACGCGTCGGCGGCCTGGAACGCGGCCATGCCGCCGCCGTCGAGGGTGGCGCAGCCGGCCGTGCGGGCGGTGCGCAGCAGCTCGGTCTCCAGCGGACGGTAGACGACCTCGGCGACCCACAGGCCGGGGTGCAGCAGTCCGGCCGGCAGGGGGAGGCCGGGGTGGGCGGCCATGCCGGTGGGGGTGACGTGCACGAGCCCGCCGTTGCCGTCGGCGGCGGCGAGCAGCTCGGGCAGCCGGTCCGGGGTCGCGGCGCGGGCCCGGCCCGCCCCGAAGCCCCGGTTCAGCGCGGCGGCGAGGTCGGCGGCCCGTTCGGGCAGGGCGTCGACGACGGTGACCCGTTCGGCGCCGAGGGTGAGCGTGGCGTGTGCGACGGCCGCGCCGGCGCCGCCCGCGCCGAGCTGGACGACCCGTTCCAGCGGGGCGTCGGGCAGTCCGCGGGCGAAGGCGGTGGCGAAGCCGGTGACGTCCGTGTTGTGGCCGACGGCCCGTCCGCCCTCGAAGACGACGGTGTTGACCGCCCCCAGCGCCTCCGCCCTCGGGTCGAGGGCGTCCAGGTGCTCGACGACGAGCCGCTTGCACGGGTGGGTGATGTTGAGCCCGTCGAAGCCGAGCAGCCGGGCGGCGCGCAGCAGCTCGCCCACCTGCTCGGGCGGGACGCCGATGGTGTCGAGGTCGAGGAGCCGGTACAGACAGCGCAGGCCCTGCCGGCCGGCCTCCCGTTCGTGCAGCGCGGGGCTGAGCGACGGGCCGATGCCGGAGCCGATCAGCCCGACGAGATACGAGTCCTTGAGCACCGCGGACCTCCAGAGCGGCTCAGCAATGTACGAACCAGTACGTTAGCTATATCAGCCGTCCGAGGCCCTCGGGAAGACCCGCCCGGGCCGGGCGGAGGGCTGCTTCTAGAATCACCGGCACTGCACCTCGGCCCGGAGGAACCCGATGACCAGCGTCGAAGAACCGGCACGGCCCGGCGAGCGGATCCGCGACGCCGCCCGTACCAGGGCCGAGATCCTCGACGTGGCGACGGCGGAGTTCGCCCGGGCCGGGTACGACGGGGCCCGCGTGGACGAGATCGCCGCCCGCACCCGTACCACCAAGCGAATGATCTACTACTACTTCGGCGGCAAGGAACAGCTGTTCACGGCCGTGCTGGAGCGGGCGTACGGCGTGATCCGCGAGGCCGAGCAGCAGCTGGACGTCGATCATCTGGACCCGGTGGCGGCCATCAGGCGGCTGGCGGAGCTGACCTTCGAGCACCATGAGCGGCACCCGGACTTCATCCGCCTGGTGAGCATCGAGAACATCCACGACGCGGAGCACATCGCGGCCTCGGAGGAGCTGGGCCGGATGGGCTCCCCCGCGCTGGACGTGATCCGCCGGATCCTCGCCGCCGGGCAGGAGTCGGGGCTGTTCACGGCCGACGTCGACGCCGTGGACCTGCATGCGATGATCAGCTCGTTCTGCTTCTTCCGGGTGTCCAACCGGCACACCTTCGGCGCCCTGTTCGGCCGCGACCTGGTGGCCCCGGACCGGCGCGAGCACTACCGGGCGATGCTGGGCGACATGGTGATCGCCTATCTGACGGCGGAGCGCGCCGCGGACTGAACCGCGCGCCGGCATCACGTACGACGCGACCTCTTGACAGTGCGGGCGACCGGGCGCAGCATCCCTACCCAGCCGCGACTAACTATCCAGTGGGTTAATTAGCGCCTCGGCACATCCCCTCCGCTCTCCCCCTCCGCGTACCGTCGTGGAGTCCCCCGAAGGAGCCCGCCGTGACCGTCCCCGTACCGCCCCGCGACGCCTCCCCGCCCGGACAGCCGAGGAAGGCGGCGGCCGCCGCCTGGATCGGCAGCGCCCTCGAGTACTACGACTTCTTCATCTACGGCAGCGCGGCCGCGTTGATCTTCCCGGAGGTGTTCTTCGACGACTCCGACCCGGCCACCGCGACCCTGCTGTCGCTGGCCACGTTCGGTGTCGCGTACGCGGCCCGGCCGGTCGGCGCGCTGTTCCTCGGGCATGTCGGGGACCGGCTCGGCCGTAAGAAGATCATGGTCTTCACCCTGATCCTGATGGGCGTGTCGACGTTCCTCATCGGCTGTCTGCCCACCCGCGCCCAGGTCGGCACGCTCGCCCCCGTGCTGCTTGTGCTGTGCCGGGTGCTCCAGGGCATCTCGGCGGCCGGCGAGCAGGCGAGCGCCAACTCCATGACGCTGGAGCACGCGCCGCCCCACCGGCGGGGCTTCTTCACCAGCTTCACCCTCAGCGGTACGCAGGGCGGCCAGCTGCTGGCCACGCTGGTGTTCATCCCGGTCGCCGCGCTGCCCGAGGAGCAGTTGCTGTCCTGGGGGTGGCGGGTGCCGTTCTGGCTGAGCATCGCGGTCGCCGTCGTCGGGTACGTGATCCGGCGCCGGCTGGACGAGACGCCGGCGTTCGAGCAGCAGACCGCCACGGAGGGGGTCGTGAAGCTGCCGCTGCTGGTGCTGCTGCGGGAGCACTGGGCGGACGTCCTGCGGGTGATCGCGGGCGCGCTGATCGCCTCGGTCAGCACGATCTTCACGGTGTGGGCGCTGGCGTACGCCACCAGTGACGCGGTGGACATGTCGCGTACGTCGATGCTGTGGGTGGGCGCGCTGGCGAACGTCGTCGCGCTGGCCGCGATCCCGCTGTGGGCCGCGCTCGCCGACCGGGTCGGGCGGCGTCCCGTCTTCCTCGTCGGGGCCGTGGGCAGCGCGGTGACGATGTTCCTCTACCTGTGGGCGATCTCCACCGGCAACTATCCGCTCACCCTGGTCCTCGGGATCGTCACGTTCGGCGTCGTCTACAGCGCCGCGAACGGGGTGTGGCCGTCCTTCTACGGCGAGATGTTCCCGACCAGGGTCCGGCTCTCGGGTATGGCGATCGGCACGCAGATCGGCTTCGCGGTGGCCGGGTTCGCCGTCACGTTCGCCGCGCGGCTCGCGGGCCCCGACGGCGACGACTGGACGGCGGTGGCCTTCTTCACGGCGGCCCTGTGCGTACCGCCGGTGATCGCGGCGATCACGGCCCGCGAGACCCATCGTGTCCCCACCGAGCGGCTGGGCGAACGGGCCGTGGAGGCGGGTGCGGAGCGGCCGGCGAAGGTCACGGCCTGAGCGGACGTCGCGGGCGTTCCCCGGTCGGTCAGGAATCGAGAAGCGCAGGTGGCCACGGGTCGCCTAGCCTTGCCGGGTTGGGGAACGCCGGCGGGGGCCGTACGCGGTCGCCGCCCGACGGATGGAGAGCGATGAGCATGGCCACGAGGGCGGACGGGCAGCCGTCCGAGCCGCACGCCGCCGACAGTCACGAGCTGATCCGCGTGCACGGGGCGCGTGAGAACAACCTCAAGGACGTCAGCATCGAGATCCCCAAGCGGCGGCTCACGGTGTTCACCGGCGTGTCCGGCTCGGGCAAGAGCTCCCTGGTGTTCGACACGATCGCCGCCGAGTCGCAGCGGCTGATCAACGAGACGTACAGCGCCTTCCTCCAGGGTTTCATGCCGAACCTGGCCCGCCCCGAGGTGGACGTGCTGGACGGTCTGACCACGGCCATCACCGTCGACCAGCAGCGGATGGGCTCCGACCCCCGCTCCACCGTCGGCACCGCGACCGACGCCAACGCGATGCTGCGCATCCTCTTCAGCAGGCTCGGCACCCCGCACATCGGCCCTCCGGCCGCGTACTCCTTCAACGTCGCCTCCGTCTCGGCGACCGGCGGCTTCACCGTCGACCGGGGCTCCGAGAAGACGAAGACCGAGAAGGTCAGCTTCACCCGCACCGGCGGCATGTGCACACACTGCGAGGGCCGGGGCACGGTCTCCGACATCGATCTCGCGCAGCTCTTCGACGACTCGAAGTCGCTGTCCGAGGACCCGTTCACCATCCCCACCTACACCGGGGACGGCTGGGTGGTGCGGGTCATCGCCGAGTCGGGGTTCTTCGACAAGGACAAGCCGATCCGCGAGTACACGAAGAAGGAACGGCACGACTTCCTGTACCGGGAGCCGACCAAGGTCAAGATCAACGGGGTCAACCTCACCTATGAGGGGCTGATCCCGAAGCTGCAGAAGTCGTTCCTGTCCAAGGACCGCGAGTCGATGCAGCCGCACATCCGGGCCTTCGTGGACCGGGCGGTCACCTTCGCCCGGTGTCCCGAGTGCGACGGCACCCGGCTCAGCGAGCCGGCCCGCTCCTCGAGGATCGGCAAGCTGAACATCGCCGACGCCTGCGCCATGGAGATCCGCGACCTGGCCGAGTGGGTGCGCGGGCTGGAGGAGCCCTCGGTGGCGCCGCTGCTGGCCAAGCTCCGGCACGGCCTGGACTCGTTCGTGGAGATCGGCCTCGGTTATCTCTCGCTCGACCGGGCCTCCGGCACGCTCTCCGGCGGCGAGGCGCAGCGCACCAAGATGATCCGCCACCTCGGCTCCTCCCTCACCGATGTGACGTACGTCTTCGACGAGCCGTCCATCGGTCTGCACCCGCACGACATCCAGCGGATGAACAATCTGCTGCTGCGGCTGCGCGACAAGGGCAACACGGTGCTGGTGGTCGAGCACAAGCCGGAGACGATCGCCATCGCCGACCATGTCGTGGACCTCGGCCCCGGCGCCGGTACGGCGGGCGGCACCGTCTGCTTCGAGGGCACCGTCGAGGAGCTGAGGGCGAGCGGCACCGTCACCGGCCGCCATCTCGACGACCGGGCCAAGCTGAAGGACACCGTCCGCAAGGCGACGGGCGCGCTGGAGATCCGGGGCGCGAACGCGAACAACCTCCAGGACGTCGACGTCGACATCCCGCTCGGCGTGCTCTGCGTGATCACCGGTGTCGCCGGTTCCGGCAAGAGCTCCCTGGTCCACCGTTCCGTCCCGGCCCCCGAGGGTGTGGTCTCGGTCGACCAGACCCCCATCCGGGGCTCGCGGCGCAGCAACCCGGCCACCTACACGGGCCTGCTCGATCCGATCCGCAAGGCGTTCGCCAAGGCCAACGGCGTCAAGCCGGCCCTGTTCAGCGCCAACTCGGAGGGCGCCTGCCCCACCTGCAACGGCGCCGGCGTCATCTACACCGACCTGGCGATCATGCAGAGCGTCGCGACGACCTGCGAGGACTGCGGCGGCAAGCGGTTCGACGCGTCGGTGCTCGAGTACCACTTCGGCGGCCGGGACATCAGCGAGGTGCTCGCGATGTCGGTGGCCGAGGCCGAGGAGTTCTTCCGCGAAGGCGAGTCACGCATCCCGGCCGCGCACCGCATCGTGGAGCGGATGGCGGATGTCGGGCTCGGCTATCTCACCCTCGGCCAGCCGCTGACCACGCTGTCCGGCGGTGAGCGGCAGCGGCTGAAGCTGGCGGTGCACATGGCCGACAAGGGCGGGGTGTACGTCCTCGACGAGCCGACGACCGGTCTGCACCTCGCCGATGTGGAACAGCTGCTGGGCCTGCTGGACCGGCTGGTGGACTCGGGCAAGTCGGTGATCGTCATCGAGCACCACCAGGCGGTCATGGCGCACGCCGACTGGATCGTGGACCTCGGCCCCGGCGCCGGTCACGACGGCGGCCGGATCGTCTTCGAGGGCACCCCCGCGGATCTGGTCGCCGCCCGCTCCACCCTCACGGGCGAGCATCTGGCCCAGTACGTGGGCGCCTGAGGCGTACGCCGTGCGCGCCGGGGTGGTTGTCTCACGCCCCGGCGCGGTGCGGGATGCCGTACGCCCGCTCCACCCGCAGCCGCAGCACAAGGCGCCGGTCGCGGACCATGGCGGCGCGGTACTCGTCCCAGTCCGCGTGCTCGCCGCCGACGTCGCGGTACAGCCGGATCAGCTCCTCCACCGTCTCGTCGTACAGGTTGCCGGCCACGGGCGACAGGTCGGCGGTGCCCTCGGCGACCGTGTAGGCCCAGCGGTCGTCGCTGGTGACGTGGTAGGAGGCGCGGGGGTCGCGGCGCAGGTTGGCGGTTTTGGCCCGGTCGTCCGTGAGCGAGACGCGGATGACGCGCTCGTCGGGGTAGTAGGCGTGCATGACGTTCGACAGCTGGGGCCGTCCGTCACGTTTCAGTGTGACGAGCACTCCGCCGTGCCCCTCGGACAGCAGGGCGAGCAGTGCGTTCTGTTCGGCGTCGTGGGTCATGACTGGTTCAACGCCCCGAACGGGGCCGGCGTTCCCCGAGGAGACCGATGACAGTGCTGCGGCAAGAGGCCGATCCCTCCGAGGCCGGACTGGACGCGGAGGCGCTGAAGCGGCTGGACCGCCACCTCGCCGGCCTGGTGGACGAGGGGAGGCTGCCCGGTTTCCTGGTGGCCGTCGCCCGCGGCGGTCGGGTCGCGCATCACACGGTGCACGGGGCGCGGGACGTGGCGGCGGGGCTGCCGGTGGAGAGTGACACGCTGTGGCGGATCTACTCCATGACGAAGCCGGTGACGGCGGTCGCCGCGCTGATGCTGGTGGAGGAGGGCCGTCTGTCCCTGGACGACCCGGTCGGCGACCACCTCCCGGCGTTCGCGCACCCGCGCGTGTACGAGTCCGGGTCGGGCACGGCGATGCGCACCCGCCCGCCCGGGGGCCCGCTCCTCGTCCGCCATCTGATGACGCACACGGCGGGTCTGACGTTCGCCTTCTACAACTCCCACCCCGTCGACCAGCTGTACCGGGAGGCGGGACTGGAGTCGTCGGTGGCACCGGGCAGGGATCTGGCGGGCACGACGGAGGTGTACGCGAGCCTGCCCCTGCAGTTCGATCCGGGCACGCAGTGGAACTACTCGGTCGCCTCGAACGTGCTGGGCCGGATCATCGAGGTCGTGTCGGGCAAGCCACTGGACGTGTTCCTCGCCGAACGCGTCTTCCGACCGCTCGGCATGACGGACGCCGGTTTCGAGGTGACGGACGCCCAGGCGGAACGGCTGGCGGAGCTGTACGGCGAGTCGGACGACGGCGGCATCGAGGCCGTCCCCGGCCTCCCTCTGCGCGGCCGCCCCCGGTTCCTCTCCGGCAGCGGCGGCATGGTGGCCTCGGCCCACGACTACCACCGCTTCATGGAGGTGCTGCGCCGGCGCGGCGAACTCGACGGCGTACGCCTGCTCGCTCCCACGACGGTGGACCTGATGACCCGCAACCACCTCCCCGACGGAGCCGACATACGCGCCGTCGGCAGCCGCCCCGCGCACGACACCCCCGGCAACGACGGCATCGGCTTCGGCCTCGGTGTCTCCGTCGTCGTCGACCCGTCCCGTACGCAGGCCCCGTCCGCCCTCGGCAGCTACGGCTGGAGCGGGGTGGCCACCACCACGTTCTGGGTCGACCCGGGCCGCGACCTGACCGTGCAGTTCCACACACAGGTGCGGCCCAGGTCCTCCCACACCGTGTTCCGGGACCTCAAGCGGCTGGTGCACGAGGCGGTGACGGGCTGAGCTACGACAGGTGCGCCACCGCGTCGAGATGGGGCAGGTGGTGGTCGAGCCGCTCCCGCTTGGTGCGCAGGTAGGTGATGTTGCTCTCGCACGGCGGTATCAGCAGCGGCACCTGCTCGGCCACCTGGATGCCGTGCCGGATCAACGCCTCGCGCTTGCGCGGGTTGTTGGACATGAGGCGCACCGAGCGGACGCCCAGGTCCTGGAGCATGCCGGCGGCCGCACCGTAGTCACGGGCGTCCACGGGGAATCCGAGGGCCACGTTCGCCTCGACGGTGTCCAGGCCCTCCGCCTGGAGGGCCATCGCCCGGAGCTTGCCGAGCAGGCCGATGCCACGTCCCTCGTGGCCGCGCAGATAGACGACCACGCCCGCGCCCTCGGCGACGACGGCGCGCAGCGCGGAGGCCAGCTGGTCGCCGCACTCGCAGTGCTGGGAGCCGAAGGCGTCCCCGGTGAGGCATTCGGAGTGCAGCCGGGTGAGGACACCGTCGGTACCGATGTCGCCGTACACGAGGGCTACTTGCTCGTCACCGCGGTCGTGGTCCATGTAGCCGACCGCCTGGAACTTTCCGTACACGGTGGGCAGCGGCGCATTCACGACGCGTTCCACACCGGTCCGCCGCTGGGGCTTCTTGCCGAGGACGCCTACTTTTTCTGTCATGATTCTCGAGTTCCTAAGCAGAGACGAAAGGCCGTGACGATATGGGTGGTTCACAAAAGCGGTCGGCGGCATACGGCCCGGTGCACGGTCTGTTGCCGGCGGATACTACAGAGGATGTACGGACGCGGGGCGCCGACGTCTCACGGCAGATCGCGGTACTTCCGGTCGGGAGTTTCGAACAGCACGGTCCCTACCTGCCGTTGGCGACCGACACACTGGTCGCCTGCGCGATCGCACAGGAGATCGCGGACGCCTATCCGGTGCATCTCCTCCCTCCGGTGACGATCTCCTGCTCGCACGAGCACGCGGCCTGGCCGGGCACGGTCTCCCTCTCCTCCGTGACCCTTCACGCGGTGATACGGGACATCGCCGACTCGCTGCGCAGGTCGGGCGTGGACACCCTGGTGCTGGTCAACGGGCACGGCGGAAACTACGTACTGGGCAACGTCGTTCAGGAAGCCTCGGCGCGAGGCGAGCGCATGGCGCTGTACCCGGCCGCGGAGGACTGGGAAACGGCCCGCACACGGTCCGGCGTGGTCACCTCCCTCCTCACCGACATGCACGCCGGCGAAATCGAAGCGTCCATCCTCCTGCACACGCACCCCGAATTGCTCCGCCCCGGCTACGAAACCTCGGACCACACAGCGGACGACCGCCGCCACCTCCTGACAATGGGCATGGCCCCCTACACGGATTCGGGCGTCATAGGCCGCCCCTCCCTGGCATCGGCGGAAAAGGGCAAGGAACTCCTGGCGGCCTTGACGGATTCCTTCTCGGCATATATCTCACTGCTGACAGAAGACAACGAACCGTCACCGTTCTCCACCCCGTCCGGCGTTTGAGGACAACCCCTCTCCACCCCGTCCGGCGTTAGAGGACAACCCCTCTCCAGCCCGTCCGGCGATTGAGGACGAGGCCCGGAAGGCCGACCGGGGGGTCCGGGGGCAACGCCCCCGGGGACGGGAAGGGAAGGGGCGGCGGGGGCGAGAACACCACGTCGAACGACCAGCACCACCACCCCCGGCAGGCTGGCCACCAGACTCAACACCCCGTAAAGCACCGCAACGGTCAGCCCCCGCCCCGCCCCCAACCCCGCCGCCCCGAACGCCCAGGCGGTGACCCCTTCCCGAGGCCCCCACCCCCCCACATTCAGCGGCAGCCCCATGGCCAGCAACGCCAGCACAGCCAACGGCACCAGTTCACCCACCGACGCCCCCACCCCCGCCACATCGGCGGCCAGCACGAACATCGCAACGTACCCACCCAGCACCACGACGGACGACAGAACCACCACAGGCGCACTACGCCGAGAGAACAACCCCTCCCGAACCTCAGCGACCCAGGCCCGCCGCCGCCCGACGGCCCCCCGCCCACGGTTCATCCGCAGAGCCACCCCCACCGCGAGCGCTCCGACAGCCCCCAACCCCACCAGAGGCGCAGCCTGCCGCACAGCCCCCCGCACCGGCGACGGCATGCAGACCAACACACCCGCCCCCACCACGAACAACGCGAGCTGCCCGGCGGTCCGCTCCCACACCACCGCCCGCACCCCCCGCCCCATGTCCCCGGCACTCCGCCCGTGCCGCACGGCGCGATGCACATCCCCCAACACCCCGCCGGGCAAGGCCGCGTTGAGAAAGAGCGCACGGTAGTAGTCGGCGACGGCGGCACCGAAGGGCAGCCGGATCCCCACCCCCCGGGCCACGACCACCCACCGCCACGCACTGAACACGGTGGTCACGACGCCGATCCCCACCCCGGCGAGCAGCGTCCCCCCGTCGATCCGCCGCAGCCCCTCCCCCAGCGCCCGGGTGTCGACCCGCCACACCAGTACGGCGAGAATGAGAACCCCGCCCAGCGCCCCCAGCCGTGCGCGCGACCGCGCACTCATGCGTCCCCGTCCACCGGCCGGCACAGGGCGAGCAGATCACTGTGATGGACGACGACCCGCAACTTCCCCGCGGCACAGGCCTCCAGCCGGGAGGCCAGATACCCTTCGGCCCGTGAGGCGAGCTCGGGCCGCTCCTCCACCGCGGCTCCCACCCACCCCCGCAGCCACTGCTCGGTCAACGAGGCGTCCGCGGGCCCGAGCCGCCAGGGGCTCGGGTTGATCCGCACGGTGGCCCCGTGCTCGGCGAACAGCTCGGCGGCCACGTTGACGGCGTCCGGCCCGAGCATCCCGCCCCGCCGCTGATGGGCGTTGAACGCCTCCATGATCTCCCGGTCCAGCGGGTGGGGCTCGGTCAGCTCCACCCGCCCGGCCACGGACAGCGTCAGCAGAGCCGTGCACCCGGCGCCCGCGCAGGCGGCGGCAAGCGCCTCGATCTCCTCCCGGCCGAGGACATCGAGCAACGCGGACGCGGTCACCAGCGAGGCCCCGGCCAGCGCCTCCGGCGTCAGCCGGGCGACATCACCCCGCCGGGTCTCCACGGTCACATGGCTCCCGTCGGCGGCGGACCGGGGCGAGGCGACGGCGGCGAAGTGCAGCAGATACGGATCCCGGTCGTGCAGCACCCAGTGCTGGGCACCATCCAGCCGGGGCGCGAGCCACCGTCCCATGGACCCGGTCCCGCACCCGATGTCGTGGATGACGAACCCGTCCGCCCTGCGCGGCAGATTGGCGAGCCGGATCCGCAACGGATCGAGCAGGTCGTACGAGCGGGCGGCGGCGTCCGCCGGTTCCCGCAACTGCAGCCACTCGGGCGCGTAGCGGGCGGGTTCGTCCTCGTCGTCGTCCCGCAGCCGCAGCGTGGCCCGCTCGCCGGGGCGGAGCGCGGGTCCGGCGCCGGGGATGACGTCCCGGACGCCGGGCCGGCCGGAGACCGTGCCGTCGTGCTCGGTGGTGGTCGCCGGGTTCGTCATGCGGCCCTCCGCGGTTCGGTGGGAAGCCGGCGCAGTACGGCCGCCAGGCTCTGTGCGGTGCCGGCCCAGCCGCCGAGGGCGGCCCGACGGCTGCGGGCGGCGGACTTGAGCCGGCGCCGTACGTCCGCCTCGCCGAACCAGTTGCGCAGTTCGACGGCGATGGCGGCGGGATTCTCCGGCGGGACGAGGATGCCCGGCATACCGCCGTCGGGCGCGCGGCCGACGGCCTCCGGCACCCCGCCGACATCGGTGGCGAGCACCGGAATGCCACGCGCCAGCGCCTCGGTGACCGCCATGCCGTACGTCTCGGCGTACGAGGTGAGCACCATCAGGTCCGCGGAGGCGTAGCTCGCGTCGAGTTCGGCGCCCGCCTGCGGACCGGTCAGCTCCAGCCGGTCCTCGAGGCCATGCGTACGGATGAGTCCGCGCAGGTGGTCGACGTACTCGGGGTCGTGCCCCAGTCCGCCGACGAGCGCGCAGCTCCACGGCAGGTCGGCCACCGCCGCCAGCGCCTCGACCAGCCGGTGCTGGCCTTTGCGCGGGGTGACGGCGGCGACGCACAGCAGCCGGGAGACGCCGTCGGTGCCGGGCGCGACGGGGGCGATGTCGGCGCCGGGAGCGGCGACATGGACCCGCTCGGGGGCCAGGCCGTGGTGGGAGACGAGTCGGCGTACGGCCCAGTCGCTGGTGGCGATGACGGCGGGCACGGCCCGCAGGACCGCGCGTTCGCGGGCGTCCAGGTCGGCGGCGACGGCCGGGTCGAGCCCGGTCTCGTCGCCGAGGGGGAGGTGGACGAGGACGGCCATGCGCAGCCGTCCCTCCTCCGCCTCGGGGACGATGATCTCGGGCACCCCGCAGGCGACGATGCCGTCGAACAGGACGACGGCGCCGTCGGGGAGTTCGCGCAGGGTGCGGGCGAGTTCCGCGCGGGCGGCGGCGTCCGGGCGGGGCCAGTCGCCGGGCACGGCGTGCCGGTGTGCCTGCCAGCCGAAGCCGGGCAGGTCGAGGCAGACGCGCCGGTCGTAGGCGTTGCCGCCGCTGGGCGCGCCCGGGTCGTCGACGCCGCCCGGCATGACGAAGTGCACGGAGCGCAGGGACATGGGGATGATCCCGCCGTTCCTCGAGAAGGCCGTCTGCCGGGGAACGTAGTCGAGGCGGGCGGTGCCGGCCCGGTCGGCGGTCGTGGGGGTCACGTCCAGGGTCGTGTCGGTCACAGGTCACGCTCGTAACTCGCCCAGGCGATGTGCGACTCGTGCAGGGTGACGGCGACCTTCGCGATGCCCTTGGCGCCCTCGCCGAGCGCGCCCTTGTGGATGCGTTCGGCGAGCCGGTCGGCGATGACCTTGGCCAGGAACTCCGTGGAGGTGTTGACCCCCGCGAAGTCGGGCTCGTTGTCGAGGTTGCGGTAGTTCAGCTCGCCGACGACGGCGCCGAGTTCCTGTGTGGCGAGGCCGATGTCGACCACGATGTTGTCCTGGTCCAGCTGTTGGCGCCGGAAGGTGGCGTCCACGAGGAATGTGGCGCCGTGCAGGCGCTGGGCCGGTCCGAAGACCTCGCCGTGGAAACTGTGGGCGATCATGATGTGATCGCGGACGGTGATGCTGAACAACGGACGACCCTCCATGTGCGGCGCGTCTGCTCCCCGGCCGATGGCCGCCGGGGATGCCGTGTAGTACGGCTGACTGCCTTCCCGTGTTCAGCCCTCTCTACCTCTTTTCTCAGGTCAGGCGTGCCGGTGCCGCTCCACGGTGTCGTAGCGCAGGCGGTGGCACAGGGCGGGGATCTCGCCGGAGGCGAGGCGGGGCATGACGTCGGGCAGGTCCTCGAAGGCGGATTCGCCGGTGACGAGGGCGTCGAAGGCGGGGTCGGTGAGCAGGTCGAGGGCGAGGGCGAGCCGGTCGGCGTAGCCGAGGTGCGCGCGGGCCGGGGAGACGGTGCCGACCTGGCTGCCGCGCAGGGTGAGGCGGCGGGAGTGGAAGGCCTCGCCGAGCGGGAGGCTGACCCTGCGGTCGCCGTACCAGCTGAGTTCGACGACGGTGCCCTCGGGGCGGAGCAGTTCGAGGGCGCGGCCGAGGCCCCGCTCGGTGGCGCTGGCGTGGACGACTAGGTCGCAGTCGCCGAGGGCGTCGGCGGGCAGGGCGAATCCGACGCCGAGTGCCGCGGCGGTCTTGGCGCGGGCCGGGTCGGCGTCGACGAGCTGGACGCGTACGCCGGGGAAGCGGGCGAGCAGTGCGGCCACCGAGCCGCCGACCATGCCGCCGCCGACGACGGCGATACGGTCGCCGACGAGGGGTGCCGCGTCCCAGAGCGCGTTGACGGCGGTCTCGACGGTGCCGGCGAGGACGGCCCGTCCGGCGGGCACCCCGTCGGGTACGGGGGTGACGGCGTGCGCCGGGACGACGTACCGCGTCTGGTGCGGGTACAGGCTGAACACGGTCCGCCCGACGAGTGCTTCGGGTCCTTCCTCCACCACACCCACGTTGAGGTAGCCGTACTTCACGGGGGCCGGGAAGTCACCTTCCTGGAACGGCGCGCGCATGGCGGTGTGCTGGCTCTCCGGCACTCCGCCGCGGAAGACGAGTGTCTCCGTGCCCCGGCTCACTCCGGAGTAGAGGGACCGCACCAGGACCTCGTCCGCGCCGGGCGCGGGCAGGGCGATCTCACGGATCACCCCTCGGCCGGGTGAGTCGAGCCAGAACGCACGGGCGGTGCGGTTCATCGGAATCCTCCTGAACGATCGGGAAGCTGCACGCGTACCGAGGGGTGCACAGGCCGCGCACAAGGTAGCGGCGTTGATCGACTCTGTCACACGGCCGGAGGATGTTCGGTGGCCCTGAACCACAGTTACGACGCGAGGCTCGTACAGCAGGAGACCGCGGTGGGGGCGGGCGTACAGATCCTGTTGCTCGCCCTCATCGGTACGGCGGTCGGCATGGGCCCTGTGGGCTGGCTGACCGGGCTCGCGTTCGCGATCGCCACCTGGGCGGTGCTCTCCCGGGCCCTGCACCGGTCCCGGCTGCGCTCGTTCGGCGCGGCGAACCGGGTCACGCTCGGCCGTGCCACCCTCGTCGGCGGGGTCACCGCGCTGGTCGCCGAGGCGTTCCAGGACTCACCCCCCGTCTCCCTGTTCGTCGGCCTGACGGCCGTGGCCCTGATCCTGGACGGTGTCGACGGCAAGGTCGCCCGCCGCACCGGTACGTCGACTCCGCTGGGCGCCCGCTTCGACATGGAGGTGGACGCGTTCCTGATCCTGGTGCTGAGCGTGTACGTGTCGATGGCGATGGGTCCGTGGGTGCTCCTCATCGGTGGAATGCGGTACGTGTTCGTGGCCGCCGCGCGGGTCTGGCCCTGGCTGACCGCGCCGCTCCCGCCGAGCACGGCCCGCAAGACGGTGGCCGCGCTCCAGGGTGTGCTGCTGCTGGTGGCGGGCGCGGCACTGCTCCCTCACGCCGTCAACGTCGGTGTGGTGGCGCTGGCGCTGGGCCTGCTGCTGTGGTCGTTCGGCCGGGACGTGCTGTGGCTGTGGCGGACCTCCCGCGTGGGGACGGTCCCGGTCCCGCACGAGGTACGGGAACTGGTCGCGGGCTGAGGGCACACCGCCTCCCCGGCGGCCGGGTCCCGCGTCCTCACCTCGCCCCCCATTACTCGACGCCGGCCGCGTCGAGCAGCCGGATCACGTCCCTGCGCCCGTAGCCGAGCAGCCGGGCCCGGTGGGCCGCCGTGAGCAATGACTGCGTGACGATCACGCCCGCGTGTCCGTCCCGGTCGCACCCGTACCACTCCTCGGGTCTCCCGGCCCCCAGGCCGGTCAGCATCAGCCCGTGCTCCCGGCGCACCTCCGCGACGGTCCCGGCGACCGCGTCCATGAGCGTCCGCCCCGGCCGCTCGCACCGCAGGGCGAAGCACCCCCGGTCCACGGGCACGCACCCCCGCGGCGGACGCGCCCGCACCCCCGCGTACCGCTCGTCGTCCGCCCCGGCGTCCTCGAACGCGTCGTGCGCCAGCACGAACCGGTGGAACCCGGGTGGGACCGGTGGTGGCGGCGGGGTGTACTCCCAGCCCGCGTCCTCGTACAACTGCCGTGTCACCTCCTCCTCTTCGGCGTGGGTCACGGTGAACCCCGTGGCCTCGTTGCGCCCGGTCATCGTGCCGTCGGCGTTGCGGTGGAAGGTGAGACCCATGACGTACTCCGTTCATCACCGAGGGACTGCCCCGAGGGGCTGATCGGACGGACCCATCCCGTCCGTGCCCGTCACCGAATCGAACGGACCACCCGCCCGACTCGTGCCCATTTCGCACAGCCGCACCCGAACGTGTGAACACGCCCACCCGCCACCGGCATGGGTCCCACCAACTCGCCGTCAACAGCCCCCGTTGCACCGCAGCGGTTGTCGGAGTCGGGAGTTATCCTCACAAGGCGCTTGCGACACATGTGTCTTACGACAACGGGGGGTGTCCATGCAGAGCCGTGACCAGAGCTTTCCGCAAGACTGTCCGGGTGGTCATCCGGGCATGTCGACGGAGGCGGGGATCGATGTCCAGCGTCAGCTGGAGTCCCTGATCCAGGACTTCCGGACCAGCGATCCGCCGATGCCGGTGATCGTGCTGCACGCCGAGGACGCGGCGGACGACGACCGTGTCACGGAACTCGTCGACGAGCTGAGCGAGGGCCAGCTGCGGTACGGTACGCGGACGGCCGTCGCCCCGACCGAGCCGCAGCCCGGCGACCTCGACCCGACCGCCCGCGCCGCGCGCCTCCTGTGGGACCTGGGCGACTCGCGCAAGTGGGGCGACCGTTCCGCCGCGTACCGCCCCTACTCCTTTCCCCGCCTCGGTCTGGTGCGCGCCCTCCAGGAGGCGACCGACGATCCGGACATGCGCGAGCACTGGCCGACGGCGCCCGGCGGCACCCCGGACGGGAACGTCCAGCGGGAGCAGGCCCAGACGCAGCTCCTGCGCATCCTGGCCCGGCAGCGCTGGCGTCCCCGCAGGCCCTCGCGCCGAAACCGGCAGCTGCTGCTCAACGATGTGCAGCAGTTCCTCCCCATGGGCGTCCTGGGTGCCTTCACCGCGCTGCTGACCCGCCCCGAGTGGTACATCGCCGTCCTCGCGGGCATCGGCCTGATGGTGCTCCTCGCCGGGCTGAACCATGTCCCCGGACGTGCTCCCCTCTTCCTGTGGCTGCGCAGGGAGAGCCGCTGGTTCCTGACCACGACCTTTCTGCAGTCCGCCGCCCGCCGGCAGTCGACGAGCGTGCGGCTGCTGAGGCCGATCCGTTCCTGGCGGGCGATCGCGGCCCGCGCCTGCGACGTGTCCGAGGCGATGCGCGACGGCGGCGAGTTCCCGCTCCAGCTGTACGTGCTCGCGCTCTTCGAGGATCTGCGCGACAACCACCGGCGCGCCAGCTGGGATCTGCGCGGCTTCAAGCGGACCCGCCCGCCGGTGCTGTTCCTGCGCCGGGCGGCCCGGGAGAACGGCGGGATAGAGCTGATCAGGGCGGTCAGTGACGTCCGCAGCCGGCGCAGCGAGCTCGACCCGCTGCTGATCGTGGCGGGCGTGGCCGCGGACGACACCGCGCTGCTCGACCGGGGCCCGGACGCGAGCCCCCCGGCCAACCGCCCGACACCGCCCTCACGCCTCCCGCAGCGGCTGAGGCACTGGTATGACGAATGGGCGGGTAATCTCCGTGCCGATCAGTCGCCGAGCCGGACGAACGCGCTGCCGTGGGTGCTGCGGATCCCGCTGCCGCACGGCGAACTGGACCAGTTGCGCCAGTCGGACTGGCGGTGTGTCAGGGCCCGGCACCGGCCGCCGGTGGCGCGCGTGGTGTGGTCGGTGCACAGCGTCCTGCTGGTCCTGGCCGTGGTCGTCACGGCCGGCGTCGTCCACGCGCGGGAGCTGGACCGGACGTACTGCTCGGCGGGTCTGCTGACCGCCGACCGGGACACGGAGAAGCGCCCCGCGCCGGGCGGCGGCACGGAGTGCGTGGGCATAGCCACCGGGGACGTCCGCTTCGGCGCGTATCTGACGGGCGGTACGGCAGGTGAGGGCAAGCGGCTGCGGGAGCTGGAGAGCCTGGTCCGCGCCGAGAACAGCAGGGTGGTGCGCGACCACCCCGACGCGTACGTCACGGTGGTGTACGCGGGACCGCTGAGCTCCGCCTCGGCGGACCCGTCCCTGGTGAAGGGCGCCGAGGAGCTGACCGGCGTATATCTGGCCCAGCGCGTGGTCAACGAGAACTACACGGTGAAGCTGCGGGTGCTGCTCGCCAACGGGGGCTCCGACATGGGCCACCAGAAGGTCACGGCCGACGCGATAGCCGCGTACGCCGACCGGGACCCGACCGTCGTCGGTGTCGTCGGCTTCGGCCGCGATCTGCAGAGCAGCCCCGATGTCACGCGCCGGCTGCTCGAGGCCGGACTGCCCATCGTCTCGGGCACCAACTCGGCGACGTATCTGCCGAAGGACTTCTCCAACTGGTTCAGTCTCGCGGCCCCCGACGAGCACCAGGCCAGGGCACTCGGTCTCATCGCCCGCCAGCTCCGTACCCGGCGGGACGAGGTTGCGCACGCTCTCGTTCTGGCGCGGGACACCAAGGAGTCGCAGGACCGCTACACCAGCGAACAGGCGCTGTACGGCGGGGAGATGCTGATCCGTGAGGGCTTCGAGCCGCTTCCCGCCCAGCGCTACCGGGTGGCGAACGGCAAGCCGGAACTGCGCGAGCACGCGGAGAGCATCTGCCGCGGCGAGAACGTCCCGTCGGTGATCTACTTCGCCGGCCGGGTGGAGGACATCGGCCCGCTGATGACGCAGCTGAGCACCGAACCGGGCTGCGCGAACCGGCAGATCTCGATCCTCACCGGCGACGACCTGAGCAAGGCCCGCTTCTCCGGCACCGGCGGCCGGGACGGCGTGGCCCCGCGGATCACGCTGTACCACGCGGCGCTCGCCGAGCTGAAGGAGGCCGCGTCCCGGACCGCCTTCTACGAGGACGCCTCCCACTATCTGCCCTGGCTGAAGGACGGCCGGGTGACGTATGACGCGGCCGGTTTCGCGAGCGGCCAGACGGCCCTTGCCCACGACTCCACGCGTGCCCTGTACTGGGCGGCCAGCCTCGGTGACGTCCCGCAGAGCCGGTCGGCGACCTGGGTGAACCTGCGGAATGTGAGACTCGACGGTATGGCCACCGGCACGATCGACTTCACCGGCGCCCCCCTGTACGCGGAGCGGCACGGCCACAGCATCGTCCTCAACCGGGTCCGCAGAACGGCGGAGGGCGTCTCACAGGCGGAGGTCCTGTGCAGCAGACCGGCGGGCAGCACGAAGCCGCTCAGTGTGAAGGAGTGCTCGATCACGTGAGAATCCCGGACCCCGGACAGATCCGCGCCCTGCACGAGAAACACGCACCCACCGCCGAGGCGTTCGCCGGCGTCCACACGCACTGCGAGACCGTCTGGAGCATCGCCGAGCAGTTGCTCTCCTCACCGTGCCTCGCCCACCTCGACGCCGAACTGGTCCGCGCGGGCTGTCTTCTGCACGACATCGGTGTCTACCGGCTCTACGGCGACGACGGCCGCCTGGACCACGCGAACTACGTCCGGCACGGTCTGCTCGGTCATGAACTCCTCGCCGGTGAGGGGTTCCCGGAGCCGCTGTGCCGGTTCTGCTCCCATCACACCGGTGTGGGCCTGACCCGCCACGACGTCGAGACGCAGCGTCTGCCGCTCCCTCCCGCCGACTATCTCCCGGTGACGGCGGAGGAGCGGCTGGTGATGTACGCGGACAAGTTCCACACCAAGTCCAGGCCGGCGCGGTTCCTCACCCCCGCCGACTACGCGGCCTTCATCGGCCGCTACGGCGAGGAGAAGGTGACCGCGTTCGAGGCCCTGCGGACGGAGTTCGGCGACCCGGATCTCGGCCGTCTGACGCCCGTCCTCCCGTGAGCGCGTTGTGCGGACCGCGTGACGGGACCGCGAGCCGCCTGTGAATCTTCCGGCACCCCGGATGACCTTCACCACAGCAGCGGAGCAAAGAATCGCGATCATCGGGCCGGGCAGGACCCGCTGAACCGCCGGGATCACGGCGGTTCAGGTCCATCAGGCACATGGACGCGCCCGTTTGCGCGCCATGACTCCCGCGCCTCATCACCCTTCCTCCTGCCCTAGGATCGTTCAAACGTCAACTTAGTCGCTTCTGCAACCCATCCCGGGCGGTTCTCGGCGACCGTGAACACGTCCGTCGGTGGCCCGCGGAGGGAAAGGTGAACCGCATGGCCCTCGGACTGCTCCGGCGTTCGCGTTCCCGCAGTGCCTCCGGCGCCGCACCGGACCTCTCGCTGCCTCTGCCGGCCGGCGCCGGCGCCTACGGCTGCGAGGTCGTCGACCCCATGGGCCAGCCCCTGGGCGGAGCCGAGGTCACGGTGACCGCCATGGACAGCCATCGGGTCGCCGCCCAGGGCACCACCGATCCGTACGGCCTGTTCATGGCGGCGCTCCCGCCCGGCTCCTACAGCGTGATGGTCTCGGCGGAGGGCCTCACCCCGGCCCGCAGCGGTGTCGACATCACCGCCGGTGCCGCCCTCCCCGCGGCGCGGGTCGAGCTGCTGCCCGCCCGGCAGCTGGAACTGCCGGCGCCCGGCACCTGGCTGTTCGACCCGCCGCACACCGCGATCCGGTTCATCGCCAAGCATGTCGGCATGGCCCATGTCCACGGACGCTTCACCCGCTTCACCGGCGGCATCCGCGTCACTCCGGACGTGACCGACTCCCAGGTCCAGGTGCGCATCGACGCGTCCAGCATCAACACGGGCAACCGGACCCGTGACAACCATCTGCGGTCCGCCGACTTCCTCGACGTCGAGCACTACCCGTACATCGACTTCACCAGCACCCGGTTCGTCTACCGGGGCGGTTCCCGCTGGACGCTGAACGGCACGCTGACCATGCACGGCACCAGCCGCTCCGTGGGCCTCGACACCACGTACCTGGGAACGGTGAACGGCGGTTACGAGCAGGAGCTGCGCTGCGCGGCCCTGGCGAAGGCCGAGCTGCACCGCGAGGACTTCACCCTCAACTGGCGTTCGATGCTGGCCCGCGGCATCGCGGTCGTCGGCCCGACCGTGCAACTGGAGCTGGACGTCCAGGCGATGTACCGCACGGCGGAGACCCCGATGCCCCCGGAGTAGGCAGCGGCCGCACACCTCGACAGGTTCCCCTTCATAGAGGTCGATATCTCCATTCGGCAACCCTCGTACCCGACGCGGTCCCCATCCACTACCGTGTCCCCCAGGCGCGCATCGCGGCTGATCAGAGGCTCGCCAGGACGGAATGTCGAGGACACACGTGCAGATCATGCCCCTGAACCCGGAGGATCCGGTCGCGCTGGGCGACTTCGAGCTTCTCGGCCGGATCGGTCAGGGCGGCATGGGGCAGGTCTACCTCGGTGAATCGCTCGGCGGTGAGCCCGCCGCGGTGAAGGTGATCAAGCCGTCGGTCGTGGACTCCGAGTCGCGCAAGCGCTTCGCGCAGGAGGTCGAGGCGCTCAAGACGATCTACGGGGCCCGTATCGCCGCGTTCCTGCAAGCCGACGCGGAGGCGGAGCAGCCGTGGCTGGCCACGGAGTACGTCGACGGCCCGGACCTGGCACGGCATGTCAAGACACACGGTCCGCTGCCGTCCGTCCTCGCGGCGGCGCTCGGCGCGGTCCTCGCCGAGGCACTGTCCGGGGTGCACGACCAGGGACTGCTGCACCGGGACCTCAAGCCGGCGAACGTGCTGCTGGGCCCGAACGGGCCGATGATCATCGACTTCGGGCTGGCCGCGTTCACCGAGTCGAGCGTTGCCCTCACCATGCCGCACCAGGTCGTCGGCACCCCGATCTGTATGGCCCCGGAGCAGGCCGCGGGGGTGAAGCCGCTGACGGCGGCGGTGGACGTGTACGCGCTGGGGGCGCTGCTGCTGTTCGCGGTGACGGGCCACTATCCGCATGAGGCGGCCACCCCGTACATGGTGTTCCACCTGGTCACGGACCCCGCCACGGCACCGGATCTGTCCGGTGTGCCGGCCGGACTGGAACCGCTGCTGACGGTCATGCTCGCCCATGATGCCGGGGACCGGCCGTCGCTGACCGAGGTGGTGCAGCGGTGCCGCGCGGTGATCGAGGCCCAGGGCATGAAGATCGCCCAGGCGCGCCGGAAACTCACCTCGCACGCCATGGGACCCGCCGACGCGCCTCCCACCCTGGTCTGGCCGGCCCCCGCGAGTGACACCCCGGCGACGGAGATCGTCCCGGCCGATCTGGAGTCGCCGGCCGAGCCCACGGCCGCCCGGCCCGAGCAGCCGGGCCCGATGACACGGACGCTGCGCCACTCCGTACAGGCGCGCCGGACGGCGGACCGTCTGCGTGCCGTCTACGCGGCGACCGCCCCGTTCTAGACACCCGCGCCCCATCCCACCCAGACGACCGCCCAGGAGGCACCCGCGTGACCGCCGACTCGATCCCCGCCCCCGTGACGAGCGTCGAGGACGCCCAGTTTCCGCCGGGCGCCCAGATCCTCGTACGGGACGAGGTGTGGCTGGTGCGCAACGCCACCCGGTCCGAGCACGACGGGGCACGGATCGAGGCGGTGGGCGCCTCCGACTTCGTACGCGACCAGGAGGCCGTGTTCTTCACCGGCCTGGACCGGATCGAACTCCTCGACCCGAGGCGGACCCGTCTGGTGCGGGACGACTCGCCGAACTTCCGCCGCTCGCGCCTGTTCCTGGAGGCGGTGCTGCGCAAGACGCCGCTGCCGCAGGCCGAGCGGGGCCTGGCGCTCGCGGACTCCTTCCTCCTGGACGCCCTTCCCTACCAGCAGCGGCCCGCCCAGCTCGCCCTCTCGGGCCGCAACCTGCGCCCTCGCCTGCTGATCGCGGACGTCGTCGGTCTCGGCAAGACGCTGGAGATCGGCCTCACGCTGGCCGAGCTGATCCGCCGGGGCCGGGGCGAGCGCATACTGGTCGTCACCCCGCAGCATGTCCTGGAGCAGTTCCAGCACGAACTGTGGACGCGGTTCGCGATCCCGCTGGTGCGGCTGGACTCGGTGGGCATCGAGCGGATCCAGCGGGAGATCCCGGCGGGCCGCAACCCGTTCACGTACTTCAAGCGGGTCATCGTCTCCATCGACACACTGAAGAACACGGACCAGTACAAGCATCATCTGGAGCGCATCAACTGGGACGCGGTCGTCATCGACGAGTCGCACAATCTGATCAACAAGGGCTCGCTGCGCAACCAGCTCGCCCGCACTCTCGCCCCGCACACGGACGCCCTGCTGCTGGCCTCGGCGACCCCGCACAACGGTGACGCGCGTTCCTTCGCCGAGCTGATCTCGCTGCTCGACCCGGCCGCGATCCGCGACCCGGAGCACTACCGCGCGGACGACATCAAGCACCTTTTCATCCGGCGGACGAAGGTCAGTCCCGAGGTGCGGGAGCAGATGAAGGGGCAGTGGGCGGACCGGGGCCCCTCGCAGTCGGTGCGGGTGACGGCCACCGCGGCGGAGGAGAAGGTCTTCGAGGAGCTGGCGGCGGTGTGGCTGCCGTCCGACGGGTCGAAGTCGGTCAGCGACGTGCCCCTGTTCCCGTACACGCTGCTGAAGTCGTTCCTCTCCTCCCATGCGGCGCTGAGGACCACGGTCTCCACGCGCATCAAGACGCTGGAGAGGAAGGACGACCCGGGGTCGACATCCGCCGAGCGCGCGGCGCTGCACCGGCTTCTCGAGCTGGTGTCGGGGATGACGGAGGCGGACTCGGGCAAGTTCGGGGCGCTCCTCGATCAGTTGCGGGAGATCGGCGTCGGGCCGAAGTCGGACACCCGGGTCGTGGTGTTCTCCGAGCGGGTGCAGACACTGGAGTGGCTGGCGCGGACCGTGCCGGCGGCGCTCGGCTTCAAGGGCAGGGCCGCCGAGCAGGCCGCCCGGGTCATGCACGGCGGGCTGTCGGACGAGCAGCAGATGCAGTGCGTGGAGGACTTCGGCCTCCAGGACACGCCGGTGCGCATCCTGTTCACCGGCGACGTCGCCTCCGAAGGCGTCAACCTGCACCGTCAGTGTCATCAGCTCGTCCACTACGACGTGCCCTGGTCGTTGATCCGCATCGAGCAGCGCAACGGCCGCATCGACCGCTACGGGCAGCTGCATCAGCCGCGGTTCCGGGCGCTGATCCTCACCAGCTCGGTCGACGGCGCGAAGGACGACACGCTCGTCTCGGAGCGGCTGCTGGAGCGGGAGGCCGAGGCGCACAGGTCGCTCGGTACGGCGGAGGCGGTGTCCGGGCTGTACCGGGCGGAGGCCGAGGAGAAGTCCCTCATCCAGGATCTGCTGCGGGGCCGTGACGTGGACGAGTCCCTGGACGCCGACCGCACCGTTGGTACCGACGATCCCGTGGACGACTTCCTCGCCGACTTCTTCAGCTCCGTGAACGAGGAGCTGGAGGAGGACACCGCCGACAGCGGGGTGGGTTCCGGGGCGGTGCCGCGCGCGGACGTGCCCCGGCTGTTCGGCTCCGCGCGCGAGTTCCTCGACGAGGCACTGCGCGAGGTCTACCCGGACGCGCACGACCGCCTCGACCTGTCCGCCGACCCCGAGAGCGGGCTGCTCTCCTTCGTGCCGCCCTCCGATCTGGTGCACCGGCTCAAGGCGCTGCCTCCGGAGTACGTCCGTGAGCAGGGCCTGCGCGACCGGCTGAAGGTCACCTTCAACCGGCGTCTCGCCGACAGCAGCCTCACCCGCGCCCGTGCGTCGGCCACGTCGAGCTGGCCGGACATCTCGCTGCTGACCGACCTCCACCCGGTCATGGAGTGGCTCACGGACAAGGTCCTGGTCCGCCTGGACCGGCAGGAGGCGCCGGTGCTGACCGCCGACGTTCGGCGGCCGGCCTATCTCGTACAGGGCATCTACTCCAACGCGCTCGGCCGGCCGACGGTCGTCAAATGGATGGCGGTCACCACGGACGGCGAGGTCGACGACGACATGGTGGCGGTGCTGCGCCGGGCCCAGGTCGGCCCGACGATGGCCAACCCCGGTTTCGACCACGACACGAAGCGGCTCGCCGAGGCGATCCCGGGTGTCCTGGACATGGCGGAGGCGTTCCTGGAGCGGCACCGCGAGGCGTGGGACGAACCACTGCGGGCGCCCGTCGAGGAGTACAAGACGCGCCTGGGCACGTGGGAGCAGCCGACGCTCGCCGCCGGTGGCGGTTCCGCGCCGACCGCGACGCGCGAGCGGCTGACCTCTCTCGCGGATTCCCTGCTCACCACCGGCCGGCCGATGCTGCGCGTCCTCGCCGTCCTCGCCCCGGCCCACGCCGCCGCCTGACCGACCCACCCAGAGGTTTCCCACGATGACGTTCGACTCCCTGGTCAACCGCGGCGACTACTTCTCCGCGCACTACCTCGCCGAGGTCCTGCCCAAGGACCTGAAGTCCGGTCTGCTCGCCGAGTGGAAGCAGCGCGAGGAGGACGCGGCCGGTGCCGAGCGGCCCGAGGGCGCGCTGCCGGTGACCCCGCGTGCGGGCCTACGGGCGCTGCGCCGTACCTACTTCGCGGCCCGCTCCTACTTCACGGTGGACGAGGAGCAGGCGGCGACCGGCGACGACGCCATGGCATACGACGCGCCCGAGTGGCGGGACCGTGTGCGCGCGCTCAACGGGGAGGTGCTGCGGGCTCTTCGCTTCGACGCCAAGCCGGGCACGCTCACCGTCGTCCGCGCGGATCAGTCGTACGAGGTGACGGTCGCGCACGCGGAGAGGAATCTCGTCGCGCTGGACTGCGGCTGGTCGGCGGAGCCCGATGACGCGTTGGACCCGGACGGTGCGGGACGGCTGCTGGACGGGCTGCGGCTGGACGGGCAGCACACCGTCGTCACCGGATCCAAGCTCGCGTCGTTCCTGTTCGCGTGCGAGGACGCACCGCGTTATGTGCTGTTGCTGGTCGGCGGGGTGGTGGTGCTCGCGGACCGGGCGGCCTGGGGCGAGGGCCGCTACCTCGCGGTGTCACTGGACGCGTGCCTGGAGCGCAACGACACCAAGGCGGGCGGCGAACTCGACACCGTGGCCGCCCTGTTCGGCGCGGACTCGCTGCGCACGCCCGAGGGGGGCGGGGAGAACCCCCTCGCCACGCTGGTCGACAAGTCGACGAAGCATGCGGTGGGCGTGTCGAGCGAGCTGCGGGACGGACTGCGGCTGAGCGTCGAACTCATCGCCAACGAGGTTCTGGACCGTGTGCGAGAGGGGGGCGTCCGGCCAGAGGACGTCAAAGAACTCCCCGAGCTCGGACGACAGTTGACGCGTGAGTCGCTGCGGTACCTGTACCGGATCCTGTTCCTGCTGTACGCGGAGGCCCGCCCGGAGCTGGGCATCCTGCCGTCGGACTACCCCGAGTACCAGTTGGGGTACGGCCTCGGCCGGCTGGGCGAGTTGATCGCCGAGCGGGATCTCGTCGACGAGAAGTCCCGCAAGGGGTTCTATCTGTACGAATCGCTGGACCTGCTGTTCAGCAAGGTGCAGCAGGGGTACCGGCCGCGCCGGACGCACGGGGTGGTGGACGCGAAGACGTCGGAGGACGCGGGGCTGCGGTTCGAGCCCCTGCACTCCAAGCTGTTCGAGCCCGGCGCGATCGAGCTGATCGGGGCGCGTGCGGTGGTCGATCCTCGGGTCGAGGGCGAGGGCGCCGGGGGCGGGGAGCGGTTCATCGACACCCGGCTGCGCAACGAGACGCTGTACCGGGTGCTGCGGCTGCTCATGCTCACACGAGGCAAGAGGCGGGAGCGCGGGGGGTTCATCTCGTACGCGCAGCTCGGGATCAACCAGCTCGGGGCCGTGTACGAGGGGCTGATGTCGTACTCGGGTTTCGTGGCCGGCGAGGAGCTGTACGAGGTCGCCAAGCACGGTGATCCGGCCGACGGTTCATGGCTCGTACCGGCGACGAAGGCCGACGAGTACCCGGATGAGGTGTTCGTCCGGCAGAAGGACGCGGATACCGGTGAGGAGCGGCGGGTGCGGTACGCGCCGGGCTCGTTCGTGTACCGGCTGTCCGGGCGCGACCGGCAGACGTCGGCCTCGTACTACACGCCCGAGTCGCTGACCCGCGTGACCGTGCAGTTGGCCTTGCGGCACCGGCTGGACCAGGGCGACACGGTGACGAGGGCCCGTGAGCTGCTTGAGTGGAGGATCTGCGAACCGGCGCTGGGTTCCGGCGCGTTCCTCAACGAGGCGATCAATCAGGTCGCGGCCGAGTATCTGCGTCGGCGGCAGGACGAGTTGGGCCTCGCCATCGACACCGAGAAGTACGCCGTCGAACTCCAGAAGGCCAAGGCGTATATCGCGCTGCACAACTCCTACGGCGTCGACCTCAACAACACGGCGGTGGAGCTGGCGGAGGTGTCGCTGTGGCTCAACACGATGCACCCGGGGATGGAGGCGCCGTGGTTCGGGCTGCATCTGCGGCGGGGCAACTCCCTGATCGGCGGCCGGCGGGAGGTGTACCCGGCTGAGCGTCTGAGGAAGGGCGGCTGGCTGGGGGCCGCTCCGGAGCGGTTCCCGTTGTCGGAGGCGGTGGCGGGGGCCCCGCTGCCTGAAGGGGCGGTGCATCACTTCCTGCTTCCGGCGAAGGAGTGGGGCGCGGTCGCGGCCGAGAAGGAGGCCAAGGCGCTGGCTCCGGCCGAGGCGAAGGCGCTGGGTGCTTGGCGGAAGGCGATCACCAGGTCGCCGAGCGCCGCGCAGGTCAAACGACTTCAGGGGCTGGCTCGGCGGGCCGAGTATCTGTGGGGACTGGTCGTCCGCCGGCTGGAGATCTCCGAGCGGGAGATCTCTCGGCGGATCGATGTGTGGGGGGCCGAGGGGGGCTGGCTGCGGTCGCCCGAGGTGGCTGTGCCGAGGGAGAAGGTCAAGGCGGACCTGGAGGCCGTCGATACGCCGTACTGGCGACTGAAGACGCTGATGGACGCATGGTGTGCGTTGTGGTTCTGGCCTGTTCAGCAGGCCGGGCTGCTGGATGGGTCGCATGGCTCGTACGTGCGGGCGGCGGAGGTGACTGCGCAGTCGGCGGGGTGGACCGTGTCGGCGGCTCCGGCTCCGGCTCCGGTTCCGGTTCCGGGGCAGATCCGGGAGACGTACGAGTCGGAGGACCTGTTCGGGGATGTGCGGGTCGTCGAGGTCAGGGGGAAGGAGGCGCGGGGCGGTGGCCGCAAGGAACAGATCCGGGGCGAGCGGCGTCCGGTGATCGCGTTGGCCTCGCTGGACGACTGGCTGGACTTCGCCGAGTCGCTGTTGGGTACGCAGGATGTGGCCGCGGACTCGTTGGTGGCCCGGTTCGACACGCTGGACGAACTGGAGCAGTACGAGGACGAGTTGCCCGAGTGGATGGGCATGGAGCGGTTCTACTCTTTGGAGTCGCGGTATCCGTGGGCGGGGGTCGCTCGGGATGTGGCTGAGCGGCAGGGGTTCTTCCACTGGGAGTTGGAGTTCGGACAGGTCTTTGCCCGGGGCGGATACGACTTGCAGGTGGGGAACCCGCCCTGGGTGAGGCCGGATTGGCAAGAGGATGCGGTCCTCGCCGAGCTGGAGCCCTGGTTCAAACTCGCACAGAAGCCAAGCCCTCAGGAATGGCGACTCCGAAAGGAGGAGGCCCTCCGGAGATTCGACCCCACCTACTTCCTGGATGAGCTGGCAACAAACGCCGGCGTTGGAGAATCACTTACGTCTGCGGCGCTCTACCCTCTCATCATGGGATCTCGCCCCAACCTCTACCGATCCTTCATGTGCCAAGTATGGCGACACGCGAACAGTCGCGGAGCGTCCGGACTGATTCATCCGGACACGCACCTCGAAGGGTCGAAGGACGGGCGTCTCCGAGTGGAGGCATACCACCATCTGCGACTGCACGCCACATTCATCAATTCTGGAAACTGGGCCTTTGAGATCGGCCGTACGGTCCCCTTCGGCCTGCACATTTACGGCGGGCGAGCACAGAGCATCGATTTCTACACACTCAGTCAACTGCATGCCGCCGGCACTCTGCCCGAATCACTGGAACACGATGGATCGGGGCCGCCTCCCGCACAGAAATTTGGCGGAACCTGGGATATCAGACCACACAGGAGTCGAGTCATTCGGGTCACGCGGGATGTCCTGAGCAGCTGGAAGATGCTCACTGCGGAACAAGGGGCGCCGGTCGAAGAGACTCAGCTGCTTCACTCGATCTCGACCCATGAACAGGACGCCATCGCCTCACTGGCCCGGGTCAAGGGTCGTCTTGCAGACAAGAACCCGTTCATCAGCTCTGGATACAACGAGACAAACGCCAAGAACGACGGAATCATTCGCCACCATGTCGGGCAGTCGGCGGACTGGGCGGAAGTCATCCTGCAGGGAACACATTTCTCGATCGCGACACCGTTCGCGAAGCAACCGAACTCGCCCATGCGTAACGGGAAGGACTGGGCGGCCTGGCATCTGACAGAACTCCCAGAGAACGCGATCCCGCGCACTACCTATGCACCGGCCAGTAGCCGCAGCGTATACGAAGGGGCCCAAGACCGCTGGGGGGACGACCGATACACCGCACGCTATCGCTTGGCATGGCGAGCCATGATCGACCCCAAGAACACAGAGCGCAGTCTCTTCGCCGCGATCATTCCCCCGGGTCCCGCCCATACCCACGGCGTACTCTCCATGGCACTTTCCGGCAACCTCGCCACCGCACTGAACGCGGGATTCTGGGCCGCCCTCCCACTGGACTACTTGCTGAGAGTCGCAGGGCGCGCCAATCTCCTGGCAGGTGAGGCAGCCAAGATGCCCACCCCCGAACCGGGCCATCCCCTGGCTCATCCCCTGCTCCTGCGCACTCTCCGCCTCAATGCCCTGACCGCAGAATATGCCGCTCTCTGGGAAGAGCTGTTCCACCCGAGCTGGCCGGAACATGAGGAATGGGCTGTTCCCCGATGGCCGGGGGCCGATCCTCTCGCCGCACACCTCACGTCCGCCTGGCACTACGGGACCCCGTTGCGCACGGAATTCGAGCGCCGTGCCGCCCTTGTCGAGCTCGATGCTCTCGTATCGGTCTGGCTCGGCATCACGGCGGATCAGCTTGCCACCATCTACAAGTCCCGCTACGCGGTCCTGGCCGACCGTGAAGCGGCGATGTACTTCGACAGCCAAGGGCGCCGCATCGCAGCGGACGCCTACGCCCACGGCCATGGGCAAGTGAAGCAGGACTATGTGGATCTCATGGCACATCTGGAGAGCCCGAAGTCCACCCCACCGCCCGAGGGTTACTCGGCCCCCTTCTACAAAGCCGACCGCGAGGCCGAGATGCGTGCCGCACACGCGCACTTCCGGGCTCGCTTGGACAAGGAGATCGCCGCCGGCCGCTGGAGCCGGGAAGCCTGAGCACCGTTCCAGCGCCTGCTCCGCGTCACGCCCGCGTCGGAGCCGGAGGGGTCGGAGGGGTCGGAGGGGTCGGCTTCCAGCCTGCGGGTTTCCTTGGAACGCCGGTGTGGGGGCGGTGTCGCGGGGGAGGATGGCGTCCATGACGGTTGAAGGCCCCTCCATCGACTCCACCAGGCCCAGCATCGCCCGCGTCTACGACTATCTGCTCGGCGGCAAGGACAACTACGCCGTGGACAGAGAGATCGGCGACGTGTTCTTCCGGGACCTTCCCGGCTCGGTGGCCATCGCCTTCGCCAACCGCGCGGCGCTGATACGGGCGATCGCGGAGATCGTGACGACCACGGAGATACGGCAGTTCATCGACCTGGGCAGTGGCCTGCCGACCGCCGACAACGTCCACCAGGTCGCGCAGCGGCACGCGCCCGAGTCCAGGATCGTGTACGTCGACAACGACCCGCAGGTCCTGGTGCACGGCTGTGCGCTGCTGGAGCAGAACGAGCGCACGCGGGTCGTCCGGGCCGACGTCCGCGACCCGGAGACCGTCCGGACGCACCCGGACACCCGGAAACTGATCGACTTCGACCGCCCTGTCGCCGTGATCTTCAGCGCGATCCTGCACCACGTCAACGACGAGGAGGACCCGGCCGGGATCGTCCGCCACTGGCGCGACCATGTCCCCTCCGGGAGCCACTTCTTCGTCAGCCACTTCCGTTCCGGCGACAACCCGGAGACGGAGGAGGCGGAACGGGTGCTGCAGAAGACGTTCGGGCGCGGCCGGTGGCGTACCGACGCGGAGATCGCCGCCCTCCTCGACGGCCTGGACATCCTCGACCCCGGAATCGTGCCCGCGCCGCTGTGGCGGCCCGACACGAACCCCAACCCGTGGAACGCCGACGGCGCGGAGCGTGAACTCAGCGTCTGGCAGCACCTGATCGTCGCCGGGCTGGCCCGGAAGCCGTAGACACGGATCGTCGCCGTGTCACGGGTGTTGCACCGGAGTTCACCGGAACGGGCGACGATCAGGTCCAAAAGCCCTCACCTCATGCGATTTCATCACCCCCTTCGCGCTGTGCCGCATACCGTGGATTCTCCGGCCGAACACCGCCCTGCGTGGCGGCGGATCAGGACGGCACGCAGATGGGTCACGTCGCGGAGGACGGAGAAGGTACGGGATGACACAGGTCGCGGGGAGCGAGCCCGATGAGCGGGTGCCGGGGCGCCGGTGGACGGTGCGGCTGGACCCCGTCGGGCGGGGCAGCGCGGAGGTGCGCGTCTCGTGCAGCCGGCCGGCCTGCGCCGAGCAGCGGCTGCCGTCCACGGCGGAGGGCCGTACGGCCGCGGTCGCCCATCTGAAGGCCCACCTGCGCGCCATGCCCGCCCCCCGGGCCGACACGTACTGCGCGTGCCGGGCCGAGGGATGCCATCCCCATCTTCCCGACACCGGCGGGCGGGCCCGTACGGAACCCTGGCGGTGCGGCGGGCCGGTCGTGCTCGCCGTGGTCGCCGACCGGGCGGGACGGTGGTGGCAGGCGCTGGAGTGCTGTTCGCGGTGCGCGGCCGCCACTCCGGGAGCCCGGACGGCGGTCACGTCCCGGCCGCCCGAGGCCGGCGCCCGCCCGTCCCCCGCGGTGGCGGGGACACCGCAGTTCTCGGACGGGCAGGCCGCCGCCACCGGTACGGCGGTTCCGGGGCCCCGTCCCGGACCCGCCGTCCCCCGCCCCGTACCGCCGCGGCGCCGCCGGGTGCCGGAGAAGCGGGTCTCCCAGCGGATCATCCCGCGCGATCTGCGGCCCGAGTCGCTGCGGGACGAACTCGTCGAACTCGGGGACCTGTTCCGCGCCTACCAGCGGCGCGACGAACCCGATCTGGCGATGCTCGCCGACCTCCAGGAGCGCAAGGCTCGCGCGTTCCTCACCTGGTCCGACGTCAGCTGCGACGTCACCCTGCGGCTGGAGGCGACGCGCGCCGAGCAGGCCGCGGCGGTCATCCGGCGCCAGCACCAGCACCGCACCGGCGAGGCCGTGGCGGGCGAAGCGGCGGGCGTGGCCCGCCTGTTGCCCGTACCGGCGCACTGGGAGTACGTACGCTCCGTGCTCGCGCACGTGACGGCGCACGCCCCGTTGCCCGGCGCGGAGGCCCGCCTGCTGGTCCTGATGCTGACCCTGCGCACCGCGCACTCGGGCACCGGCAACCTGGTCGGGCAGGACCTGAGCGGCCTGGGCCTGACCGACCCGTCGTCGCTGGTCACCCAGCTCACCGCCACCGGCTGGCTGGACCTGCCCGTCCCGGTGGAGGACCTCCTGACCTCCCGCCCGGAGAACGCGATCCCGGTCACGGTGCCGTCGCTGGTCCCCACCGAGGACGGAGGTGTCTTCCCCTTCGGCAGAAAGACCCGTCCCAAACTCTCGGGCTGGGCCCAGCGCGTCGTCTCGGACAAGAAGCTCCGCAAGAAGAAGGCCTCCGCCCCCACCCGTCTGCTCGCCCTGACCCTGGCCACACACACCGACGCGGCAGGCCGTCTGGGCGCCGGCGACAAGGGCGTCCCCCTCGACGACCTCGTCGCCCACGTCCCGGTGCCCCTCTCCGAACTGCTGCTCCTGATCGACCAGTTGACGTCTCTCGACTGGCTGGCGGACACCACCACCACGGATACCCACCTCACGGCGACCCTCACGGACCGTGTCCTCCCCCTCAGCTGCCCCCTCCCGGAGTGAGACCCGGCACCGAGCGGGTCGGGGCCCGGGCGGCGGCGCGTGGTGGACTGCACAGGCACCCCGGCTCGGCGTCCGGGTGATGACCGCGTCGACGAGCCCTGTCGAGGCGTACGGCGTGCGGGTGTGACAGCGCGCCTCGGGGTGCGGGGCCCGGAATCCGACCGGGTGGGTACCGATGTCCGAGGTGGGCGGTATTTTTGACGCTGATCGTCACCGCGTCGGTTCGGTGTCGCGGGCGGCGGTCGTGGTAGCCGTTCTGCCCGAAAGGTCCTCGTGAAGCCCACCCTGGCGGCCGCGCAGCTCCGCGGCAGTCTGACGCAGTACCTCACGACGACGTACGCGCTGGCCGACGAGGACACACGGCTCGCGCTGGAGCGGTTCCTGGGGGATCCGGAGACGGGGATCTTCCGGGGGCCGTATCTGCGGATCAGGACGCCGTTCCATCCGGCCGGGGACGGGTGGCGGTCGGCGCTGGAGTGGCAGCCCGCGTTCACGCCGTGGCGGCATCAGGCGAGGGCGTGGGAGCGGCTGAGCACGTATCGGGGGGCGGCCCGGCCGACGCTCGTGACGACCGGCACCGGGTCCGGGAAGACCGAGTCGTTTCTCGTTCCCGTGCTCGATCACTGCCGGCGGCAGAAGGCTTCGGGGCGGCGCGGGGTCAAGGCCGTACTGCTGTATCCGATGAACGCGCTCGCCACCGACCAGGCGGGTCGTATCGGCGAGTATCTGGCGCAGCCGGAGCTGGCGCAGGTGACGGCCGGGCTCTACATCGGAGACAAGCCGGACACGGATTTCCGGCGGGTGATGACGCGGCGCGAGGAGATGCGACAGGCGCCGCCTGACGTGCTGATCACCAATTACAAGATGCTGGACCTGCTGCTCCAGCGCGCCGAGGACCGGCCGTTGTGGGACGGCGCCGAGCCGGCGTACGTCGTGCTGGACGAGTTCCACACCTACGACGGCGCGCAGGGCACGGACGTGGCGATGCTGCTGCGGCGGCTGGCGTCCGCCGTGGGCGCGTCGAAGCCGGAGCGGCCGCTCGGGTCGATCTGCCCGGTGGCGACGTCGGCGACGCTCGGGGAGGGCGGGGGCGACGGCAGCGGCATCCTCGCCGTCGCGGAACAGGTCTTCGGCGTGCCTTTCGGGGCGGACGCGGTGATCGGTGAGGAGCGGCTGAGCGCCGAGGACTTCGTCGGCGGCGTCGACTACGAACTGCCCGAGCCGCCCGGCCCGAAGGAGGTCATCGACGTCTCGGGCGGGCCGGGCGTGGAGTCCGACCCGGACCGGCTGGACCTGGACGGGCTCGCCGAGCGGCTGCTGGGGCGGCGTGGCCTCGACGCCTTCCGGATCGGGCGGCTGCTGCGGAAGCACGCCTTCACCCGCGAGGTGCTGAGGCTGCTGAGCGGCGATCCCCTCGACGAGTGGGCGCTGCGGGACCGTATGGCCCAGTTCGGATACGCGTGGGCGCGCACCGCCCGCGAGAACCCGCGGCTCGCGCTGCAGGCGCTGTCGCGGTTCGTGGCGCTGCTGTCATCCGCCCGGGACCCGGAGTCCGACGAGCGGCGGCCGCGTCCGCTGCTGCACATCGAGGCTCATCTGTGGGTGCGGCCGGTGGGCCGGGTGCTGAGCGGGGTGGGCGGCAGGCCGGAGTTCCGCTGGTACGAGGACGAGCGCACCGTCGCCCGGCGTTCCGCGCTCGGCGCGGCCTCCGCGTCGAAGGAGTCGGCGGAGAGCGACGAGTGGCCGTCGGCGGACTCGCGGCGGCCCGAGGCGCTGCCCGGCTCGGACACCGTACAGCGGCCGTCACAGGCGCATCTGCCCGCCGTCTACTGCCGGGTGTGCGGGCGTTCGGGCTGGGCGGCCCTGTCCCCGGAGGCCGATCCGCAGAAGCTGGAGACGAGCCCGCCGAAGATCTGGCAGGCCTCCGTCGGACGCGACAAACGGCGGCTGCGCTACTTCGTCTCCGCGACCCAGGCGGAGGCGCGTGACGCCCTCGCCGCGCTCACCGGCAGCGCGCCGAAGGAGGCGGGCGGTGTCGACCCGCAGTCCGTGGTGGTGCTGGACGGGGCGCAGGGCACGTACCGGATGCCCGTCGCCGAGGACGGGGAGGGGCTGCAGGACGCCTGGTTCGCGCGCGCCCTGCTGGACAGGAAGACCGCCGACCGGGCCGCCAAGGACGACACCTGTCCCGCGTGCGGCGTCGACAACGGCATCCGCTTCCTCGGCACCGCGCTCGCCTCCCTGGCCTCCGCCACCGTCACCCAGCTGTTCACCGGCGGCCAGGAGATCGCGCTGGCGCCGGAGGAGCGCAAGACGCTGCTGTTCAACGACTCGACGCAGGACGCGGCCCACCGCGCCGGCTACGTCGCCAACGCCTCGTACAAGTTCTCGCTGCGCTCCCTGCTCGCGCACCGGCTGGACGACACGGGTACGCCGCTGCCGCTGAACGACCTGATCGGTGACGTCCTGGACGCCGTGGACGACCCGCAGACGCTGGCCGCGGTCGTCCCGCCGGATCTGCACGACGAACCGGGTGTGGACCGGCTGCTGTCGGGGCGCGGCACCGGGGACGCGCGGACCTGGAAACTCATCGGTGAGCGGCTCGCGTTCGCGACCGTCATGGAGTTCGGGCTGCGCTCGCGGCTCGGCCGCACCCTGGAGCTGACGCGGACGACGGCCGCCGAGGTGGTGATCGCCGAACCCGACCGGGTCGTGGCCCTCGCCCGCGACCTGCATCTCACCCTGCCCGGGCAGCTGGGATTCGACGGCGGTCTGCCGACTCCGGACCGCTATCTGGCGTACGTACGGGGGCTGTTGGAGCGGATGCGGCTGCGTGGCGGGGTACGGCACCGGTGGCTGGACACCTGGATCAAGGAAGCCGGTGTCAACCAGTACCTCATCTCCGGGCAGCGCCCGGAGGGCATGCCCGCCTTCCCCGAGGGGTATGTGGCACCGCCGCGCTTCCTGCTCGCCGGGCCCAAGGAGAGGACCAAGTTCGACACGGTCACCGGCCGGGGCAACTGGTACCAGGACTGGACCCGCCGCTGCCTCGGCCTGGACGCCGCCCAGGCGAGCGAGTATCTGCGCCGGCTGCTGCCCGTCCTCGTGGACGTGGGCGTGCTGTCGGCGCGTACCGCCAAGGACCGCACCACCCGCGTGTACGGGCTCCAGCCGGGCCACATCCAGGTGCGGCTGCTCGCGGACGACCTGGTCAACAAGGCGTTCGTGGCCTGCGAGGAGTGCGGCTGGCAGCAGGTCGTGCCACCCGAGCGGCGCACCCGCTGGTACGGGCACCCCTGCCCGCGCTGGCGCTGCACCGGCTTCCTCACCCCGCCCCGGTCCGGCATGTCGTCCACCATGTCGGGCAGCGGCGGTTTCACCGGGAAGCTGGAGCGGGACTACCGGGCCGACTACTACCGCCGTCTCTATCTGACCGGCGGCACCTACCGGGTCGTCACCGCCGAGCACACCGGCATGCTCACCCGGCCCGAACGCGAGCGCGTGGAGCGGACCTTCCGGCAGGGCACCCACTACACCGACCCCAACGTACTGTCGTGTACACCCACGTTGGAGCTGGGCATCGACATCGGTGACCTGTCGGCCGTACTGCTCGGCTCGCTCCCGGGCGGCCCCGCCAACTACGTACAGCGCGCGGGACGTGCGGGCCGGCGGACCGGGAACGCGCTGGTGGTCGCCTTCGGCGGGCGCCGGGCCCGCGACCGGTACTACCTCGACGACCCGACCGAGATGATCGCCGGCGACATCGTGCCGCCGGGCTGCTATCTGTCGGCCGTCGAGATCCTGCGCCGCCAGTACACGGCCCATCTGCTGGACCGGGCGGCACGCGGCGGGCTCACCACGGACGACGGCGAGTCGCTCATGCCGCTGCCGCGTCTGTCGTCGGCGCTGTTCGGTACGACCGGCTGGTGCCAGGACCTGTCCGACGCGGCGCTCACCCACGGGGCGCGGCTGGTCGAGGAGTTCCTGGCGCTGTTCCCGGCCGGTGACGGCCCCGACGACGACCGGGGCGTCTCCGCGCACGCCGCCGACGAGCTGCGCGCCTACGCCACCGGTGGTGTCGCGCGCACGCTCGCGGAGGCCGAGGAGGAGTGGACGGCCCGCCGCGAGGAGCTGCGCCGCCGGATCGCCGCCATCGACACCGCCGTCGACGGCCTGCTCGCCGAGGACCGCGAGCAGGGCGCCGAACGCCGCGAGTTGCTGGCGGAGCGGCGCGCCACCGGCGAACTACTGCGCCGGCTCAGCCAGACCAGCGCCCACGGCGCCCTCGTCGAACTCGGCCTGCTGCCCAACTACAGTCTCACCGACACGACGACGTCCCTCGAGGCCACCCTCTACTGGAAGGAAGGGGCCGACGACGGCACGGAGGGCGACGACGACCGCCGCGAGTGGGTGTACCGCAGCGAGACCCGCGACTACGAACGCTCCCGCAGGCTCGCCCTGACCGAACTCGCCCCCGGCAACAGCTTCTACGTCAACGGCTACCGGCATGTCGTACGCGCCCTCGACATCGGCAGCCCGGAGCGGCGCGCCTGGTCGGTGTGGCGCCTGTGCCCGGCCTGTGGTTACGCGCGCACGCACGGCGACCCGAAGAACGACACCTCCCCGTGCCCCCGTTGCGGCTCCCGGGAGATCGCCGACGCGGGCTGTGTGCACCACGTCCTCACGCCCCGGCGCGTGACGGCCCGGGACAAGCGGGACGACGCCCGGGTGCGGGACGACCGCGACGAGCGGGACCGCAGGCGGTACGCGGTCCTCACCACCGTCGACGTCGACCCGGCGCACCTGGCGGCCGGATCGTGGCGGCACGACAGCGCCGTCTTCGGCGCCGACTTCACCCGCAGGGCCGTCGTACGCACCCTGAACCTGGGCCTCGACCGGCAGGACGGCAGCAGCACGGTCCCGCTCGCCGGCGACGACGTACGGCTCAACCCGTTCTACGTGTGCACCAGTTGCGGAGGTGCGACGGCCGACGGGCGGCCGGTGGTCGACCAGTCGCAGCACGCGCTCACCGCCTCCCTCGCCCACTCCACCCGCGGCAGCGCCCACCACCAGCTGTGGTGCCCGCGCAGGCGGCTGCGCGGCAGCGGGGAGGAGCAGGGCGCCGGCACGGACGTACCCCTGCTGCTGGCACATGAGCTGACCACGGAGGCCGTCCGCATCCTGCTGCCCGCGTCCGTGGCACGGGCCAAGGAGCGGCTCGCCTCGTTCACCGCCGCGCTGTTCGCGGGCATAGCGGCCCGGTACGGCGGCGACCCGGACCACATCGACATCACCGCCGCGTCGATGCCGGACGGCGAGGACCGCGACTGGCCGCGCCGGTTCCTCGTGGTGTACGACCGGCTGCCCGGCGGCACCGGCTATCTGCACCGCCTCGCCACCTCCGACGGCTTCCGGGAGGTCCTGCTGAAGGCCCGCGAGGTCATCGAGGAGTGCGACTGTCTGCGCAAGGGCCTCGACGGCTGCCACCGCTGTCTGCTGCGCCGCGTCCCGCCGGCCGACTACGACCGGGTGAGCCGCAACGAGGTGCGGCAGATGCTGGACGAACTGCTCGGCGCGGACGGCGAACGCTGGTCCACCTCCCCCGTCACCACCACCCAGCACATCCCGATGCACCAGCAGGCCGAGAGCGACCTCGAGGTCCTGTTCATCGACACCCTGCGGGAGTGGGCCGCGCTCCCCGAGATCCGCGCCGGCGCCGACGCCTACGTCACCCCAGCCGGTACCCACGCGCTGGACCTGCGGCTGACCGCCACCGACGGCACCACGCTCAGCTGGCGCGTCTCCCAGCAGCGGGTCCTCGACGGCACCCGCCCCGACGTCCTCTTCGAACGCGTCGACGCGCCCGGCCCGCGCCTCGCCCTCTACCTGGACGGCTACGAGTTCCACGCCGGACGGGAGCACAACCGGGTCGGTGACGACGCCGACAAGCGGACCCGGCTGCGCGCGGAAGGACTCCGGGTCTTCCAGCTCACCTACGGCGATGTGAGCGACTGGCGGCGCCGGGTCCGCGACACCGGGCGGGGGGCCGCGGGGCCGGCCGACCCGGTGTGGGAGCCGTACGGGGAGAAGTCCCGTGAGACGGCCCGCAGCTATTACGCCGCCGTACGCGGCGGGCTGCCCGGGGAGCTCGCGGAGACGGTGTGGGTCAACCCGGCCGTGCAGTTGGTGGAGTATCTGCGCCGGCCGGACGCGGAGCGCTGGCGGTGGCGTGCCGAGGCCGCACTCGCCGGGTTCATGGGCGGCGGCACCCGCCCGGCCGCGCTCACGCCGGGAGTCCTGGGCGGGCAGATCGCGGCGGCGCTGCGCGGGGAGACACCCGCGGGGCCGCGCGGCCCGGTGCAGCTGTTCTCCGTGACCGACCGGTCGGGGCTGCCGCTGGTGTTCGCCGCCGACGGCCGCGTGAAACCGCCCGCGTGGACCGGCATCGTCCTCCTCGACGACGCGCACGGCGTCCACACCCGCGAGGAGGCGCACAAGCGGCGCTGGCGGGCCTGGCTGTACTGGTCCAATCTGCTGCAGTTCCTCGACACCGGCGGCGGCGACGCCGTACAGCTCACCACCGGGCACCTCGGCGGGTTCGCGGTGGAGACGCTGGGGGTGACGGGGGGCAGTGGGGTGCTGGAGAGCCTGCGCGTGACGCTCGCGCACGGCACGGCGGCGCCGGCCCCGGCTGCTGCCGAGGTGCCCGCCCCGCCCGTGCGGGACGCGGCGTGGGAGAAGGTCATCGAGCTCCTCCACGTCGACGAGCCCGCCCTGCTCGCGCTCGCCGAGGCCCTCGCCGCGCGTGGCGTCCCGGTGCCCGAGGACGGCTACGAGCTCGACGGGCACACCGGCTGGCAGGCCGAACTGGCCTGGCCGGACGGCCGGGTCGGAGTCGTCCTCGCCCCGCGGCCGCCGGAGGGCGAGGACTTCGACCCGGAGGCCGCCGACCGGGACCGTGACTTCGCCGCGGCCGGCTGGGAGGTGCGTACCGCCGCCGACTGGACGGCCGACGCCCTCGCCGAGCGGATCGGCCGTCATCCGACAGACGACACCACCAAGGACAACGGGGGGAACGAAGAGCCGTGACCGGCAAGAACGTCACACTGCGCCTGCTCGACAAGGCCGACCGGGAGATCCTCAGGCTCCCCCGCCCGGTCAAGGGCGCGATCTACGACTTCCAGCACAAGTTCAAGACCAACCCCGACTCCGCGGGACTGCGCCTCAAGCGGCTGCAGGGGCACGACAAGCTGCACTCGGCGCGCGTCAACGACGAGTACCGGGCGCTGCTGCTGCGGCTGGCCGACGACGACTGGCTGATCGTCTCGGTCAAGCACCGCAAGGACGTGTACGCGCACCTGGACCGGCTGACGTACTCGGTCAACCGCGTCACGGGCGGTATCGAGTACGTGGACCTCCAGGTCGTCCAGGAGGAGGTTCTCGCCCCCGCGCCGGCCCCCGAACCGGCGGTCCCCGAACCGGCGGCCCCCGAGGCGCTGTTCGCCGCCTGGTCGGAGCAGCAGCTCACCGACCTGGGCGTGGCGCCGTCCCTCGTCCCGGTGGTCGCCGCCCTGACCACCGAGGACCAGCTCCTCGGGCTCGTCGAGTACGCGCCGCAGCTCACCGGCGAGGTGCTGCTGGCGCTGTACGACGGCAAGGCGTACGACGACGTCCTGGAGCAGGTCACCGCCCCCGTCGCCACGCCCGACCCGGTGGACCCCGAGGACTACCGGGCCGCCGCCGACCGTCCCGCCACCATCGTCACCACCACCGACGACGCGCTGCGCGAGGCCCTGGAGGGCGAGGACTTCGGCCGCTGGAAGGTGTTCCTGCACCCCACCCAGGCCAAGCTGGTCGCCCGGGACTACAACGGTCCGGCGCGCGTGGGCGGCGGCCCCGGCACCGGGAAGACGATCGTGGCGCTGCACCGGGTCAAGCACCTGGTGGAGCGGCTCCCGGCCGGCCGTACGAAGCCGGTCCTGCTGACCACGTACAACAAGAACCTGGCGGCGGACCTGCGTTCACGGCTGCTCGCCCTGGGCGGTGAGGCGCTGCTGTCGCGTGTCGAGATCAGCCATGTCGACCAACTCGCGCTGCGCACCGTACGGGAGGCCGAACCCGGCAACCGCAAGCGGATCGTCGACGAGGCGCAGGCGGTGCGCGAATGGCGTTCGCTGCTCGACGAGCTCGGCGAGGACGGGTGGGACGCGGAGTTCCTGCACGACGAGTGGACGCAGGTGATCCTCGGCCAGGCGGTCACCTCCCGCACGGACTACTTCCGGGCCCGCCGTGCCGGCCGCGGACGCACCGTCAGCCGTTCCGAACGCGCCGAGATCTGGCAGCTCGCCGAGCGGTTCACCCAGCGTCTGGACCGGCTCGGGGTGCAGACATGGGACCAGATCGCGGAGCGCGCCGCGCAGTTGGAGGCGGGTCGCGCCCGGCGCATCCAGGACATCGAGCGCCGCCGTGAGGAGGCGGGCGGCCTCGACAATGTGCACATGGCCGACGGTTCCGGGGGCTGGCTGCGTTACCGGTACCGGCACATCGTGGTCGACGAGGCCCAGGATCTGCGGCCCGCGCACTGGAAGATGCTGCGCGCGATGACCGCCCCCGACCGCAACGACCTGTTCCTGGTCGGCGACACCCACCAGCGCATCTACAAGAACCAGGTCACGCTCGGCAGCCTCGGCGTCAACATCCGCGGCCGGGCGTCGAAACTCTCCCTGAGCTACCGCACGACCCGGCAGATCCTGCGCTCGGCGCTGAACGTGCTCGGCGAGGAGACGTACGACGACCTCGACGGCAGCACGGAGACGCTGGCCGGGTACCGGTCCGTGCTCAGCGGGGGCGTGCCGGATCTGCACCGGCTGGGCGACTGGGTGGAGGAGCGGGAGGCGATCGCCGCGCTGATCGAGTCGTGGGGGGACGTTCCGCACGAGCAGATCGCCATCGCCGTACCGACGAACGACATGGCGCGGGAGACCGCGACGACGCTGCGGGAACACGGTGTCATGGCGGTCGAGATCGGCCCGGACGGGCCGCTCGGCGAGAGCGGCGTGCACATCGGCACGATGTTCCGGTTCAAGGGCCTGGAGTACCAGCGCATGATCCTCGCCGGGGTGACCGACGGGCTGGTGCCGCATGCCAGGGTCCAGCAGCGGCGCACCACGGACCCGGCGCGCTACCGCACGGAGATGCTGCGTGCCCGGTCCCTGCTGTTCGTGGCGGCGACGCGTGCGCGGGACAGCCTGGACGTGTTCTGGCACGGGGAGCCGAGCCCGTTCCTCAGGGAACTGATCGAGGTGCGCCCGCCTGCCGCGGCATGACCGGCGCCTGTGGCAGCAGGAACGGCCGCCGGGGGTCCTCCGGCGGCATCCTGCGGGTCGCGAGAGCCGGTTCGGGGGCCGGCAGGTACGGGGCGAGGGCCGTGTACACGTCCGCCGCACCGGCGGGCCGGTCCTCGGGCCGCTTGGCGAGCAGGGCGTCGGTCAGGTCCTGGAGCGCGGGCGGGGCGTCCAGACGGGGCGGGGCCGCGGTGAGGTGCCGGGTCACCAGTTCGGCGGGGTTTCGGGCGTCGAAGGGCGGGCGGCCGGTGAGCAGGTGGTGCAGCAGACACCCGACCGCGTACAGGTCACTGCGTCCGTCCAGCGGCCTCTCCCCCGACAGGAGTTCGGGTGAGGCGTAGGCGATGTTGCCGAGCGCCTCGCCGGTCATGGTGAGCTGCGGGTCGGTGTCCGAGAGGACTTTCACCAGACCGAAGTCGAGGATCTTCACCAGGCCGCTGGCGCGGACCATGACGTTCTGCGGTTTGAGATCACGGTGCACGAGACCGGCGTCGTGCGCGGCGGACAGCCCCGAGCACAGTTGCGCGGCCACGGACACGGCGGCGGGCACCGTCAGCCGCCCGTCGTCGGCGCCGTCGACCACGTTGTCGAGGGTCGTCCCGTCGACGAGCTGCATCACCAGACAGCACACGTCCTCGGTGACGGCCGCGTCGTACACGGTGGTGATGTTGGCGTGATCGAGCCGGGCGGCCGCCTTGGCCTCCCGCTCGAACCGCGCGAGAGCCGTACGGCGCAGATCGGGCAGGGCGAGCAGATCCGCGGCGACGGTCTTCACGGCGACGGGCCGCTCCAGGAAGACATCCACCCCCTGCCACACATGCCCCATGGCCCCCCGCCCCAGCACCCGGTCCAGCCGGTACCGGCCCCGCACCACCTTGCCCGCGGCGAACTGCTCCACGCGTGCTTCTCCTCCGATCCAGCCCGGCGACACGTGCCGCCGACATCAGGGACGCCGTGCTCCCGCCCCGGCGGCATTGGGCCGGCGGGGGTTGAAGACCCAGACTCCCTGGGACTGGGTGGCGCCCAGCACCCTGCACGAAACCTTCGCCCGCCCCTCCCCTGAACTGCGATTCCCGGGTAGCCACCCATGCCCCGGAAGCGACACCAGAGAAGCACATCCGTGAAAGCCTCGTCAATCACATTGACAGATATGGCGGGCGCTGTAGGTTGTTGACTGTTCACTCCAGAGAGGGTCAGGACTTCCGCCATGCCCCAGTCATCCGCGCAGGTGACCGCCGCCGAGATCTCCCGTATCGCGGGGGTCACGCGTGCCACGGTCAGCAACTGGCGCCGTCGGCACGAGGACTTCCCCGCGCCGGCCGGCGGCACGGACAGCAGTCCGCTGTACGACCTGGAGTCCGTGCGCGCCTGGCTCGCCTCGCGTGGTCACACCTCGGCGGCCACCCCGTCGGAGGAGTTGCGTACGACGCTGCGCCTGCGGGCGCAGGGCGGCGGCAGCGGTACGTCGGAGGGTCTGCTGCTGCTCGTCCTGGCGGCGGCCGGGCATACGGCGGCGGAGCTGACGGCTGTCATGGAGCTGCCGGACGCGGATCTCGTGGCGCACGCGCGGCGGGACGCGGTGGCGGCGGCCGACGCCGTGCCCGCCGCCGACCCGGTGCGTTTCGAGGCGGGGGACGCGGCGGCGCTGCGCGCGCTGTACGCGTGTGTACGGGACGAGGGCGGCCAGGCGGCGCTGGGCGTGCTCGCGGAACGGGAGCTGGAGGACAGTGCCGCGTCCGGCGCGTATCCGACGCCCGCACCGCTGGCCGACCTGATGGCCCAGCTGATCCCGGGCTCCCCGGCCGGTGTGCTGGACCCGGCCTGTGGTGGCGGCACTCTGCTGGCGGCTGCCGCCCGGCGGGGAGCGCGCGAGCTGTACGGCCAGGACAGCCTGCCCGTGCAGGCCCGGCGCAGCGCCGTGAGCCTGATGCTGACGGCTCCGGAGGCCACGGTCACCCTGCGCGCCGCCGACAGTCTGCGCGCGGACGCGTTCGCGGGGCTGGTCGCGGACGCGGTGCTGTGCAATCCGCCGTACGGCGTCCGGGACTGGGGGCACGACGAGCTGGCCTACGACCCCCGCTGGGCGTACGGCGTCCCGGCCCGCGCCGAGTCCGAGCTGGCGTGGGTGCAGCACGCACTCGCCCACCTGGCGCCCGGCGGATACGCGGCGCTGCTGCTGCCGCCGGCCACGGCCGGGCGCGCTTCGGGGCGGCGTGTGCGGCAGGAGCTGGTGCGCAGCGGGGCGCTGCGGGCGGTGATCGCGCTGCCGGTGGGCGCGTCGGTGCCGTTGCACATCGGGCTTCAGGTGTGGGTGCTGCAACGGCCCGAACCGGGCGGCGCGGAGCGCAAGTCGGTGCTCTTCGTGGACACGGCGTCAGCGGGAGCGGCGACGGACCGTACGCGGGGGGCGAGCCGGTCCGCCTCCCTGGACTGGCCGGGCGTCACAGCGCGGGCCCTGGACGCGTGGCGGGCGTTCGCGGAGGCCCCGGACGTGTTCGAGGGCGAACCGGGTGTCGCGCGCGCGGTCGGTGTGGTGGATCTGCTGGACGACGTGCTGGATCTGACCCCGGCCCGGCTCGTAAGGGCGTCACGCTCCGAGGCCGATCCCGCGGAACTGTCGGCCGAGGTCGCCACCACCCGCCGGGACCTCGCCCGGGCCGCGAAGGCGCTCGCGCGGGCGGCCGGTCACGAGGAGTGGAGCGCGGCCGGGGCCACGGCACGGGAGTGGCGGACGGCCACCGCCTCCGACCTCGCGCGCGGCGGGGCGCTCACCCTGCTGCGTACGGTGCCGGAGGGCACGCGCGGGCGGACGGACGAGGACGGGAGCGGGGAGCGGGCGGAGGTCCGCGCGGTGCTCACCGGCGCGGACATCTCGCGCCGTTCGGGTCCCACGGGTAACCCGGCGGAGCTGCGGAGCGACATGGCTCCGGTGATCGCCGTGGGGGACGTTCTCGTACGGGCGGTCGTGGGCGGGGAGGGGCCGATGGCCCGGGTGGCGGGCGAGGAGGACGCCGGCGCGTTGCTCGGACTCCACATCCACCTGTTCCGCCCGGACCCGAAGCGCCTGGACGCCTGGTTCCTCGCCGGGTTCCTGGGGGCGGACGAGAACATCGCGGGCGCGTCGACGGGCAGCACGGTGCTCAGCGTCAGTCCGGGCCGGCTGCGGGTGCCGTTGCTGCCGCTGGAGGAGCAGCGGCGGTACGGCGATGCCTTCCGGCATGTACACGCGCTCCGGGCGGAGGCCCGGCGGGCGACGCGGCTGGCGGAGGAGACGGCGCGGTTGCTGGCGGGCGGGCTCACGGGCGGGCAGTTGCTGCCGTCGCGGGAGGCGGCGGAGGTACGCGGTCCGGGTGGCGATTCGCCCCATTAGGCACGCGCCCCTTCACACATAGACCACACTTGTCGGACCGCCCGGCCCACTGATCGGCTCGGGCGGTGGGGTCGGGACATTTCGGAAGGAATCCGGGGATCCAGTTGAACAGCAGTAAGCACACGGAGTTGGCGAACCACGCGTGGTCCGTCGCCGACCTCCTGCGGGGGGACTACAAGTTCAAGTCCAACCTCGACCGCAGCGCTCGCCGCGCGGCCTGGCGGATGATCCGCCGGGAGGAAGGGTTGGACGACTTCTGAGGCAGAGGGTGGAGCCCAGCACGCGCCGGGCTCCACCACTCGCTCATCCCGCAGCCTTCTCCACGAACCCTGCCCACGCCTTCGGCCCGAAGGCCAACCTGGTACCGGCCGGGCACTTGGAGTCACGCACGAGGACCGCTCCGGGCACTGCGGCAACCTCTACACACTGGCCACCCTCAGCACCGCTGTAACTGCTCCTGACCCAATCGAGTTCGGTCGTCAACGTCCGGCTCTCAGTGGCTGTCATAGCTCTCCCAGCAGCTTCGCGATGTAATCCCGGCTCTCCCGTGGAGCGAGCGCCTGGCTACGGATAATCCCATACCGGGCCGCCGCCAGGTTCGTCTCGTCCCGCTTGGTCTCGAGACTGCTGCTGCCCTGTACTTCCGCGTACACGAACTGCTCTCCGCCCTTGCGGTTGATCACCGTGAAGGGTCCGTCGATGCCGGCGTTGTCATCTCGATCCGTGGGCATGACTTGCAGCTCCACATTCCGCTTGTCCCCCACAAGGAGTAGATGCTCAAGCTGCCCTCGTAGCACTGCCTTTCCCCCATGCGGCCTGCGCAGAGCTGCCTCTTCCATGACGAAGCTCATCAGAGGGGCGGGCCAGCGGTTGAAGATCTCGTGTCGCGCCAGACGGGCAACCACTCGCTGCTCGATGGTCTCTTGATCCAGCAGCGGGCGGCGCATGGCCAGGATGGCTCTCATGGTCTCCTCGGTCTGCAAGAGACCGTTCACCACGATGGTGTCGTAAGCGCAGAGCTCGACCGCCTCTGCCTCAAGCCTTGCCATGTCCCGGAAGAACCTGGGGTACTGGGCCCGAGCCATCTCCCCCTTCAGGGCGTTGAGTAGCCCACCCGCCCCCAACACCTCATCCGCCTGCTCGATGAACTGAGGTTGCGGAATCCGCCTCCCCTGCTCGATCGAAGCCACCGAGTCCGCCGAGTACCCCACCCGCCTCCCGAACTCCGCCCGCTCCATCCCCGCCCGCGTCCGCAGCAGCTTCAGCTGCCGTCCGAACGCGGTCACCACGCCCGTACCGGGCTCGTCCTCCGGCCGCCGCTGCTGCCGTACCGCCGCCGACTCCTCGTCCCGCACCTCGGTCATCGCCCTGCCCGCCTCTCCCCGCGTACCGTCCCGTACAGCGCCCCGCACCCACCTCCCGTACAAAACCGCGGAAGTAGCACGTCACCACTGGTCACGCTAGGCCACATCCCGCCACCCTGAGTGCCGGGCCGCCCCTCGACCACCCGTCCCGGTGAACCGGTCCACGATGCGCTCACCTGCGGCCCTCACCTGACCCGGTAGGCACCACGCCGAACGTCACGGACCTCGGACGTGCTGTCAGTGACCAGCCCTAATCTGCTCAGCAAGCCGGGACGCCTCGCAGCGGACCCACTCTCTGGCCGGCGTTCCGGCCGCGCACTCACAGGAGGGAGGCAAAGGGTCGGGGCCACACGTCCGCACCGAACCACCGCACCGAGATCACCGACCCGATAGGTTTCGTCCCATGCCTGGCCGCCTCCTCGAACTGCACGTCGAGAACTTCCGCAGTCTGCGCGACGTGACCGTGCCGCTCGGCCCACTCACCGTGTTAGTGGGCCCCAACGGCGCGGGCAAGTCCAATGTGCTGAAGGTGTTCGACTTCCTCGCCGACATCATCCGCACCGACCTCCAGCCGGCGCTCGACGCCCGCGGCGGGTTCGACGAGGTGGCCTTCTGGGGCGGGACCAAGCCGCCGACGACCATGCGCATCCAACTCAAGGCGACCTGGACCACGAACTCCACCCTCAACGCACCGGACGAGTACGGCCTCACCATCCGGCGCCGTTCTCTGCGGTTGAAGCGGAGCGACGAACGACCGTCCTACTACACGCTCTCCCGCGAAGAGAGCTTCGCGTTCAAGCGTAGGCAGGGGCGGGGTCGGCGCATCACCATTTCGGGTGAGGAAGCGCGCATCCTCGACGTACGCGCGGGCAAGAGCGGGGGCAGCTCCAGCATCGGCATCCGCAGGCTGAGTAGCGGCCTGTCCACCCTTCCCCGGCTCGGCCCCGCCGACGGCGGCGACGAGGTGACCCGGGTCGCAGACCGGCTGTCGTCGTTCCGGGTCTTCGACGTCGACGTGGAAGCCGCCCGGCAGCCGACCCGCTTGCGCGGTACCGACTTCGGAGCGCTCTCTCCGCACGCCGAGAACCTGGCCGGGTTCCTGATCCATCTGAGCGGCCGCGAGGAGATCTGGGACAATCTGGTCGCCGACGCCCGCACGGTCCTCCCGCAGTTGGAGAACATCGAGTTCGAGGAAGCCGGCGGGGCGACCGACCAGCTGACCGTCGTGCTACGCGAGCGCGGCCTGCGCCGTCTGACTCCCCTCGCCGACGCCTCCTACGGAACGGTCCGCCTGCTGGGACTGCTCGCCCTGCTCTACGACCCCCACCCGCCCGCGTTCACCTGCATCGAGGAGATCGACCACGGGCTGCACCCACAGGCGCTGGAACTCGTCGTACAGCGGCTGCGCGAGGCCGCCGAGCGGACGCAGTTCATCGTCGCCACCCACTCCCCCGCCCTCGTGAACCGGCTGCGGCCGGAGGAGTTCGTCGTGTGCGACCGCGACGAGGACGGTGCGTCGATCATCCCGGCGCTCACAGTCGGCGAAGTGAAGGCCATCGTGGAGGAATCGGGTGAACAGCCGCTCGGCGAACTGTGGTTCTCCGGCGTGCTGGGCGGCGACCTCACCGGGGGTGAGCTGTGACCCCGAAGGGACCGCAGGCCGACAAGCGGGGCATCATCGTGCTGGCCGGTGAGGACCAGAACGACTGCGACATCCTGGCCGCACTGATACGCGCCCACCGACCGGACCTCGGCGCGGCTGCCAAGCTGGTCCGCATCAACGACCCGGTGCGGCTGCGCCGGAAGTCCGGCCCGGACCTCACCGCAGCAGTGCGGGCACTGGCCGGCAAGGCCCGGGCCAAAGCCCGCCAGCAGCGGTCCGATCTGCTCGGGTTCATCGTCCACGAGGACCTGGACGGCTACACCGACACCCAGTACGACCGGATCCGCAAGGCCTTGTCCGGGGAGTTCGCGCGCCAGTGCACGGAGTTTCGGACCGCGGTCGCACTCGCGGCGTGGGAGAGCGAGGGCTGGCTGCTGCTTTTCCCCGAAGCCTTCCCACACGTCCGCCCGCGCTGGCGGGTGCCCGAGCGTCTGCTCGACAAGGACACAGGCCGTCTCAAGGACGCCAAGGAGGAACTCAAGCGAGGGCTGGGCATGCCGGTGTTCCGGGAGTGCGACGGCCCAGCGGTCGCCCGCGAGGCTCTGAAGCACCGGCTGATCCCCTCCCCGCGCGGCAGCAACCGTTCGTACGCGGACTTCGTCGGGGACCTCACAAGCTGGAACTGACCAACGACACCTGACGGCGCGGCCCACATGGCCCTCGGCCGGCTCTTGTCGCCAGGTCCTCGCCTTGTGCCGCGTACCGTTCCGTACAGCGCCCGCGCCCACCGCGTACGAACCCCCGGAAGCAGCGCGTCACCACTGGTCACGCTGGGCGACGGCACGCCACCGTAAGGGCATGAACGTCACACAATCGCCCCCTACGGTGCACCAGTTCTCGATGCGCTTCAGCTCCACTCCACGCGGCGCCCGCCTTGCCCGGCGCATGTGCGAGCACTGCCTGGACGCCTGGGGTGTGCCGTACGACAGCGACGCCCACGACACGGTCACGCTCGTGGCGGCGGAACTGTCCGCCAACGCCGTGCGGCACGGGCACGTTTCCGGCCGCGACTTCCACGTACGTCTGACCGCCGACCCGGCCGCCCGCACCGTACGGATCGAGGTCACCGACACCCGGGACGAACGCCTCCCCCAACTCCCCGCCACACCGCCCGAGGACGGCGAGAGCGGGCGCGGCCTGCTGCTCGTCGCGGCGCTCGCCGACCGCTGGGGCTGCTCGCCGCGCGCCGGGGGCGGGCCGGGCAAGACGGTGTGGGCGGAGTGCACGGCGTACTCCGGCTGACCTGATCACACCCGCACCACCTGTCCCGGTTGGACGCACGCGCCCCCGCCCGGAAGACTGATCCCGACCACAGCGCAGCACTCTTCGGGCACTCCACGTGAGCGGGGGCGGGATCAGGTGCCGGACGACGTACGACGGATCGCGGGACGCTACGAACTCCTCGAGCAGTTCGACCACGGCGGCATGGGGGACGTCTGGCGCGGCTACGACGCCGTGCTGGACCGGCCCGGTGGCGGTGAAGCTGATCCGGCCGCAGGCGGTGACGTCCCCGCACCTGGCGGAGGAGTTCGAGAAGCGCTTCCGGCGCGAGGCACGCGTCACCGCGCGGATCCAGCACCCGGGCGTCCCGCAGGTGTACGACGCGGTCCTGGACGAGTCGTACGAGCAGCTGTTCCTCGTGATGGAGCTGGTCGACGGCGTCCCGCTGACCGCGTACGTACGTCCCGACCAGCGGCCGCCGCTCCCCGTCAGCTGGGCGGTGGCCGTGGCGGCGCAGGTGGCGACCGTGCTGTCGTACGCGCACGACGTGCCGGTCGTCCACCGTGACCTGAAGCCGGGCAACATCCTGGTCTCCCGCGACGGCACGGTGAAGGTGCTGGACTTCGGCATCGCGGCGATCCTGCGCACGGACGTCACCAAGCTGACGGCGACGGGCAGTCCGGTCGGGACGTACCAGTACATGGCGCCGGAGCAGGTGCGCGGGGCGCGGGTCACGCCCCGCACCGACCTGTACGCGCTCGGCTGCGTGCTGCACGAACTGCTCTGCGGGCGGACGCTGTTCGGCGGGGACAGCAAGTGGCAGCTGATGATGCAGCACATCAACGCGGCCCCGACACCGCTGCGGCAGCTGCGCGCCGACGTGCCTCAGGCGCTGGAGGAACTCGTCCTGCACCTGCTCCGCAAGGCGCCGGAGGCGCGTCCGGTGGACGTGCAGGAGGTGTACGAGCGGCTGCGGCCGTTCCTGCCCGCGCCCGGTGGGGAGCCCGCGCCGCAGGCGGGTCCCGTCGGGGCGCCCGACCCCACCGGCATCTTCCGCCACCCCTACGCGCCCCGTTCGCGCGCCGGCGCCGCGGGTGCGCGGCGGAACGCGCCGGACGCGGTGCCCGCACCCGTGCTGCCGCCCGCCCAGCGTAACGAACTGAGGGAGCGGACCCGCGAGGTGTACGAGCACTGCGCCGCGCTGTAGGACGAGGACCGCTTCTCGCAGGCGGCCGAGGTGGTGGGCGAGATGATCGATCCGGCCGCCCGGGTACTCGGCGCGGAGAGCAAGGCGGTACTCGCGCTCCGCAGACGCCGGGCGTTCAGCCGCCAGCTCGCCGGTGATCACCGTTCCGCGCTGCCGGAGTTCGAGGCCCTGGCCGACGCGTACGGCCGGGTCAGCGGGCCGAACAGCGAGGAGTCGCTGGACTGCCGCGCCCAGGCCGCCCGCTGCCGTGGCGAACTCGGCCAGGTCACCGAGGCGCTGGCCGGGCTGAACGGCGTACTCGACGCCGTCCGGGCCGTCGACGGCGACGCGAGCGAGAACGCGGTGGAACTGCGCCGCGACATCGGCATGCTGCTCCTGGCGCAGCAGCGGGCGGCGGAGGCGTACGACGTGCTGGAGCCGCTGCACGCGGACCTGTGCATGGTGTACGGCCCGGACGACGAGCTGACGGCCGAGGTCGCGGAGACGCTGGCGGTGATCCGCCTGGACCTCGACGGCGGCGCCTCTGGATCTTCTCCCTGACCTGGCCTACGTCTCTGCCCCCGCCCGCACGGACACTAGGATCCACCCATGCCGCAGCTCGCCTTCGACATCGGTTTCTTCGCGGAACTGCCCAAGCTTCAGCCGCCGGTCAGGAAGGGTGTCCTGGACGCCTGGGAGAAGTTCGGCCGACTCACCCTCGATCAGCTCTTCAAGGATCCGGGGCTGAAGCTGGAGAGCCTGACGAAGGCGAAGGACAAGCAGATCCGGACGATCCGCATCGACCAGTTCTGGCGGGTGGTGGTGCTCGCGCCGCCGACCGGGGACACCTTCGTCCTGCTGCGGGTGCTGCCGCACGACAAGGCCATCGACTGGGCGATGAAGCAGAAGTCCAGCATCAACGAGGTCACGCGGGCGGTCGAGATCCGGGACGCGGCGACCCTGGACGAGATCACCCGTCGGAGAACTTCGCGAACAGCCGGGGCTTCGACGAGGACTCCGCCACCCGCTCGTACGCCGGTGAGTGGCGGCTGCTGCGTGCGGCCGTTCCGGCCCGCCCGGACGACCTGTTCATCGCGGGCGACCCGCACCAGCGCATCTACGACTCGAAGGTGTCGCTCAAGTCCCTCGGCATCAAAGTGACGGGGCGGTCGGTGAAGCTGCGGAAGAACTACCGCAGCACGCAGGAGATCCTGCGCTGGTCCACGGCGCTGCTGGTCGGCCGGCCGGTCGACCGGCTCGAGGACGAGGGCCTGGGCGAGACACTGCTGGGCTACCGCTCCGCCCTGCACGGTGACGGGCCGGACGTGCGGGGTGCGGCGAGCGAGGAGGCCGAACTGGACGCGCTCGTCGACCGGGTGCGGGCGTGGCTGGACGCGGGGGTCGGCGCCGGGGAGATAGGGGTGAGCGCCCGGTTCAACAAGACGTGCGCGAAGGCGGTGGCGCACCTGAAGGACGCCGGGGTTCCCGCGGTGACGCTGCGCTCCGCCGACGCCGGTACCGGGGACCCGGCGGCCGTACGGGTCGGCACCATGCACTCGTTCAAGGGGCTGGAGTTCCGCTGCGTCGCGGTCATCGGCGTGGGCGAGGAGACCCTGCCGTTCCCGAAGGCCGTCACGCCGCCCGAGATCGACCCCAAGCAGCACGAGACGGACCTGATGTCCGAACGCTGCCTGCTGTTCGTGGCCTGCACACGCGCCCGGGACAGCCTCGCCGTGTCCTGGTGGGGCGAACCGAGCACCTTCCTGACGGAGGCGGGCGTCACCGCCGTCTGACGCGCAAGGTTCGCGCGGAAGCGCGCGCTCGGCTCGTGTGCCCCCGTCCGGCACGTCGGACGGGGGCACACGGTTCATGCTCGGGCGACGCCTACCGGCGGGTCCCCGGGTCCCCCGCCCCGCATTCGGGAACCCCCTCCAGCCAGGCCGCCCCCTGGATGTAGATGTTGGTCACCCATGCCTTGTAGTCCGGCAGGTAGGACCACACGTCGTTGGTGTAGCCGTCGGAGGTGACCTCCTCCGCGTGCTTCTGGCACTGGACGCGGATGGTGGTGGAGTACGGGAAGGCGTAGACGCGGGCGGCGGACAGGGCGGGTGCCGCCTTCGTCCAGACGCCGGTGCCCCACGTCTGGTGGATGTGGCCGGTGACCTGGCCCGTGTTGACGCGGACGGCGCCGAAGTAGTCGCCGTTCAGGCGGACGTCGCTGACCATCAGGCGGGTGCCGGACTCCTTGGCCTCGACCATCTTGCCGGCGCCGAGGTAGATGGCGATGTGGTGCAGGTCCCGCGAGGTGCCCCAGGCGAGCAGGTCGCCGGGGACCAGCGGGGCCAGGCCCTGGGCCGCGGTGAAGCGGGCGGCGGCACGGTGCGTGTAGTACTGCTGGCTGGCGACTCCGTTGATGATGTCGGCGCCCGCCGCCTCGGCGTAGGCGTACCGGACCAGGCCCGAGCAGTCGAAGCCGCGCCGTTCGGGGTCGTGTTCGCTGTCCGGGTCGGTCGGGTCGATCTGGCCGTAGGTGGCGCCCGGCTGGGGCCCGTGCCCGCCGCCCCACGTGTACCAGGTGCCGGCGGCGACCTCGGCGCAGGCGGCGGCGATGGCGCGTTCGGCGGCCGCCGAGGCGCCGGGTGCGAGGGCGCCGCAGGTGGCGGCTCGTTGGGCGGGTGCCGCGGTGGCGGACACCGGCGTCCAGAGGAGGAAGGCGAACAGTGCGATGAGTGTGCTGATGAGACCGGTCCGGCGGACCATGCCAGGACCCCCGTTTCCTGTGGCTGGTGAGTGGTCGTTCGGTCGTTCACGAGCCTGCTGGTCGCGCCGGCCGCCTGTCGAGGAGCCGGGTGTCGCCTCCCTGCGACGGGCAACGGGAAACACCTGGGAAACCCCCGCCGAGCAGGCGTCCCGCCGTCATCCCCGGGCTTCGCAGAACGCGTCGTCGGACGGCGGGACGTCGGGCAGGAGCTTGGCGCGCGCGTCCGCGTCGAGGCTCGCGCGCAGCCGGCAGATCCGGTCGAGGCGGGCCCCGGGGTCGAGGTCCCACAGCCGTACGGTGCCGTCCGTGCCGGCGCTCGCCACCGTGTGCCCGTCGGGGCTGAAGGTGACGCTCCAGACCGCGTCGGTGTGGCCCGTGAGCGTCGCCCACGGGCGCCGTCCGGCGACGTCCCACAGCCGCACCGTGCGGTCGTTGCCGCTGCTGGCGAGCGTACGGCCGTCGGGGGAGAACGCTATGCCCCGCGTGGCGCCGGTGTGGCCGGTGAGGACGGCTTCCGAGCGGCGGGTGCGGACGTTCCACAGCCGTACGGTGCCGTCGTTGCCGCTGCTGGCCAGGGTCCGGCCGTCCGGGGTGAAGGTCACACCGCGTACCGCGCCGGTGTGGCCCTTCAGCAGGCCGGCCTGACGGTGCGAGGCGACGTCCCACAGGCGTACGGTCAGATCGTCGGAGGCGCTCGCGAGGGTCCGGCCGTCGGGGCTGAAGGCGACCGCGTTCGCGTAGTCCCGGTGTCCGGTGAGCTTCGCGAGCGGCGCGCGCTCCGCCACGTCCCACAGACGCACCGTACGGTCGGCGCCGGCCGAGGCGAGGGTGCGGCCGTCGGGGGCGAAGTCGAGGGCGTAGACCTGCCCCTTGTGGCCGGTCAGGGTGCCCAGGGGTCCGCGCGCGGCGACGTCCCACAGCAGGATCCCGCCGTCGGAGTCCGCCGACGCCAGGATCCGCCCGTCGGGGGCGAACGCCACCGAGAAGACCGCCTCCTTGTGGCCCCGCAGCGTCGCGAGGAGCCGGCGCCCGCTCACCTCCCACAGTCGTACGGTGTGATCGGCGTCGGCGGTGGCCAGGAGTTTCCCGTCGGGGCTGTAACGGGCCTGCCAGACCGCCGTGAACGGATGGGCCGTCAGCACCGGGCCGCCGAGGTTCCACAGGACCACGGACCGGTCGAAGCCGGCGGTGGCGAGCAGGGTGCCGTCGGCCGTCACCGCCACCCCCATCACATAGTCGGTGTGGCCGGCGAGGACGGCGGTCTGCCGGCCGCTGCGGACGTCCCACAGCCGGGTCGTGCCGTCGCCGACCGCGCCGACGACCGTGTCGCCCTCGTGCGTGTACGCCACGGCGTTGATGTCGTCGCTGCTGCCGGGCAGGGTCGCGGCGAGCCGTCCGGCGCGTACGTCCCACAGCCGTACGGTCCGGTCGACGCCGCCGGAGGCGACCTCCCGGCCGTCGGGGGAGAACGCCACGCCCAGCACCTCGTCGGTGTGTCCCTCGAGCACGTCGCTCCGCCCGCCCCGGTCGGTGTCCCACAGGCGGACGGTCCGGTCGGCACCGGCGGAGACCAGCGTCCGGCCGTCGGGGGCGTGGTCCAGGGCGTTGACCGCTCCCGCGTGCCCCTCGAGGGTGGCGGTGACCCGGGGCGTGTCCGCCGTGTCCCACACTTCGATCGGGCCGTCGACGGTGGCGACGGCGAGTCGGTGTCCGCGCGGGTCGAAGGAGAGCGCCCTGGCGGCCTCCGTGCCGGAACCCAGGACGGCCTTCCGGCGGTGCCCGGAGACGTCCCAGAGGCTCACGGGGCCGTGCGCCGACGTCGCCGCGAGCGTACGGCCGTCGGGGCTGAAGGCGATCGAGCGGACCGGCCCGGCCACGGTGAACGTGGCCGTCCTGCGGTGGTCCGACACCCGTCGCACCGTCACCGTCCCGTCCGTGCTGCCGGTCGCCAGCAGCCGGTCGCCGGGCGCGAACGCCACCGCGTTGACCGGCCCCCGGTGACCGCTCAGCCGGGCCAGGAAGGGCTGGGACTGCGTGCTCAGCAGGGCGCCGCGCGCCTCGGCGGTGGCGTGCGCCCGGTAGGCCTCCCCGGCCAGCAGCATGGACGCCTCCGGGCGGCCCCCGGCGAGCGACGCCGACCGGACGGCGAGGGCCTGGGAGCGGGCGACGCGTTCCTGGTCGAGGGCGCTCTCGCGCTGCTGGTAGGCGAGTCCCCCGGCGGTCAGGGCGAGCCCCAGCAGGACGACGAGGGTGGCGAGCATCGTCTGCCGCAGCCGCACCTGGCGTCCGGCCTGCCGCTCGTACCGCTTCTGTTCGGCGACGCTCGCGTGCAGGAACGCCTCCTCGCCGGGGCCGAGCCGGTGCCGGCCGTCCAGCTCGTCCGCCCACGCGCGTACGGTGCTCAGCCGGGTGCCCCGGTACAGCGCGGACGGGTCGCGGCCCTCGCGCTCCCATTCGACGGCGGCGTGCGTGAGCTGCTGGTGCAGGAGGAGTCCGGCCCGGTCGGCGTGGATCCAGTCCCGCAGCCGCGGCCAGGCCTGCAGCAGGGCCTCGTGGGTGATGACGACGGTGTCGCTGTCCATGGTGACGAGCCGGGCCCGTACGAAGGCGTCGAGCGCGGCGGACGCGCCGTCCGCGTCGCCGAACTGCTCCATCAGCGCGGCCCCGCTCATGCGGCGGCGGGTCGCGCCGCCGCCGTCGGCCACGTACACCAGACGGGAGAGCAGGCGGCGGATCGTCTTCTGTTCGGCGGGGTAGAGGCGGGCGAAGACGTTCTCCGCGGTGCGGGCGATCGCGCCCCGGATGCCGCCCGCCCGCTCGTATCCGGCGACGGTGAGCGCGGAGTCCTCACGGTGCTGCCAGGTGGCGAGGAGGGCGTGGGAGACGAGGGGGAGGACGCCGGAGGGGGTGGCGTCGGCGCCGGCCTGCGAAGTGTCCCCGGTTCGCGGGAGCGGAAGCGGAAGCGGAAGCGGGAGCGGGAGCGGGAGCCGGGCTCCCGGCTCGTCGTGCGGTCCGGTGTCGCGCAGTCCCGCGTCGCGCAGCAGCAGCGGGACCAGGCCCGGCTGGAGCGTCAGTCCGGCGAGCTCCGCGGGACGGGTGATGGACTCCCGTAACTCCCCCACGGACATGGGCGGCAGCACGAACAGCCCGTCGGTGAGGACCGGGGCCAGCTCGGGCAGGTCCAGGCAGTCGCCGGTGAAGTCGGCGCGGACGCCCAGCACGACCACGGCGGGGCCGTGCACGCTCTCCTCCTGGCGGGGCGCGGCCAGCGCGCACAGCACCCGGACGAACGCGCGCCGCTCCGCCGTGTCCCGGCAGAGGGTGAACAGTTCCTCGAACTGGTCGACGATCAGCACCAGTCGGCAGGGCGGCGGCCTGCGTCCGCCGGACGGCGCGGGTGGATCGCCCACGATCGCGCGTACGGCGTCCAGCACCGCGTCGGGGCGTCGGCGCACCTGACCGGCCGTCACGGCCAGGTCGCCGCCCGCCGCCTTCGCCGTGCGCTCCAGGAGTTCGTCCAGTGGGCGGGCGGTCGGTGTGAACGTCACCACCGGCCAGCAGTCGGCGCCCGGCATGGGGAAGTCCCCGCGCCGCAGCGCCGGTACCAGTCCGGCGTTGAGCAGGGACGACTTGCCCGCGCCCGAGGGGGCGACGAGCATCAGCGGGCCGCCGCCCACCCGTTCGAAGACCCGCTCCACCAGTGCGGCCGTCGCCCGCTCGCGGCCGAAGAACCAGTCCGCGTCCTGCGGGGTGAACGCCGACAGGCCGCGGTACGGGCACACCTCACCGGGCCGGGGCTCGGCGGAGGCCGGCTCGGCCGGTGGCGGCCCGGCTCGTACGAGTTCGAGCAACTGCCCCTCGGCGCCGAGGACCCGGTCACAGATACGGGCGACGTCGGCGGTCGCCGGTTTCGTGCCGGTCTCGATCTTGCTGAGGTAGCCCTTGCTGTAGTGCGTCTGCCGTGCCAGGTCGGTCAGTGACAGGCCTCGCGCCTGTCTGAGTCGTCGTAGCTCGGTGGGGAACGAGTGCGTGGTCCGCGCTTCCCGTTCCCGCCCGGTCCCGTGGTCTGGTTCATGCCCGTACTGCGGATCTCCCACGGAGTCCCCCATGCGGTGCGGCCGTGAGACGGTGGAAGCCCAGGTTACTGCGGGGGTGGTGAGGCCAGCCCAATCTTTCACCCGGTGTGGCGAAATCACGAACGTCCGGAACCCTGGGGAGGTTCCGGACGTTCGTGGTGTTCGTCGCCGGGCCGGTCAGGTCAGGTTGACCGAGCAGCCCCCGTTCACCCAGCGGTGCGACCTGATGTTGTCGTTCACGACGGGGCCGCTGCTGAAGAAGTTGTCGGAGAGGTTGTCGGCGTACAGCTCGCCCGGCTGGAGGCAGGCGTGGCCGCCCTCGTAGTCCGCGAAGAAGTAGAACGCGACGATCGACAGGTTGCCCGTGAAGCCGCGGTTCATGACGGACGAGGCACGGTCGTTCGCGGAGCCCCAGTCGCTGCTGCTGCCCGCCGTGGCGATCAGCTGGGTGCCGGAGCAGTCGAAGCCTTCCCAGGCGTAGACGTTGCCGTTGCGCGGGCCCCACTTGCTGTCGCAGCCGGGGCCGGCGACGGTGCTCTCGGCCGCCTGGGCGACGGTGGCGGGAGCGGCGAGGCCCAGGGCCGCGAGCCCGAGGACCGCTGCCGTGACGGTGAACTTGCGCATGCTGTTTCCCCTCGTTGATGTCACTGTCGGTGCTTGGTGCTTGGTGCTTGGTGTTCGGTGGTGCGACGGTGCCGGTGTGCCGACGCCGTGGAGCGGTGTGCTCCCGGGTGCGACGTGGTCAGTCGCGTTCCGGGACGATGCGCACCGCCCGTTCGTAGGCCTGGTGACCCAGGTCGCGGTAGGTGTCGATGTCCTTGCCGAACCGGTCGCGCAGGCGGTCCAGATAGTGCGTCTCCCGGGCCGTGGCCACGGCCCGCAGGGAGGTCTCACGGGCGCAGACGGCGTCCGCGACGGCGGTCTTCCGCTCGGCGGCGAACGCCTCGTCCGCGCGGGCCTCGCCCAGCCGGCTGGTGCGGACGCGCACGGCGTCGCGGGCCGCCTGGGGGTCCTTGTAATCCTGTCCGGCCCGCTTCATGCAGCTCGCCCACGCGTGGATCGCCGTCGTCAGCCGGCGGTCGTTCATGAGCTGCTCGCCGTAGAGGGCGTTGAGTCCCGTCACGGTCTTGCCCGTGCGGAACCAGAGCTTCGGGTCGCCGTAGAGGGTGCGTTCGGACTCCTCCGTGCAGCCGCCGAGGCGTTTTCGGATCTCGCCGTCGCCCACGGGCAGCGACGCCCGGAGCAGTTCGGCGTCGTCGCCGCCGTCGAGCGCGGTGTCGAATTCGGCACGCCGGGCGGCGGAAAGACCCTGCCGGTAGGTGCCGTTGGGGTTGCTTTCGTGAACCCGCAGGTTCTCGGCCTCGATGCGTCCCCCGTAGCCGAACGTACGGGCCCACTTCACGTCGTCCTGGACGAAGCGCACCGGGCGGCTCTCCTGGAGGGTGAGCCTGCGGTCCTCCCAGTAGTCGAAGCCGTGGCGCTCCATGCACTGCTTGATCAGGCGCTGTTGGGCATCGGTGACGCGCAGTTCCTGCTGCCAGGTGAGGGCCTGGGGACGCGCGTCCTGTCGTGCTGCCCGGCCGTCGTCGCCGTCCGCGCATCCCGCCGTGACGGCCGCCACGACCGCGCACATCGAGACGAGTGCACGTCTCATCAACTCCACCCCCGTCGACTGCCGTTTGCGGACAAACCCAGATTTGCCCGGTCGCCGGCAGGGGTCGACGGGTTTCCTGTTGCCCGCCGGGGGGTCCTCGGGGAAACCACGCGCGAGCTGGGGAAACGCGATGACGGAGGCAACACCATTGACACGTGCATTACATGGGCTTTACGTTCCGGCCATCTGAGAGCGCTCTCAGACTCTCCCCCCTGTCACAATTCGAGGTGGCACATGCCAACCCCCCGCACCAGACCGGCGGCCGTAGCGCTGCTGGCATCGGCCCTCGCCGCTTTCGGCCTGGGCCCAGCCGCCACACCGGCGGCCGCCGCCACCGTCCCGGTCGGCTCCGGGAGTTACTCCGACACCCGGCCGGCGGGTACGTCGGGCCCCACCACCAACACCGGAGCCCCGGTCACGCCCAAGGTGACCTCCGCCGCCCGCAACCGGCCGGTGCCCACCAACGACTGGTGGTCGTCCCTCGCCTTCCAGCGCTACGGCGACAACCCGTACTCCACCCCCATGTACGGGCACCCCCTCACCTACCAGGCCACGGCCGGCGGCCTCGACGTCGGCTATCCGACGACGCCCGCGATCGTCGGCGACGGCCGCCAGTACGAGTACGCCCACAAGCGCGACCTCACCATCGGGCTGTCCGGCCTCAACTCCCCCGACACCAGGGCCGACGACTGGTCCGACTGGACGGTCACCCCCTACTGGTCCGACGGCGCCCGTACCCTGCGGACGACCATCGGCCACGGCTCCCCGTTCGTGTACGCCAAGGGCTCCGGCGGCAACGCCCAGATCACCACCGCCGGTACGCCCGCCGTCTTCGCCGACCAGGGCAATGTCCTCGGCATCACCGTCGCCGGGCACCACTACGCCCTGTTCGCGCCGACCGGCAGCGACTGGAACGTCTCCGGTTCCACGGTCACCGCCGGGCTCGGTTCCAAGGACTACTTCTCCGTCGCCGTCCTGCCGTCCACGGACGCGCTGGCGACGTTCAGGAAGTACGCCTACAGCTTCGTCACGGGGTCCAAGGTCACCTGGAACTACAGCGGCGGCACGGTCGGCGCCACCTACACGCTGACCACCGAGGCGAAGGAGGGCACCGAGCGCGGCACGCTCCAGGCCCTGTACCGCCACCAGTGGCTGCACACCACCGACCCGCTCACCTCGTACACGTACGTCTCCCCGCGCGGCACCATGAAGGTCCGCGAGTCGGCCTCGTTCACCACCAGCCAGAACGCGTCGGCGGTGCTGCCCGCGCCGCCCAAGTCGAACGGTGTGGACACCGCCCGGCTGCGCGGCTATCTCAACGAGGTCGTGAACGCCTCCGACCCGTTCTCCGGTGCCGCCGACACCTACTGGACCGGCAAGGCCCTCGGCCGCCTCGCCCAACTCGTCCCCGTCGCCGACCAGATCGGCGAGACCGCCACCCGCGACCGGCTGCTCGGCCTGCTCAAGGGCAGGCTCCAGGACTGGTTCACGGCGGGCGGCGCGAACGAGTTCAGCTACGACCAGGACTGGAAGACCCTCACCGGCTACCCCGCCTCCTACGGCAGCGACACCGAGCTGAACGACCACCACTTCCACTACGGCTACTACGTCTACGCGGCCGCGGTCGTCGCCCAGTACGACCAGGGCTGGGCCGCCGACTCCGCCTGGGGCGGCATGGTCAAGACCCTCGTCCGGGACACCGCGAACCCGAGCCGCACCGACACCGCCTTCCCCTTCCTGCGCGGCTTCGACGTCTACGCGGGCCACAGCTGGGCCTCCGGCCACCAGGGCTTCGCCGCCGGCAACAACCAGGAGTCCTCCTCCGAGTCCACCAACCTCAGCGCCGCCCTGATCCTGTGGGGCTCCGCCACCGGCGACACCTCACTGCGTGACCTCGGCACCTTCCTGCTGACCACCGAGGCGGAGTCGATCGCCCAGTACTGGTTCGACGCCGACGAACAGGTCTTCCCGTCCTCCTTCGGCCATGACACGGCCGGCATGGTGTGGGGCAGCGGCGCCGCCTACTCCACCTGGTGGACCGCCAACCCCGAGGAGATCCACGGCATCAACGTCCTCCCTGTGACCGGCGGTTCGCTGCACCTCGGCGGCGAGAAGGCCGCGATCCGGCGCAACATCGCGGAGATGGAGCGGGAGAACGGCGGCCCCGCCGTCGAATGGCGTGACATCCTCTGGGAGTTCCAGTCCCTCGCCGACCCGGGCACGGCCAAGTCGAAGTGGGACGCGGGCAACGCCGGTTACACGCCCGAGCAGGGCGAGTCGAAGGCGCACACCTACCACTGGATCAACACCCTCGACTCCCTCGGCGCCCCGGACGCCACCGTCACCGGTGACATCCCCTCGTCCGCCGTCTTCACCAAGGGCACGACCCGGACCTACGCGGCCCACAACTACGGTTCCACGGCCCGTACCGTGACCTTCTCCGACGGCAAGTCCCTGTCCGTACCGGCCCGTTCGACCGCGACCGGCACGGGTACCGGCTCGGAGGACCCCGACCCCGACCCGGATCCGGACCCGCCGACCGGCAACACCTTCCAGCTGCGCAGCGGCGGCACCCTGACCACGGCGTCGGGCGGCACGGACGGCAGCGACACCGTCGCCTCCGCCGGCGGCACCAACCACGACGGCACCCCGTACCAGCCCCTCGTCTACGAGGTACGCGGCGTCAACGGCACCCTCACCCCCGGCGCGCAGACCGCGTTCCGGCTCCAGGTGGACGCGGGCACGTCGGTCGGTCTGGGCCAGCAGGCCCGGATCAGCTACGACCTCACCGGCGACGGCAGCTTCGACCGCACGGAGACGTACCACTACTTCGCGACAGACCCGGTCACCGGCTGGGAGGAGTACAGCCAGGCCCGCGGCCTGGCAGCGTCCACCGGCACCCCGGGCAACCTCAGCGGCGGCACCGTACGCCTCGAGGTGTGGAGCGCCATCGGCAACGGCACGTCGAAGCTGCGGACGGGGACGGACAAGTCCGTGCTGGTGATCCCGTACAGCTGAACCGGCGATGTTCTTGCGGCGGGCATCGGCATGACGCCGGTGCCCGCCGTACGGCACGCGGGGAGTTCAGCCCGCCGTAAGCCGCAGGGATGTCGGGGGTTCGCCCTCGTAGTCGTCCTCGTCCTTCTGGAAGAGACCGACGTAGGCGTTGACCAGGTCCGGAACATCGGGGAGCTGCCCTGCCCCGTCCTTGCCGGTGCGTGCGTCCAGCATCAGGGGGCCGTCCTCGGTCTCGGTGTAGACGATGCCGTGCCAGGCGGTGGAGATGCGGGGTGCGAAGCGGTCGGCCGTGGGGAGTTCCCAGAGCACCTTGCCGGAGGTCGCGTCCAGGGCGAACGAGGCACGTTGGCCGTACTCCTGCTTGAAGCAGACGGCGGTGGACTCGCCGTCGTAGAGACAGCGGTCCGGCACCGCGAAGTACTCGGGGGCGGCCACCTGCCGGCCGTCCGCCAGATCCACGACCCTGCCGCCCTCGTCGTACGCCACGTCCACACCCTGCGTGACCAGAAGGCGGCGCGGTCCGATCGTGGTGACGTTCAGGTTCTCCTCGCGCCCGCCGAAGGTCCAGGCCCGCTTGCCGTCGCTCACGCGCAGGCCGTACAGCCGGTCCTCTCCCCAGGTGTCGCTCTCGGTGAGGGCGACGATTCCCTCGCCGACGGCGGCGACGTCGTCCGCTGACGCGTCCGTCCTCCAGACGGTCTCGCGCGTGGTGAGGTTCACCGCCTGGACGCCCGATCCGGCGTCGACGATCGCGATACCGTCGTCCGCGCCGATGACGGTCCCGTCGGCAGCCTTGGAGAATCCGGGTTCCACGTCGGCGATCCGGGAACTCCATATCGTCTTGTGCGTACGGGCGTCCACCACGAGCATCTCGACCGCGTCCTGGTCGGTGAAGGTCCCGCTGCCGGGCGTGGAGACCGGCAGGAGCGCCAGCGCGACCCGTCTGCCCTGTACGTCGGTGAGGACGGGGCGGCCGAAGAGCGGGGAGGTCTCGGGGTCCTGGCCCTTCGGCCGGATGACCGTGCTCTTCCCGGTGGTCAGGTCCACCGCCGTGAGGTCGTTGGACCCGGTGATCCACGCGGTGGTGCCGTCCAGTGCCGCCCGGCTCAGGTCCCCGGGGAAGTCGAACTCCTGCTCGCCGAACTTCGTCACCGGGTCGTGTGCGCGCGGCGGCACCCTCGTGTTCGACGGTGCGGGCTGCTTCTCAGGGCTGCTCCCGGCGTCCTTGTCCGCGGCTGCCGAACACCCCAGGAGCAGGGTGAGTCCCATGACCGCGCAGCCGACGATCCGGTGTGTCAGCGATGAGCGTCGCACTTTCGCCCCGATTCTCCGTGCGGGCTGTCGGACAGACGGGCGGCACCCCAGAGCTTCAGTCCCCCCACTGGAAGTCACCGGGATGCCGCCGTCCCACTGTCCTCCGTGCCGTACCGGTCGGTCATCAGCCGTCAGCGCAGAGATCCTGCGCATTCAGCGCAGACCGGCCCGGACCTCGCTCGGCGAGACTCCGTACACCCTGCGGAAGGCCCGGCTGAAGTCGGCGGGGCGCTCGAATCCCCAGCGCAGGGCGGTCTCGGCGATCGTGCGGTGCCGCAGACGGGGGTCGGTCAGATCGGCGTGGCAGTGCTCCAGACGGCGGCTGCGGATGGTGGCGGCGACGGACTCCGGTTCGCCCCGGAACAGCTGGTGGAGGGTGCGCACGGAGATGTGGTGGTGGCCGGCGACGGCCGCCGGGTCCAGCGCGGGGTCGGGGAGGTGGTGGTCGATGAAGGCGTTGATGCGGGCGAGGAGCGCCGTTCTGCGGGTCTCGGCGGGCAGCAGCTCCTGGTCGCCGTACCGCGCCGCGAGGAGGGAACCTGCCAGGTCCACGCCGATCGTGCCGAGCCGGGCGAGCTCGGCGGGGCCCGAGGTGCGGGCGGCGGCCGGCAGGGAGGTCAGATACGGGCCCAGGAGTGCGCCGGAGCCGGAATCCCCGGGGAGCGGCTCGGCCAGCATGCGGTCGACGCGACCGCCGGGCAGGGGGAGGACGGTACGGGGAAGCCGGAGGAGGGTGAGCCGGTGTGGGCCGCCCCCGCCAACGAAGTCGCAGGTCAGCGGGTGCGAGGTGGAGAACAGTGCCATGCCGCCGGGGCCGAGGCAGGCGACGCCGCGCTGCTGCTCCAGCCGGACCGCGCCGTCCCGGACCAGCACGAGGTAGTGGTCCCCGGGGTCGTGCCTGCGGATGTGGGACGGGGAGCGCCGGGCGGTCATGGGCGAGAAGTCGAAGGCCGCCACCTGGCCGTGCGGAAGGCCGACCGACTCCACCCGGCCCTGGAAGCGGTGGGCGTGCGGACTCCGGATCTCCACCGGCATGACGTCGTGGTCGACCATGTCGTGCCACCAGCCGAAGCGGTCCGGCACCCCGATGTCATCGGTGTCCACCGCCACCACCGGTCCCGCCGCGGCGGCGGCCGCTCCTGCCGTGCGTCCGAGACCAGACATACAACAAGTGTGCCCTGCACGCGAGTTGAGCGGTATCGCGGCGACACGGATCGGTGCCGCGCTCTTCCTGGTGGGGGCCGGTGGCCGCATGGTTGAGGCAGACCACCGCACCGGCGCGCACTCCACGTCCCGAAACGGAGCCGTCCCATGACCGAAGGCACACCCGAGAGACCGGACAGCACTCCCCCGCCGCTCCCGGCCGCGCCGCCCACCTTCACGGCTGTCCATCCCTACCCCCCGGCCGTTCCGGCGAGCGGTGGAAGAGGGCGCACCCTGACGGTCGTAGTCGCCGTCGTCGTGCTGCTCCTCGCCGCCGCCGGTGTCGCCTGGTGGGCGCTGGCCGGTGAGGAGGACCCCATCGACCATGTCGAGGTCTCCGGCGGCAAGCTCATCACCAGCGACAGCGACGCGTACGAGGACTGCGACGACACGGACGAGTACACATACAACGACTGTGACGCCGACACCGACGAGACCTACGAGTTCGTCTACAAGATCACGAACAAGGGGGACGGGCCCGCCAACTACTCCGTCATCGTCAACGCCTTCGACGAGGACGGTGACTTCCTCGGCCAGACCTACATCGGGTCCGCCCACCTGGCCGCCGGCAAGACCGACGCCGACAAGAGCCAGTTCAGCGACTACAGCGAACTGGAGGACGAGCGCGAGCTGTCCGACATCGCCTCCGTGAAGGTCGCCTACGTGGAACGCGTGGCACTGGCCAACTGAGCGGACGTACCGGGTCCTGGTGGTACCGGCCACCGGGACCTCGTCCTCACCGCTCGTGCGAGCGGGCTCTGTCCACGAACACGCCGACCGAACACGTGAGTTCCTCGAGCTCGGACAGGTCCGTACGTACATCCGCCGTGGAGACGAGCACAGCCCAACCGGGGAAACGCAGCGGGGCCGCCTCCCGGTGCGGGTCCCGCGACCCGCGGTGGTACCCCTCACCGAGGGTGAGGATCTCCGCGTCGCGTCCCTGTCCGTTCCACCCCGCGCTCGACGCGCATCGCAGAGAATGAGGTGTTTCGCAGAGACCTGCCGCCCGGAGAGACCCGATGCCCTCATACGTGGACGACACCCGCAAGGTTCAGACGGCGGTCACCGGCCGGCCCGGTTCGGACTCACCCGTCTTCCTGCCGTTCGACCACGACGACTTCGACCTGTTCATGCGGGGCCGCACGCGGGAGGACTTCTACTGCGGAGTCCTCCTCGGCGGCTGTGGCAAGAAGCTCACCGCGAAGCGGTACCTCGACAAGAAGTGCCACTTCGCGCACCGCCCGCCCGTCCACTGCCGCCGTACCCGGACCGGCGAGGACAGCGCGGACCACCTCTACATCGGTCAGGCACTGCGGCGCTGGCTCCGTGCACGGGGCCGGACGGACGCCGAGGTGAGCTATCCGGACATGGGACCGGGTCCGGGTGATGTCGTGGAGGTGCGGTTCGGGTCGGGGCGCCGGCTCATCCGTGTGCAGATGGCACGTCTTCCCCTGGCCGTGTGGCGGGAGACCCGGGACGAACTCTCCGCCGGAAGCACCGGGGTCCACTGGGCCTACGGGCCGCACAGCGGGCTCGCACACAACGAGGTGGAGGCCGAGGGCCACGCCCTGCGCTTCTCCTGCCGGACCGAACGGGGCACCCGCCGGGTGTACGTCGGCAGGCAGGACGCCGGCCATCGCGTCGAGTGGACCACCCTCGAGCACTGTCGGCTGACGGACGAGGGCATCATCACACCGGAACCGGCCGATACGCCGCGCCCGGTCGCGCCGGAGCCCTCGCAGCCGTCCGTCGCGTTCCCGCTCCTTCCGGGCAGCGTCGCCTTCACCGCTTCCGTCGCCCTGGACGCGGCGGGGGACGACCCGGCGCACCGCCTGTACGAAGCGGATGTGCAGCCCGCCGGATCGGACATGATCCGCGTACGGCTCGCGCTTCCCAGCGGGGTCGAACCGCCTCTTCCGTACCGTCTCAACCTCCTGGACGGTTCCGCGCACCTCGGTATCGTCCAGGACGGCTGGCTCGTCCGTGCCGTCGGCTACTCCGCCCTCACGGAGGGTACGGACCCGCGCTGGCCGGCTCTGCGTCCCTCCCCCAGACCGCGGGAACCCGATACCCGGGCTTCGGCCTCCCCGCGTGCCCTGACCTCCGAGGAACAGGCGCTCGTCGCGTCCCTCCGGAGCCGGCTGGCCAAGGTCGCGCGTTCTCAGGGCATCATCAACTGGGAAACCCTCATCGCCTACGCCGGTCACGCACCCGCCGACTTCACTCCCGAGGACCGGGTGCGTCTGCTCGTGGCCGTGGGGCACACCCGGGCGAGCGGCCGGCCGGTCCTCGCGTCGCTGGTCAAACTGGCCGGGCAGCGCCCCGGCCTGCCCCCGTTCTTCCGTGCCGTACTCGCCGGCCTCGGCTGGGACCCCGGTCTCCCCGACGCGAAGACCGAGGCCATCTGGTCCCAGCAGCAGAAGGCCGCGCATCGCGCCACCTGGCTCCCCACGGCGACGACCACGACGGTCCCGCTGCCGGTCGACGCGGAACTGGTGGGCCGGCTCCGTCAGCACCTTCAGCTCGTCGCCCGCGGGCGCGGACTCATCAGATGGTCGAACCTGCTCAAGAAGGCCGGGGTGACCGCCTCCACCGTGGCAGCGCACGACGGTGTCCGTCTCCTGGTCGCCGTGGATTCCCCGTACACATCCGACCGGCCTGTCCTCTCCTCGCTCATCCGGGCGGACAGTCAACAGGGAGGGCCGGTCGTGTTCTTCGAGAGGGTGTTGAGGGAGCTGGGCTGGACCCCCTCCGGGAAGACACCCACCGCCGCGTCCGCGTGGAAGGCGGAGCGCGAGCGGGCGTACGATCTCGTGTCGCTGTCCGCGCGGGGCACCGGAACGCCGCAACGGCTCGCCGAGGGCGGCGCCTTCTGGACACAGCGGGGCCTCAGCCGGAAGGCCGTCATAGCCGCCGTACGCGCGGCGCTGGTCTCCGCCGCCCGCCGTCAGGTCAAAGTCGGCTGGCACACACTCGCGGCAGCGGCGGGAGTCGCCCCGGACGAACTGTCCGACAGGATCCGCGCGCTCATCCTCACCGAGGTCGACCGCCCGGCGGGACCCACGGGCATACTGCTGTCGTCGCTGGTGATCTCCGCGGAGAACACCCCGGTGCCGTACTTCGCCGACATCCTGAAGGCCCTGGACCGGCCCCATACGGATCGGCCCATCGAACTCGGCCGTCTCCGAAAGCTGGAACAGGCCCGTGTCTTCGAGGCGTTCGAGCCATCGACGGAGGCCACGAACAGCTGAACATCGCTTTCCGGAAAGGGCGAGTGGGGGCGGATCGGATGCGACCGCAGGGCATTCTCGAACAGCGTCACATACCGGCCGAGTTACTGGGCCGAGGTGGCTTCGGTGAGGTCTGGCGGGCTCTCGACCCCCGGATCAGACGGGAGGTCGCGGTCAAGGTCGGGCGACCGCGGTCGTCCGAGCAGGCGCGACGCTTCGCTCTGGAGACCGAACCCCAGTTCGCTGGGCGAACCACGGACGCCGACACGACGATCACGATCGCGACGCCGCCGACGCCATGCCGGAACGGTGCGGCACCGCCCGTGCAGGCCGTACGGAAGACGGTGGGAAACGTCTCGCGAGCGCGGGACTCTGTCGCAAGCGGGCGATCGCCGGAAGTTCCTCCCCGGGCTGGCCGAGGGGGACGGGGTGGATGTCGGTGACAACCCCCGGCGTTCGTGGAAGACCATCGTCAGGGTGGCGGCCTGGCGGTCCGCGCCGCAGGTGACCTTGGCCCGGAGTTTGATCGGACCGAAAGCCGGATCGATCGAGTCTGCTCGGCTACGATCATGACCATGCCGATGGGATACGTGGCGACGACCGCGCTCTTGGCCTGGTGCACCTTCTTCGCCGTTGTCGCGCCACGCCGGCCCCGGCCACTCGCGACCCTGACGTTCTGGTTCGGCCTGATCCTCAACGAGGTGCCGTTCGTGGGCATCTACGTTCTGGTGGCCTCCACGGCCTTGGCCGCCGCCCAGGGCGATCTGGATTCGACGGGCGCCAAGGTGACGGCCGCGGTGGCCAACGTCGCCACCATCGGCCTCTCCGTCTCCGCCTGGCTGGGGCTGCGCGCAAGTGAGGTGGTCGGGAGGGCCCTTGTCGAGGGACTCGGAACCGGCTGGCGGGATCGTGTGCACGTACCGCTGCGCCGTCACCGGCCCTGGGCCCGCATCCTGCTGCTTCCCGCGCTCATGCGGCGGCGCGACGTGCAGCGAATCCCCAACATCAGCTACGGGGACGCCGGACGCCGGAATCTCCTCGACCTCTACCGCCGCCGCGACGCCCCGCAGGACGCACCGGTCCTGGTCTACTTCCACGGCGGCGGCTACACCAGCGGATCGAAGAGCCGCGAGGCACGCCCCCTTCTGTACCGGCTCGCCGGCCAGGGCTGGGTGTGCATCAGCGCCAACTACCGGCTGCGGCCACAGACCACGTTTCCCGGCCACCAGATCGATGCCAAGAAGGTCATCGCCTGGGTCCGCGAGCACGGTCCCGAGTACGGTGCCGATCCGTCGAGGCTGTTCGTGGCGGGCAGCTCCGCCGGCTCGAACATGGCGGCCCTCTGCGCGCTCACGCCGAACGACCCGAAGTTCCAGCCCGGATTCGAGTCGGCCGACACCTCGGTCACCGCGGCGATCTGTCTCTACGGCTACTACGGCCACCACTTCGGCGACCCGCCGGACGAGCCACCGTCCCCGCTCCAGCCCCAGGGATACATCCGCCCCGGCGCGCCGCCGTTGCTCATCGCCCATGGCACCAAGGACACGCTGGCAACCGTCGAGGGGGCCCGAGACTTCGTCGCCCAGCTGCGCCGGTCCTCCGACAGCACCGTCGTCTACGCCGAACTGCCGGGCGGGCAGCACTCGTTCGATGTCTTCCACTCCCCGCGCTTCGAGGCGGTCATCGACGGTGTCGAAGCCTTTGCCGCCTGGGTGCTGGCTAGTCCGACAGGCGGCGAGTAGTCGCCAGGTAGTGCGGTTCGAGTGACGCGTGGTCACCCGACGGCGGTCTCCGGACGCTCGGCCAGGACGCCGTTCTCGAACCGAACGCGGACTGGTCGGGCGCCCCCGCTTTCTGCCAGGTGTCGAGTGCACCCTCGACCTGGTCCCACAAACGCAGGATCCCGTCCTGGTACACCGTCCAGCCGTTGCCGTCATGCTCGGTCCATGCCTGCGATCCGGTTACCGCGTCGACCAGGGCGAGGCCGTCACCCGTACTGCCCGGCCCGAGGAGTCCACTACGTACGAAAATTCGAATACCCTACATTCGGCGACGCGTTGACAGCAGTAACAACTTATCGTCATGCTCGAAGCGCCAACACGGGAGCATCAATAGCACGCATGAACCCTTCCGTCACACGCAACACGGGCAACGGACGAGTGGACCCGTCGGTTCACTTGGGGGGCATGAGGATCAAGGGGGGATCGTGCCATTCTTCATACCGGTCATACTCATCGGTGTCGGTGTGGCGACCGGCGGTAGTGGGGTCGCCCTCGGCGGCAAGGGTATCCACGACCTCAAGCGTTCGAAGGCCCGGTTGGAAGAAGCGGGCCAGGACTACGAACGACGCCGAGCCCAAACCGAGGACGCGCTGGCGACGACGAACACCGCTCTCAAGGCACTGGGGGAGCAGCAGAAGCAGGCGCTCGTCGATGTCGTCGTACGCATGGGCGACTTCCTGCGTCGCCACGAGCGACAGGTGCGCGAGAGCGAGCGGCTGCTGGTGGACGGCGTCGACGCCACCATGACCAAGATCCCTGGGCTGCACGGCCTCGACGTCGACGCGGTGGCATGGATCGGCGGGGCCCTCGGATCCGCGGCGGCGGGCGCGAGCACGGGTGCCGGCATCGCGGCGGCAGCGGGCAGCTTCGGAGTCGCGAGCACCGGAGCGGCGATCTCGGGTCTGGCGGGTGCAGCGGCCGAGAGCGCGACCCTCGCCTTCCTGGGTGGTGGGGCGCTCGCGTCGGGGGGCGGCGGGGTGGCGCTCGGAACGGCGGCGCTCAACTTCGTCACCATCGGCCCGGCGTTGCTCGTCGGTGGCCTGGTCTTCAAGGGCCAAGGCAAGAAGGCGATCACCCAGGCGAGGGAGTTCGAGGTGAAGGTCGCCGTGGCGATCGCCGAACTCGATGAGACGGACACCCGCCTGAAGGGCGTCGACGCCCGCGCTGCGGAACTGCGCGACCTCCTGACGGATCTGACCTCCCGAGGGCTTGAGGCGCTGGACCTTCTGGAGTCCGAGCCGTTCGATCCGCGGAGCCACGCCGAACGCTTTCAGCGGGCCATGGCCCTGGTCATGGCGGTGCGTGACGTGGCGACGACTCCTATCGTCGACGCGGAAGGCGAGTTGGACGAGCGCAGTTCGAACCTCACCATCAGGTACAGACCCTTGACCAAGGAGAATTAAGGTGTCCGACCAGACCAAGGTGCATGTCGGCAAGGTCTTCAAGGCGGCCAAGGGTTCCGTCCAGGCGGTGGACGGCTTCGCCGCGCTGAACCAGATCGTCGAAGCCGCCCGTGAGTGCATCCACATCCACGAGGTCGAGAGCACCAAGAGGGCCCGCCTGGAGGCCTACGAGGCCACGGAGGTCGCTCGGATCCGGGCCGCCGAAGCCGTGCTCAAGGACTACTTCACCCAGGCGTTCGCGGAACGGCGCAACCTCTTCGAGGAGATGTTCACCAGGCTGGACAGAGCGCTCGACGAGGGCAACGGCGAGGTGCTGAACAGTGTCGTGCGTGGCATCGTCGACATCGCCAAGAGCTCGCCGCTCGCGGACGTCGGAGACCTCTCCCAGGTCCGGGCGGCACTGGACGACCCCGACCAAGTGTGGGATCTCTGACCGCAAGGTGTGGAGGATGGCGCCGCCGGCGACGAGTCGAGCCGGTGGCGTCCTCGCTACGCGACCGCCGGAACGAACATTGCTCGCCCCACGAACCGCGACCGCTCCGCACGCCCGGCGGCGAGGTGCGGGCGGGTTCCGGCGGCCGGCAGCCGGCGGCCAGTTCCTCGCCGTGGCACAAGCCGGGCCATCTGGTGTACGCGAAGGGCAACGCAGGCCACGCCGCCCACCGGGTGCGGCAAGCGGGCATCATCCTGCACCAGCACGCCCTGGATCTGGGTCAGGAACCGGCGGGGCTGGTGGCCGCGGTCGAGGAGGTGGCCGACCGGCTGACCGGGACGTCACGCGGATGATGTGATCGGTGTGGCGGGCCGGTTCTGGTCGCGCCAGTCGCGCGGGGTGATTCCGTAGGCCTGCTTGAACGACTTGCTGAAGTGGGTCGCGTTCGCGAAGCCCCAGCTTCGGCCTATCGCCGCGATGGTGCGCAGGCGGGCACCGGGGTCGGCCAGTTCGCGTCTGCATTCGGACAGGCGGCGGGTGCGGATCCAGTCGCCGAGGCTGATGCCCGAGCGGGACAGTACGGCGTAGAGGTGGCGTACGGAGATGCCGTGGGCGGCGGCGATCCGTGATGCGCGGAGGTCGGGGTCGGCCAGGTGCTCGCGGATGTACTGGGTGATGCGCAGGCTGAGGGTGGCCTCCAACGGGCCCCTGGACTGTGTGGAGTCGCCGTGCTGGGTCGTCAGAACGGCGCGGAGGAGTTCGACGCCGGGCTGTACGACGGCGTCCGCGTGGGAGCCTCCGTGCAGGGCGTCGCTGACGGCCAGTTGGGAGAAGTAGGTGAAGGCGAGTCCCGCGACGGGATTGCCGGAGCCCAGGGTGACCGTGGCGGTGTCCCGTAACAGCCGGTCGGGGAGGGCGAGTGCCGCGCGGGGGAAGCGCAGGAAGTGGTGGTCGACTCCCTCGTCGAAGAGGAGGGTGTACGGGGTGATCGATTCGTAGACGGCGAACTCGCCCGGCCTCAGCACGCATTGGCGGCCGTTCTGTGCCACGAGGCTGGTGCCCGACACCTGCAGGCCGAGGAAGACGGCCGGTTCCTCGTCGGCCCGGGCCTGCCGTTCCGTCCGGTGGACGGTGACCGCGGTCGCCCTCGCCGAGCACATCCTGAGGGGCCCCACGGCGCCGAGCCCGATGCGGACGGAGACGTCCTCGGCCGGGGGACGGTGGTCGATGTCGACCGCCACCAGGGATTCCCACACCGCGTGCCGGACCACCTCCTCCCTGTCCCCCGGCGCTATGTACGCGGTGTCCAGGACCGGACTCATACGGCGGCCCCTCGTCCGCGCCGGTCGTGGCGCCGGCCCGACCTCACCTCGCCCCGTTCTTCCACAAACCGCTCCCCCGTGAAGCCGTGCATCACTGTCCGGTGCCCCGCACGGATGGCACACTGCCGGGGCCCTCGGTGATCTTAAGGTCCGAACGCCAAAACGGCGTTGAGGCGAGGGGTCCGACCGTGGGGTCCACACCGCGGCCCGAACCCCGTAAGGGCTCCGCGAGTTGCCACCGGCGCGCGGACACCACGCGGCAGCCGTAGCCGGAACCGGATCACTGGCCCAAACACTCACGGAGTGAGTCCACGGCCCCCTGCGCTCTCCGAATACGTTTGCGAGCGGTGACATCGGCGGGTGATACTCCGTCTCCGCCGGCTGACTCGGCCGTGTCTCTCCCCCTCTCTTCGCGTCTGTCCCCGTCTCACCCCGCCTCTCCCCCGTGAAGGACTTCCCGATGGCTGTACTCGTGCGTGCGCAGAGCGACTTGGCGGCGGCCGTGACCCGGCGGGACGGGGTGTGAGCGTGGAGGTCGCTCGTGCCGTCGTTCTCGCGGTCGTCGTCGCGGTCGGTGTCGCCTACTACCGTCGGATCATGGGCGGGCCCTCCTCACCCCGGCGTTCGTCACGGAGGGCCGAGGCGCTGGGTTTTCTGCCGCAGTCCGCGCAGAACACACTGCAGGTCGCCGCCGACGCCGACCTGGAACGCGCCAGGACCGCCGCGGCGCGAGGGCGTTGGGAGCCGGCGGCGCAGTTGCTGGCGCGGACCAGGGAGCAGCGCGACTGGGCGCGGCGTTCGCTCATTTCCGACGCACTCGGTTCGCACCGGGCGGCGCGTCGGGGCAGCTGGCTGGACGCGTGGGAGGCGGCGGTCGGGCCGGACGATCCCGACGCGGCGCTGGTGCGGGCTCGGGCGACGGTGTCGCTGGCCTGGCGTCTACGGGGTGGCGGCTGGGCGAAGGACACCAGCCGGGAACAGTTCGCCGGATTCCACGACACGCTGGCGCGTGCGCCGCGGTTGCTCACGCGCGCGGCGGAACTGAACCCCGAGGACCCCTCGCCGTACGTCTCCGAGATCTGGACCGCGCTCGGTCTGGGCTACTCGCGGGAGCGGATGCGCGGGATCTGGAAGGAGATCACCGCCCGGGATCCGTATCACTACGGTGCGCACTGCGCGGCACTTCAGTACTGGTGCGCGAAGTGGCGCGGCTCGGAGGATCTGGCCGTCTCCTTCGCCCGCGAGGCCCTGGCGGGGGCCCCGCGCGGCAGCCTGCTCAGCGCGTTGCCGTTGATCGCGTGGTACGAGCACCGTGACGACGACGCGAAGGACGCCGACTTCCGGGCGCCTTACCTGGTCGCCATGGTGGACGCGGTCCTCGCGGACGTGGCCGAGGCGCCGCAGGGCCACCCGGACACGGCGTCCGTGCGGCATCTGCTGGCGTACTTCCTGACCCGGCAGGGCCGTCACGAGGCGGCGTTGCTGCAGTTCCGGCTGGTCGACGGGTACGTGGACGCCCTTCCGTGGCGGTACTGGGAGGACCCGGCGGCCGTGTACTGCCTGTGGCGGGACCGGGCGGTCAAGGGCGCGCGGTGAGGCTGAACGCCACCGCTGCCGCACCGCACCGGTCGATCTACCGGAGGAGCGACGTGGGCTCGCGCAGGGCGTGCCACAGGCCCGCCCCGAGCGGTACGACCGTCATCGCGAAGAACACCCAGAACAGGAACTCGGCACCGGGCGCGCGGTCGTAGACCGTGCCGTCCTCCCACCGGCAGGAGGCGCGCGGCGGAAACGGGGTGGAGATCCCGGAGACCTCACCGCCCCCGAGGACGCCTTCGCGCATCGGCACCCTCGGGCAGGGGGCGGTGTCCGGGAACAGGGACGCGTCGTCCGCCGTCATGATCACGGCCCAGGTGAGGGCGCCGAGCGGCAGCGTCCAGAACACCGAGGTCCGCACCCACACCGGCAGCAGCGGATGCACCAGCAGCCCGCGCAGCGCCACCCACCCGGTCACGAGCCCGACGAAGACCGTGAGCAGCGTCATGACACCCCGAGTCCGTCGTCGCGCCCGTCACTCCCCTGAGTCCGGTGCCGGGACGACCCTAGCCCCGGCGGGCGTCCCTGACGTGCACGGACCCGTCGGTGCGGGAGGGGACGTTGAGAGGTCCTCCTGCTCATCCACTCGTTGACAGCGCCAACATGTGTGCCTCATGCTCTGGTCAACAACTAGATCGTTTCCTGGTGGAAGCGCCCACGGACCGGAGTTCAGCGCCATGTCCCGTCCCCGACGCCTCGCCCCCGTGGCGTTGCTGCTCGTGTCGGCCCTCACGCTCGTCGGATGCGGTTCCGACGAGGAACCGGCGGCCGGGCCGTCCTCCGAAGCCGCCGCCGAGGCGGAGGTCGAGCAGAGCCCGCCCGAACCGGACACCGACGCGCCTGTCGAGGACGACACCTCGCTCGTCGACTTTCTCCGGTCGGCCGAGGTCGACGAGGACCTCGTGAACCGGCTGGGCGAGGTGGGGGACGCCAACGGCTACGGTCTCGGTGAGGGTGTGGAGACGAGTCTGGAGGAACGGCAGGGGCTGGCGGTCGCCCAGGTCGACACGTGCCGTGATGTGGCCGTCGGACACCGTACGTGGGAGGGGATCCAGGCTTCGGACGTCAGCTCGGGCGGGACCGAGGAGCAGACCGCGGCCATGGCGGACTTCCTGCGGAAGGAGTTCTGCCCGCACGTCGCCCCCTACAAGGAGGCGCCGTTGCCGAAGCAGACCCTCGACGGAGCGGAGGAGGACGCCAAGGAGGGGCGCGGGGTGGGCTCACCGATCTCCTGGTGGGACTCGCGGTACCGGCGTGTCTCGTGGTCGAAGGAGTGCGCGGCCCAGACGGGTCAGCCCATCGGGGATCCTGTCGCCTACCGGCTGTCGGACGACGCCGTCGTCTGCGCCACGGTGCCGCCGGCGGAGCAGCTGAAGGACCATCTCATCAGCGTGGACGTGGTGTTCGCGGAGCCTGCCGGTGAGAAGCGGGCGCTGGAGGCCGCGCTGTCCCTGCTCCCGCTCGACGCGGTGGCGGAGGACGAGACGGAAGGCACCAATCCCGACTGGTCGTATCTCGAGGGCGGTTGCCTCAACGTCAACATCCAGAGTCAGCGCCTCAAGGATGTCGTCGACGGCCTCAAGAAGGACGCCGAACCGTGGGCGCACGCCGTCTACTACTCCGACGGGGCCACCAGCGACGGCGCGGTCGGCCCGTACACCGGGAAGGTCAAGCAGGTCTCCCTGTCCACGGGGAGGAACGACCCCACGGACAGCGGAGATCTGACCTGCTAGGCGTGGTCCGCTACAGCCCCGCTCGCGCGAGCAGCACCGGCAGTGCCTCCGGCTTCACCTTCTGTACCGACCGCACCTGGCCCAGGCCCAGTTCGTCCCGGCTCACCGGGTCGCGGTAGAGCGACTTCGTCGCCTCGGTCAGCAGGGTGACGGGTACCACGAAGGGGATGTCGGGGTCCTCGTCGTCGGAGCGGGGTTCCTCGTCGACCTCGGCCACGGCGGCGACCGCCGCCTCGGGTCTGGTGAAGAAGAACCAGAGGCGGTCGCCGGGTTCCATACGGTTGCGGCGGCTGAGCCAGAGCTCCAACGCGGGTTCCTCTTGCGCCAGTTGGAGCATCGTCTCCTTGTCGGACGGTTCACCGTCCAGTGTGTCCCTGCGCGGATCGAGGATGTAGATCCAGTCCGCCATGCAAATCCCCTTCGTTCAGGACGCTCGGCCCGCGTGAAGACACGTCGATGCAGCGTCTCATCGTGCCAGACGCCTGGAGGATTCGCGTACACGTTTTCGACGCGAAGGTGTCAGGTGCCGGGTTTCAGCGCCCCGTTGCTCAGTCCGTCGCGGGCCAGTGCCGCGATCTGGCGGCTGAGTTCCGTCACCCGGCGCGACCGCTCCTCGAACTCGCGCAGCGCGTGGAAGGCGGCGCCGTACCCGCGTTGGGCGGTGATGTCCATCTGCGGGATGCGGGCGCCCTTGCTGTCGAGGCGGAAGGTACCGCTGGCGGTGGTGGAGCGGCGGCTGTTGGCGGCGCTGTGCAGGAAACCCTGGAGGAAGTCGGTGTCGAGCTGGTCGCTGACGGAGACCGGTTCGGGGTCGGCGTACTCGACCAGCCCGGCCCTGGTCAGGTCGGCGACGCTGACACTGGGGCCCTCCAGGGCGCCGGTGCCTTCGCCGGCGACGAGGGCGGGCAGGAGCTCGGTCAGGCGCCGCACATGTTCGGTGAGCTCCTGGCGCAGGGTGTCGTACTCCGTCACGTAGTCGCGGTGGAACTCCTCGACGTGGCGGCTCGGGGTGAGGTCGACCGTGTCGTCGAGCAGGTCGATCTGGGGGACCTCGGTGATCTGCCGGGGCCGCGGCTCCAGGGGGTCGTCCGGGCCGCCCGAGGTGAGGTCGACCATGCGTACGGTGCCGGCCGTGTCGTCCGGTGTGCGCGGTCGGCGCAGATGCCACAGATGGACGGGGAGGGAGTGTGCGGCGGCCGTGCCGGGTGCCAGGGCGGTGACCTGGGTGAGGATGCCCCGGCGGACGAGTTCGGCGCGGATACGGCGGCCGGCCTTGCGGTACGCCACGGAGGCGGGCATGACCATCACGACCCGGCCACCGGGTGCGGTGTGCGCGTACGCGTGCTGGAGCCAGGCGAGTTCACCCTCGGCGCGGGAGGGGGTGCCGAGTTCCCAGCGGGGGTCGAGGAGGAGCTCCTCCCTGCCCCAGTCGGTGTCGCTGACCGGCGGGTCGCAGACGACGAGGTCCGCCTTGAGGTCGGGCCACCGGTCCGCGCGCAGCGAGTCGCCCTGTGCGATCTCGGTGCGGGTGAGTCCGGCGAGGTCGGCCCGTGACTGCGCGAGGCGGGCGCTGCGGGTGTCGACCTCCTGGCCGTACCGCCGCGCGTCCGGTCCGGCGCCGAGGGCGAGCAGGAGTGTGCCGATGCCGCAGGCGGGGTCGAGCAGCACCGCGTCGGCCGGCACGTCGCCGGCGAAGTGCCGGACGGCCCGGACGACGCGGGGCGAGGTCACCTGCTCCGAACCGGCCCGCCGTACGGACTCGGTGAAACGCTCGGCGAGGCCGTCGACCACGTCGGCGGCGGAACCGCCGGCCGCCATCTGCCGGGCCAGCCGGACCGCCTGCTCGGGCAGCGCGTCCGGCGTCTTCTTCCGGGGGGCGGCGAGGGTGTGCGCGATGTCCGCGAGCCCGCCGAGGATGTCGTCGCCGTAGGCCCCGCGCAGGACCTGCCAGAGCTGGACCTCGTCGGTGACGTCCTGGCCCTTGCTCTGCTTGTCCAGCCAGGCCTGGACCTCGGCGAGGTCGAACAGGGGGCTGTTGGCGCCGCCGCCGACCGGAGCGGGGAAGTCGTCGTACCGCCGCCGCCAGTTCGAGACGGCGGCGCGGGTGACACCCGCGATACGGGCGATCTCGGAACCGGTGACCGACGGGTTCGCAGGCGTGGCCGGGGTCTCTGGCATACCCCCTAAGGTACACAGCGCCACGACCACGTTTCAATGAACAACGGCCGTTGACGACGTCAACCGGTCACTTGTCGGAGTTGTCCGGGCACGTCTTCACGAAATCGGCCTCCGGCACCCGCTTCTCCCACTCCTCGCGGGTGAGGCCGCCGCCCGTGGCCCGGCACGCCAGGCCGAGGGTGTCGGCCGCCAGCTCGGGGTAGGCCCCGATATCGATGACGTAGGCGAAACCCGCACTCGTCGTGATCATGGTACGTCCGCGCGGTCCGCCCAGGACCACCTCGTCGACGCCTTCCCTGTGGCCGCTGAACGTGTAGGCCAGGTGGGACTGTTCGGGGTCGGCGACACTCCAGAGGCGTACGCTGCCGTCCTCCCCCGCGCCGGCCAGCAGCCGGCCGTCGGGGTGAAAGGCCAGCTGGGCGAATGTCGCCCGGTCCGTGTCCATGGGCTCGGTCGCGCCCGACAGATGTCCTCCACCGTCCCTTCCGGCGTCCCACAGGTCCACACGGGCTTCGCGCCCGGTGGTGGAGGGGATCGCGGCGACGGCCGCCACCACATCGCCGTGCGGGGAGAACGCCGCTCTCACGCCACCGTAGAGGCCGGCGTCCTCCGACAGGGGCGTGGTCGTGTCGGAGGACATGTCCCAGAGGCTCAACCTCTTCTTCACCAGCAGGAGTCGGCGGCCGTCCGGGGCGAAGACGACATCCTGCAGGAGCCCGGGGACGGTGGAGGCGGCCAGGGCGGGCAGGGCCGGATCGGAGACGTCCCAGACACCCACGCCCTCCAGGTCGTTGACGGCGAGGAGGGGCCGGTCGGGGGCGAAGTCCAGCGTGGGGTTCACCGCGCCCTGGTGGGCGCCGCTCAACGTGCCGGCGACGCGCGGCCGGGCGGGATCGGAGACGTCCCAGAGGGTGACTTCGCGATCGTGGTTCATGGCCGCGAGGAGACGGCCGTCGGAGCTGAAGTCGAGGTCGGCGAGGACGTCGCCGGTGCCGATGACGGTTCCGCCGCCGACGGCGTCGTAGCGGTCCTCCACGGGGTTGTCGACCCTGGCCAGCCGCCGTGGCTCGGACGGGTCGGAGAGGTCCCACAGGGCGATCCGGGCGCCCCGGGCGACGGCCAGGGTGGTGCCGTCCGCCGCCAGCGCCAGTTCGTCGCCGTCCGGCAGCACGTCGAGGACGTGCGGCAGGGGGACGTCCGACAGGTCACGGTGGATGACCTCGCCGTAGCTCACCGACACCACCGACCGGCCGTCCGCGTCGTACCTCGCCGCGTCGACGAAACCCGAGTGCCCGTACAGGCGGGCCTCTTGAGTGATCTCCCCGGTGTCCGTCACGTCCCACAGCGCGACGCTCCGGTCCCAGCCGCCGCTGACCAGCTTGCGCCCGCCCGGGGAGAAGTCGAGGGAGCTGACGAGGTTGCTGTGGGCCGTGCGTTCGCCGAGGACCTTCGGGGCGCCGGGGTCACGGATGTCGACCAGGGCGACCACGCGTTCGCGGCTCACCGCCAGCAGTTCACCGTCCGGACGGAACGCCAGCGCCCCGCCGCCTCCCTTCACCGTGCCCCGGGGGCGGGGGCCGCGCGGATCCGAGACGTCCCACAGCCGAACGTCGCCGTAGGTGTCGGCGGTGGCCAGCAGACGGCCGTCCGGGCTGAACGCCGCGCGGTCGTCCTGCGCCGAGCCGTCGGGCGGCGAGGCGGCCTTCATGAAGGGGAGCTGTCGCGGGGCGCGCGGATCGCTCACGTCCCACAGGACGATCGCGCCACGGCCGACGGACCGGGACAGGCCGATGGCCGCCAGCGTCTTTCCGTCCCTGCTCAGGGCGAGCGCGGTCGGCCCGTCGGTGGCGGCCTCGACCCCCCGCGCGCGGAGCGTGGCGAGGGGTCGGGCGCCGCCGTCCTTCGCGGCGAGATTCCACAGGCGCACCTCGCCGTCCCCGCACACGGCTGCGAGCATGCGGCCACCGGGGCCGCCGAACGTCACGGAGTCCTCCGTGTCGTACTGCGGCGCGGGACAGACGGGCCGTGCCGACGGAGTGCGGGGAACGGGATCGCGGCCGGTGTCCCAGACCGTCAGCCCGTCCTCGTCCTCGTCCTCGTCCCTCGCGGCCAGCATGCGTCCGCCGGGCGCGAGTACGGGATCGATCCTCGCGGGCACCTCGGACACTCCGCGGAAGGCGCTGCCCGCCAGGGTCTCGAAGAGCGAGCGGCGGGCCTCGGCGCTCGGGCGCAGGGCGTGCGCGGCGAGCCCCAGCCGCAGCGCGGCACGTGGGTCGGAGGTGCCGATGCCGTTGGCCTCGGCCAGCAACGCCCGTGCGACGGCGGTGCGTTGCTGCCGCTGCGCGGTGCGCTGCTGCTGGACCGCGACGACGGCGGCGACGAGGGCGAGGCACAGCGCGACGGCCACCCCGGTCAGCGCCCGCTTCAGCACCGTCGTGCGACGCCGTTCCCGGCGCAGTTCGTCCGTGGCGGCCACCTGTCCGGCCTCGAGGAACTCTTGCTCCAGCGCGGGGAGTTCGTCGAGTGCGGACGCCGACTGGAGCCGGCTCTCCCGGTAGAGGAAGGCGGGGTCACGGTCCGCGGCCTCCCACTCCCGTGCGGCGGCGCTCAGTTGCTGCCGCAGCAGCAGGACGGCGGCATCCTCCCTGATCCACTCCCGCAGCAGCGGCCAGGCCCGCAGCAGCGCCTCGTGCGCGATCTGCGCGGTGTCCTGGTCGACCGTCAGCAGGCGCTCTCTGGCGAGTTGGTCGCGGATGGTGTCCGATCCGGGCGGCAGTGCGTCCAGCGGGACGCGGTGGCGCAGGACGGGGGCGCCGCCGTCCGGTGGGAGATGGACCAGGGACAGCAGCAGGCGGCGCATCGTCGTCCGGCCGTCGTCGTCCAGGGACTCGTAGACGCGCCGGGTTGCGGTGGCGACCGACTGCCAGATGCCGCGCGTCGCCTGGTAACCGGCGAGGGTGAGCAGGGCACCGCTGCGGCCGCGCCAGGTCTCCCGCAGGGCGTGCGCCAGGAACGGCAGTGCCGTGGCGTCGTCGTTCGCGGAGCGGCCCGCGTGGAGGTCGTGCAGCAGCCGGTCGGTCAGGCCCGCCTCGACGGTCATCCCGACCGCGGCCGCCGGGCGCTCCACCACGGCGCGCAACTCCCGTTCACGCAACGGCGGTACGGAGAGCTGGGCCCGTCCGAGCGCGAGTTCGAGGCCCGGATGTTCCAGACAGCTTCCGTAGTGGTCGGCCCGCAGTCCGAGGACGATGCGGGGTCGCGGCCCGGGTCCGTCGCCGGTGAGCAGGGAGATGAAGGCGGCGCGCTCGTCGGGGAGTTCGCACCGGGTGAAGAGTTCCTCGAACTGGTCCACCACCAGCAGCCGACAGGTCGGCAGGCCGTGCGACGGCGTGGGGAAACGGCCACCTTCCAGCTCTACCCGGACCTCGTCCGGGTCCCGTTCGGTCGCCGCCGCCCACGCCTCGGCCAGGGCGCGGAAGGGGTGCGGTCCGGGGGCGGGCAGCAGGAGCGCGGGCCCGGTCGATGCCGTGCGGGCCAGCAGTCCGGCGCGCAGCAGGGACGACTTGCCGGCTCCGGAGGCGCCCACCAGCACGGCCTGGCCGCCGTCCGGCAGGCCCTCGACCAGTTGGATCAGCCGGTCGGTGAGTTCCTCACGGCCGAAGAAGTGCGCGCTGTCCTGCGCCCGGTACGGCTCCAGCCCCGGGTAGGGACACGGTAGTTCGGCGGGCCGCTCGGCCGCGGCGGGCGGCGGCCGGTAGGCGCGGTTGCGGGCCAGGACCAGTGAGCCCAGGGTGCCTTCGCTGCGCCGGGCCGGGTTGACGCGTGGGTCGTCGGCGAAGGACTCGTCGAGCGCGGCGTGCAGGCGGTCGGCGGTCAGCCACGGCGGCCCGGCCGGGTCCCCCTGGTCGAGCAGGTCGAGCAGCCGGCCGCTGAACAGGGTGTACCGCTCCCCCTCGGGGGCGAAGGACAGGGCGTAGTGCGAGGCGGAGGAGAGCAGGAAGCTGCCGCGGGGGCCGGCGGTGGCGAAGGCGCGGCGCACTCCGCCCTCGGCCGGCGGGGCGTCGCCTCGGCCGGAGAAGCAGCAGTCGAGGACGACGAGGCTGCCGTCGCCCCTGACGCCCAGCAGGTCGCGGATGGTCCGGTAGGAGACGGAACGTGCGACGTGCCGGGCGGAGCGGCTGTCCCGCGTGGCGAGGTACAGATCGTCGCGCGGGCCGAGGAGTCCGTGCCCGACGTAGTAGAAGAGCAGGGGGCCGTCACCGGCCGCCGCGGCCTCCTCGACGGCGTCGACCACTTCGGCCGCCCCGGCGTGGGCCGGTACGCGCACGACCTGTGCGGGGTCCATGCCGCACACGTCGGTCAGGGTGCGCCGCAGTCCGTCGAGCGTCGTGTCGACCGAGGGAAGACCGGGAAGTTCCGACCCGTCGGCGTGGCTCCCGGTGCCGTACAGCACCGCGCGGGCGCCGGGAGCGGCGAGGCCGCCCGCACTCATGTCGTACGGGGGCCCGTCTCGTCGCCGTCCTGGGGTGGACGGGCCAGGCGCTCGGCGAGGTCGGCCGCCTCCTGCGGGCTCAGGGTGCGGGCCTGTCGGGAGGTGAGGGTGATCCGCGTACCGTCGGGCCGGGTCACGTCGATCGTGTGGCTGCTGCGGCGGGTCTGCAGCCAGGCCACCAGCGCTCCCGCGAAGACGGCGGCGACACCGCCGGGCTCCAGGACCGCCACCAGCGCGTCGACGGCCGGGCCCATCGTCCCCTCCCGAGGGGTGCCGTCGCGTCCGATCCGTCCTCTGAGCTCGGGTACGTCGGTCAGCCACGCCCTGAGTTCCGCGGCTTCGTCGGTACCGTCCTCGTCGCCGCGCACCGTCACGACCAGCTGCATGCTTCTCCCGGGGTCCGGCTTCCACTTCGGGCGGGAAGGTGAGGATTCCCTCTCGGGCGTCTCTCCCGACCCTGCCGACAGCATGCCGCACGGGAGTCCCGTACGGCGCCTGTTCCCCGCTGTTCCGCGGGTTGTCAGTGGCTGCCGATAGCTTGATCCCGTTGCGCCGTTCTGGCGTTGACGTCCCCTTTCGTATGCATGGGAGATGGTGCGCGTTGTCGGTCTGGGAGAAGTCGAGCACGGCCCGGGTGGTGCCGTCCGCGCGGCCGCGGAAGCTCGCGAAGGTGCCGTTCGTGGAGCTGGCCGACGGGCGGTTGCAGGGGGTGGTGTCCAGCGGGTCGGACATCGGGCGGGTGTACGTGTCCTCCGTCGAGGCGGGGTCGTTCGCGTTCGCGTGCAGCACCAACAACAACCGGCCCTGCGGCGGGGCGCGCGGCTGGTTCTGCAATCACATACGCGCGCTGATCGGTGAGGCCGTGCTGCAGTACGGCGTCGACCGGGTGGCCCGGTATCTGAAGGCCGAGGTCGCCGGGGAGGCGCCGGACGCCGACTCGGTCACCCACGCGATGACCGCCACGCGGCCCGCGCAGGGTGACAGTTCGGCGGCGGCGCAGGTGTTCAGCCGGTTCCTGCGGCATCTGGCCTATCTCGAACTGGCACCCACTACCGCTCCGTTGCCGGAGATGCAGTGGTTCCCGACGACGAGGGCGGTGGCGTGATGCGTGCCGATCTGCTGTACGACGGCATCGACGGGCTCGACGAGGCGCTCGCGGCCGTGGACGGTTTCGACGAGGTGCTGGTCTCCGGTCTGCTGCGTCCGGGGCCCGCCCAGGCGGCGGGACTCGCGGGTGTCGCCGAGGCCGTCGCCGGGTCGCCGCTGGCGGCGCGGGTCGCGGAGGCGGCCGAGAAGGCGGCCGCGGGGACGGCCGGCGAGGATCACCTCATGGCCCTCGCGGGCGCTCGCACGGCGCTGCTCGGCTCCGCGCACGACGCGCTCCTCGCGCGGGTGGAGGAGGCGCTCGGGCGGACGCGGGCCGGGGAGGACGGCACCGCGCCGGCCGATGCGGCGGGGCCTTCGGCCAATCTGCTCGCGGCCGCCCGTAGTTGGCTGTGCGATCTCGCGCGGGCCGGCTGGCACGGGATCGACCACGAACTGATCGCCGGTGCCGCGCCCGTCGTGTCCGCGATGCTGCCCGACCCGGCACTGCGCCGCCAGGCCACGCTGCTCGACGGTTTCGCCGCCGAACTGGCCGCGTCCTGCCCCGGCGCGACACTGGAGCGCGTTCCGGTACGGCGATGGGCCGACCTGTGGTCACGGGCCATGCTGCTGACCCTGCCCGGTGCGGCGTCCGCCCCCGCCGTCGGCGAGGCGACCGGACGGCTGCTCCCGCTCGGCGTCGACGTACAGGAGCACGCCACCGCCGTACAGGCGCAGGTGCACGCGGTGTTCGAGCCGGCCGACGGCGGTACGCCGAGGCTGGTGCGCGCCTCGGTGTCCGCGCCGAAGCCCGACACGGTCGTCGGGGCCGGGCTGTGGCAGTTGCTGCGGCCGCACATGTCGCTGCTCGCCGCCGTGAGCGAGGGGCGGGCGATGGACCTGGACGCGATGCCCGTCACCGGTGAGGGCGATCTGATCTGGGACGACGCGCGGGCCCGTACGGGCGAGCCCGCCGAGGTGTTCGCCACCGCGCGGGTGGCGCTGCCGACCGCGGCCGCGTTCGCGACCGCGCCGCTCGACCGGCATCCGGCCAGGATCGCCGTGCCCGTCCTGCTGGAGGGGTACGCCGTCGAGGAGGACGCGTTCCGGCTCGCCGGTGTGTGTCTCGCCGTGGACACCCACCGCGCTCCGGCCGCCGGACCGCTCACCCCCGAGGCCGTCGCCTCGTCCGGCGCGTGTCTCGGGCTGCTGCGGTGGGACGCCGGGGAGTTCCTGGTGCAGCCGCTCGCCGTGGAGCGGATGGTGCGCAAGAAGGCCGTCGCCGTGCACGCGGGCGCGTGGGCCGGCGGTACGGCCGACAAGGCCGGTGTACGGGCCGAGAAGGCCGCCACCGATGCCGTGAAGGTGCTGCGCGAGCGCGCGGGAAAGCTGCTGCGGAAATGAGCGGGCAGACCATCGAGGGCACCGCCGGGCCCGATCCGGACGAGAACCGGCGGCAGGTGCTGTACTGGCGGCTGCTGGCCCGCCTCTTCGACAGCGAGGAGCAGGCTTCCCTGGAGTCGGCGAGTCTGGCCGTGGTCGAGGACATCGGCCTGCCGCCCGCGCTGCTGGACCCGGGCGCGTCCGTCGACTCCGTCGTACAGCGGCACCCGGAGCTGGCCGCCGAGTTCGACGGGCTGATGACGCCGGAGCCGGACGCGGACGGCGGGCGGGACCGGGCCGCCGAGGTGCGGCGAGCGGCGCTCGCGTCGAAGGTGCTGCTGAACGTGTTCGCCCGGGACTCGGGCGCCGTCACCGCCGAACAGCTGGCGCGCTGGCAGTCCGACGCGGGCTGGCTGGAGCGGGCGCTGGGCTGCCGGCCCGGCGAGCTGCGCGGCGGCCGTGCCGGGGGCGGCACGGCACGGGCCGGCGGGCAGGGGGTCGGCCCCACCGGCACCGGGTTCGGCGGCCCCGCTCCCGACCTCAGCCGCCTCATCCCCGAGATCGGGCCGGAGCTGGGCTCCATCGAGGCCGGTCTCGTCAAGCGCATGCGGCTGCGCGAGGTCCTCACCGACCCCGCGCTGGCCTCCCGGCTGACGCCGAGCATGTCGCTGATCGAGCAGCTGCTGCGCGACAAGGACAATCTCTCCGGTGTCGCCCTCGCCAACGCCAAGTCCCTGATCCGTCGTTACGTCGACGAGGTCACCGAAGTACTGCGCACCCAGGTGGAGAAGTCCACGGTCGGCGAGCTCGACCGGTCCGTCCCGCCCAAGCGGGTCTACCGCAACCTCGACATCGACCGCACCATCTGGAAGAACCTCGTCAACTGGGACCCGGAGGAGGAGCGGCTCTACGTCGACCGGCTCTACTACCGGCACACCAGCCGCAGGACGACACCCCAGCGGCTCGTCGTCGTCGTGGACCAGTCCGGGTCGATGGTCGACTCGATGGTCAACTGCACCATCCTGGCGTCCATCTTCGCCGGACTGCCGAAGGTCGACGTGCACCTGATCGCGTACGACACGCAGGCGCTGGACCTCACGCCCTGGGCGCACGACCCGTTCGAGACGCTGCTGCGGACCCAGCTCGGCGGCGGCACCGACGGCACGGTCGCCATGGCGCTCGCCCAGCCGAAGATCGCGGAACCGCGCAACACCGTCGTGGTGTGGATCTCCGACTTCTACGAATGGCGCACCGACGAGCTGTTCGAGAGCATGGCCGCCATCCACCGTTCGGGGGCGAAGTTCATCCCGGTGGGTTCGGTGACCAGCTCGGGGCGCGGCAGCGTCAACCCGTGGTTCCGGGAGAAGTTCAAGGACCTCGGTACGCCGGTGATCTCCGGCCACATCAAAAAGCTCGTGCACGAACTCAAGACGTTTCTCACCTGATCACCGTTCGCCCTCATCACCGTGATCACCGTATGGAAAGGCTGTTCCCTCATGTCCGACCTGCTGCGCGCCCCTGCCGAGATCAAGTACGCCGAGGAGCTCGACTGGCTGGAGTCGATCGACGACGGCCCCAAGCCGTTCTCGTGGCGGCTGTCCCCGAAGATGGTCCGTCTGTTCATCCTGGGCTCCGAGCGGGCCGACGGGCTGGACCGGGAGGTGTCGCAGAAGTGGTTCGGCGACCGCAGCTTCGTGGAGCGGTCGATCGTCACCCTCGCCTCCGACCGCGGTCTGCTGCTCATCGGTGACCCCGGCACGGGCAAGAGCTGGCTGGCGGAGCTGCTGTCGGCCGCGATCTCCCGCAACTCCACGCTGGTGGTGCAGGGTACGGCCGGCACCACCGAGGACCACATCAAGTACTCGTGGAACGTGTCGATGGTCATCGCCAAGGGCCAGTCGCGGGAGTCGATGATCCCCTCGCCGATCATGACGGCGATGGAGGCCGGCTCGATCGGCCGTTTCGAGGAGCTGACCCGGTCGACGAGCGATGTGCAGGACGCGCTGATCTCGATCCTCTCCGAGAAGTACATCTCGGTGCCCGAGCTGGAGAGCGGCGGCGGTGACGACAACATCGTCTTCGCCAAGCCGGGCTTCTCCGTCATCGCCACGGCCAACAGCCGCGACCGGGGCGTCAACGACCTGTCCTCCGCGCTGAAGCGGCGCTTCAACTTCGTCCGCATTCCGGTGGTGACGAACAAGAGGAGCGAGGCGGAGATCGTCCGCTTCCGCACCGAGGAGCTGCTGCGCCGGCACCGGATCGAGCTGGACGTGCCGCCGACCCTGCTGGACGTGCTGCTGCAGAGCTTCGCCGATCTGCGGGCGTCCGCCGCGGCGGCCGGCAGCGACGACGAGAAGCTGGAGTCCGCCCTGTCGACGGCCGAGCAGATCGGTGTGCTGGAGGACGCCGTGCTGCACAGCAACTTCTTCGGCGAGCGCGCCCTGACCGCCCGCACCCTCGCCTCCTCGCTGGTGGGCTCCCTCACCCGGCGTGAGCCCGAGGACCTGGCGATCTTCAACAAGTATCTGCACGGTGTCGTCGAGCCGCGCAGCAAGGAAGAGGGCGGCTCCTGGCCCGAGTTCCTCGAGGGCGGCCGCGACGCGATCGCCACCCTGTCATGAGCGGGACCCACGAGAGCACGTCGTTCGCCGCTCTGCGCGGGCAACTGCAGGAAGCCGCCACCGAGTTCGCGGACGGTCCGGACGCCCTGGAGGGCATCCTGCTCGGCATGGTCGACGACGTCGACCGGGCGGTGCGGGAGCCGCTGGAGATCTTCCCCGTCTGCCACCACTCCCCCGCCTCCGCGCTCGCCATGGCCCGGCGGCTGCGGGAGAAGCAGCCCAAGGTGGTGTACCTGGAGCTGTGCGAGGACATGGCCCCGCTGCTGACCGAGCTGCGCAACTGCCGGCTGCCGGTGGCGGTGCAGGCGTTCGCCGGTGACGTCGACGGCTTCCCCGCCGCATGGGCGCCACTGTCGGTCGTGGCGCCGGTCACGGAGGCGTCCGCCGAGTACCAGGCGATCGCGTACGCCCTGGACACCCCGGGCGTGGAACTGGTCCTGGTCGACCGGTCCACGGACCATGTCTTCCAGTGGGACCGCGGGGATTCGAACGACGTTCCTCAGGAGGCGGAGGCCGCGCTGCACGGTGAGGCCGTCGGCGTGGAGATCGGTGATCTGCGGCCGCGTTTCGCCGAGCTGGAGGAGCATCTGCTGCGCCACGGCAAGGTGCGGCACTGGTCGGAGTGGTGGCACCAATATGTCGAGGTCCCGCTCGGGGACAGCGACCACGCCACCTACCGCCAGGTGATGTTCCTCATCGGCAGTCTGTTCCGGCGGCTCACCCCCGGCTACGGGGCCCGGCTGCGGGTGGACGAGGACCGCGAGCGGTACATGTGGACCCGGATGCGGGAGCATCTGGCGGCGACCGGCACGAACCCGGAGGACTGTCTCTACGTGTGCGGCGCGTTCCACGCGGCCAGCCGGGTCGAGGAGTTCGGCGTGGAGGGACGCTCGGACACGTTCACGATCTCGCCGCGCACCGCCACCACCTGGCAGTACGGACTGATCCCGTCCAGTCACGCGGCGATCGAGGCACAGTTCGGCCTCGCCGCCGGCTCGGTGTCGATCGCGGCGACGGAATGGGCGAAGGGGCTGAAGCGCACGCGCGTGAAGCCGTACGTACTGGAAGGGCAGGCCGGGAAGAAGAAGTCCACGGCGAAGAAGTCAGCCTCGGTCCCGGCACCGCCCCCCGAGGCGCCCGCCACGGACAGACTGTCCGGCTTCCTGCGGCGGCCGCCCGTGCTCGACGGACTGGACGAGGCCGAACTCCTCGGCTGGTCGGTGGAGATCGTCCGCGCGGCCCGGCGCAACGGTTATCTCGCCTCGACCGCCGACGCCATCGCCGTCTTCGAGACGTCGATCCTGCTCGCCGGCATGCGCGACCGCGCCAAGCCGACGCCGTACGACTTCCAGGACGCGGCGGTCACCTGTATCGAGAAGGACAGCGTCCCCGGACGGCGGGACGTGCGGCGGCTCGTCGAGATCATGATGGGTGGCGACCGGATCGGCCAGGTCGGCTACGAGTCACTGCCGCCGCTCGCCCGCGACGTGTACGACCGTCTCGCGCCGCTGGAACTGGGGCTGGAGCAGCGCGGGGTGCGCCGGGCGCTGCTGGACATGGCCTCCCGGCCCGAACTGAGCGCCTGTTCCGATGTGTTGTGGATGCTGCGGCGCCTGATGCCGCAGGGCGCGGCACGGCCCATCATGGGTGAGCGGCGGCTCGGCGAACGCTCGATCCAGGAGTCGTGGGACCTCGCGCTCGGCACGCACCAGCGGGCCCTGATCGAGCTCGGCTACGAGGGCGTCAGCCTGGAACAGGTACTGGAACAGCGGCTGCGGCGCGACGCGTACGGGCCACAGGCGACCACGGCGAGCGTGCTCGCGGCGGTCGAGGACGCGCTGCTGTACCTGCGCGGCCACCGTCTCGCCGACGAACTCGGCACCCATGCCCTGAAGTTGCTCGCCGCCGAACGCAGCGTGGACGGGGCGCCGGAGGTGCTGCGCCGGGTGCGGGCACTCCTGGCGTACTACCGCACCAGCGAGCCGGTGCTGCCGGGGTGGATCGAGTCGTTCGTCAAGACCGGTTACGCCCACTACTGCACGCTGCTGCCGACGGCGTTCCGGGACGAGGACGCGACGGTCGGGCAGGTCGCGGCGATGCTCGGCTTCCTGTTCTCCCTGGAGAGCCTCGCGCTGTCCCTGGGCTGCGACCGGCACCAGCTGGAGCTCGCCGTCGCCCAGTCCCACCCCGACGACCCGGCGAAGACGGCTCTGCTGTGGGCGGCCCAGGTGCAGCTCGGCACCCTGTCCCGCACGGAGCTGCGGGCACGGTGCGACGAACTGCTGGACAACCCGCTGGTGGTGTCCTCCTATCCGCGCTACCTGAGCGGCTTCGTGCACGCGCTGGAGCCGGTGCCGGGGCTGGCGGACGTGGTGGTCGAGGCGGTCTCGAACGCGTTCGGGCGGCTCCCGGACACGGTCCTGCTCCCCTGGCTCCCGCTCCTGATCACCACCCTGCGCTCGGGCGCGGCGGACCTGGCCCCGCTGATGGTCCGCGAGGCGGGCCGTGTCTTCCCGGGCCGGCTGCCGGAACTGGACGCCTGGACCCCGCCGTGGCGCATGCCGGAAACGGATCTGTTCGCCGCGAGGCCCGTGGCCCCTGTCCCCCGCGGCGCGGCGCTGCTGACCGCGCACCCCGCGACGTGCGACGCGGTGGCGGAGCTGCTCGGCTGCGAGGAGGGCTGGGCGTCGTCCGAGCTCCCGGCTCCGTCGGGCGCGGCGCTGCTGACCGCGCACCCGGCGACGTGCGACGCGGTGGCGGAGCTGCTGGGGTGCGACGGGGGATGGGTGACGGCGGTTCCGGCTCCGCCGGGTGCGGGCGCCGCCCTGACGGCCCGGCACCCGGCGACGGCCGGTGCCCTGGAGCCGCTGCTCGCCGCCCTGTGACAGCTGTGGCCGGGTCCCCCCGTTCGGGACCCGGCCACAGCCACCACCGGTCTGTCCGCGTCATCGGGTGAGCCTGCGCTCGGTCCACTCCTTCGCGGCGGTGAGCCGGGTGCGAAGCTCGGCGGCGATGTCGCACCGCTTCAGCGTGACGCCGACCTTCTTGCTGACCCTCCACGGCCACAGGCGGCGTCGGCGCTCTTCCGACAGGGCTGCGATGTACTTCTCGATCAGCCCGTCGAGGCCCTCGAGGGCCTCGGGCCAGCGCCGGGCATCGTCCTGGAGCTGACTGCGGAGCGTGTCGAGGGTGGCGAAGTGGCTTCCGGTCACCGTCCCCTTCGCCTCGAGCGTCTCCATCTCCCGCTCGACCGCGCGGAGACGGTCGTGGAAGGGCTGGAGCTGGGTCGCCATCTTGTCGAAGGCCCGCTTGCGCCAGCCCACGCGGGCGATCACCGCGGAGACGACGACCGCGGCGACCGCGATCACAGCGGTCCAGGTCCACCCGCCGAGGAAAGTGTCCCCGCCTTGCGCCGTGTGACCTTCCCGCGCCACTTCCACGCAGGTCTGGATCACCCTCCGGCCCGTCGAAGAAACAGAACAAGACATGTGGCGTCGTCCTCATGGAGATGGGGCCCGCACGCCAAAGGGGGAGGCGCGCCGAGTGACCGCTGTGTGTCCGCAGCCTCCCCGGAAGGGAAAGGCTCCCGCAAATGCACGCGTTGAGCCATTCGCGACGCCTCATTGAGGAGCGGACGCCACCGGTACTGTCCGCACGCTGGGCCGTCAACCCCGCCCCGCCGCGTATTCGTTGACGTCGTGTCATGCCTCTTTGAGATCCTTTGACGGGCTGGTGACGACGCTCCTACGCTACGGCGGGAATGAGGAGGTATGTGGGGTGCCCGCTTATCTGCACTGGGGCAAGGTGCTCGGAATCTACGACGACGAGGCGCCCGCGACCCTGCCGAGTCAGCTCGATCTTCTGCGCGCTCTGCAGGATCTCGACACGCCGGGTGTGGCGCTGGTCTATCGGCTCAGGACTTCACCGGAAGGCGGTCCGAACGCGGAGCCGAGTGCTCTTTTCGATCTACGGTGCCTGTCGAAAGACGCAGAAACCATTTCACCGGCCGAGGCACGCACACTCGATGATCTCAGCGCGGTTGCCCTGCTGCCCGCGTACAACATATCCGCGGCTTCCGAAGTCCGCGTGGGCTACAAGTACCGGACGCGGATCGTTCCGGCCGCCCGGCGGGGAGACGAACTTCCCATCAAACGGGACTGGGCCGAACTCGTGGATCTTTTCCGTCGCCGTGAGGACGACGTCGCCCTGGACATCACCTGCACGCTGACGGGCGCACGGGTCGGAAACCACCGGCCTTCGATGAGGACCGGCCACATCACCAGCATCGACCGGGCCACCGCGTTCTTCGAGGCGGCCGCGGCGGAGTGCCGATTCCATCAAGAGGACCAGCACCAGCTGATCGTGACGGTGGCGCTCCAGTCGACAGCGCCCATCGACCAGGTCTTCGCGAAGGCCACCGGCCGCATGCTGTTCGGAACACCGGTGAGACTACGGCCGGTCAACCGGTACCGGCCGATCACCAGCAGCGCAGAACTGGGCGTGGTCGGCTGCCCGGAACAGCTGATCCGGGTCTGGCACGCCCCGTACGGGAACATGCAGGGCCGGGGTCTCAGCTCGTGGCGGGACACGCGGATAGCCCTGCGCCGGAAGCCGCCCAAGGTCGAGGCGGGCGTCCTTCTGGGCAAGGCGCGATGGCACGGAGCACGGTTCACCACCAACGAAGTGGTGGAGGTCAGCGACGAGGACCGCACCAAGCACACTTATGTCGTCGGGAAGACCGGTTCGGGGAAGACCAACGTCCTGAAGTCACTGGTCCGGCAGGACATCATCAACGGAAACGGATGCGCCGTCATCGACCCGCACGGCGATCTCGTCGACTACGCCCTGGAGCACTCCGGCGACCGCCTGGAGGACGTCGTCCATCTGGACTTCGGCGACCCGGAGTATCTGCCGGTGGTGAATCCGTTCCTGATGGACGTGGAGGGGGAGAGCGACTACCAGATGGCGGTCGAGGAAATCCTCGAGATCATCATCCGGCGTTCGTTCAGTCAGTTCACCGGGCCGGTATTCGACGACACGACCCGGCTGATGCTGAAGACGATCTGGCACCAGGAGATCCGGGGCGACCTGCTGCCCAGCATCCCGCTCGCCCTGGAGGTCCTGCGCACACCGGTCATGCGCAAGTGGGCCACCGGCGTCATGCAAAGCGTCGACGCCGAACTTGCCGACCAGTGGCGGGCGTTCGAGGGAATGCTGGCCAGCACGGTGGCCGAGACGGTCCGCTGGGCGGCGGCGAAGTTCGCGGACTTCACCAGCGGCAATCCGCTCCAGTTGCTCACCGCCGGATCCTCGCCGCTGTCCATCCGGGACATCTACGACAAGCGGAAGATCCTGCTGGTCAGGTTGCCCGAGACCATGATGGGGCCGATGTCCGGCCAGTTCCTGGGCTCCCTGCTGTTCAACCGTATCTACCGTGCTGCCCGGGCGAGCGGCTCCACCACGTCAGCACCGTTCTTCATCCACGTCGACGAGTTCCAGCGCTTCGTGAGTCACGAGGTGGAGGAACTCGTGGCCGAGGCACGCAAGTTCAATGTGGGGCTGACCTTCGCCCACCAGAACCTGCGGCAGTTGGAGGCTTTCTCACGGTACGAGGGATCCGCCAACGCACGGCTCGCCGAGGCGATCTTCTCGAACGTGGGCACCATGATCGTCATGAAGACCTCGGGCCGGGACGTGAAGGCCTTCGCGGACGAGTTCTCGGTGAACGAGACACAGGTGCGCAACATCGCCCAGTACGAAGCTCTGGCACGCACGGTGATCGGGAATGTGGAACAGCCGGTGTTCAGCCTCGTCGTCGACCACGAAGTCTCGGGCCGCGGCGATTCGACGGTGGCCGCCCTGGTGCGGGAACGCATGATCGCTCAGGGGATCATGCGGCCGCGCGACGAACTGCGCACCGTCCAGAAGGAGCTGGAGACGTTCCGGGCCCACGGCAGACCCAGCCGGCCGCGGGCACCGGGCCGCCCCTCCCCCGCCCCCGCGACGCCGCCGGACGACGAGCCGTTCGATCTCGCCCCCGACGGTTCGGACGGCGAATCCGGCTCGTCGTCGACCAGCGCGTTCCTCGACGAATGGCTGGCCAAGCGCAAGTCACGGAACGAGCGGGGCACCCGGACGGACGCGAAGCCCGCCGACACCCCATCCGAATCCCCTAGCCTGCGGAGTTCACCATGAGCACCCCCGATTTCGAGAACCGTGCCGAACGGATCGACCCTGTACTGCAGACCGCATGGGAACACCTGGACACCGATATCGACGTCCGGATCGACGCGATCGCGGAGGAGCTGAACATCGAGCGCGACAAGGTCATCGCCCTGAGCGTGCTGTTCTTCTCCAGCCAGCTGCAGTTGCGGCGGGAGGACAAGATGGTCATTGTGTGCGGCCGGCCGGCCAAGGCGTATCCTGACCCGCTGGCCGCGCTCTTCGACCAGGACGACTCGGGCAAGTACACCGCGATCTATCAGCAGTTGGCCGGTACGTGGGAGGCGTCATGACCGAGGGCGATCAGGACATCGACGACTTCAACGAGAGCGCCGAACGCGCGGGGGAATCGAGCGGGATCCCTCCGGCGCCTTCCCGGGACAGACTGGAACCCGGATCGGGGTTCCGGACCTACCGGGTGTCCAAGGCCGGGCAGCTGACGCTGCCCGGCTCGGCGCGCAAGGAGTGGGAGCTGAAGGAGGGGGGACCGGTCCATGTCGCGCACATCGGGGACTTCGTGGTGATCGTGCGCTCCGGGGCATGGTCCCACCGGCTTCAACAGTGGCGGCTCGAAGCGGATCTGGCCGAACAGCTCCAGGAAGAGATCGATCGTGAGGCGTGATGGCGACGCGAGTGCTCATCGACCGCTGGGGGTTCGCCCTTCTGCTGAAAGGCCACCGCCCGCGGACGGTCGAGGGTGAACGGTTCGACGAGTATCTGATCGGCGAGCGGGAGTACCTTCGCTTCCTGACCATCACGCAGCAGGCCGAGCCGCGTACCGGCATCCTCCTGCTCCTGGAATCGATACAGCGCACCCAGGGGAAGTCGCCGTCGATCACCAGTGCGCTGTCCGCCCTCCTCAACCCGGAGCAGGTGCAGGAGCTGTACGGGATACCCGTCGCCCTCTCCCGGCTCCCGGAGCCCACCCTCGGGCTGCTGCCGGCCACCTGTCACCGCTTCGGCCTGCAGGAGAGCGAGGCGGAGAGCGTCCTGCTCGCCCTTCAGGAGGAGGTCGCGTTCCTGACCTGCTACCAGTCGCTGGTCATACGCCGCTGGATGTGGATGGCCTTGTCCAAACACAGGATCCACGCACTCGACCTCGACCACGGCTGCCCTCGGCTGAAGAAGGCCGGTCTACTGCCGCGCGGCAGTGGACCGGGGTGAGGTCCGCGAGGAACTGGCCGGTGAAACGGTCCGGTTCCTCGGGTGGCTACGCCTGGGGCCGGACATCCGGGCCGCGTTCGACCAGGACATCGGTGAGCTGCTCGCCAGTAACGCGGTCGAGGAAGGGCCATCGGGCTGGCGCTTTGGGAGGGACCTGCCGAAACCCACTGATGGACGGCCGGCCGCCGTCCCTGTCCTTCTTCGTCGGAGCTGACGGAGAGGGACAGGGACGGCGGCTCCTCTGGACGGCTCTCACGCGCCGCGCATGAGCTCCGCGTTGACGGCGTCGACCCACGCGTACGAGGGTTCTCCGGTGACGATGCCGTCTCCCTTTCCCCGACGCCAAGGATGCACGTCGATCACGGTGACGAGCGCGTTGTCCAGTCCGACCACCACCCACCAGAACCGTTTGTAAGCGGCGAACGGACAGGGGACGGAGGATGGCTGCTCTTCACCCTCCAGTTGAAGCCCTTCTCAGGCAGAGCCGCTCAAGGCCTGTAGGCGCACGGGCTCGGACAGCACCCTGCGAGCGCCTTCGAAGTCGGCCAGACGGGCCGCGACCGTGGCGACGGCGAGGCGTTCCGGGAGGGCGGCGGAGAACTTCAGGCCGCGTACGGCCCGGGGGTCCACGTCAGGGAGGACGAGGGTCTCACCGACGCTCTTTCGGGCGGCGTGCCAGTCGGCCGAGTCGAGGTCCTCGCGCAGGCGCAGCCAGCTGTCGGTGGGGCGCTGCAGCGGGTCGGTGACCGACTGGAGGGTGGCCGCGAGGGTTGCGTTGGCGCGGTAGCCGGCCCAGGTCCACCAGCGCACGTCGCTGCCGACGCGCGTGATCAGGGTGCCGCCCGGGTGCACGGTGTCGGGGGCGTCGGTCTCGCGCTGCTCGGTCAGGCACGACTCGGCGCGTCGGGTGAGGGAGACGGGCGGGTCCGCGCCCAGCAGTACCTCGCGCATGGCGCGGGTGAGGGCGTACGACAGTCCGGCGATGCCGCCGTTCATCCACTTGGCGACGCCACCCCCGTCGGCGGGTTCGACGAAGACGCGCTTGCGCAGCCAGTCGATGTAGGTGACCTGCCAGCTGCGTCCGCCGAGCAGCAGGCGGCGCGGGCCTGGGCGTTCCTCGGTGAGCACGCTCGGGTCGGTGCGGCCGATCTCGGTGCGCCCGGACAGGACGGTGAACTGCGGTGGCGCGGTGAAGGACGCGGTGAGTTCGATGAAGTGGCGCTTGCCGAAGCGGCGTTCCGCCTCGGGGCCGACGAACAGCAGACCGCCGTCGCTGTCGAGGAAGCCCTCCTCGGTGAGATGGCGCAGGATCGGGGCGGCGGACCGGTCGAAGGGAGCGAGGCCGTTCCACTGCTGTTCCCAGAGCTGGTCACCGAGCTTGTGCTGTTGCAGGGTGACGGCGAGGAGCTGCTGGGCCACGAGGTGACGCGGCTCGGGCGGCGGGAGGACCGGTTCGACCCAGCCGCGCGACCAGAGCAACAGCAAGCCTGCCGCTTGGAGCAGCGTGTCCTTGTGAGTGGTGAGGAACAGGCAGTTGCGTACGGTGCCGGACCGTCGCCCGGTACGGCCGATGCGCTGCAGGAAGGAGGCGACGGAGGCCGGCGAGTCGATCTGGATGACGCGGTCCAGGTCGCCGACGTCGATGCCGAGTTCGAGGGTGGAGGTGGAGACGATGACGCAGTCGCGCGCTTCGGCGAAGGCCTGCTCGGAGCGGTGGCGTTCGTCGACGGAGAGGGAGGCGTGGGACAGGAAGACGGTCACCTCGCGGGCGCGGAGCGCGGCACCCAGTTCCTCGACCTGGCGGCGCGAGTCGCAGAAGACGAGGCGTTTCTCTCCGCGGTGCAGGGCGGCGATGAGCTTGGCCGCGTTGTCGAGGGAGCCCACGTAGTCGAGTTCCACCTCGCCCGCGGGCTTGGGGGACGGGTCCGCAGCGGCCGGTTCTTCGTGTGCGACCGCACCGGTGGCGGGCAGGCGGACGCCCGGCGCGACGACCTGCCCGGTGCGGCTCCCGGCGCCGGACCCCTGTAGCCAGTGCAGCAGTTGCTCGGGGTTGCCGACGGTCGCCGAGAGTCCGACGCGCTGGATGCGTCGGCCGGTGACCCGTTCCAGCCGTTCGAGTACGGCGAGCAGGTGCCAGCCCCGGTCGTCACCCGCGAAGGCGTGCACCTCGTCGACGACGACGGCCCGCACACTGCCCAGCAGCCGCGCGTGGTCGGTCTTGACGCCGATCAGCATCGCCTCGAGCGACTCGGGCGTGGTCAGCAGGACGTCCGGCGCCTCGGTGCGGATGCGCTGCCGCCGCGACTCCTTGGTGTCGCCGTGCCAGAGGGCGGCGCGCCGCCCCAGCCACTGGGCGTAGGTGTCGACGCGGCCGATCAGGTTGTTGAGGAGCGCCTTGAGCGGACACAGGTACAGCACCGAGGTGCCGGTCCACCGCTGCCCGGCCATCGCCGACAGCAGCGGGAAGCAGGCCGCCTCGGTCTTGCCGCCGGCCGTCGGTGCGAGCAGGACGGCGTCCTCGCCGTCCATGAGCGGGGTGATCGCCGCCCGTTGGAGGGGGCGCAGGTCGGGCCAGCCGAGGGTGTTGACGATGTGGTGCAGGACGACGGGGTCGAGCCGGTCGAGCACGTCGGCCCCTCCCCGGGCCGGACCGTCCGCGTCCGCCATCACAGCTCCAGGTCGATGTCATCGGCGGACGCGGAACCGCCGAACACCGTGGCGGCCAGGTTCCGCTCCACGTCGGTGAGTTCACTGCTCGCGACCGTCAGCTTGTAGTGCTGTCGGGGGTCGAAGTCGTCGAACTGGTCCACGCGGTCGAGGACGTCCCCGACGAGCTTCTTCAGGAACAGCCGGGGAGCCACCCCGACCTTTCCGCCCAGCGCCCCGCCGACGGCCCGCGCGAGGTCGGCGACGTAGGCGTCGTCGACGACCGTCCGCACGCGCTCGGGCGATGTGGCGGCGTCCGCGTACAGGTCCCGGATGGTGACGCCGAGGCCGACCAGGGACTCCTGGGTGAAGCCGGGCAGCCGGATCTGCACCGCGCGGGGGTTGTCGAAGCGCGGGTCGGTGGTGAAGTCGGTGGCGAGCCGCTGGGCGAGCGGGGCCAGGCGCTGGACGCCCTGCTGGCCGTCGTAGAAGGCGGGTGTGCCGGTGATGACGAGGTACAGGCCGGGGAAGCGGCCGGAGTGCACCTCGTCGATGAGCTGCCGCAGCGCGTTGAGCGCCTTGTCTCGGGCGTCGGAGCGGACGCGCTGGAGCGTCTCCACCTCGTCGAGGACGACGAAGAGCCCGGTGTGGCCGGAGTCGCGCAGCACGGTGAGCAGGCCCTGCAGGAAGCCGAGGGCGCCGAAGTGGTCGAGGTCGCCGCGCACCCCGGCGGACCGGCGGGCGGAGGCCGCGACGTGCGGCTGGCCGCCGAGCCACGCCAGCACGGCCGCGGCGGTCGCCTCGTCGCCGTCGGCGAGGGCGGCCCGGTAGCCGCGCAGGGCGGTGGCGAAGGACGGGGCGTGCCGGGAGACCTCGGCGAGCCGCGCGACGAGCAGCTTCTCCACCTCACCGGGCAGCTCCTCCTCGGTCGCGCCGGCCGCGAGGGCGTCCTCCTCCAGGGCGTAGAACCAGGCGTCCACGACGGGCCGCAGGGCGCTGGGCGGGAAGCTGGAGGTGGCGAGGCGTTCGGTGAGCCGCCGGTAGACCGTCTCCAGCTTGTGCAGCGGCGTCTCGTTCTCGGAGACCTGGATCTCGGCCACGGCGAAGTTGCGGCGCTTGGCCCGCTCCCCCAGCCAGCGGGTGAAGAAGGTCTTGCCGGACCCGTACTCACCGCGCACGGCCTTGAACACGGATCCGCCGGACGCGACGGCGTCCAGTTCCGCGTCGAGGGCCGCCTCGAACCGGTCGAGCCCGGTGGCGAGCAGGTCGAGCCCGCTCTTGGGCACGGCCCCGCGGCGCAGGGCGTCGACGACGGTACGGCGGCGGGCGGCGCTGACCTGTGCGTGGCGCTTGGATCCGGTGGTGCTCACGGGGTCCAGTGTTCCATCTTCCGGAGTGTTGCCGTACGGGACCGGAAACAGCCCCGCGAGCGGTGCACGACCGGGCGTGAACCTCACCGCCTCTGACACTGCCGAGGCACAGTTCACCGTTCAGGGCGAGGTCGCCGTCGCGGCACTCCGTCAAGAGGCCGTCATATTGCTCAAGCCGCGTGTATGGGACAGGACTTGGTGGCAGAATGCGTTGCGTAGGTCGTTCCCGTCTTCCCGGAGGGCTCACTTGACTCGCTCGTCAGGCGCAGATCAATCAGCAACCGGCTGGTTGCGGGCTCCGTAGAGTCCGCCTGCGCATTTCTGGAAATAACGCCTCACCGAGGTGAGGCGTGCCCTTTTCCAGCGGTGCGAGTCAACAAGTCAATGGAGGACCGGTGTCGACCAACCCGACCCATCAGGGGTGTCACCACCCGGCGCGTGACATCACCATTGTCGCTCTCGTGGCCGGCGTGCTCTCGCTCGGTACGGCCGTCACGACGATGGCGTTCGGTGTCAGCCCGTTGGCGATCCTCACGAGCAGCGGTGGTGCGTTCATCGCCGTTCTCAGCGCGGGGATGAACGTGCTCAACCATGTGAAGCGCGAGTCGTAGCCCTTGCAGGGGTGGTCTGCCGGAAGCAGACCGCCCCTGCCTCAGGGGTGAGCGCTACTGAGATCACCCTCCGCGCAGACAGCGATGGACCGTGCTCAACGCGACCCCAGGACGAACTGCTCGCGCAGCAGTGCCTCGTGGAGTCGTAGGGTGCGGCCGTCCGGCAGGGTCTCCAGGACCTGTACGCCGTCGTAGTTGAGGAGTTGCCGCAGGACGGCGGCGAAGCCGTCGCCCCGGGTGACGGGCATGCCGGCGCGTTGGGCGAGCGCGGTGACGGGCAGGGTGCCGCCCGCGTCCAGCAGGGCGGCGAGCGCCTTGTGGACCTGTTCCTGCTGCGGCTTGCGGGCCAGGCCTCCGAGCTGTGCCTGGTACGTCTCCGAGTCGAGCAGTGCCGTCACCAGCGTCTCGGTGCGGGAGACGAGGGTCGGGGTGAGCAGGGCGTCGTCTCCCCCGGTGGTCAGCGCCACGTCGAAGAGCTCACCGTGGTGCATCCGGGCGACTTCTGCCTGGTCCCTCTTGGCCTTCGCCGTCGGCTTCTTGGGAGCGGGAGCCGTCGCGGTCACCGGCCGGGCGGTGTGCCCGTCCGGCAGCGGTGCCTTTCCGGTCTCCTCCGGGGCCCACCAGGCCGGCCGCTGGTCGCCCAGTTCCCGCCATCCCTTGGGGGGTTCCGCGCCGAACGGCAGGAAGGCGAGCACCGGGATGGTGACCTCGGCAAGGGAGGCGCCGCCGTGGTAGCCGGCCTTGAGGGCGGTGTAGCGGGAGTCGGCGTCCCACAGGGCGACGACGGACGCGCCGGGTTCGGGCCAGACCACGCGCGGCCCGGAGAGGGTGATCTCCCGTTCGGCGAGCGGGCCGTCGCCGGGCAGGCGGTGGCGGGCGGAGGCGGGGTCGGTGGCGGGGTCGACCTTCGTGCCGTGCCGGTCGACGACGTGGCCGTGGTCGCTGGTGACGATGACCGCCATGCCCTCGGTGGCCGCCGCCCGCAGCAGGTCGCGCAGGCCGGGCACGTCGTCGATCCGCCAGGCGCCGTCGCCGAGCTTCTGTTCCTTGGCGAGCCGGTCGTCGATGGCGTTGAGGACGACGGCGACGTGGGTCCTGCCGTCGCCGAGCGCCTCCGTGAGTGCCGGGCCGAAGGTGTCGCCCGCGGTCTCGGTGCGCAGGTCGTCCTTGTGGAACACGGCGGCCGGTGCCCCGCCCCACAGCTTCAGCGCGGGGAAGAGCCGCTTCTCGTCGGCCTGGGTGCCCTTCATCAGGGTGCCCGCGAAGAGGGAGGTGCGGGACACGGCCGTCACGGTGGGCAGGGCGGCGGCCATCGCCCGCCGGTGCGGGGTGCCGCCCTCGGGCAGCGGGTCGAACTCGGCCCAGGAGCGACGCAGTTCCTCGCCGAGTTCGTTGGCGATGGCTGCGCTCATGCCGTCGAGGACGAGCAGCAGGACCCGCCGTTCCTCCCCGCGTCGCACGACCGGGCCGACCACGCGGTCGAGGAAGGTCTCGACGGTGAGCATGGAGCCCGGCTGGGTGCCGGCCTGTGTCCAGGCGGCCAGGGAACGGGCGAAGGACGCGTCGATCTGCCGGCGCCGGTCCCGCACGCGGGTGCCGAGGGTGTCGTAGGCGGTTCTGAGGACGGGGTCCGGGTCGCCGCCGGCCTCGATGTGCTCCAGGGCGAGGTCCACCCAGCCGGTCTCGGCGACCTGTCGCTGTACGGCGTCGGCGACGGTGGGGGCGTCGGCGGGCGGGTCGGTGGCCAGCCAGCGGGCGAGGCGCTGGCCCATGCGGGCGCGTTCGATGCGGGCGGACTCCTCCGGCTCGGCGGCGAGCCGGTGGTCCTCCAGGCGGCGGACGGCGTCCGCCACCGCGGTCGTGTCGCCCGCCGCGAGGGCCCGGCCGACGGCGGTGAACCGGGCCTCGAGTCCGCCGCGCAGGACGGGGCTCGCCGCCACGGCCTCCTCCGCGCCGAACTGGCGGGCCAGCGCGGCGGCCCGGTCGAGCACGATACCGGTGGTGCGACGCGCCTCTCGGGCCTGGTCGGCGTCGGTGCCGCCGGTGCGGTGTCCGGCCGCCAGCAGTGTGGTCACGTACTCCTCGGCGGCCCGTCCGAAGACGCTCACCAGGGCGTCGAGCCGGTCGCCGGTCGCCGGGGGCTGGTCGCCGAAGTAGCGTTCCGCGCGGCCCCGGGCCCGGTAGGTCTCGGGGGCGGCTTCGGCGTGCTGCCACAGCGCCGCGCAGACGAGGCCGAAGGCGGCTGCGTCCGCGCCGCGTTCGGCGTCGACGAGGGCGAGCAGGGCGCGGCCGGCGAGGCCCGCCTGGTCCTCCTCGCCGAGGAAGGCGGTCAGCCCGGCACGTTCGGGGCCGCGCAGGGTGAGGAGCCGTTCGGGGGCGCCGGGCCGGGTCGACCAGTGCAGCAGGGCCTGGGCGTCGAGCCGGTCGTCGCCGGGGCGGCGCGTGCCGCCGTCGGTGTCGTAGCGGCCCAGGCGCAGGCGGCGCTGGGCGAGCGCGGTGAGGGCGTACTGACGGGACAGCCAGCCGCCGGGCACGGCCGGCCAGCTGCCGGGCGGGGTGGCGTCGAGCAGGGCCTCGGCCGCCCAGTTGACGTCCTTGAGCCGGGGGTCTATCTGCCGGGCGCCGAACGCCTCGCGGACGACGTCCCAGCTGTCGACCGTGTCGATGCGCAGCTTGTGCACGCGGGCGAGGATCGCCGGGTCGAGTTCGTGCTGCTCGCGGTCGGTGAGGACGACCAGGACGGCGGGGCCGGGGCGGCGGCCCGCCAGGTGGTCGAGGACGAGCTCGTGGACGGCGAGCGGCGACGGCGCCACCGCCACGCCGGTCGTGCGACCCTCGCCCCAGGCGGGTTCGGCGGGGCCGTCCCACTGCGGTGCGGACCGCAGCAGCACGACCCGGCGCCTGCCCTCGCCGTCCCTCGTGAGGGAGGCGGCGAGGGAGGACTGCGAGGACAGGTACTGGGTGACGGTCGCGGTGTTCAGCCGGACCGCGCCCGGTGCGACGGTGGCGGTGTCCGTCATTCGATGACCTGCCAGGTGATCTCGATGGTCGCGTTCGGGTGGCGGGCGGCCAGTTCGGACAGCTCCGCCTGGAGGTCGGCGGCGGCCCGGGACACGGTCGTGCTGCGGCGCCCGGACGTGCGCGCGGTGCCGCCGCCGCTCACCGGGGAGGGCGTCTCCTGCGGCGGGGTGTAGGGGATGCGCGGGTCGCTGGTCGGCGTGTCCAGGGACTGGCCGTCCGCCGTGGGGGGCAGGGACGTGGGCGGCGGGGTGGCGGCGGCCTGGGTGCGCTTGATCAGGGCGACGACCTCGCGCTGGGTGCGGGCGAGGGCGTCGCGCAGGTCGGCGGTGCGCTGGTCGTCGCGGGCGACGTTGCGCAGCGAATCGAGCAGCGCCGCTCCCTCGGGGCCGAGTCCGGCGGCGAGTTCCAGGGTGGTCCAGGGGGCGGAGGCGACGGCCTCCGCGACGGCGCGGGCTTTCTTGACGGAGGTGCCGTACCGGTCGGCGCTGGTCTCGCCCAGGTCGAAGGCGGCGAGGGCCTCGACGGTCTTCTTCGCCCCGGCCGCGCCCTTGCCGGCCTCCGCTGTGAGGGCGTCCAGCAGTTCCAGGGAGCGGCGGGCGAGGGCGAGCCGTCCGGTGTCGGCGGTCTGGTCGAGGCCGAGGAAGGTGGCGTGGGCCTCCAGCTGGTGCACCAGGTCGGCCGCGTGGTCCCGGTGGTCGCGGGCGGCCTCGATGATCTGGCGGGCGAACTGGTTGACCATCCGGCCGCGCCGCAGCGCGGGCGGCTTCGCGCCGAAGACCGTCTCGAAGCGCTGTCGTGCGGTGTCCCAGTCGGCCTCGGCGGGCAGCGGCTGGCTGCGCAGCGCGTCGTGGTCCTTGATCGCGGTCAGTTCGGGCGCGGGGTCGAGGACGGTGCCGCCGCGCACCCATACCCGGTCGTCCATCTCGGCGAAGGAGGCGACGACGAGCCGGGCGAGGAAGTCGGGCAGGCCGCGCGGGTCGGGCCGGTCGGTCCAGTCGGTGAGGGTGATCAGGGACAGGTCCCCGGTGACGCCCTGGGAGCTGGCCTGCTGGCGGAAGTGGTCGGCCCAGTAGCGGGACAGCTCGAAGTACGCCTCCTTCTGCTGTCCGAGGCGCAGGGGCCCGGCAATCCGCTGCATGAGCTTGCGGTCGGCGGCCGGGACCTCGATCCGCCCGTCGCGGGCCTCGGCGGCGGCGCGGACGTGGGTGAACACCTTCTTGGTGTCGGCGGGCTTGACGGCGGTGCCGGTGGCGTCGGGGTCGAGGTCGGGGTGGGCCGGGTACTGGTGGGCGAGCAGCTTGCCCGCGATGTGCCGGATGCCGTCGTGCAGGCTCTGCCCGAAGGACAGGGTGAGGCCGTCGACGTCGGGCAGTGCGACGAGGTGGTCGTCGAAGTCGGGTACGACGTCGGCGGCCTGCTTCTGGGCGAGTCCGTACGCCTGCTTGAAGGCGCCCTTGACCTGCTTGAGCAGGGCCTCGCGCTGGGTTTCGAGGAGGCCCTTGGCACGGCTGCGGTTGTCGGCGTTGAGGTGGCCGGCGTACTGGGTGTCGAAGCGGTGTTCGTCGGCGAGGGCCTTGTCGATGACGACGAGGCGCCGGAAGTCGGCGAAGCGCGTCGCGGACAGGTGCGCGGGCAGCCAGGCGACGGTGCGGGACCGTTCGCCCTGCTGGCGTTCGCGCAGCCGCCGGATGCGGTTGACGTCCTCGACCGGGCCCCATTCGCCCTCGTCGAAGGGGAGGTCCATGGCGATGCGCCAGCGGCCCTCCTCCTGCGGCATCAGGTCGTGGTCGGGCAGTTCGTCCTCGTCGGCGACGTTGCCGAAGACGATCTCGGCGGTGCGGGCGGTGCCGCGCCAGGTGAAGCCGAGCTGGTCGCTCAACTGGCCGTGTTCGACGCCCAGTTCTTCGGAGAGCAGGCGGCGGGCTAGGGCGACGCGGTTGCCGGGGTTGTCGTTGACCTGGGCGTTGGCGATGACGGAGTCCACGTCGACGCCGGAGAGTTCGAGACGGACGCCGGGGTTGGCGTCGGTGCCGGTCTCCTTGATCTCGGGGAACCGGGCCGCCCATTCGGCGACCTTGTTCTTGATGATGCCGACCTCGGCGCCGGGGATGGGCGCGAGGACCGATCCGTGGTTGAGTGCTCCGAGCCGCCGGATGGTCAGCTCGGACAGCGCGGGCACGCTGGGCGCGAGCGCGGACAGCAGCAGCGTGCACACGAGCCGGTTGTCGCCGGTGAACATCCGGCAGCCGTTGAGCCGTTTCGGGTCGGTGAGGGATTCCGGCCGGTTGCGGTACTGCTCGACGTCGTCCTCGGTGATGTCGTACGAGCTCAGCAGGTAGGGCCGCAGCTTGGTCTTGTAGAGCTTGTCGGCGGCCTCGAAGACGACCTTCAGGCTGTCGGTGAACGGCTTGTCGCCGCCCTGCGCGATCACCGGGTAGAGGTCACCGACGGGGACGAGCTGTCCGAGGCGGATCTCGTCGCGGTGGTCGGCGAGGAGCTGGCCCATCAGCTTCAGACCGGTACGGGAGCGCTGCAGCGCGGACGAGATGTGGACGAGGGTGTCCATGAACGCCGGCGAGAAGGGGTACGTCAGCCGGAACGACTCCGCGTCCGCGCCGGTGGTGCCCTTCTCCGAGCCGAGCAGGGTGTCCCAGACCTGGGGGCCGACCCGCTTGGTCTGCTCGAAGGCCGCGTCGACCTGCTGGGCCGCCTCGGAGTCCTTGGGCTTGAGGAGGCGGGCGTGGGCGATCTGCGGGAGGTTGCGGTCCTCCAGGGTGATCTTGTCGAACCGGCCGGACGCCAGGTTCAGGGTGTCCTGAATGGACGACTCGGCCGCGCCGGACACCTCCTCACCGACCAGCTCGCGCAGGTCGCGCTGGCGGGCGATGAACGACACGACGGGGACGGCGCGGCGGGCGTCGCCACCCTCCACGAAGTTCGTGATCTTGCTGGCCTCGCGCGCCACGAACTTCTCGTCGTGGATGAGGGTGGCCAGCCACAGGATCAGCTCGTCCATGAACAGGATCAGGCCGTCGTAGCCGAGCGACTTGGCGTGCTCGGCGATGACGGAGAGACCGGCGTCCAGGGAGATGAAGCCGTGCTCGTCCTCGGCGGCGTTCTTGGTGAAGCCGGGGAGGAGGTTGGTGCCTGCGTCGTTGACCAGCTTGGCCCGCAGCTCGATCGGGGTGGAGGGATTGGTGAGGTTGACCGGGACACCCGCCTCGTGGTTCTCCTCGGCGGCGAGCGCGGTGTCCAGGAGCTGCGGGGTCCAGGCGAAGCCCTCGCCCCACTCGTCCTCCTCGCCGCCGTCCACCCCGCTGCCGCCCAGGCCGCGGATGACGGCCTCGTCGCCCGTGCTGGCACGCAGTGCGCGGATGTCGTCGAAAAGGGAATCGGTCCGGTACACCTGCGGGGTCGGCGCCTCGGGGTGCAGCTTCTTGACGTGGTGCACGTACCCGCCGAGCACCCGCTGTTCGAGGGCCTTCGCGCCGAGCATGTGGTACGGCACGAGCAGGAACTTCTTGCCGTCCGTGCTCAGCCACTCGTGCCTGGTCAGCACCGGGTCGAACTCGGTGCGGGAGCGGGCGGCCTGGTTGCCGCTGAGGAGCGCGTACAGCACCGCCATGAAGTGCGACTTACCGGAACCGAACGAGCCGTGCAGGTACGCAGCCTTGGAGCGGTGCCCGTCCAGCGCGGACTTGATGAGGGCCAGCGCCTCGTCGAAGTTCTCCAGCAGCCGCTCGGTGACGACGTAGTCCTTGAGCGCGTGCTGGGCGCCCTCGGAGGTCGTCGCCTCGGCGAGGGACAGCACGAAGTCCGAGGTGGAGATGGACTCCTTGATGTCGATGACATCGCGGAGGAGGGGCGGCTGGGCCATTGCGGGTTCTCGCTCTCCCTGACGGTGATCGGTGCTGCTGCTCGTACACGGTGTCGTACGGGGTCCGCCGCCGAGGCCCGGGGCCGGTCCGAGGGATGGGGCGGGGCTCAGAGGTACGGATGGCCGATGCGGCGGGCCGGCGGTAAGGATGAATCCGGCCGGCCGTACGGTGGCGGGACGGGCACGACGCTCACGGCGTCGGCCGGTTCAGGTGGGACGGGTTCGCGGCGTCTGCACTCTTCGTCCCCCTCGTACTGAACGTCACCCGTACGGCCTGCGCATAGCACCCTACATCGGTACTCCCACCGGCCCCGTGCCGTATCCCCTCGCGCACCGCCTGTAGCGGGGCCTCACGGAGCGACCGCGCGTACGAGGAGCGTCCCGATGTGTCCCGGGTGAGGCGCGTCGAGCACCCGCGCGTCGGCCGTGGCGAAACCGGCTCGGGTGAGCAGGCGCTCCCAGACGGCCGGCCGGTAGCTGTAGCGGTAGGTGAACATCGCCTTTCCGGCGAAGCCTCCCTTGTACATGCCTTGCGGCCCGTACGCGCCCGGGATGGCGGGCGGCTGCGAGAACACGAAGACACCGCCGGGCCTGAGTCTCCGGCGGACAAGGGGGAAGAGACGGCTCGGGTCGGTGAACCAGGCGGCTCCGAAGATCGAGTAGACCGCGTCGTACACCTCCTCGTGCCCGCTCAGGTACTCCAGCACCTCGGAGCACACGAACTCCGCGCCGGTGCCGTGCCACTTCGTGGTGGTCTTCTCCACCATGACGGGAGACAGGTCGACACCCCGGGCGACGACACCGCGCTCGGCGAGGTGGGCGAGGGCGCGGCCTGTGCCGCAGCCGATCTCCAGCACGCGGTGCGGGTCGCCCAGCAGCTCCGGTCCGGGTCCGTGACCGGCGTACTGGGTCCAGCAGAAGCCCCGCTCCGCGTCTTCCTTGAAGGCGGAAGCGGCGAACGTGTCCCACAGCTCCGTCTCGGCGGCGATGTCGTGTTGTGCGGGCAAGGCGATTCCTCTTCGCGAAGGCCGGCCCCTTCTCCGGGGCCGAGGACAGGGAGGTGACGCAGGGCCGTTCGGGTGCCCGACGCCTGAGCTCCGGACATCGGCGCCCCGGTGTGCGGGGCAGGGGCAAATCCGCTGAGGTGGACCATGACGCGACCGGGCTGTCGGCCGGTGCCCGGGATCGGCTCCTCTCAGACTGCGATGACCTGCTGGGCCAGCAGCAGTGCCAGCGGTCCCCCTTGGAGCAGGAAGCGTCCCTCGGTGGCGGCCCGAATCGCGTCGGGCATCGGCCACCACATGAGCTTGAAGTCCTCTTCGCCGGGCGTGAGCTGCTGCGGGCCACAGGTGAGCCCTTCGGCCAGGAAAAGGTGGATGCGGGCAGTGGAGTCCAGGGTGATGGCGTACGAGCCGAGGGGCCGCCAGGTCCGGGCGATGACGCCGGCTTCCTCGCGCAGCTCACGCCGCGCGCAGTCTTCCGGTGTCTCGCCCTCCTCCCTGCGTCCCCCGGGCAGGAACACGTACTCGCCGCCGTGCTGGGTGAATTCGGCGCTCAGGACGGCGACCAGGCCCTCCGCGTCTCGGGCCACGGTGACGGAAGCGTCGCGCTTCGCCTTTTGTCGGGTTGTGTCGGTCATGGCCCGGGAGCGTATCCGCCTACTCCGACAGCCAGGCCGTCACTACGTCCGCTTGGCATGTTGGATGAAGATCGTCCAGGTGTCCCGCGGGACGGTCACGGTTCCCCGACTGCGTGCCTTCGTGTCCCGGATTATCACCTTGTTCGGATCGCTGTCGGCCAGTTCAACGCAGTTCTGTGTCTCGGTGTGGGAGCTGGTTCGCCAGTTCGGGGTCACGGGCTGCATGGGGCCGCTCCCCTAGTCCGTAGGCATCTGGTCGAAGTGCTGAATCGCTGTGGAGATGAGGCCGCGGACGGCGGTGCCGTAGACCGCTGACTGTTTCAGGAGGGCGAACGCCTTGGTGTACAGCTCGATTTCTCGGGGCTGGGTGACGGAGAGCTCAGCCGAGTAGGTCTCGACGAGGACGAGTCGGCTGTCGAACATCGAGAACGCGTTGCCCGGCCAGATGCAAGTGGGGGCGGACTTGGGGACGATGCCCAGGCTGAGGCGGGGAAGTCTCATCACGGCCAGGAGACGGTCGAGTTGCCCCTTCATCACTTCCGAACCACCGACGGTCACGCAGGCGCACGCACTCGGCCACGGTGTCGGGGTCCTCGACGATCTCCGACCCGAGCACTCTGCCGTCCGAGTCGAAGTGTCCGACTGCGAGGAGGCGGTTGTCGTACAGCCACCAGTCGTTTCCCTCCACGGGAAACGTGACGCCCTCGGGCAGGTGGTGTCGGGGCAGCCAGCGGATCTTCTCGCCGGCCTCCTCGTTGAGGCCGGTGGCGGCGTGCTCCCACTGGATGTAGGGGGTGTGGGGCTCTGTGACCACGCGGACGCGTCGGACTGTCCTCCCTTCCCCGGTGACCCGCCTGATGAGTTGCGTCCACGGTTCCATGTAGGAGTAGTCAACGCGCTCGCCGCGGAGCCAGCTCGTGAAGGGGCTGTCCTCGTCGGGGACGGAGTAGTCGTCCCTCAGCTCCAGATGGAACGCGTCCTGTGCGAAGCCTTCAAAGAGCTGGTTGCGCTCGGCGCTGGAGATCAGCTCCATGCGGTTCCTCCAGTAGGGCGGTGATCGCGGGCTTGGGGACCTCGACCACGGTCTCGTAGTCCGGAATCTCCATCTGGGCCAGGGCCTCGATGTCGGTGACCTCCCGGCCCTGGACGACGAACGTACCGCCCGACGTGAGGATCATGATCGGGTCCTCGACGCGCCTGACCTCCCCGGCCGGCAGGCCGTCCTTCACGAGGTGCTCGAACAGCTCTGTGGGGACCTCCACCGCCGTCTCCCCCTCCGGGATCTCAAGCTGCGTCAACAGGTCGTTCGCGAAGATCTTCCAGCCCTGGACAAGGTAGGTGTCCCGGTCCGTGGCGTACAGGGTCGGGCAGTCACCGACCGTGGAGTTCTTACCAAGGAACCGTAGCTTCATGGTCGTTCTCCTGTCTGCTGCCTTGCTCAGGTTTGCGCGACATGACGATGGTCTGCGGGCCGTTCCGGGCCGTCAATCGAGTTGCCGCAAACTCGCGCAATCTCCTGGGGACTTGAGTGACGACTGCTCTACGTTCGTCTCCGTACCCGAACAACCGACGCAGCCGCCGCGCGTTCCGGTACCGAGGGAGATGCGCTGTGACCAGCGTGGCCGACAGACGCAGGGCTCCAGCCGTCGACAACCTGCCCCTCGACCCGCATCCGATCGCGGACAGCATCGACGCCACCCTGAGGACGGAGCCGTACATCGTGTTCAAGCACCGAGCGTTGAGAAGTGTGGGCAACCAGGCTCTGGTCCGGGTCACGATGGACCGCACACTCCGGGTCAAGGTCATCGATGCCTGCGGAATGACCTGCACCTTCTGCCACAACGAAGGCACACCCGTCAGCGGCGACAACCACGCTCGGACCGCCGGCGAATTCGGCGCTGCCGGCCGGTCGGGACGGGTCTCCCTCTACCTGGCGACCAACGGAGCGCGCTTCGTGGCAGCTCCCATGTTCCCTGATGACGCCTTTCGCGCCGCCTTGGCGAGGCTGCGTGACGCCCTGGGCTTCGAGGAGGTTCACCTCACGGGAGGGGAACCGACCCTGCACCCCAAGCTCGCGGCGATCGTCGCCGTGGCCAGGGAGGAGGGATACGAGGTGGGCGTCACCTCCAACGGTGAGAACGGCGCCGGAGTCCTCCCCGCGTGCGCGAAGGCGGGCCTGGGCCGCGTCAACTTCTCGATCTTCGGCACCACGCCCGAGGAGCTGGCGCAGGTGCAGAACGTCCGGTTCCGGACGGCTTCCCTGGCGGCGCGGAAGATCGAGGCGCTGGAGCAATCGATCCAGGTGGCGACCGACGAGGGAATCGGCGTGAGCGCGAACGTGGTCATCCCGGACCACAGCCACATCGAGCGCGTCCACCGGCTCCTGGACCGGTACTCTCCGCAGGTGTCGTTGAGGATCCTGTCGTCGCTGGCCGACGGGGACAAGTCACTGGACGCCATCGACGAGCTTCTCGGCGGCCTCGGCGCGGTGCCTCAGGAAGTCCACGTCATCGCCGGAAGCTCCGGATTCCGCATCTCCTACACCCTGCCCGGCGGACGCGTGATCAAGGTCAAGCACATTCGGCCCCTGCGCCTGCCCGAGACCTGCGCAAGCTGCCGCTTCAACAACACGACCGACTGCCATGAGGGTTACTACGGGGTCCGTCTCTACCGCGACCCCAGGGGAACCTTCCACGTAGGCGTCTGCATTCAGCGCATGGACCTCTGTCTGCCCATCGACGAGTTCCTGGACGGCGCCGTGTGCAGGGAGATCAGCACGATGCGCGAGCAGGAGTTCCACGCCCTGACCGCTCAGACCGTCACATGACAAGGAGAACCATGGCGCAGAACGAGTACGAAGCGAAGTTCCTGGAGATCGACGTGGAGGCCACCCTCGACGCTCTGCGCACTGCCGGGGCGCAACAGGTCTTCCCCAGGACCATGTTCACGCGTCTGATCTTCGAGAACGACGCCGTGCAGGGCGAGCAGTGGCTGCGGTTGCGCGACGAGGGCGGCAGGACGACGCTCACCCTGAAGCAGGTCACCGACGCGACGCACATCCACGGGACCACCGAGATCGAGATCGAGGTCGGCGACCTGGCCAGGACCGCGGAACTCCTCGCGGCGCTCGGCCTGCGGCAGGTCCGCTACCAGCAGAACTATCGCGAGGAATGGCACCTGGACGGTGTCACCTACGACTTCGACACCTGGCCGGACCTCCCCACCTTCCTGGAGATCGAAGGCTCTTCCGAGGTTGCCGTGAAGGAGGCGGTGGCGGGACTCGGCCTGGACTACGACCAGGCCCGCTTCGGCAGCATCGACCTGATCTACAAGAGCGAAGAGGGGCGTGACATCCTCGCGGAGCCCACACTCCTCTTCGCCTGATCCGGCCGGCACCTCGGCGGTGTGCCCGCGGCAGCGGCCTGACTTCCGACATCACCGCTCAGAGCGGGTGGAGGCTCTCACCTGCGCACAGGGCCCTCGGTGAGCACTCGCCCGCCGAGGGCCCTGTCCCGTCAGAGTGCCGCGAACTCGACGAACGCGGCCCACGCCGTGGGTTCTACGGCGAGTGCGGCGCGGGTGGTGTCCTTCGAGTCGCGGACGTGGACTTTGGCGGGGCGGGTGGCGACCTCGATGCATTCGCCGCCCGAACCTGTGCTGTAGCTGCTCTTGAACCAGGCCGACTCAGGTACCGGCTTTATGGGCTGTTGGGTTTTCATCTCTCTCCAAGCAACTTCTCGACGACGGCCAGCGACTCGCGCGGAGTGAGCGCCTGGGCCCGAAGGATGCCGTACTGATCCTCGATCTCCCGTACCAGCCTCCGCTCCGTGTAGAGACGGCTGTCCTTGTACGCCTCCACGTAGGCGATCCTCTGCCCTTCATGCGTCTCGATCAAGGTGAAGGGACCTTCCAGCCCAGCATGCTCGTCCCGCTCGATCGGCATCACCTGGATTTCCACGTTACGCCGGTGCCCGTACAGCAGAATCTGCTCCAACTGGCCCTGCATCACAGCTCGCCCACCGAGTGGTCTCCGCAGAACGAACTCCTCGATGACAAAGCTGATGGTGGGCATCGAGGTCTGCGAGAAAGCCTCCTGGCGTGCCAGGCGAGCCGCCACCCGCTGGTTGATGGTCTCCTCGGCCAGCAGCGGACGCCACATGGAGAACACCGCTCGCGCGTAATCTTCCGTCTGCAACAGCCCTGGTACTGCCTTCGTCGCGTACACATGCAGAGCTACCGCCTTGGCCTCCAACCTGGCTGCGTCCCGGAAGAACGCCGGATACTGAGCCCGAGCCACCTCCTCCTTGCTCGCGCTCAACACCCCACCCGCGCCCAGCACTTCATCTGCCTGGTCGATGAACTTGGGCTGCGGAATACGTCTCGCCTGCTCGAACGACGCAATCGTCGAGGCCGAGTACCCGGTCAGGGACCCGAGCCCCGCGCGGTCCAGGCCCGCCCGTTCCCGGAACAGCTTCAACTGCCGCCCGAACAGGCACAGCATGCCCGTCCCGACCTCGTACTCCTCCGGCTGCTGAACCTCTTCGTCCACGCCGCAGCTCCTCTCGTACAACCGCCCAGTCAGCCAACTCGGGGCCCGGGAACCGGTCACGCCCAACACCGGGTACAAGCGCACCGACCGCGTGTACAGCCCGTACCCGTCAGTGCATCGCTCCTGGTCAACGCTACGCAGAGTCCGTGATCGTTGACCCTATGAAGTCGGAAACTCCCCCGAATGGGCATATGCCGCAGCGTTCCGCACCCGAACCCGAGTTCGCCATGCGCTTCACCTCGACGTCGCGCGGTGCCCGCCTCGCCCGCCGGCTCGTCTCGCACCGCCTGGACGACTGGGGCCACCCCTACACGAGCCCGGTGAACGAGTCGCTCACCCTCATCACGGCGGAACTCACCGCTAACGCCGTACGCCACGCCCACGTCCCCGGCCGGGACTTCCACGTCCAACTCACCCTGGCCGAGGGCACCCTCCGTATCGAGGTGACCGACACCCTCACTGAGAAACGGCCCCCGGCCAGTCCCTCGGCGACCGACTCGCTTTCCGAGTCCGGCCGGGGCCTGTTCCTCGTCGCCGCCCTCGCGGACGACTGGGGTGTCAGCCCTCGCCGGGCCGCCCCGGGCAAGACCGTGTGGGCGCAGCTGCACGTACGGACAAAGGGCCACCCGCTCACGCACCGGGTGGCCCCTGGACCGACAGATGTCGATCTACTCCTGGCTACTGCTTCGCTGCTGCGCGACGACCTCGGGTCGCGGCCGGAGGACGCCAGCCACGGAGGTCGTCGTCCGTGAGTCCGTGCTCACCCTGCTTCTGCTGGCGGTAACTGGCGAAGAAGTCCGCCGGGGAGCCGCTGTAGAGCATGTCGAACTCGTTGTGCCACTGGGACAGCCAGGGCTGGAGTTCCAGCAGGCCGGCGAGGAACGGCGTGATCTCCTCGGTGGACAGCGCGGTGTTGGTGAAGTACGTCGCCAGCGCCTGCGCCTGCTCCTTGTGGTCCCAGCCGGCCCAGCCGTACAGCTCGGGAGTGGCGGCATTGGTCTGCCCGTAGGAGATGAACCGCTCCTTGGGCACGTCGAGCTTGCCACGCGCCCTCCAATAGGAGGGGCGGAGGAAGTCGGCCGAGGTGTACTTCGGCGGCACGGGGATGGAGTCCCGGATCTTCCGCTTGGCCGACTCGTCGGGAGCGGCATCCTCCTGGCGCTGCAGGTCCCACACCTCCTCCCAGTCCGCGCGCTTCTTCAGCCCGGCGGGCTTATAGCGCAGCGCGGACAGGAACGGCACGTGCTCATCGGTGATCAGCTCCGCGACGACCTTCGCCAGGTCCTTGCGGGGCGCGTAGAGCCTGGCCACGGAGACGAAGTCCTCGTCGCGGGAGAGGGCGTCGGTGAGCCGGGCCAGGGTGAGGATGGCCGACTGGCCGTTCTCATCGAACCAGTGATCGCGGTTTTCCATGCGGTCGAGCAGCCAGGAGCGCAGAGCCTTCTCCTGGAGGGCGTCCCAGCCCTCGGTGGCCCATCGGCGCTTGTACTCGGGCCGCTCGACCATGCCGATGGCCCGGTTCGACTCGATGGCGGCGATCCGCTTTTGGACGATCTCGCGGTAGGCGGCGGGCCAGTGGGCCGGGATCTCCGTGATGGGGGTGGAGTGGTGCCGCTTGAACCACTCGTCGCTGACCTCGCCTGCGGCTACGCGGCGGGCAAGGACGATCTCGAAGGCGCGCTCACCGAGAGCGAGTTCCGGGATGTTGGGGTCGTCGGGCTCCTCGGAGACGCGGAGGTCTTCGGAGTGGAGGTGGTAGAGGGAGTAGACCTGCCAGTCCAGCTCCTCCTGGAGGGCGATCATGCGGGCACGGATGGCATGCCAACGGGCCTCGGCCTCGCGGAGTGCTCCAGTGGTAGGGGTTGACTGGGTGGCCACGGCGGCGGCGCTGGTAGAGGTCAGCTGCTGGGCGAGAGCGTCCATTGCTACCGCCAATACGCTGGGATAGGCGGCAGGTAGCGGAAACTGTTCAACCTTGGAACCGTTGTACTGCCCCCGTTCTTCCCAGGCTTCATCCTGGAATCCCCTGCCGAGCCCACTGCCTCCCTTGCTATGGCAGTTTAGCTTAAGCCAAAGAGCAGCAACGGAGCTGTTAAGCAAAGCTGTGAGATCAACATGCTCCTGGTCACTCGAACCCTTGCGTAGTTTGATAACAGGAGCAGACTGCTTATAGATGGAATGACCTCGGTCCAAAATGAAGTGGTTGTGAGTAGCAACCTCGGCGAAGGTGATAGCCCAATGATGGGCATCTTTATCTCTGGGCAGTTGATGCCATTCCCACCATGGGCGGCCAGCTGAGCTATAGGTTCCACCCGAGAAGGTTGCACGGGATCCAAGTTCCGCCCGAAATGGCCACAGTCCTATGGACGTAGCAACAGATTCCGTCAAAGGCTTCAGAACCCGTTCGGATGTATACGGAAAGAATGCCGAAGTCTCGACCGATGCCACCCAGTCACGCACATCGTCACCTCCCGCGATTGGTTGCAGAAAGTCCTTCATTTCGGCAGGCCAAGTCCTGTGAGGACGCACCATCACGTCATCCGCGTGAGTCATGCCCACGAAGCCGACCCTTTGAGCAAGACTTGCCAACTGAGTTACCGAGAATGCAGCTACCGACTCAATGATTTCGAGTCCGCCATCAGCTAGAATCCATGGCTGCTTACGGAAATACCGAGCCCGATCCAAATCCTCTACAGAAACCCACTGGCTCAGTGACCCCGGAACATCGATTTGGCCCAAAATCGCACGCCAAACTCTCCCTTCTTCAGCAAATTCAGGCACGCCCGGTTCTCCCTGGACACTACGCACCGCCCTAATCGCCGTCGATCGCCTGCTCCCCTCCCGTCGCTTTCCCACGAGGATGACGGTCGGCGTCCCGTGCCCGGGAATGTAGGCCCCTGAAGTGTCGATGACCTCCGTCAACTCAACCCGGTCACGAAAGTAGTTTTCAATCAACTTCGTACCGAATTCGCGTTTCATGAAAGAGTTTGCAGTGATCTGCCCCACCATGCCGTACCCGCGACCCTCGGCATCACCACGCTTGGCAAGTTCGAAGAAGCGCTGAGCAAAAGGCACGGAGAGAGCATAAATGCCACCGCATGCGTCGTACAGGTCCCGGTACAAAGCGTTCAGCTTCGTGTCCTTCACCGTGATGTACGGCGGGTTTCCTACAACCAAATGGTAGCGTCCCTGCTGAAGAATCCCCGGGTGCTCATGCACATCCTCCGTGGCATACGCGAACGACGCCAACGGGTCTTCCATCCCGTCCTCACCCGAACCCAGCGTCAGTTCCAACTGCCGAGCCTTGATGAGCGAGTCGCCCACCGCCAGGTGCATCGGCCACTCGTATTTGGCCGCCTCCGCCAGCGTCTGCACCCCACTCGCCGCCATGGCCGCAACCAGCAGTCGGAACCGGGCAATGGCCACCGCGAACGGGTTGATGTCCACGCCGTGCACCGAGTCCAGCGCTTCCCGTACTCGCTCGTGCACGTCCTTCCCCGGCTGCCCCTCCCCCCACAGCCGCACCAACCGCCGGAACGCCCCCAGCACAAAGTGCCCCGACCCACACGTGGGGTCGATCATCTTCAGTTTCTCGTGCCCAAACTCCCGCACCGCCGGGTTCATCGTCCGGTCGAGGATGAACTCCTCTACGAACTCCGGCGTCTGGAGCAGCGCGTACGTCTTCCGTGCGGCCTCGCTCAGGTCCTGGTACAGGTCGCCCAGGAACCGCGTGTCCCAGCCCTCCGTGCCGTCCTCGTTCAGCGGGTCGGTGAAGTCGTGGACGAGGACGCCCACCTCGTCGCGCCCCCGCCAGAACTCGACCAGTTCGCCCGCACCGTCGTGCGAGAGCGGGACCTGATACAGCGGGTTGTGCCGCTTGTCGAACAGCAGCCGACCCGCCTGGCCCTGGCCCAGTTCGTCGAACGCCTTCTCCAGCCAGCCCCGGTACGTCGGGTTGTCGTCCGACTCCACGTACGCGTCGTACCGCGACTCCGCCAGCTCGCGTCGGTCACCGTCCGGCCCCGTCAGGTACGGCTCCGGGATCAGCCGGTTGTCCTCGCAGAACCGCACGAACACAGACCCCAGCACCCACGCCACCGCGACCTGCGTGACCCGCTCGTCCAGCCACGAGGTCCACGTCGCCGCCGTACGCCCCAGCTTGCGCGCCTGGTCGTACTCGGCCCGCAGCCGCGCACCGACCTCATCGAGCGCCTTCACCTGCTTGCCAAGGTCGGTCTCGACCGTCTTGACCTGCTGCTTCAGGTCGTTCAACAGAGCCTTGCGGTCGATCACTTCGCGTCTCCCTCGACACCACTTGCCACAACCTCGCCGGACCCGCGATGGCGGTTGCCCACCCACGTGTCCGGAAGCTGGATCCACTCCCCCAGGCCGGCCTGGTACGGCACGGCCACCTGCCCGAGCCGGGGCTCGCGCGAGGGGTCGTTTTGCGGGACCAGGAGCCACAGCCCCCGCCCGCCCCGCCGGGCCGCCGACGCCAGCCGGTCCAGGACGCCCATCGCGTCGTACCGGGCGAACACCCCGGCCTCCGTCAGCAGGACCGGCCCCGCACTACCGCCACCGTCGCCCAGCAGCCCAGCGATCCGGGGCTCGACCGAGCCCCACGCCGTCCGCGCGTACTCCGCGAACCGCACCGCGCCCTTCGATCCCGGCTCGGCGGCGTCCGCCTTGAGCAGGGTTTCCCAGGTCGGCTTGGTACCCGGCGTGACCTGCCCGTGCAGGGCCTCCAGGAACAGCTCGGTCACCGACAGGGCCCGCGCGTCCAGCCGTTCGGCGCCCAGTTCCCGTACCGCGTCGCGCACGAGCTGCTGCCGTACGGTCAGCACCCGGTACCCGTCCCGGCGGGCCGAGGCGAGGAGCCGTTCCTCCGCGCGCACCGCGCCCGCGAGCTGCGGGTCGTCCGCGTACCGCGTCACCGTGCCCGTGCGCGTCGACTGCCGCCACGCGCCCGTCGTGAGGTAGCTGGAGACGTCCTCCACCCGGGTCGGCAGGTAGCGCAGCGTGCCCGTGTCCTCGCGCATGCTGAGCGACAGCTCGAAGCCCGCGTCGCGCAGCGCCTTGGTGAGCGGGCCGGCGGTCGGCAGTTCGTGGGTCGTGCCGCCGCGTCCGTCCGGGACGCCCAGTTCGGGGAAGCGGGCACGGACCCGCTCGTGCACGTCCTCACCGGTCAGGCCGGGCTGCCGCCCCTCCGGGACGCCCGGGATCCAGCGGACGAGCCCGGCCTGCGTGAGGCGCAGCGCCCGGACGAGCGACAGGTCGCGCGGGTAGATCTCCAGGCGCGGGGTGGCGGCGGCGTTCACGGACGCGGCGGCGGCCAGCTCCACCATGCGCCGCTCGTCCCAGTCGACGGCGCCGGGCGGGACCGTCAGCGCGCCCAGTTCGGCCAGGACGGTCGCGGCCGTCGGCAGGGTGTCCAGCTCGGCCAGCCGGCCGGCCGTCCTGCCGAGGCGCATCGCGTAGTCGAGCAGGCCGGGTGCGGTCGGGGTGTCCGGGGCGTCGTTCTCGCGCACGTCGAGGGCGAGCAGGCCGGCGCCCAGGGACTCGTCGGTCGCCTTGCGGTTCGGCTGGTGCTGGAACTCGGCCTCCTGCGGCACCAGTTGCTCGACCTCGACGACGGCCCGTACCGCCGCCAGGGCCATCGCGCGCCGCTGTTCGCGTCCGGCGAGGTGCGTGCCGCGGCGGACGGCGAGGGCGTCGGCGATCTCCACGGCGGAGGCGACGCGCCCCATGCTCTCCAGCAGGTCGATGATCTCGTCCCGCAGGGCCTGGACGGCGGGCTCCGCCTTCCAGCGCTTGCGCTCGTCCTTGAGCATCTGCGGGATGCGGCCGTGGCTGAGGCCGAGCGCGTCGGCGACGTCCTTCTGCTTGGGCCAGACGCCGATGCCGGGCAGGACGCCGTGCTCGTCGGGCAGGCGCAGCAGCAGCCGCACCATCTCCGCCTTGTTGCGGTTGGAGCCGTTGTTGTTGACGGCCGGCACGAGGACGGTGGCGAGGGTGTCGAGGCTGACCGAGCGCAGGGTGCGGGCGGACAGCGCGCCCGCCGACTCGCCCGTTGCGAGCTGTCCGACGAGGGCGGACTCGGCGGCGGTGAGCTGCTCCAGCTCCTCCTTCGCCTCCGCCCTGCCCTTCGGCGTGAGCGGCGAGACGGGGGCCTCGCGCAGCCGCTCACCCCACTCCCGCTGCCGCTGCTGGACCTCGTTGCGGGTCTTGGCGCCGAGGCCGGGGGCGTTGACGAGCTTGCGGCGGCTGTAGTCGAGGAGTTCGCCGACCGTCGTGAGGCCCAGGCCGTAGAGGAAGGACTGGGCGGCGGGCGTGAGGCCGGAGACGGTCAGTGGGGTGTCGAGGGCGGCCTCGGCGGCGAGGCGGTCGCGCTGCTGCTCGGCGGTTTCCGGCTCGGCGTCCGCGATGGCCGCCGCAGCGGCGCCCTCGGCGGGTGCGGTCCCGTCGGCGGGGGCCGCGGGGCGGGTGCGGTGGCTGGAGGGGACGGTCTGCGAGGCGTCGAGGAAGACCTTGCGCCAGGCGTCCCGCATCGGCTTGAGCTCGGGATACCGCTGGCCCGCGTCGCGGTGCAGGGCCTTCTGGAAGAAGGCGACAAGACCGTCCCGCACGGCCGGGTCGAAGGCCTCGGCAGCGATGGTCGGGTGCGGCCACTCCTTCTGGTCGGTCATGCGCGGCAGGACGCTGCCGTCGCCCCACCTGGGCAGCTCGCCGGAGGCCATCTGGTGCAGGGTGACGGCGACGGCGTACCGCTCGGCGTGGGAGTCGTAGGAGCCGCGTGTGATGACGTCGACGAAGGGGTCGAGGTAGCCGTCGGTGCCCGCGTCGGTGCTCTTCGCCGGGTAGCCGGCCAGCGAGAAGTCGATGAGGACCAGCTCGCGGGTGCGGTTGGGGCGGACGCGGACGGCGATGTTGTCCGGCTTGATGTCGCGGTGCCAGACGCCCTCGCCCTCCAGGAAGTCGACGGCGCCGAAGAGGTAGTCGCCGTACGCCTCCAGCTGGTCGACCGGGAGGCGGCCGTGCTCGCGGAGCTGGCGGGCGACGGTCTCCTCGCGGCGGCGCGGGCGGGCCGCACCCTCGGCGCCCTGGCCGTCGTCGTCGCGCTCGTCGCCGACGTACTCCATCGCCAGGACGGTGCGGCCGGCGATGTGCAGCGGCTCGGGCTCGACGAGGCGGATGATGCCGGAGTGGGGGCGCAGGCGGCCCATCGCCTCGGCCTCGCGGACGAGGATCTCGCCGCGGCTGTCGGACAGGGCGACCTTCAGCACGGCCAGCGGGCGTGTCCTGCGGGTCTCCGCCTCCAGGTCGCGGACGAGGAAGGCGCGGCTGGTGGAGCCGGTGCCGAGGCGGCGGCGGACCTCCCACCGGCCGGCGAACACGTCACCGGCGACGGCCTCCAGCGGGTCCTTGTCGACGCTCGCCCCGGTCTCCTCCTCGGCGTGCCCGTCGAGGGAGGCGGCGGGGGCGGTGAGGGAGTCCTCGACGACCTCCAGCAGCTCCAGGAACTCGTCGACGCTGGAGAGGCGCTGGCCGGGGCGGTAGGCGGTGGCGGCCTGCACCAGCTCGTCCACGTCCTCGGAGAGGCCGTCCACCAGGGAGCTGGGGCGCAGGCCCTCGCCCGCCTCCAGGCGGGCCAGCAGCTCGGCCTGGCTGGCGGCGGGAGCCTTGCCGGTGACCAGCAGGTAGGTGAGGACACCGAGCCCGTACACGTCGAGGTAGACGGGGTCGGGGTTGAGGGCGGTGAGTTCCGGGGCGAGGTAGGCGTCGGCGTCGTCGGACAGGTGCATGGCGGACAGGGCAGTCGGCGCGAACCGGGTCATGCCCTGGCCCTGCGAGGAGTCGCCGCTGCGCTGGGTGGCGATCTGCCAGTCGGAGATCTGCAGCTGCGGGGTGAGCCAGGCGGCCTCCTCCCCGACGGCCTGCCCCTTCCGGCCGCGCGGCCGGGGGACGACGTGGACGGAGCGGGCGGCGAGCCCGCGGTGGTGGATGCGGCTGGCGTGCGCGGAGCGCATCGTCTCGGCGAGCTGACGCACCAGGGCCATCCGGCCGAGGATGTCCAGCTTCTCCCCGTACTGGACCAGGTACTCGTCGAGCTTCAGGGTGTCCGGGTGGTAGTCGAAGATCAGCGCGGGGCCGGCGGCGTGCCCGGAGGGGAAGTACTGCTTGAGCTGGACGACACCCGGGTGCTTGAACCGGCCCAGCACCGCGGCCTCGCGCCGGGCGGCGTTCTCCACGGACTGGCGCAGGGAGGCGTCGGAGCCGCGCTCGCTGAGGTAGATCCGCACGCGGGCGGCCTCGGGCAGGTCGCTGTGGCGGGCGAGGTAGTCCGCCCAGGTCTGCCCGGACTCGAAGGACTTCCGCTCCAGCTCGTACGGGCCGACCTTGTACTGCGCGTCGCTCTTGCGGATGCCGATGTTCGCCAGGGCCGCCGCGACCTCGCGCGAGCCGATCGCCGTGATGCGACGCCGCTCGTCGGCCGGGGCCTGCTTGAGCATGTCGACCAGCTCGTCGACCGTGTAGACACCGTTCTGGTCGTGGGCGGGCAGCCGTACGCGCAGGCCGCTGTCGGTGAAGCAGACGGCCTCGGCGACCCAGACCCGCCTGGCGCCGGGCTGGGCGAGCAGGCCGGCCAGCTCCTTGGCCTTGCGGTTGACCAGATGCAGCGGGTTGCCGTGGGTACGGCGGTAGCCACCGGGCGTGGTCTGCACCCAGGTGCCGTTCTCGGAGGTGACCGAGCCGTGCCAGTCCTTCAGCTCGATCATGCACAGGCCGCCGGGGGCGACGACCAGCAGGTCGACCTCGCGGACGTGGCCGGTGTTCGCGGTGAAGGTGAAGTTCGACCAGGCCCGCCAGGGGTCGCCGTCCGGCAGCTTCCGGCGGATCGCCTCCAGGCCGCGGCGTTCATGCTCGAACTCGGACTCGGTGACCGTGACCCACCGGCCTTCCCGCATGCCTGTTCCCCACTCCTCGTGTCCCTCGAGGCCCACCGTTCCCCATGGCTATGCCCTCGGGCAGATCCTAGTGGTTGCCTGTGTCATGAAAAGAAGCGGTGAATGACAGGACTATAGGACATAGGGACCGCATGATCACCATGGGATGCCGCGCTTCAGACAGACGTACGGTGACGACGAGAGTCCACCTCTTCGCAAATTGACCGAAACACCCCAGGTCGACCTGACCACGCGAGTCGAGGGCCGCCCCGCTCTCCGCTTGTCGTGCACGCGTACGAATCGGAGAGTATGCCTGACCTCCACATAGTCGTTGCTCCCTGGCTTCTGAAAGTCGCCCTGCACGGCGGAAGCTCGTTGACGTCCCTACGTATGCGAGTTCCGCGATCCGCCCTTCCTCTCCACCGGAGGAACACTAAGGTCGCCGTCAGGCACGTCGACAAGGGGAGCCGACGTGGGCAGCGCCGGGGGGAACAATGACGATCAACACCAAGACCGACGCGAACGTCCGCGGACTGTTCGACGACTTCGGGGCCTTCCGCACTCCGACTGCTGCGGACTTCAGCTCGGTGCTGACGAATGGCCTCGTCACCCCGGACGCCAACGTGCTGCTCAATCTCTACCGCTACACCGAGCAGGCGCGTGCCGATCTTCTGGCGGCGCTCGGCTCCCTGGGCGATCGCTTATGGATTCCCCACCAGGTCCTGGTGGAGTTCTGGCGGAACCGGGAGACCACAATCTCCGACGCACGGTCGACCAGCGCCAAGGCCGCCCAGGAGATGAGCGGTCACTCAGTGCAGGCGGTACAGACACTACGCACCTGGGCCAACCGGGTCGCCTTGAGCGATGACGACTTCGATGACCTTCGCGATCGGTTGAGCGAGGTCTTCGAGGAAGTCCGAAAGAAGATCAATGAGGTTGGCGAGGGCGAGTGGCAGCACATCGGGCATGACACGAGGACCGATCCGGTGATTGCCAAGCTGGAGCCGGCACTGACCGGCAGGGTGGGGGCTCCCTTCTCCCCAGAAGACCGCACCGCGTTGACCGCGCTGGGTCAGAAGCGCGTCGACCAGCGCGTTCCACCCGGTTACATGGACGCCAAGAAGGACGGCAACGGAGCGGTCGGTGACTTCTTCGTCTGGGAACAGTTGCTGCGCGAGGCATCCCGCCGTCAGTGCGATGTCCTGTTCGTGACCGCGGACGCCAAGGAAGACTGGTGGCGCAAGGAGCGCGGCCACAGCCGAGGCCCGCGCCCGGAGTTGACGGCGGAGCTCCGGGCGCGTGGCGGAGGTCGACTTTACCTGTTGTCACCGAAGCAGTTCCTGGAAGTCGCCGCCCCCGTTCTGCAACTCAGTCTTCAGGCCGGTTCCGTCGAGGACATCGAACGGGTCGAGCGCATCGAAGCAGGGGCCACATACGGCGGATGGACCGCCGAGGCCCTGGAGGCTCTCTTCCGCGGGCTGGCTTACGAGGGTTACACCAACCGCGTCGACGTCATCCGCTACGCGGCAGATATGGACGGTCACGCGGAACCGGAAGCGGTCTACGACCTCTGTGACTACGACGACGATCGAACACTGAGAGGCTTTACCAAGCCGATCACCCGGATCAGCCGCAAGCTGCAGGAACAAGGGCTGATCCCGGACTCGGCGGTTCCTGTTCTCACGGCCGAGTACAAGAACGGCCCGGGCCGCACCTCCGGCTTCAGAGTCCACCCGCTCCTCGCTCCCCTCATCAACGACGCGGGGGACGATGACGAGGAGTCGTGACACAACACCGGCGCCCGGCGTGCACGTGCCCTCTCCTACGGTCGTCAAGGAACGAGCAGTCCACCTTCGACCACCTCGGCGACCAGCTTGGCGAGGCGTTGCTCCCGCACCCTCCCGAGCCGTCGGTTCGCCTCGTCCGCAAGATCCCGTTGCGTGATCCCGGCAGGGAAGGCAAGGACGAACTCCGCGCTCTTCCTTGCCGTCCCGGAAGCGGCCGGCCCACTCCCCATGCCTCCACGCCCCTTGCCGCCACGGTTCTGTGCGCAGAGCTGCATGGCTTCCGCCCTCCAGTTCCGCCAGCGAATCCTTACTTTCGCAACCTCCTGAAGTGAACAAGGCATTCAAATCTCCTTGCATGTCCGCAGATTGACCACGTAGCTTTAAATTTGCTTTCACGAACTCCAGTCATGTCGTCAGATCGGAGCAGAGAAGATCGGGGGACCGGGCCATGGTTGTGGTGATGGCGGCTGCGGCCATCTGGAGTGTGCTGCAGTTGTTCGCTGTCGCATGGCCGACACGCTCGGTTCGCCTGTCGACCGTACTGATCGCCTTCGCGGTGGGCGTGTACGGGTGCGGTGTCGCGACGGGGCTGCTGGAACTCGCGTACACACGCCTCTACGCGGATCGGTCCGGGCTGTCGCTGGTGAAGGTGGAGACCATCACCAGCTACACGGTCGCGCCCTGGTTGGAGGAATTGGTCAAGGTCTCACCGCTCCTGCTGGCCGGACTGAGCCTGAAGGTCCGACGGCAGTGGGGACTGACCGACTTCGTGGTAGTGGGTGCCGCACTGGGCGGCGGGTTCGGACTGCTGGAGGCGGTACTCAGGTTCGGCCTGGACGTGGATCGAACCCTTGCACGGGACGGCGGGTGGATCATCCCGGACTCGCTGTTCCCGCCCTATGTACCCAGCCCTGGTGAGGTCTTCACCGCCTGGTTACCCGCACCCTTCGGACAGTTGTCGACGGGTGGTGCGTTGGTCGCCGAGACGTTCACGCACCTGGTGTGGACGTCCGTGGCCGGGCTGGGCGCCGGCTTGCTGTGGCGCAGCCGGGGATGGGTGCGTCTCCTGGCAGCGGGACCGGTTCTGGCGGCGGCCGCGCATCACACGCTGAACAACTACGTCATCCAGAAGTCCGGCGGGCAGGCCGAACAATGGCTGGAGACGCTGGACGCCCAGGCGTGGGCCGCACCGCTGGCCTGTCTGGCCGTCGCCGTGGTCGTCGACGCACGCCAGTTGCACCGCGGCAAACGCACCATGCCGGATGTGCTCCTGCCCTCCGAACAGGCCGACGGCGACAGCGTGGGCGCACTGCTGCGCTACGCCGCCTGGAGCGTCCCGTGGAGTCTGCTCATCGCCCTGCGCTATCTGCGGCTGCGCCGCTCCCTGCTGTACGCCACCGCGGTGACGTCCACGGACGACGCCACCGTGCGGCTGCGCGAGGCAGTGGCCGGCATCGCCTCCCGCATGGGTGCCTCCGACCACCCGGAAGCCTGGCAGAGGAACACACTTCGCGCCTGGTTGAAGCATGCCCGTCCGCGCGACGCCCGTCGCATATGGCTGCTCCTCATACCCTTCGTTCTCAGTCTGCCGGCGTTGCTGTTCCTCGGCGCCGGCTCCTTCACCGTGACATCCGGTCTCCAGGAGTTCTTCAGCACCGGCGCGGGACCGAAGATCCTGCTGGGCTTCGGTGTCGCCGCCCTCCTCTGGATCGCCTGGCAGTTGTCCGTCCTGCTGCGCACTTGGCGGACGACGTCGGCCCAGCTCCTGGGCGAGCCGCTCGCCGTCCACCGTTTCCGCCTCGCCACCGCGCTCGGGGCCGGCACAACGGGCGTCTTCCTCCTCCATCGCGGGCTCGGCAGCGCGGGTCCGGACGGCAGGTCCATTTCGACTTTCCACCTCCTCGACGCGCTCGACGCCTTCCTGGTCCACCTCGGTTTCGCCCTGCTGCTGTTGTCCCTGCTCGCACTGTTCCCGCCGGAAGGAGTCGCCCTCGCCGGAGTTGGCACGGTCGGTTCGGCCGCGGCCGGAACGGTGTTCCCCGCCGCTCTTCTCGGTACGGCGGGCATCGTCCTCATGGTCGTGGGCGCGGGCGGAGGCGCCGGCGCCCACGACGGCTTCTCGCAGCATGCTTGGCCTCGCACCAAACGGAAGGGCCCGGTCAAGCCCAGGCACCGCGCAGACGTCAAGGGGGACGAGGGCAAGAACGGATCGCACACCATCGGGCGACATGTGAAGAAGACAACGCAAGACATGCGCCGTCGTCTACGCAGCGAGCCGGAACTCGACGCCGACTCACGGTTCCTGAGCGAATCCGACGCCCAACGCTTCGCCGACGGGACCCTGCTGCGCAATCAGAAGCGCATCGACAACTGGCTGCAGGGGAAGAGGAGCAAACTCAGACTGGACGCGGCCTTCGACGAGACCACGGGCCTTCACCTGACCCGGTACGACTTCAAACACGGCAATCCACCACAAGAGGTGCGTTCAGTCCGTGTCATCCTGAAGCGTGATCCGGAGGCCCCCGCCGGCTACCGCGTCCTGACCTCGTTCCCCACTCCCTGATCCCACACTTGACGGAGCAGCCTCATGCCATCGACTCCCGCGCCGGGTTTCCGGTTCTCCGAGGTTCAGGACCTCCTGGAGGCTTACGCGGCACAGGACTACACCTTCAACGACTCCCCCGAGGCTCCCGGACCGGCGCTGTCCGCGTACCTCAGGGTCGTTTCGAACGATCCGCAGCGGGCCGCCACGGCTGTACAACAGCTCGATGACCTTCTCCGCACCGGCCTCCAGTCCCCGGAGATCGGTGACGACATCGCACTCCTGCCGGAGATCGCGCCAGTCTCGGGCAGAAGCGTCGAAGAAAGTTTGCGTATCGCCCGTGATCATCTGGCCCGTCGGATCGGGCACGCCGCACCGGACGCACGCTTGCCGCAGAACAGCTGGGAGTACCGGGAGCAATTCCCCGAATTGAGCCAGTTCCTCGGTGCCTATTTCCACCAGGACTTCTTCGACGAGTACGCCTCGTACGGTGAGGCCGTCGACGACTACTTGGCGGGGGCGTCCGAGGCCGACCGGGGGCAGCTCGTGCGGGACATCGGGGAACTGCGTGCCCTGGCGGGGACGGACAGGGCGTTGAAGGAGGCCGTGTCCGTCCTCGGCATGGGCGTGGCTTCGCCGGCTGGGGTGGGGATCCGCCAGTGGTTGGATGACGTGTCCGGCATCGTTTCCCGCCACACCGGTGGTGGTCGGTAGCAGCTGCTCAGCCGTAGCAGGCCGGCAGGGGTTCCAGGCCCTCCGGCACTCCGTACCTGATGACCGCCGTGTACGCCTCCGCGATGTCGCAGCCCCTGTCGAACCATGGGTAGGCGAAGAAGCTCCAGATCACGAAGGCGATGACCAGCGTCCGGCGGGTGACCTTCGACATGGCTGGGTTGTTCCACCTCGCACGGCGGAATATGCGCTACCGCGTCAGCCCGTCACGCCGGCAGGGCGTGCAGCTTCCTGCCATGGAGGGCGAAGACCCGCTTGCCGTCGGTGGCGACCAGCCAGGCGTGGAAGTCACCGGTGCCGTCGTTGAACGTCCAGCGCACGTCACCGGTCTTCGCGTCCAGGGCGACGATGCCGCCCTTGTCGTCCAGGTCCGTGGCGCCGTAGAGGGTGCCGCCCGCCTTGACGTACTGGCGCGGCACCTGGAGTCCCGCCTTCGCCAGGGCCTCGGACTGCCAGAGCAGCTTGCCGGTGCGCGGATCGACGGCCCGCAGCGTCCTGTCGCTGTCGGCGATGTAGAGCACGTCCTCCAGGACGGCGGGCTCCTTGAACGCGGCGAATCCCGAGGTCTTCAGGGACCACTTCTCCTTGCCGTCGGACAGGTTGAAGGCCTGGAGGGTCCGGCCCTGCGGGACGATCACCAGCTCCTGGTGGACGGCGAAGAAGCCGTAGTTGGTCCTGGTCGTCCTGTGTGTCCACACCTGGCTGCCGGTGGCGGTGTCGCGGACGGTGAGGTTCTTCCTGAAGTCGGTGTAGACGAGGTGCCGGCCGCGGACGGCGGCGTGGATGCCGTTCTGCTCGGTTCCGGTGTCGCGCTGTTCCTTCCAGGCGATCCTGCCGGTGGCGCTGTCGAGGGCGGCGATGACGTTGGTCTTCGACGAGCCGTCGTCCTCGAGGATCTCGGCGATGACGTACACCTGCCGCTCGTCCACGGCGATCGGCCGCGGCTGCCGGTAGGCCTTGCTCAGGTGGCTGCGCCAGGTCTCCTTGCCGGTGGCGGGGTCGTAGCCGATGACGGAGCCGTCGTACTCGCTGCTCGCCAGGTACAGCGTGCCGTTGCCGAGCAGCAGGGGTGCGCCGGGTATGGCGCCGCCCGGCAGGGACCACTTCTTCCCGCCGGTCGCGGTGTCGAGGGCGGCCAGCGGACTGCCGCTCGCGATCACCACGCCGGCCGCCGTCACGAGCTCGTCGTTGTCGCCGTAGGTCTGGGCCGAGGTCGACTCGGTCCACAGCGGGTCGGGGGCCTGGCCGTCCTTGCCGGAGCCGGTGCCGCTGCCCGCCTCCTTCGGCTTGCCGGCGCCCGAACCGCCCGTGCCGCCGGCGTCCTCGACGTCCACCGCGTCCTCGTCGCAGCCGACCGCGCCCAAGGCCAGGGCGCCCAGTGCGAGCCCGCCGCCGGCCAGCCGCAGCATCCGCCGGCGCGAAGACGTCCCGGGCCTCGTGGTCGCTCCGTGGTTCACCATGCCGTCGCGCGTGGCCATTCGCCGTACCCCCGTGATGTGTCGGATTTCCGTGCGGGAGCCCTCGACGTGTCGCACGTGCGGACGCAGGCCCCTGCGACCAGGCACGTTAACCGGACTTTCGCGATGCAAACGCGGCAGGATCCCAACCGGGACAGCACCGTGAACCAATCGAGACAACATGGCGCCGGAGACCGGGATCAGCCGCCGTCGGTGCCCAACGCCCCCAGCAGCATCGGCAGTGACGCGTGCAGCTCGCGTTCCCAGTAGGCCCAGCCGTGGGTACCCGGGCCGTAGAAGTGGGTCGTCACCTGCCGTGCGCCTACGCGGTTCAGCTCGGCCGCGAGGGCGTGGTTCTGGCGGTTGAAGTCGGCCTCCAGGGCGCTGGTGGCGCCCGGTGGGTCGAGGGGACCGGTGGTGCCGTCGCCGCAGGAGAGGTAGACCGGGAGTGCTTTCAGGCGCTTGGCGAGATGGACGGGGTCGTGCGCCTGCCAGATCCGGCGCTGGGCGACCGGGTCGCCCCAGACGCGGAGCGGGTCGGTGTCCTGGCCGGCGAAGAAGCCCATGATGCGGTCGACGGACTCGGAGTCGAGAAGGGGGTGGGCGGAACCGGAGTAAGCCGCCGTCGCCTTGAACATTCCGGGGTGCCGGGCGGCGTACAGCAGGGCGCCCTGGCCACCCATGGACAGTCCGGCGACCACGCGGTCGCGGCCCGCGCCCCAGTCGCTTTCCAGGAGGTGACGCAGGTCCTTGGTGTGGAACGTCTCCCATGCCGGGTCGCCGCCCTGCCCGTGGTTCCACCAGTCGCTGTACCAGCCGTTCCAGCCGGCCTCGGGCATCACGACGAGGACGTCGCGCAGGCTGTCGGTCTCCGCCACGTCGGTCATGCTCGTCCACGACGTGTAGTCGCCGCAGCAGCCGTGCAGCAGCCAGAGCGTGGGCCAGTGCCGGTGCCGCTCACCGGGGTTCCAGCCGTCGGGTGTGAGGAGGCGGACCTTGACCGTACCGCCGCCCAGCGCCGTCGAGCGGACCGACAGGTCCACCTGCCGGGGCGCGACCTGGGTGACGGCCACGACCTCCGCGCCGGGACGGCGTGCCGTGTCGGCGGCCAGCGCGCGGGGCGCGGCCGGCGTGAGGACGGCGGCCAGCACCACGGCCACGGTGAGCAGGAATCTGGCTCGCGGGTTCGTGAACACGGCGGCTCCCGGGGAGGGTTGCCGGTCGCGCTGCCGTTCCGGCCACGGACACCGACCGACCCATGCTGCGCACAAGTATCGGCCGGTTCCGGCTTACGTCAAGACGGCCCCGTGCTCCGCCCGGGGGACGCGCGCGACGCCCACGTAGAAGCCGCTGCGTTCCCGCGCCGGTGCCGGTTCCTCCTGGTACCACTCGGTGGCGAACACCAGGCCGGGCGCGACGAGTTCCAGGCCCTCGAAGAAGGGCTCGACCTCGCCGCGGGTGCGCATCCGGAGCGGGATCGCACCCTTCTTGTACGCGGTCTCGGTCTCCTGCTTCAGCTCCGGGTGCTGGTCGGCTGTTCCGTGCGAGAGGAGCAGGTAGCTGCCGGAGGGGAGTTCTTCGACGAGGGTGCGTACGAGGCGGTACGGGTCCTCGTCGTCGGGCAGGAAGTGGAGCAGGGCGATCAGGGAGAGGGCGATCGGGCGGTCGAAGTCCAGGACGGCGCGGGCGCGTTCGAGGATGGTCGCGGGCTCTCGTACGTCGGCGAGGAGGAAGTCGGTGGTGCCTTCCGGGGTGCTGGCCAGCAGCGCTTCGGCGTGGCGGAGGACGATGGGGTCGTTGTCCGCGTAGACGATCCGGGCGTCCGGTCTGGTCGCCTGCACGATCTGGTGCAGGTTGGGTTCGGTGGGGATTCCGGTGCCGATGTCCAGGAACTGGCCGACGCCCGCCTTCGCCAGCCAGGCCGCGGCGCGGTGCATGAACGCCCTGTTCCGGGCCGCGTTGCCCCGCGCCTCCGCCGGGAGGGTCTCGCCGACCTGCTGGTCGACGGGGTAGTTGTCCTTGCCGCCCAGCAGCCAGTCGTAGACGCGGGCGGGGTGCGGCTTGCTCGTGTCTATGTGGGCTCTGGGTGTACCGGTGGTCACAGGACACTCCTCCGTGCTGCGGAACGGCATCGTCGGGTCGTCAGCCTAGCCGGGCACGCCTACGCGCCCAGGGCGAGTGAACACCCGTCGACCAGACGGTTGTTGAGCCGCGTAGGGGAACAGCGACCAAGGAGCGTCGGGCTTCCTCCTCGTGCCAGGATGATGTTCCGTCAGGCACTCACGCGGGTGCCGGCCCGCGAGTTGAGAACGGAGCCAGGTCGCATGACCTCCCTGAGCAGCGGCGAGAACGCCGACCGGATCGACACGAGCAAGCCCCACCCCGCCCGGATGTACGACTACTTCCTCGGCGGGAAGGACAACTACGAGGTCGACCAGCTGGCCGCCGAGCAGTTCATGAAGGCGGCGCCCGAGGTGCGGGAGGGAGTTCTGGCCAACCGGCACTTCATGCACCGCGCGGTGCGGCATGTGGTGGCCGAGGGCGGGATCCGCCAGATACTCGACGTCGGCACGGGCCTGCCCACCGAACCCAACGTGCACCAGATCGCGCGGTCGATCGCCCCGGAGACCCGGGTCGCCTACGTCGACAACGACCCCATCGTCGCGACCCACTCGAGGGCCCTGGCGGACGACCCGGACACCACCGTCGTCCTGGCCGACCTGCGCGATCCGGGCGCGATCCTCGATGACCCCGAGGTGCGCGCGGTCATCGACTTCGACCGGCCGGTGGCACTGCTGCTGGTGGCCGTCGTGCACTTCGTCGCCGACGCGGAGGACCCGGCGGGCATCGTCGCCACCCTGCGCGACGCACTGCCGGCCGGGTCCTACCTCGTCCTGTCCCATGCGACGGGTGACGTCCACGAGGACCGGCGCGAGGACGCGGCGGCCGTTTACAGGAAGGCCACCGCGTCCCTCAACCTGCGCGCGCACACCACGGTGCTCGACCTGTTCGGCGACTTCGCGATGGTCGAGCCGGGGCTGGTACGGGTCACCGACTGGCGCCCCGAGGAGGTACGGCGCCCCGACGCCCCGCCGATCGGCATCTACGGCGGAGTGGCGCGCAAGGGCGCCTGACGCACGACGGCGCTACCCCTTCTGCTCGACCCGCACCCAGTCCACCTCCGCCCGCACTCCCCCGGCCGCGATCCGGTCCACGCTGGACTGCGGCAGGCCCCAGTACGGGGTGGTGACCTTGTTCCAGCCGGCCGGGTAGGCGCCGCCGAGGGCCAGGTTGAGGATCACGTACTGGTTGTGGTCGAAGACCCAGGCGCCGCGTGTGGATTCGAGCTTGTTGCGGGTCGTCTCCTGGACGAGGCGGTCGTCGACGGAGAACTTCATGCCGGTCGGGGTCCACTCCACCGCGTAGGTGTGCCACTGGTCGGCGCGGCCGCCGTTCGGGTAGGTCTGGCGGGCGCCGATGTTGCCGTCGGCCGAGTAGCCGGGGCCGTGCAGGGCGGTGCTGGTCCAGTCGCCGTAGCCGATGTTCTCCATGATGTCGGTCTCGCCGGACGCCGGCCAGGACACCGTGGGGTCGTCGACGTTGCTGCCGAGAAGCCAGAAGGCGGGCCAGAAGCCGTCACCGACCGGGAGCTTCATACGGGCGCTGACCCGGCCGTAGGTGAAGTCGAATCTGGTGTTGGTGTCGATTCGGCCGGAGGTGAAGTCGTAGGTGCCGCCGCCGGCCTTGGTGCAGCCCTTGCAGTGCTTGGCCTCGAGGACCAGACTGCCGTTCTCCTGGCGGATGTTGTCCGTGGAGTCGACGTACGCCTGGGACTCGCCGTTGACCGAGCCCATCTCCGTGCCGGTGCGGACCACGCGCCACTTGGCGCGGTCGAGGGAGGCGGTGGTGAAGTCGTCGAAGAACGTGGTGCGGTACGAGCCCGGCTGCTCCGCCGGGAGCGCCGGGTAGGCCGCCGCCGCGCTGCCGCCGGTGCCCCAGACCTCGAACTCGTAGAGCGAGTAGCCGAACTGGGCGGTCGCGGGAGCCGGGTTGTAGAAGGAGCGGCGCTCCTTGCCGAGCATACGGACGTAGCGGCCGGTGGCCGGCTGCGTGAGCCGGACCGAGTCGTGCAGGCCCACCGCCTCACCCGGGGACTTCACGTTGGCACGGCGGGACGCCACTTCGGAGGCCGAGGGGCGGTAGACCGTACGCCAGGTGCGGTTGTCGTCGGAGACCTGGAGTTCGTAGTCGACGGCGTAGGCGGCCTCCCAGTAGAGGTCGACCGTGTCTACGGTGGAGCGTGCGCCGAGGTCGACGGAGACCCAGCGGTCGGCGTTCCAGTCGCTCGACCAGCGCGACTGGTCCGCCTTGAGGTCGGCCGGCCGCCCACCGTCGGTGACGAATGCCGGTGAGTTGCCGGCGTGTTGGTAGAAGTTCGCGTACGCGGGGTGGTTGAGGGCGAGGTTGGTGCGGGTCGTCGACGCGGGGGCGGGTTCACCGCCGTAGACCTTGAAGGAGTAGAGGGAGTAGCCCCACGGGGTGGCGCGTTCCACGCCGCGCATCCGGACATAGCGGCCGGTGACGTCCTGGGGATAGGTGTGGGCCGTGACCGAGCCGCCGGTGCCGTCGGTCTCCGTGTAGAAGGGGGTCCAGTCGGTGCCGTTCCCGGAGACCTCGAGGACGTAGCGTTTGCCGTAGGCGGCCTCCCAGTCGAGGACGACGCGGTCGATACGGATCGTGGTGCCGAGGTCCAGGCGGATCCAGGCGTTGTCGGCGAAGTCGCTGGACCAGCGGGTGGCGCCGTTGCCGTCGAAGGCGAGGCCGGGGGCGACGCCCGCGTTCTCGCTGCCGGAGGCGGTGGCCCCGGCCGGGTTCGCGGCGTACGCGGTGGCCGCGCGGTCGGTGTCCCAGGCGGCGGCCGCGGCGAGCGGCCCGGCGGTGGGGGCGGCGATGGCGGGGCCCGCGGTCAGTACGGCCGCCGTGGTGAGGGCGGTGAGGAGGAGGCGTGGGGTACGGGATGACATGCGGCTCTCCTTGGGAGGGAGGGTGGGGCGCCGGTTCCCCGCGAGATCTCACTGAATGACACGCTCATGACATGCATGAGCCCGGGTGGCCCCCGGTGGGCGCGGACGACCGTCCGTCCGCGCCCACCGGTCACATCAGGCCGCTCGCCGTGCGCGGTCCGCGTGGCCGCGGATGATGTCCGCGTACCGGTGGCCGGAGCCCTTGATGGTGCGGGCCTGGGTCTCGTAGTCGACGTGGACGAGGCCGAAGCGCTTGTCGTAGCCGTACGCCCACTCGAAGTTGTCCAGCAGCGACCAGGCGAAGTACCCGGCCAGCGGGGCGCCCTTGCGGGCGGCCGAGGCACAGGCCGCGAGATGGGCGGCGAGGTAGTCCCGGCGCTCCGGGTCGTCGATCGTGCCGTCGGGGCGGACGACGTCGGGGAAGGACGAGCCGTTCTCGGTGATGTACAGCCTGCGCGCGCCGTAGTCGTCGGTCAGGCGCAGCAGCAGGTCCTCGATGCCGCTCGCGTCGATCTCCCAGTCCATGCCGGTGCGCGGGACGCCGTCGCGGCGGACGGTGCGGACGCGTGGGGCCGGTCCTGTGGGGTCGTCGGCGACGGTCTGCGGGAAGTAGTAGTTCAGGCCGAGCCAGTCCAGGTCGGCGCCGATCAGCTTCATGTCGCCCTCCTGCTCGGGGAGTTCGACGCCGTACACCTCCCGCATGTCCTCGGGGAAGCCGCGGCCGTGGACCGGGTCCAGCCACCAGCGGTTGGTGTGGCCGTCCATGCGGCGGGCCGCCGCCAGGTCCTCCTCGCGGTCACTGGCCGCGTGGATGGTGGAGAGGTTGTTGACGATGCCGACCTGGGCGCCCGGGGCGGCCGAGCGGATCGCCCGCATCGCCATGCCGTGGCCGAGGAGCAGGTGGTAGGAGGCGCGGACCGCCGCCGTCAGGTCGGTCAGGCCGGGGGCCATGACGCCTTCGAGGTGGCCGATCCAGGCCGAGCAGAGGGGCTCGTTGAGGGTGGCCCAGTGGCCGACGCGGTCACCGAGGCGTTCGGCGACGACGGAGGCGTACGAGGCGAAGTGCTCGGCGGTGGAGCGCTCCTGCCAGCCGCGGTCCCGGTCCTGGAGCGCCTGCGGGAGGTCCCAGTGGTAGAGGGTGACGGACGGGGTGATGCCCGCCTCGAGCAGGCCGTCGATCAACTCGTCGTAGAAGGCGAGGCCCTTGGCGTTGACCGGTCCGTCGCCGCCCGGCACCACGCGCGGCCAGGCGATGGACAGACGGTAGGCGTTGGTGCCGAGCCGGCGCATCAGGTCGATGTCCTCGCGCCAGCGGTGGTAGTGGTCGCAGGCGACGTCGCCGTGGTCGTCGTTGTCGATCTTTCCCGGGGTGTGGGAGAAGGTGTCCCAGATCGACGGTGAACGGCCGTCCTCCGCCGCGGCTCCCTCGATCTGGTACGCCGATGTGGCCGTGCCCCACAGGAAGTCGTGCGGGAGTGCGGCGAAGTCGATGCTCACGTAAGTCCTTTCGTTCTGTTCGGGGAGGATCTGTTCACGGAGGGCGGTCACTTGACCGCGCCCGCGGTCAGTCCGGCCACCAGATAGCGCTGGAGCAGCAGGAAGCCGGCCACCACGGGAATGCTCACCACCAGCGACGCGGCCATGATCTGGTTCCAGTACACGTCGTTCTGGGTGGAGTAGCCCTGGAGGCCGACGGCGAGGGTGCGGGTGGTGTCGTTGGTCATGACGGAGGCGAAGAGGACCTCGCCCCAGGCGGTCATGAAGGCGTAGACGGCGACCGCGACGATGCCGGGGATGGCCGCCGGGACCACGACCTTGATCAGCGCCCTGAGCGGGCCGCAGCCGTCGACCAGGGCCGCCTCGTCCAAGTCCTTCGGCACCGAGTCGAAGTAGCCGATCAGCATCCAGATGGAGAAGGGGAGGGAGAAGGTCAGATAGGTGAGGATCAGGCCGCCGCGGGAGCCGAACAGGGCGATTCCGGTGGCGTTGCCGATGTTCACGTAGATGAGGAAGAGGGGCAGCAGGAAGAGGATGCCCGGGAACATCTGCGTGGACAGGACGGTCACCGAGAAGACGCGCTTGCCCCGGAACTCGTAGCGGCTGACCGCGTACGCGGCGAACACCGCGATCACGACCGAGCAGACGGTCGCCACGCCGGCCACGATCAGGGAGTTCACGAAGTACTTCGCCAGCGGCACCGTCGACCAGATGTCGATGTACGGGCGGATCGTCAGGCCGGTGGGCAGCCAGCGGAACTTGCCGGTGACGTCCTCCAGCGGTTTGAGTGAGCTGGAGACCATGACGTACACCGGCAGCAGCACGAAGCCGGTGAGCAGGGTCAGGAAGACACGGCGCGTCCACAGGAAGGACGCCGGGACGGCCATCGGGGACCGGGTCACGGCCGTACGGGACCGGGGTGCGGCCGTCTTGGTGCTAGACACGGGCGGACCTCCGCCGTTCGCGCGACGTCAGGAACAGGTACACGCCCGTCACGACGAGCAGGAAGAGCAGCAGCAGGACCGACATGGCGGAGCCGGTGCCGAAGTTCCAGGTGACGAACGACGACTGGTAGATATGGATGGAGATCAGGTCGGCGGCCTCGGGGGCGGCCTTGCCGAACAGCACGTACGGCGTGTTGAAGTCGTTGAACGTCCACAGGAACAGCACCAGGACCAGTACCTGGTTGACCGGGCGCAGCGACGGCAGGGTGATGCGGCGGATCTGCTGCCAGACGCCGGCGCCGTCCAGCGCGGCGGCCTCGTACAGCTCCTTGGGGATGTTCTGCAGGCCGGCCATGACGATGAGGAACGCGAACGGCCAGCCCTTCCACACCGATACGACGAGCAGCGCGATGAAGCTGTTGTCGCCGATCAGCCAGAAGGAGGGCTTGTCCGTGAGACCGAGCTGGTCGTGCAGGACGTGGTTCACCAGGCCGTTGTCGTGCTGGAACATGAACGCCCAGGTGATGACGGCCGCGTAGACCGGCAGGGCGTACGGCACCAGGAAGACGGCCCGGAGCAGGCCCCGGCCGCGGAAGGTGTCCTGCATGCAGATCGCCGCGACCGTGCCGATGAACCAGCACAGGCCGACGGAGAGCAGCGTGAACGCGCAGGTGACGAGGAAGGAGTGGAGCAGCGCCTCACCGACCGGGGCGCTGAAGTCCACCGACATCCTGTAGTTGTCGAGGGCGGTCCAGGGCGCCGTGGTCCAGTCCCGGATGTAGAACTGGGTGAGCTCCTTGAAGCTCATCACGATGCCGATGACCATCGGCACCAGGTGGACGAGGAGTTCGAGCAGCAGGGCCGGCAGGAGCAGCAGGTAGGGCAGTCCGATGCGGCGGATCCGCCCGGTGCGGCGGCGGGGTCCGCGCGCCGCACCGGGGGAGTTCTTGCCGACCGTCCGCTCGCCCGGCCCCGCCGGGGCGGTCGTGGTGGTCATGGAGATGTCCGTGTCCGTGTCGGAGTCGGGTGGGCGGTCACTTGGCCGGCATCTGCTGCTGCGCCTTGGCGAGCTTGGCCTTCACCGACTCGGTGGTCACCTCGCGGCCGGCGGCGGCGTCGGCGAACAGTTCCTTCACGGCCGTACCGACCGCCGTCTCGAACTGCGACTCGTCCGGCACCTGCGGCAGCGCGGCGGCGCTGGTGGCGAGCGTCTCCCGCAGTACTGCGGTGGCCTGGGTGTTGAACGCCGCGTCGGACTGGGCGGCCTTGACCGGCGGGATGGAGCCGTAGGCCTTGTTGAGGATCTTCTGCTCGGCGTCGCTGGTCATGAACTTCACGAACTTCGTGGCGCCGTCGACGTTGTCGGTGTTCTTGAACACGGCCATGTTGATGCCGGCGACCATGGAGTTGGTGCTCTCGCCGGTGCCGGGGGTGCCGGACGCGACGGGGGCGGGGGCGACGCCCCACTGGTCGTCCTTCATGCCCATGGTCTTGAAGGTGGCCGAGGCGGTCTGCCAGAGCACCATCGCCGTCTTGCCCTTGGCGAAGTCGCTGAGGGACTGGTTCTGCGCGTATTCGGCGTTGCCGGGGGCGATGACCTTGTCCTTGGCCATCAGGTCGACGTACTGCTTGACGGCGGCGACGGCGCCGTCGGAGGTGAAGTCGGGCTTGCCGTCGGCGGTGAAGAAGTCGGCGCCGTGCTGTTTGCCGAGGACGAAGATCTGGTGGATGTTGTTCGACAGGTTGGAACCCTCGGCGCCGAGGCCCCACTTCCCGTCCTTGGAGATCTTCTTGCCGGTCTCGACCAGCTCGTCCCAGGTGGCCGGCGGCTTGGTGACGCCCGCGTCGGCGAACATCTGCTTGTTGTAGTAGAGCGCGTAGGCCATCGAGTACAGCGGCACCGCGGCCGGGTCCTGACCCTCGACGCCGGTCGAGCCGAGCGCGGAGTCGACGAAGCGGTCCTTACCGCCGATCTTGCCGAAGTTCTTGGCGTCCCAGGGCAGCAGCGCGCCGGTGGCCTGAAGGGAGGCGCTCCAGGTGTTGCCGATGTTCAGGACGTCGGGGCCCTGGCCGGAGGTGGTGGCGGTGAGGATCCGGTTGAGCAGGTCGGACCAGGGAACGACCTCCAGCTTCACCTTGATCCCGGTCTCCTTCTCGAACTTGTCGAGCTCCGGCTGAAGGACCTTCTTGTCGATCTCGACGCTGGCGCCCTGGTTGGAGGCCCAGTAGGTGAGTTCCTTCGGCGAGTCGTTGGACCCGCCGCCCGTCGACGAGCCCCCGCCGCAGGCCGAGGCGGCGAGTGCGAGAGACATGGTGACGGCGCCTATGGCTGCGGCTCGGATGCTGCGCATGGCTTCTGGGTCCCTTTCCGGGAGGCGAGAAGTCAGAGGCCTGCTTCCGGAAACGACACCCCGTTCGCGTCCCGAAGCTCCTCATGGCTTAATTTAGGACGTGAGTTAAACCTCAAGAGAAGGACACGTCAAGGTGTCGCGCACGGTCGGACGCCGGCTGTGGGCCACGGAGGAGGGGCGCAATGGCCAGACAGACCGGACGCACCGTCCGTGACCTGCGGCGGGACAACCGCACCGCCGTTCTGCAACGGTTGTATTTCGACGGGCCGATGAGCAGGCTCGCGCTGGGTTCCGCCGCCGGGATGAGCTCGGGCTCCGTCAGCAACGTCGTAGCCGAACTCCTCGCCGAAGGGCTGGTGGAGGAGGCCGGCAGCCTCGGCGCGGACGGCGGCCGGCCGCGCACACTGGTCCGCGTCGTGGCGGACCGGGGGCGGTTGATCGGGGTCGACGTGGGGGAAACCCGGGTGCGGGTCGAGCTGTTCGACCTCGCGATGAGCGAACTGGCGCGCACGGAGCGACTGTTGCCCGGTCATGGGAGACGGTCGTACGACGTCGGCGTGGTCGCCGGGCATATCCTCGACGGTGTCGCGGAGGTGCTGGGCGCGGCGGGGGCGGGGGGCGGTGAGCTGCTGGGCGTGGGCATCGGGGTGCCCGGGATCGTCGAGCAGACCTCGGACGGTCCCCTGGTGCACGGGCAGACCGTCGGCTGGGACGCCGTACCGCTGGAGCGGCTGCTGCGGGCGCCGGGGCGGCTGCCGTCCGGTCTGCCGGTGTTCATCGACAACGGGGCGAGGACGCTGGGACAGGCCGAGATGTGGTTCGGCGGGGGGCGCGGGGCGCGCGACGCGGTGGTGGTGCTGTTCGGTTCGGGGGTCGGGGCGTGTGTCGTCGCCGACGAGCTGGCGGGGGGCCGGGCCGTGGAGTGGGGGCATCTGACGGTACGGGTGCGGGGGCGCCGGTGCCGTTGTGGTGCGCGGGGGTGTCTGGAGGCGTACGCGGGTGCGGAGGCGCTGGTCGCGCGGTGGCGGGAGGCGGGGGGCCGGCCGCCGGACGGTCTGGACGAGGAGGGGGCGCTGACGGCGTTGCTGGCGGAGGGGGCGGCAGGGGATGTGGTGGCGGTGGGGGTGCTGGAGGAGACGGCGGAGTATCTGGGGGCGGGGCTGGCCGACCTGATCAATCTCTTCCAGCCCGAGCGGATCCTCGTCGGCGGGTGGGCGGGGCTGCAGCTGGGGGCGCGGTTCCTGGAGGATGTGCGGCGGCATGCGCTGGCGTACGCGCTGCGGCGGCCCGCCGCACGGGTCGACATCGTGCTCGGCCGGCTGGGACCGGACGCGGTGACGGTGGGGGCGGCGATCCTTCCGCTGGCGGACTTCTTCGGGCGCGGGGGGCAGCGTGCGCCGATGCCTCCGGCGCCGGCGCCGGCGTGGCGGGCGGCGCTCGGGGGGCGGCTGGCGCCGCCTGCTGTGGTGAGCGGGGGCACGCCGGAGTGAGGGCGAGCCGGGAGGCGCCGCACGTCACGGTGAACCGGGGCACGCGGGAGCAAGGGCCCGCCGGCAGGCACCGCACCTCACGGTGAAACGGGGCACGCGGGAGCAAGGGCCCGCCGGCAGGCACCGCACGTCACGGTGAACCGGGACACGCGGGAGCAAGGGCCCGCCGGCAGGCACCGCACCTCACGGTGAACCGGGGCACGCGGGAGCAAGGGCCCGCCGGCAGGCACCGCACCTCACGGTGCCCCGGGGCACGCGGGAGCAAGGGCCCGCCGGGAGGCGCCGCTGCGCCCACCCGTGCCGCCCCAGCGGCACGATTGCCCGCAGCTGGGCGGGCTGGGCAGGGCCCACCTCTCCAGCACCGCACCGGAAACACCCCCAGGGGCGCGGGGAACCGCGCGACCAGCCACCGACGGCCCGCAGCCGAGTGCCCTCAAGGAGGCGTGGAACCGCGCGGCCGGGGCCCGCTGCCGAGCACTACGCGGAGTCGCGTACCACCAGTTCCGGGTCGAAGATCACCGATGTCGGGGCGGCGCGCCGCCCGCCGATGTGGTCGTCGAGGAGGGACGACATCGTCGACGCCATGTCCTCGACCGGCTGGCGGATCGTCGTCAGGCGGGGCCGGCACGTGACCGCCACGCTCGAGTCGTCGAAGCCGACGACCGCCACGTCCTGCGGCACCCGGCGCCCCTGGTCGCGCAGGACCTGGATCGCCCCCTGGGCCATCAGGTCGTTCGCGGTGAACACCCCGTCGACGTCCGGGTGCTGGGCGAGCAGCGACGCCATCGCCGACATGCCGCTGTCGACCGTGAACCCGCCCTCGGCGACCGGCACATACGGGTCCCCGTGCCGGGCCAGGGTGTCCCGGAACCCGGCGAGGCGTTCCTGGCTCGCCGCGACCGCGAGCGGACCGGTGACGGTGGCGATCCGGCGGCAGCCGCGCGCCAGCAGATGCTCGGCGGCGAGCCGGCCGCCCTCGCGATGGGCGAGGTCGACGTAGCTGAGCGGCACCGGACGCCCGGGCCGGGCGAACAGCACCGCCGGCAGCCGGGCGTCGGCCAGCAGCGCGGGCAGCGGGTCGTCGTGGTGGGTGGACACCACGAGCGCGCCGTCCGCACCGCCCTGGCGGAGGTACGACACGACCTCCTGACGGCTCTCTGGCGTCTCGGCGAACATCAGCACCGGGTGCATTCCGCGCGGCCGCAGCCGTCCGACCACACCCCCGACGACGCGGCCGAAGAAGGGGTCGGCGAACACCCGCGTGGCGAAGGCGTTCTGCTCCGTGTCGGAGGAGTCCCCCGCGCCGGAGACGACCAGCGCCACGGTCGTGGTGCGCCGGGTGACCAGTTGCCGGGCCGCCTGGTTGGGGGTGTAGCCGGTGCGTTCGATGGCCCGGCGGACCAGGTCCTGGATGCCGGGGTCCACGTTGCGGACGCCGTTGACCACCCGGGACACGGTGGCCCGGGAGACGCCGGCCTCCCGGGCCACGTCCTCCAGGGTCGGGGCCTGTCTGCTCATGACGGCACCTTAACCGTCGGGCCCGCGCGCCCGGTAGAGCGCTCTCCCGCACTCGCCCCGGCCGGGGGTGCCGCCCCGGCCCACGGACCCGGGCCACCACCGCCGGCGCCGGCCCGGCAGGGCGCACTCCCGCGCGCTCCCCGGCCCGCCCAGGTACACCGGGGCGCGCTCCCCAGCCCGCCCCGGTGTACCTGCCTTCCGCCGGGCCCCGCCCGCCGGAGCGCACCCCGATCCCGTCCTCGTCCGAGGTGTCACGCCGACGCACGGACCTCCGCCGCCAGGGGCAGCTCCCCCGCCGAGCGGCCCGCCAGTACCCGGCACGGGCCCGGTTCGACCTGCCAGGTGTGGTGCTCCACCGACCAGTGCCGCAGTGCCCGCGCCGGGAGCCGTACCCGTGCCGTCACCGTCTCCCCCGGACCGGCGTGCACGGCCGCGTACCCGGCGAGCCACCGTTCGGGGCGGTCGACCGGGCCGGGTGGCCGGGCGAGATAGACCTGGACGACCTCCCGGCCCGCCCGCTCACCGGTGTTGCGCACCCGCACCGTCACCGACAGGTCCTCCCCCGCCCGCCAGACAGGTGGCACACTCAACTCCTCGTACGACCATGTCGTATAGCCGAGGCCGTGCCCGAACCAGTACGCGGGAACCCGCCGTTCGCGCAGCCAGCCGCGGTAGCCGACGTGCAGGCCCTCGTCGTACGGGAGCCGGCCGTCGACCGGGCGGGTGCGGGTGACGGGGGCGTCGGCGAGGACGGCGGGCCAGGTGGTGGGCAGCCGGCCGCCCGGCTCGGCGCGTCCGAAAAGCACGTCGGCCAGCCCTCCGCCGCCCTCCTGCCCGGGGAACCAGGCCAGCAGGACCGCGGCCGCCGCCTCCCGCCACGGCATCTCGACGGGCCCGCCGCTGTTGACCACGGCGACCGTGCGCGGATTGGCGGCGGCAACGGCGTGGACGAGCGCGTCCTGGCCGGCGCCGAGAGCGAGGTCGGTCCGGTCGTAGCCCTCGGACTCGCCGTGTTCGGTCGTGCCGACGACCACGATCGCCGCGTCCGCCTCCCGTGCCGCGCGGGCCGCCCCGGCCAGCGACGCGGCGATGTCCGGGGCCGGCGGGGCGGCGCTGACGACGGTCGCGCGGCCGGTGCCCGGCGCCAGTTCACGGCGGGCCACCAGCAGCACGTCCCGGCCGGCCACCAACTCGGCGGCGGCGTACCGGGCGGGCGGGTTCACGTGGACGACCGCCGGATCGTCGGTCGCGGGCGGGTACTGCCCGTCCAGGATCACACGGCCGTCCAGGGTCAGGCTCATCCGCCCGAAGCCCGCGACGCCGAGCGTCCAGCGGCCCCCGGTGTGGGGAAGCAGCCGGGCGCTGACCTCGACGGTGCGCGCGCCCGGCACCGGACGCGGCTCCAACAGACGCCCTCCGCCCCGCCGTTCGGCGTACAGTTCGGCGCCTTCGGCATCGAGTACGCGCAGCAGCACTCCGGGCAGGCCGGAGCGCGGGTCGGCGCACATCGCGGCGTCCAGCGCGGGTGCGGGGCCGTCCGGTCGGGGGCCGGGGACGTGGACGACGTGGGCGCGGCCGCGCAGTGCGGCCCGGACGCCGTCCAGGACGGAGACCTCGTCCTGCGGGAAGACGCCCGCGCTGCCGCCGCCCTGGGTGCGGGTCCGTGCGGCGTGCTCCCCGATCACGGCGACCGTCCCGAGGCGGCCGGGGTCCAGGGGCAGGACGCCCCGGTTGCTCAGCAGCACCGCCCCGGCGGCGACGGCCCGCCGGGCCAGGGCGCGTACGTCCCGGGTGCGCATCGGGGCGCGGGCGGGGGGCCGTTCGTCACCGAGGGCGCCGCAGCGGGCGGCGAGCCGCAGCAGGCGCCGTACCTTGTCGTCGACGGCCGCCTCGGGCACGCTGCCGTCGGCAACCGCGCGGGCCAGGGCCTCGCCCCAGGGGCCGTCCGGCCCGGGCATGGCGAGGTCCAGCGCGGCACACGCGGTGGGTACGGTGTCGCGCACCGCTCCCCAGTCGGAGACGACGACACCGTCGAAGCCCCATTCGCTCTTCAGCGGGTCGGCGAGCAGCCCGCTGGCGGTCATCGTGGTGCCGTCGACCGCGTTGTAGCCGGCCATGACCAGTCGTACCCCGGCGGCCACCGCGGCCTCGAAGGGCGCCAGATACACCTCCCGCAGGGCGCGTTCGCCGACGCGTACGTCGACGGTGAGCCGGTCGGTCTCGGAGTCGTTGGCCACGTAGTGCTTGGCCGTCGCGGCCACCCCTCCCGCCTGGACGCCGCGGACGAGGGCGGCGCCGATCCGGCCGGTCAGCTCCGGGTCCTCGGAGAAGCACTCGAAGTGCCGGCCGGCCAGCGGGCTGCGGTGCAGATTGAGGTTGGGGGCGAGCAGGACGTGCACGCCCTTGCGCCGTGCCTCGGCGGCGAGGAGGCCGCCGAGGCGTTCGACGAGTGTCTCGTCCCAGGTGGCGGCGAGTGCGGTCGCGGACGGCAGCAGCACGGCGGTACTGCGCTCGTCCCACGACTGCCCGCGTACGCCCGCCGGTCCGTCCGACATCACCAACTCGCGCAGCGCCACGGCCGGTTCGGCGCGGGTGCGCCAGGTCGTGGCTCCGCTGAGCAGCAACGCCCGTGCGCGCGGCGTCATTTTGCCCAGCAGCCGCTCGATGTCTTCCTCGCTCGTCCCCACCCGGGTCCCCACCCTCTCTCTTCTCGATGTCGCTTCAGCTGTAGACGCCGAACTCGTACAGCGAGTAGCCGTAACCGGTGCCGCGTGCGGTGCCGTTGACCCGGACGTAGCGGCCGGTCCCGGTCACGTCGAGGGTGTCGACACCGCCGTTGCCGTCGGTGACGGTGCGTACGGTCTGCCAGTTCTGTCCGTCGTCGGAGGTCTGGATGGTGTACGCCCGGGCGTAGGAGGTCTCCCAGTACAGCTGCACATGCCGGAAGGCGGTACGGCTGCCGAGGTCCACGCGCAGCCACTGCGGGTCGCTCCAGTCACTGGCCCACCGCGTGGTCGCGTTCCCGTCCACGGCGTTGCCGGCGGGGCAGGGGCAGTCGCCGTAACTCTGCTGGTACGACGAGGCGGTGGCCGGTCTGCCGAGGGCCACGTTGGTGCCGTCCACGGCGGGCGGCACGACCCGCGCGGAGAGGGTCTCGACGCCGACGTTGCCGTGGCCGTCGGTGGCCTTGACGTACAGCTTCCACACACCGGGCCGTTCGGGCGCGGTGACCCTCAGCCGCCCGCCGCCCAGGTCGGTGACCGGCAGGGTGGTCAACTGCTTGCTCTGGTCGATGTAGTTGCTGTTGGCCTGCACCTCGTAGGCGATCCGGTCGCCGTCCGGGTCGGTGGCACGGGTGGTGAGCATCAGGTCCTTGCCCGCCTGCACCCGCCCCGCGTCGCCCTCGACGCCGAAGCCGGAGACGACCGGCGGGGTGTTGTCGCGCGAGGTGTCACCGCCGTACGCCCGCTTCACGGCGTAGTACGACAGCCGTTTCTCGCCCGCCGGGAGGAGGTTGAACCAGATGCCGCCGAAGTCGTACTCGGTGCCGTAGTGGAACAGGGTCGCGCCGAGGGCGACGCCGCGGTGCCCGGTGACGCAGTTCCAGGCCTTGGTGTACCCCTCGGCCTTCGCCTGGTCGGTGGGCTCCTTCGGTACGCCGTTGGCGTCGTCCGGCACCTCCCACTCGCCGGCCGGACCGGACTCGGTGACGATGTACGGCTTGGTGTAGCCGCCCTGTTCCCAGGCGGCCCGGACGTCACAGACGGCGTTGTACGAGTTGACCGCGTACAGGTCCAGGTCGGGGGCGTTCCTCTTGTAGTACGGCCAGGCACCGACCCAGGCATCGGTGGAGGTCACCGGGTGGTTGGGGTCGACGGCGTGGACCTGCTTCGTCACGTCGTTGACGAAGGTGGTGTAGGCGTCGCGCTGCCGCTCGAGTTCGTCGCCGCTGTAGCAGTTCTGCAGGCCGAGCACGGACTCGTTGCCGACGTTCCACATGAGGACGCCCGGGTGGTCCTTGTACTCCCGCACCCAGCGCGGGAACTCGGCGAGCATCTGCTCCTTGTACGCCGTGTCGGTCAGGTAGTTCACGCAGCCGCCGCTGCCCGGTCCGCCGCCGGGTTGCAGCCAGAACCCGGCGATGACCTTGACGCCGTGCGCGGCGGCGGAGTCGAGCAGGGGCCTGCTGCTCGCGTCCGTGCCCCAGGTGCGGATGGTGTTGACGCCCATGGACTTCAGGTCGGGCATGTAGCGGTCGGCGTCGGCGACGGAGGGGCCCCAGGTCAGGCCCTTGATCTGGTAAGGGCTGCCGTCGACGGTCAGCTGCCAGTTCCCCTGGCCGCCGGTGACCTTCACCGTGCTGCCCGCGGCGACGGCCTCCGGGACGGGCAGGGCGGTGAGGGCGCCGACGGTGAGCAGGGCGGCGGTCAGGGGTGCGGTGAGTCTGCGGGCGTGTGGTCGGCTCATGTGGGGTCTCCGGGTACGGGGTGGGGGGCGGCCCGGCCGTGACAGGGCGTGGACGGCCGGGCCGGCCCGTTCGGTGCGGCCGGCCCGCCCTCGCGGGGAGCCGGCCGGGAGGGCGGGTTCAGGGCAGTTCGTAGTGCTCGTTCAGGGCCGCGCCTGCCTCCGGGTGGTTCTGGTCGTAGCCGCGCGCGTCGCACTGCAGACCGCCGACGACGCAGTGGTCGACCATGGCCTTCAGGGTGCGTTCGTCCCACGCGTTGAAGAAGTCGTAGTGGAACGAGTAGCCCGCGCCACTGGCCAGCCGCACCCGTGAGAGGTCGCCGTTGACCGGGAACGCCATCTTGAACTCGATCATCGGCAGGGCCACCGGGTGGGAGGCCGGGCAGATGTTGTTGTTGGTACCGGGGTTGACCACCGGATAGGCCATGTGAGCCTGGTGGTTCGGGGTGTCCAGGTTGCGGCCGTCCCAGCAACTGGGTGCCTGGAAACGGATGTTGACCTGGACATCACGGCGGTCGGGGCAGTCGGCCGGGAAGTCGACGTTGAAGAAGCTGTCACCGCACTCCCAGCCCTCGACGAAGCCCCGGTGGCCGCGGAACTCCTGGGCGCTCTGCATGGGGCTGCCGACGACATAGCGCAGCCCCTTGGGGAAGGGCCGCACGCTGGTGTAGTCGGTGACGCCGGCCTTGTAGTAGATGACCTGCGGACCCACCGGCAGCACCGGCTGGTCGCCGTCGTACATGGTGGGCATCCAGTACGCCGACCGGTCGCCGGGGGCGAGACAGGTGGTGGAACCCGCGGCGAGCGAGGCCGTCGTGCTGTTCGCGTTGGTCGTCGTGTTGCCCATGAACGTGTGGTCGTGGGACTTGCCGGGCTGCTGCGGGTAGACGATCGGGTCGTCGGGCGCCGTGTGGGTGACCGAGCAGTTGGCCTGGAACTCGTGGAAGTAGCGGTGCGGCGGCTCCTTCGTGGACGGGCTGACACCGGTGACGGGCGGGTTCGCGGGGATGTAGCCGTCGCCGTCCGGGTCCTCGGGCGAGGCGGCGGTCGAGACCGCCATGGTGTGCCCGGCGGGGTGCACGGCCGGAGCGTCGGCGCCGGCCGCGACCGTGCCCACCCCGATCGAGGTCAGCAGTAACGCGGTCGCGATCAGTGTGCCGGACAGAACTCTTGATCTCCGTGGCATGGAGACCTCCTGAGAGGGGTCGGGGAAAATCTCGGAGAGCGCTCTCCCACGGACGGAGTGTTGAGCTCCTGACGGGAAGGTGTCAAGGGATCCGGCACAAGGATCAACAGGTCATGCGCTCACATCGCCAACGGGCGACGTACGCACACTTGTTGAACACGGCGAAGGTTGAACGGTCATAACTCTTGACGTGTCTCGCACACAGATGAAACATGCAGACCCAGAGAGCGCTCCCCCACCCCCACATCGTTCACTTTCCGAACAAGGAGAGAGACGCCCCATGCCCGCTTCCCCCACGAACTCCCCCGCACCCGAGCCCTCCGGGGTACGGCGCCGGGCCCTGCTGGGCGCCGCCGCGGCCGCTCCCGTACTGGCCGCCGGCCTGTCCACAACGGCCGCCGCCGCGCCCCCGGCGGGGCGGAAGAAGCCGCGCCGACTGCGGGCCGGCGGCGATCTCGGCCCCAACGTGATCGTCTTCGACCCGTCCACGCCGGGCATCCAGGGCCGCCTGGACGAGATCTTCCGGCAACAGGAGAGCGCCCAGTTCGGCACCGGCCGCTATCAACTCCTGTTCAAGCCGGGCACATACAACGGGCTCAACGCCCAAATTGGTTTCTACACCTCCATCTCCGGGCTGGGTCTCTCCCCCGACGACACCACCATCAACGGTGATGTGACGGTCGACGCGGGCTGGTTCGACGGCAACGCCACACAGAACTTCTGGCGTTCGGCGGAGAACCTCGCCGTCGTCCCGGTCAACGGCACCAACCGGTGGGCGGTCGCGCAGGCGGCCCCGTTCCGGCGGATGCACATTCGCGGCGGACTCAACCTCGCTCCGGACGGCTACGGCTGGGCCAGCGGCGGCTACATCGCGGACAGCCGGGTCGACGGCACGGTCGGGCCGTACTCGCAGCAGCAGTGGTACACCCGTGACAGTTCGGTCGGCGGCTGGACCAACGGCGTCTGGAACATGGTGTTCTCGGGTGTCGAGGGCGCTCCCGCGCAGGGCTTCCCGGAGCCGCCGTACACCACGCTCGACAGGACCCCGATCTCCCGCGAGAAGCCCTTCCTGTACCTCGAAGGCGACCAGTACCGCGTCTTCCTGCCCGCGCTGCGCACCGACGCGCGCGGTGTCACCTGGGGCAACGGCACCCCGCGCGGCACCTCGCTGCCGCTGGACCGCTTCTACGTCGCGAAGCCGGGCGACTCGGCGGCCACCCTCAACCAGGCGCTCGACCAGGGCCTCAACCTGCTGCTCACGCCGGGTATCTACCACGTCGACCAGCCGGTCCGGGTGGACCGCGCCGGCACGGTCGTCCTGGGCCTCGGCTACGCCACCCTGATCCCCGGCAACGGGGTCACCGCCCTCAAGGTCGCCGACGTCGACGGCGTACGCCTCGCGGGCTTCCTCATCGACGCCGGGCCCGTCAACTCGCCCGTCCTGCTGGAGGTCGGCCCGGACGGCGCCTCCGGGAACCACTCCGCCGACCCCGTCACCGTGCAGGACGTCTTCCTCCGCGTCGGCGGGGCCGGTCCCGGCAGGGCGACCACCGCGATGGTGGTCAACTCCCGGCACACCATCGTCGACCACACCTGGGTCTGGCGCGCCGACCACGGCGACGGCGTCGGCTGGGAGACCAACCGCTGCGACTACGGTGTCGTCGTCAACGGCCATGACGTCCTCGCCACCGGCCTGTTCGTCGAGCACTTCAACAAGTACGACGTGCAGTGGAACGGCGAGCGGGGCCGCACGATCTTCTTCCAGAACGAGAAGGCGTACGACGCCCCCGACCAGGCCGCCGTGCAGAACGGCTCGGTCAAGGGCTACGCCGCGTACAAGGTCGGCGACCATGTCACCACCCACGAGGGCTGGGGCATGGGCAGTTACTGCTACTACAACGTGAACCCGGGCATCGTCCAGCACCACGGCTTCGCCGCCCCGAACCGGCCGGACGTGCGCTTCCACGGACTGCTGGTGGTGTCGCTGAGCGGCAACGGGCAGTACGAGTGCGTCATCAACGACACCGGTTCACCGACGTCCGGCACCGACACGGTGCCCTCCAAGGTGGTGTCGTACCCCTGATCCCGCCGCCGAGGGGCATGCCCCGACCGAACGCCGGCGGTCGGGTGTGCTCGTACGGCGGCGGTGGCGGCCCCTCCCGGCTGAGTTGCGGGAGGGGCCGCCGTCCACGCGTTACCGCGCGGGCGCGGGCGCGTAGCCGGTGGGCCGGGTGGTGAAGGTGCCCCGGCCCTGGGTGCGGCTGCGCAACCGGGTCGCGTAGCCGAACAGTTCGGCCAGCGGCACGGTCGCGGTGACGACCGTGGCACCCGCCCGGGTGACCGAGCCGGTCACCCGGCCGCGGCGCGCGGCCAGATCACCGAGCACCCCGCCGACCGAGTCCTCGGGCACGGTGACGGTGACCTCGACGACGGGTTCCAGCAGGACCATCGCGCAGGCCCGCAGGGCGTCCCGGAGTCCGAGCCGTCCGGCCGTGCGGAACGCCGTGTCCGACGAGTCCTTCACATGGGTCGACCCGTCGGTGAGCGTGACGCGGAGCCCGGTCACCGGGTGGCCGCCCAGGGGTCCTTCGGCCAGGGCGTCCCGGCAGCCGGCCTCGACCGCCCGGACGTACTCCTGCGGCACCCGGCCGCCGACGACCGCCGAACGGAACCCGAACCCGTCCTCCGGGGAGTCCAGCGGCTCGACGTCCAGCACGACATGGGCGAACTGTCCCGCCCCGCCGTCCTGTTTGACGTGCCGGTACACGAAGCCGGACACGCCCCGTCCCACCGTCTCCCGGTGACTCACCCGGGGGCGGCCGACGTTCACACCCAGCCCGTGCTCACGCCGGACCTTCTCCACCGCGACCTCCAGATGCAGTTCGCCCATGCCGGACAGCACCGTCTGCCCGGTCTCCGGGTCGCTGCGCACGACCAGCGAGGGGTCCTCCTCGGCGAGCCGCGCGAGCGCCGACGCCAGACGCCCGGTGTCGGTGCCCTTCAGCGCCTCGACGGCCACGGAGACGACCGGTTCGGCGACCCCCGGAGGTTCCAGGACCAGCGGGTTCCCCGGTGCGCACAGGGTGGCGCCGGGGCGGGCGGACTTCAGCCCGATCACGGCGACGATGTCCCCGGCGACGGCCCGGTCCAGCCGGTCGTGCCGGTCGGCCTGGACGCGCAGGATGCGGGCGACGCGCTCGGAGCGGCGTGCGGTGGCGTCCCATACCGTGTCTCCCTTCTCGATCGTTCCCGAGTACACCCGCAGATAGGTCAGCCGCCCGGTGGCGGTCGCGTTCACCTTGAACGCGAGGGCCGCCAGCGGTGCCGCCGGGTCGGCGGCCCGCCGCTGTTCACCGCCGTCGCGGTCCGTGCCGTGCACCGGCGGCACGTCGAGCGGCGACGGCAGGTAGGCGAGTACGGCGTCCAGCAACGGTTCGACACCGCGGTTGCGGTAGGCGGAGCCGCACAGGACGACGACGGCGTCACCGCGGTGGGTCAGGTCCCGCAGCGCGGCGGCGAGCGTGGCGTCGCCGAGCGTGCCGGTGTCGCAGAACTCCTCCAGCGCGCCCGGATGCAGTTCGGCGACGGTCTCCTCCAGCAGCCGGCGCCGTGCGCGCGCCTCCTCGCGCAGTTCGTCCGGCACCGGTGCCGCGTCGTCGGCCTTGCCCTCGTCGGTCCAGGTCAGGGCACGCATACGCAGCAGGTCGACGACGCCGGTGAAGGTGTCCTCCGCTCCGATGGGCAGTTGCACCGCCAGGGGTACGGGGTGCAGCCGCTCCCGGACGGAGGCGACGGCGGCGTCCAGGTCGGCGCCGGACCGGTCCATCTTGTTGACGAACGCGATCCGCGGCACACCGTGCCGGTCCGCCTGCCGCCACACCGACTCGCTCTGCGGTTCCACACCGGCGACCGCGTCGAACACGGCGACCGCGCCGTCGAGGACGCGCAGGGAACGCTCGACCTCGTCGGCGAAGTCGACATGGCCCGGGGTGTCGATGAGGTTGATCCGGTGACCGTCCCAGGCGCAGCTGACGGCCGCGGCGAAGATGGTGATGCCCCGGTCGCGTTCCTGCGGGTCGAAGTCGGTGACGGTGGTGCCGTCGTGGACCTCGCCGCGCTTGTAGGTGGTGCCGGTGGCGAACAGGATCCGCTCGGTGACGGTGGTCTTGCCGGCGTCGACATGGGCGAGGATGCCCAGGTTGCGGACGGTGGCGAGGGGGTTGGTGCGCATGGCCGGTGGCCTTTCGGATGTTTCCGGGAAAGGGCGGCGCGATTCCCCGGCGCACGGCCTCGTACGCCCCTCGTCGGTCGGGGCGTTCGAAGGTCAGACGTGCGTCACGGGCATCCGGTGCCGGCCGCGCTGCGGGCACCGGACGGCGGGAGACACCAGGATCACCACGGACCGGCGGGACCGGGAACGGGGGGCGGCAGCGGTGGCGTGGTCGCGCACGGCTGTACTCCCCTCAACGGTCATGGAAGCGCGGCCCGTTGGCGGGCGGCGCCTGTGCGGTGAGTGTAGGGAACGCGGTGGCAGCCGGGCCACGCCTTTTCCCCCGGGCCACCGCTGCGGCTGTCCCGTCGCGGACGCCTGATCGCATCAACGATCAACAAACCCTGGAGTCTTGGGTTCCAGAACGTCAAGATGTCCTTACACTGCGGCAGAGGCATGGGTGGTCGTTCTCCCATGACATGACCGGGAGTGGTGTTCGTGGAAGCGCGCGAAATGGGGGTCCTCGGGCTGTCCGCCGCCGAGGAACACGTCTACCGGCATCTGCTGCGCAACCCGGGCGCTCCCCTGGACGACGCGCACATCCTGCTGCGGCACAGCGCGGACACCGTACGGGCCGCCGTGGACCGGCTGCGCGTGCTGCAGATCGTCCGCGAGGACGACGGGACGGTCTGGGCCGCCGAGCCGCAGCTCGTCGTGGCCCGGCTCGCGGAGCAGCGTCTGGAGGAGCTCTACGGGGAGATACGCGTCCTCACCCATCTCGGCCCGATCATCGACGCCCTGACGCGTGACATGCCCGCCACGGCGACCCCGGAGGCCGTGCCCACCGTCGAGCGGATCACCGATGTGAAGGAGATCCGCACCCGTCTCGACGAGCTCTCCTTCTTCGCCCGCGCCGAGGTGCTCTCCGCCGAGCCCTACGACGCGCTGAGCGTCGAGAACATCGAGCACGCGCGTCCGCTGGACATGCGCTGTCTGCGACGCGGCGTCGTCATCCGCAACCTGGTGCGTCCCGAGGCGCTGGAGGACCCGCCGACCGTCGCGTATCTGACGGAGCTCGCCCTGGCCGGTGCCCAGATCCGGGTCTCGGGCGAACTCACCGAGCTGATGCTGGTGTACGACCAGCACACCGCGCTGGTGCCGATCGATCCGCAGGACACATCGAAGGGCGCGCTGTGCGCCCGGGAGTCCGGGATCGTCACCAACATCATCCGGCACTTCGAGCGGCTGTGGGACTCCGCCGACGTGTTCAGTCCCCTGACCGGGCTCGCGGAGTCCGCGGGCGCCGAACCGTCGGAGGCCCAGCGGAGAGTACTCACGGCCATGTGCTCGGTCGGCACGGACGAGGCCGGCGCCCGTGCCAGCGGGATGGCCCTGCGCACCTACCGGCGTCACATCTCCGCCCTGATGCAGCTCCTGGGCGCGGAGAACCGGGCGCACGCCGCACTACTCGCACGCGAACGCGGCTGGATATGACACCCCCGCGCCGCTGGGCCCGCTCCGTTCGGGCGCGGGCCGGCGCGTCGCCTACTTCTCGCACTCCTCCGGATCGGCCGGCCACTGCATGCCGCCCTGCCAGCCGTTCGCCGGGCCCCGGCAGGTCTCCTTCGGCGGGCCGTCGGCGGTGAGCGGTGTCCGGGCCGGACCGCCCGACTGCCCCGCTCCCCACGCCACGCCGGTCACGGCCAGGGCGGCCACGGCCGCTCCCGCGAGCGCCGAGCGCACCACTACGGCTCTGTTCCTCACAACGTCCCCCTCGTCGTCCGAACCGCTGCTCACTCCGGTCATGTCATGGTCCGGCCGGCCGACCGGACCGCAGCGGCATCAGGGATTCTGGCACGCGGCGGGCCGGGCGGACTCCGTCGCAGCGGGCAGCCTCCTGCCAGCCGCGCGGCAGCATCCTGCCGGTCCGGCCGCGAGACGGCTCCGTGGCTCAGTGGTGGACCCACGCGTCCTCGGCGAAGCACTCGAACACGGACGTGGTCCCGTCCCCCGGTATCCCGTCGATCAGGGGAGCGGGCCGGCTGCCGCTCCGGCCGGACGGGGCCGTCGGTCCGCCGGGACGCGGACGCCGTTCAACCGCCGACATGCAGCGGTCGGACGCCGGCGTGCCCTGGACACCTTTGACACACACGAGGGGCCGGAAGCACTCTGCCGCCCCGGCTCAGCTGCCGAGCCCCGCCGGATCCACGCCTCGGAAAGGACCGTCATGCAGTCGATGAGACGTCTCAGGGCATGTGTCGTCACCGGAGCCCTCACCACGGCTCTCCTCGGAACGGGGGCCGCCGTCGCGCCGTCCGCCTCCGCCGCGCTCTACACCTGCGTCAAGGCAGGCAACATCGTCTACCCCTCGTACTACATCCGGATGCCCGTCAACTCCGGCGGAACCGGTGAGGTGGACTGTCTGCTCCCCGTGGGCAGCACCGGATCGGCCGTGACGGCACTGCAGCGCACGCTCAACCGGTGCTACGCCGCCGGGCTGGAGCCGGACGGTGTGTACGGGGAGCTGACCGAGGCGGCCGTCCGGGAGGCGCAGCGCGCGGCGGGGGTGACCGCGGACGGGGTGTACGGGCCGCGTACCGCCGCGGCCGTCCGGCACGCCACATGGTCGAGGGAGGTGCCGGACCGTTTCCTCGGCTGCCGCCGCTACAGCCCGAGTTGACCCCGCCCGTCACCCGGGCTGAGCGGCCGCCGTACGCCGCTCCCGCAGATTGCGGACGAACCTGCGGGGCGTGGACCGGCCCGAGAAGAGGTCCGCGACCTCCTTGCGCAGGCCCGCGCGCCAGACCGGGTGGACGGCCTGCTCCCAGTTCAGCCTGAACGCCGGTGCTTCACCCACCAGTTGGTACTGGAATCGGATGAACTCGGGGTGGGGAGCAGTACCGAGCCGGCGCGCCGCGGCGGCCGTGACGGGCACCTCACCGGCCGCCAGCAGGGCGTCGGTGTGCTCCGGGGTGGAGAACTCCTCCAGGAAGCCGAGAAGTTCGTCCCCGCCGCCGGTGAGGTCCCCGGCCGACAGATAGCCGGCCGGGGTGCCGACCAGGTTCCTCGGGTCGCCCTTGCCGCCTTCGACGGCAGGGAAGGGGAGCCAGCCCAACTGCTCCCGGGCGAAGGCGGGGAAGCGGTCGACGAGCGCCGCGTGCTCACTGGAGTCCATGAGGTGCATGGCCGCCCGCCCCCGGGCGAACCGGGCGGTGGCCGATCCGCCGGTGGCCGAGACCTCCGCGAAGTCGTCGCCGAAGGCGCCGTCCTCGGCCAGGGACGTCACCTCCTGCGCGGCCCGCAGGACCGCCGGATGCTCCCACTGGGTGTAGTCGCCCGCCTGGATCCGGCCGAACACCTCGGGACCGCCGAGGCGTTCCACCAGATACGCCAGCCACATCAGCTCAGCCGACGGATCCGCGCCGGCCAGCGCGAACGGCGTGATCCCCGCCTTCTTCAGGCGTGCGGCGGCCCGGCGGAGCGTAGCCCAGTCGGACGGCGGGCGCAGCCCGAGTCCGGCGAAGAGCGCCTTGTCGTAGAAGAGCAGCACGGGCCGGGTTCCGCGCACCGGGACGCCGTAGGGACGCTCGTTGACGCGACCGCCCGCCAGCGCGGCGGGGAGGAAACTCCGCCCGAGTTCCGGATGGTCCAGCATGAGGTCGTGGAGGTCGGTCACCCGGTACTCCTCCGCGGCGGTGCGGATGGATCCGCTCCCCCAGTGGAAGAAGAGGTCGGGGCCGCCGCCGTCCAGCGCGGCGCTCAGCTCGGCCTCGTAGGCGTCGGGCGGCACCCGGCGCAGCCGCACCGAGGTGCCGGAGGACCGGTGGTAGCGCTCGGCGGCCGCTTCGAGGAGGCGGATGGCGCCGTCGTCGGGAACGAGGGCGGTGAGCGTCCGCCGCCGGGGCGAGGGCGTGGTCGCGCCGCAGCCGGTGAGACCGGCGGAGAGCAGGGCGCCGACGCCGAGGAAGCACCGTCTGGTGGGGGACAGCATGGGGCAAGTGCCCTTCCGTGAGGAGCTGTTGGCCGTGCCGCCGGATTCGTCCAGGCGGACGCGACCCGGGACGGGCCGGGCCCGGCGCCGTCACCGCGACGCCGGGCCCGGGGCTGGACGGGAACCGTCAGAAGTTGGAGCAGCCCGGGGCGCTCCAGAACGGTGACGGGTCGTGGGCCAGGTGCGTGTGGTCGTTGTGACCGTCGTAGCCCTGGCCGAGGATCTCCGAGAAGCCGGCGGTCTTGCCCTGCACGGCGTAGGAGCAGCGCCGGGCGAGGGTGCCGGTGAGGTCGGCGGCGTCACCGTAGCGGTGGCGGCTGCTGGGCGCGCTGTCCGGCGGCTGGCAGGCGTCGGAACGGAAGCCGCTGGAGACGGTCATGGAGGTGTCGCCCAGCTTGTGCCGGATGGCCTCCAGCTTCCACATGGTCTTCAGCGCGTTGGCCTTGGCGGTGGCCGCGCTGACGGCCCCGCCGGCCCAGGTGGAGTTGCACCGGTTGAGCTCGGCGTAGGAGAAGTGGATGGGGGTGCAGTCGCTGTCCGACAGCTGGTTGATCTTGGTGATGGTCTGGGTGCCGGCGACGCCGTCCACGTCCAGGTTGTAGGCCTGCTGGAACTTGCGGACGGCCGCTTCCGTGCGGTCCCCGTAGACGCCGTCGTACGACAGGCGTTCGCCGGAGGTCACCCAGCCCGCGACGCGGATCTGCAGCTGTCTGACGTCCTCGTTGGACTCGCCCGGTTCGAGGGGCAGGTTGGACCAGGTCCGGCAGGCGACCGCGTGCGCGGTGCCGGCGGTGACGCCGGTTCCCACCATTCCAATCATGAGCATGACACATGCAAGCAGGGAGTACAGAGCTCTCCTGACCATGCCGATCTCCTCGGTTCTCATGGGATTCCGTACGGGCCCGGGGCCCGATGGGCGGGCTCACCATAGGCGTGGGCGGCGCGACGGCAAACCAGTGCGCTGAACACCGCCGGACGGCGTGTGAACTGGCAGGATGCGGCCACCGGCCTGCACCCTCCTGCCGCGGACGAGGGGCCTCACGACGGCCGCGAGGGAGCACACTCCTGGAGGCGGCCCGCCGGCCGACGCACCGTCACCGGAGCGCTCGCCGCGAGCAGTCACCCGTCCTTTTCTTCTCTGCACCGGGAGAGCCCATGTTCCTCAACCGCACCCTGCGCAAGACCCTCCCCGTGGCCCTGGCCGCCGTGACGGCTCTCGGCCTCGACATCTGCGTGGCCACGTCCGCCTCGGCCAACATCAACGACGGCTACGTCTCGGGCTCGGGCGCCTTCGCGGACGACTGGGACGACGAAGGCACCCTGGCCCAGGGCTACCCGGGGACGTACTCCAACGCCACCTGTCTGTGGCAGAAGGTCCTGTACGCCGACGGCTACCTGTCCACCTCCGAGGTCGACGGGGTCTTCGGCAGCACCACGGACGCGGCCACCTACACCTGGCAGTACGACCATGGCCTGGAGGCCGACGGTATCGTCGGGAAGAAGACGTTCAGCCGGGCGGGCGACAAGCTGCGCGACCAGACCGGGGACGGCCAGGTGGACACCTACCTCGGGAAGACGCACCACATCACCATGGTCCGCAACTCCGCCGGACGGTACGCGTTCTCGGAGGGCGCCGCGACGCACGTCGCCTCCTACACCAGCCGCACCTGCTCCTGATCCGCACCCACCGCCGCATCGCGCCGCCGGGCCACCCGGCGGCGCGATGCCGTGCGTGGGCGCGGCGCCCAGGCCATAGCGCCCGCTCCCGCCCGTCACACGGCGACGCCCGGACCGTCCTGCCCGGGCTCGCCGTCGGCGACCTGCGCGCCGAAGCGCTGCCAGCCCTCCGCACAGGCACGGGCCACCAGCTGGAGCGCCTCCCGGGACTGGCTCGCGGCCGCCTGCGCGGCGGAGTCGGGCCGTTCCATGAAGGCCAGGGTCGACGTCACCAGGCGCAGCAGGGTGCGCCCCTGGTCGTTGTACCGCAGCGACGGATCCCGCAACAGCTGTTCCAGCCGGGGCCGCAGGGAGTCGGCCGGCGCGGCGGCCGGAGTCTCATCGGGCTCCGCCGCGAGCCGGCGGCGTACGTCGAGGGCCGTCCCCACGGAGATTCCCGCCCGGCGGGCCACGGCCCGCAGACTCGCCTGCGGCTCGCGCGTCATGATCTCCCGGGCCCGCTCCCGCCCCTCCCGGGCGGAGAGCGGGCGACGCCGCCCGTCCCGGCCGACGCGGTAGCCGGCGGTCTCCCCCTCCGGCGCGGCACGCGCGCGCAGTGCGGCGACGGTACGCGGCGCGACCCCGCACACCGAGGCCACCCACCGGTCGGACCGCTCCGGACACGAGTCGAGCAGACGGCGCGCGGCGGCGGCGCGCTCGTGCGGCGCCAGGGGCAGTCCGTGCGAGGAGTTCAGACGTACGGCGGCCACGAACGCCTCGTCGTCGGAACCCACGAACCACCGCACGGGCACCCGGTCCAGGCCGCGCGACCGTGCCGCGGCCAGCCGGTGGTGCCCGTCGATCACCCGCATGCCCGCCCTGCGGACCAGCAGGGGCGGCATCGCGTCCACGCGGTCGGCGAGCGACCGGACATGGACCATGTCCAGGCCGCCCAGCCGAGGGGAGTCCCCTTCGGCCAGGGCGGCGATCGCGACGCTCGCCGCCGGGGCTCCGCCGTGGTCCTCGGTGTCCCGGTGCGGCTCACGGATGTCGCGCGTCGTCATCGGGCCCCTCCCGGGAAACCTCGGCCGCTGACCGGCGCGCCCACGCGTCGCCGCCGTCAGAAGCCTGCCAGCGGCCGGCACCCGGCGGGACCGGCGGAGGTGGCAACTTGCGGTCACCCGCCGACACCCTCTTGCCACGCCGGCCCGCGGGACGCCCCGCCGTCTCACACTCTGGTACGGCGTTCCTGATAAATGAGATGTCTGGGATCGTTGGGCAACCGTTCTACCTGGAAAGACCGTGAAATGCCCGCACCATCCGCCAGCCCGGCCCCCGTCAACTCCCGGTCCCGCGTCCTCGTCGCGAGCCTCATCGGCACGACGATCGAGTTCTACGACTTCTACATCTACGCGACCGCCGCCGTCCTGGTCTTCCCCTCACTCTTCTTCCCGAACAGCGACCCGACCACGGCGCTGCTCTCCTCGTTCGCCGTGTTCGGGGCCGCGATGGTCGCCCGCCCGATCGGCGCCGTGGTCTTCGGACACCTCGGCGACCGGCTCGGCCGCAAGGGCACCCTGGTGGCCTCGCTCCTCACGATGGGCATCGCCACCTTCCTCATCGGCGTACTGCCCACGTACGCGCAGGCCGGCTGGGCCGCCACCGCGCTGCTGGTGCTGATGCGGCTCGCGCAGGGCTTCGCGCTCGGCGGCGAGTGGAGCGGCGCGGCCCTGGTCGCGACCGAGAACGCCCCGAAGGGCAAGCGCGCTCTCTACGGCACGTTCCCGCAGCTGGGCGCCCCGCTCGGTTTCATCATCGGCAACGGGCTGTTCCTGATCATCGGCGCGCTGCTGCCGTCGTCGGCGGGCGCCGACCCGTCCCAGCCCTCGGACGCCTTCCTGAACTGGGGCTGGCGGGTGCCGTTCCTGTTCTCCGCCGTGATGGTCGCGATCGGCCTGTGGGTGCGGATGCGCCTGGTGGAGGCACCGGTGTTCGCCCGGACCCGGGAGGCCGGCCTGGTGCGGAAGCTGCCGCTCGCCACCGTCCTGCGCGGTCACTGGAAGCAGCTGGTCCTCGGCACGTTCTTCATGCTGGCGACGTATGTGCTCTTCTACCTGATGACCACGTTCTCGCTGAGCTACGGCCGTACGGCCGAGGACGCCGCCGTACCCGGCCTGGGGTACGACTACACGACCTTCGTCCTGATGATGATCTTCGGTGTGCTGTTCTTCGCCGTGTTCACCCTGGTCTCCGGCCCGCTCGCCGACAGGTACGGCCGGCGCCTCACGCTGATCCTGGTCACCGCGGGCATCCTGGTGTTCGGGCTGGTGTGGGTGCCGTTGATCGGCCTGGGCACGCTGGGTGTGGTGCTGTGGCTGGTGCTCGGCTTCACCCTGATGGGCATGACGTTCGGCCCGATGGGCGCGCTGCTCCCGGAGCTCTTCCCGACGAGCGTGCGGTACACGGGCTCCGGGATCTCGTACAACGTCAGCTCGATCCTCGGCGCGGCCGTCGCCCCGTTCATAGCGGTGGCCCTGTGGGAGGCCGGCGACGGCTCGCCGTGGCTGGTCGGCGTCTACCTCTCCTCGATGGCTCTGCTGACCCTGGTCGCACTGCTGCTGGGCAAGGAGACGAAGGACGTCGCTCTCGACGAGGGCGAGGCCGTCACCGGCCCCGAGCACGACGAGGTGCCCGCCGCCACCGCGGCTCCCTGAGCCGTCCGGCGGGCCCGCCGAGGCCCTCCGCGCCCGTGCACCGGGCGCGGAGGGCCTCGGTGTGTCCGGCCGCCCGCGGGCGCAGAGGGGCGGGGTCCGGTGCCGGTCGGCCGCGCGGCTCCGCCCGGAAGCGCGTCTGCCGTGGCCGGTCGGCCACACGGCTCCGCCCGGGAGCGCGTCGTCGGCCACGCGACGGGCGACCGTGGCCCCGTGCGGTCCTGAGACCCCGACAGGACCGCGGAACCGGCGGTCGCCCGTCGCGGCGGTCGCGGCGGTCGCGGCGGTCGCGGCGGTCGCGGCGGTCGCGGCGGTCGCGGCGGTCGCGGCGGTCGCGGCGGTCGCGGCGGTCGCGAGACCGTACGCCCCGTACCGGCGGGATTCCGCACCTCCCCGGATGACACGGAAGCGACTACGATCACCCGTCGACGAGCGACGGGGGGAGCCTGAGCCGTGCGTGAGGGAGAGAGGGAGCGGCGTAGCGGGGACGACGCCACGCCGCGCCGTGTCGGGCCGTACGTCCTGGAACGGCTGCTCGGTGAAGGGGGGATGGGGGAGGTCCACCTCGCCCGGGGGACGGACGCGGGCGACGGCCCCCCGGTGGCGTTGAAGGTCGTACACGCCAGGTTCGCCCACGACCCCGGCTTCCGGGCGCGGTTCCGGCGCGAGGTGGCGGCCGCCCGCAAGGTCGACAGCCCCTTCGTCGTGTCCCTGGTCGAGGCCGACACCGAGGCCGCACGGCCCTGGCTGGCGACCGTCTACGTACCCGGTCCGACACTCGCCGACGAGATCCGGTCCTCCGGCCCACTGCCGGAGGACCGGCTGCGGGAGCTCGGCCGTGCGCTGGCCGGCGCGCTGACGGACATCCACTCCGCGGGCCTGGTGCACCGTGATCTGAAGCCGTCCAACGTGCTGCTGCATCCTGACCGGGGGGCCCAGGTGATCGACCTGGGCATCGCGCGTGCCGTGGACGGGACGCGGCTGACGGCGACCGGTCTCATGGTCGGTTCGGCCGGCTTCATGGCACCCGAACAGCTGACGGGTGACGGCGTGGGTCCGGCCGGCGACGTGTTCGCGCTGGGCGCGGTGCTCGCGTACGCGGCGACCGGCAGACCCCCGTTCGGCGGCGGGCCCGCGCACCGGATCGGCCACCGGACGCTGACCGGGGAGGCGGATCTCGACGGGGTGCCCGCCGCGCTGCTGCCGCTGCTGGTCTCCTGCCTCACCAAGGATCCGGCACAGCGGCCCACTCCGCACCGGATCAGGGGCGCGCTCGACGGCTCCGCCCCGTTACCGCGGCCCGGTTCGGCCCCGACGGTGCCGCTGGGCCCGGGACCGTCGCCGTCTTCGCCGGCACCGGACCAGGGCCGGCCACCCCGTCCCTCTCCCTTTTCCACGCCCGCGTCCCCCCGTGCTCGTCGGCCCGTGGGCGGCGGCCGGCTCCCGCTCGTCGCCGGCGTCCTGGCCGTCCTCCTGGCGGGCGCCCTGGCCGCGGGCCTTCTGGCGCTGCGCGGCGAGGACAGCCCGTCCGACGGCGGCGGTGCCGACGACCGGGCGTCGGCCCGGCCGTCGCCCTCGGTCCCGGCGCTCGCCGAACCGGTCAGCGCCCTCGGCCCGGCCGTTCCCCGGGGCGTCTGGTCGCGGACCTGGCAGGACACCATCATCCGCTACGACACGAACGAGGCGGAGTACGAGAAGGCGACGGAGCGGGGCAACGACTACGCCGTCGAGGCGTGGCTCACCGACCGTGTGCTCGCCCGTGTCGGACACCGCTCCGTCCAGGGACTGTCCCCCGACACGGGCCGGGTCCTGTGGACGCTGAAGCCGCCGGCACCCGGGATGGTCCCCTGCGCCGCCTCCCGCACCGCACCGGGCGGCATCGGCGCCGTGCTCTTCGGCGCGGCGGACGAGGACGGCGAGCGGAACGGAACCGTCGGCTGCGACCGCGTCGTCGCGGTGGACCTGGCCTCCGGCACCTCCCTGTGGGAGCACCGCCGGCCGGGCGACCCGTACGCGACCTCGGGCATCGACTCGGACGTCCTGGACATCGGCAAAGACCGCGTGGTGGTCATGACCGGCGGCCTGGTGACCGCGTGGCGCCTGCGCGACGGCGCCCCCGCCTGGTCGCACGAGGGCAGCCGCGACCGGTGCGCGATCAACGGGATGGCGGTCGGGCAGTCCAGTGTCGTCGAGGCGCTGACCTGTCCCGTCACAGAGGACTCCCGGCTCGACAACCGTCCCACGACGGTCCGTTCGGTGAACATCGCCGACGGCCGGGTCCGCTGGACCTCCACCGTCCCGGACGACGTCCCCGTGGCGCGCGTGGAGACGGCCGAACCCCCGGTCGTCAGCCTGCCGGGACCGATCGGCGACACCGAGGGCCCCATGATGGTCTTCGGCAACGAGGGCAAGCCGGGTCCGCAGCTCCGCGAGACCCAGCCCCAGGGCACCCTCGGCGCCTGGACCCGCAACCGTTTCCAGCTCACCCCCGCCTTCTTCGGGTGGCGCGACACCGCCGTCACCCTCACCCAGCAGGACGGCCTCCGGCAGACCGGCATGGACGGGGTCGCGGCCCTCGACTCCCGCACCGGGAAGATCCGCTGGCACCGTCAGGCACCCGACGGTTCCTCCCCGGTGATCGCGGGCGTCGACGACCGGGGCGTCCTGGTGGTCCACGTGACGGAGCCGGGAACCACCGCCCTGGTCCGGTACGCGCTGGACGACGGCACGCCGACGGCGGCCGGGGAACTCCCCCGGCTGCCGGACCGCGCGGAGTTCGGCGGCGTCCGCCTGTACGGCGACCGGCTCGCGCTGATGACCGGTGAACACAACCTGCTGACCAAGGGAATCATGATGTTCAAAGCCTCGGGGAGCGGGTCGTGAACGAGGGGACGACCACGCCCGCGCCGAAGGACCCGGAGCGGATGGGCGGTTACCGGATCCTCGGTCTGCTCGGACAGGGCGGCATGGGCCGGGTGTTCCTCGCCGAGGACGCCGAGGGCCACCGGGTCGCGCTCAAACTGATCCACGAGGAGTTCACGGCCGACCCGGAGTTCCGCAGGCGCTTCAGCCGCGAGGTGGAGGCGGCGGGGAAGGTGCTGAGCTTCTTCACCGTGCCGCTGGTGGACTCCGGCGCCGACGCGGAGACGCCGTGGCTCGCCACGCAGTACGTCCCCGGCCCCTCGCTGAGCGCCGCCGTGCGCCGCGACGGACCGCTGCCCGTGGAGCGGCTGTGCTCGCTGGCCGCCGCGCTCGGCGAGGCGCTCATCGTCATCCACGCGGCGGGCATCGTGCACCGCGACCTCAAACCGTCCAACGTACTGCTGGCCGACGACGGTCCCCGCGTGATCGACTTCGGCATCGCCAGAGCGGTGGACTCGGAGGAGCTGACGGGCACGGGTCACGCCCTGGGCACCTTCGGCTACGCGCCGCCCGAGCAGATCGTCGCGGAGGAGCCGGTCGGGCCGGCGGGTGATGTCTTCGCCCTTGGCGGCGTGCTGCTGTTCGCGGCGACCGGGCGTGATCCCTTCGGCGAGGGCCCGCCGGCCGTGCTGGCGTACCGGACCGTGTACGAGGAACCGGAACTCGACGGCCTGCCCGAGGAGCTGACCGCGCTCGTACGGCGCTGCCTGGCCAAGAACCCCGCGCTGCGGCCCACTCCGCGCGAGGTGATCGGCGCCGCCCGTGCCGCGCAGTCGCGCGTACCCGTCCGCACCGGTCCGGTCCCCGCCCGTACGGCCGAGGAGCCCACGTCGTACCGCATCGCGCCGCCCGCGCCGCCGTCCCCGGCCGTCGCCGGCTCCCGACCGGATCCGGGGACGGCCGCAGGGGAACGTGCGCGGCGCCGTCGCCGGGCGCTCACCGCCGCGGCGGCCGTCGTCGCGCTGGCCGTCGCGGGCGTCATCTACCTGCCGGACCTGGCCGGGGAGAAGCGGAACACGGACGGCGCGACCGGCAAGGGGCCCGGCATCGGTCCCGCCGCCGACGGTGCCGACCCGCTCCCCGACGTCACCGCGAAGGGCGACCGTCGGGTCGCGTGGACCGCGCAGCCCGGGGTCTTCGAGGTCGACTCGGAAGTCATGGGCGCCTGGCTGACACCCAAGGCACTGGTACGCATCGACGGCTCCGGCGTCCGGGGCTTCGCCCCACGCACGGGAACCTCCGAGTGGACCGTCCCGCCGCCGGCCAAGGGCCTCGTTCCCTGCGGGGCCTCGGACGCCGGGACGGCGACCAGCGGCGGCGTGGGACTCGTCAGGTACGGCAAGGCCTACACCTCGCCCGCCGTCTGTGACGTCGCCGCGGCCCTGGACTCCGGCACCGGCAGACTGCTGTGGCACCGGCGGGTCGGTGAGGCCCCGCGGCACGTCGCCTCGGTGTCCGGCGACATGATGGTGGTGTCCGGTGAGAGGGGTGTCCTCGGGCTGGACCGGGCCACCGGCAAGACGGTCTGGACGTACCCCTGGACCCGGGGGGACTGCGAAGTGGACGACGTGGTCCCCGGCGTGCGCACGATCGCCGTGTCCGACACGTGCGACCAGGAGGACATCGACACCAGACGCGTCGTCGTACTCGACCTCGCCACCGGCAGGGCCCGCGCCACCCACGAGGTCGAACGGAGCGGAGCCACGCCCGTGGAGGTCGTGGCGGCCGAGCCCCTCGTGGCCCGCTACGCCGACCCGTCCGGTGACGTGTACCTGAGCATCCTCGGATCCGCGGGCGGGAAGCCGCTCGACCTGCCGGTCAAGCAGTCCTTCGGCACCCTGCGGCGCTCCGGGACCCTCGTCGGGCGGAACGTACTGGTGATGGAGGCGCAGTCGGGGCCGGGCGGTACCGCCCGGGGGCTGGCGGCGATCGACCTCGGCACGGGAAAGGTCCGCTGGCACACCGAGCCGCGGGAGGAGGTCCTCGAACTCGACCCGCTGCGCATCCAGGGCGACTCGCTGTACGCCGTGGAGGGCGAGGACACGGAGGACCTCGGCGACTGGCTGTTCACCGTACGACGCCGTTCCCTGGCCGACGGCACCGTGACCGAGACCAGCAGGCTTCCCACCGCCTACCAGCAGAACCACCCCGACCGGCTGCTCGCCTCCGGTGGCCTCGTCGTCCAGGTCAACTCGTCCGACGACTACGGCCTCGCGGCCTTCGACACCGAGCCGGACAGCGGTCGCTGAGCGCCGCGGCCCGCGACCACCGGCCCGAACCCTCCCGGTGCTCGCCCTCACCATCGCGCCCCGGCCGTCCACCCGCTTTCCGACCGCCCGATGAACTCCGGCTGGGGAATCCGCCGCCCCCACTCCACCGACGTGGCCATGTCCTCGCCGTAGCTGAGCTTCGCTCCCCACTCCGCCCGCGTCAGCCCCCTGCTCGTCCGCAGCGACCGCAGCATCTGGCCGAAGCACCGCAGGATGCCCGTCTCGCCCTCACCGTGAGTTGTAGTCACCAGCGACCTCACCCACCCGCACAGTGACACCCGCCCCTCAACCCGCCGCAGGCACCACACCCGTCTGTCACTCACGGCTCACTCCAGAGACACACACCGTGGCTCTCACGCCACTTCGGCCCGCTGTCCCCGTACCGCTTACGAACACCCCGCCCGCCGCCACCAGCGCTCCCTCCGCGCGAGCGGGCACTCGACCCCTGCCCGGGCGCGACGGGACGTGCGCCGCGGAATGGGCTATGCGCCCCCGTCGTCATCGCGCAGGGAACGGATCATCCTCTGCAGGATGCGGAACGCGTCCGACTGCTCGGTCCCGCTGAGATCGGCCAGCATTCTGGCCTCGACGGACCGGACGGCCGCGCTCGCCTTCTCGAGGCTCCGTCGGCCGCGAGGCGTGAGCCGCGCGGGGAGCGCCTTTCCGACGGGTGCCTCCGCGGGCCTGGTCACGTAGCCGTCCCGTTCCAGGGCCTGGAGCAGCACGCTCATCGTCTGCCGTGTCACGAACGCGCCCCGCGCGAGCTCGGAGTTCGACAAGCCCGGTCGTTGCGCCAGCAGTTCGAGGCAGGAGTAGTGCGTCACGCTCATCCCGAGCGGCCGCAGCACTTCCTCCATGGCCGCGCGCAGGGCGCTCGACGCCTCTTTGAGCAGGTAGCCCAGTGACGTCTCCAGATCGACGCCGACACCTTTTTGACTCATGTCAGCATTCTGACATAGATTGCCGTGTGTCAGAAAACTGACATGGAGAGAAGGAGCATCATCATGCCCGCCACCGGCCCCGACTTCATCTCGCTCCAAGTGCGCGACCTCGACGCTTCGCAGGCGTTCTACGAGCAGTACCTGGGCCTCGTCCGCTCGCCGGCCGGCCCTCCGCACGCCGTCGTCTTCGACACGAAGCCGATCGCGTTCGCAGTCCGCGACATCGTTCCCGGAACCGACCTCGCATCCGTCGCCCAGCCCGGCATCGGCGCCGCGATCTGGCTCCACGCCACCGACGTCCAGGCCATCCACGACGCGCTCGCCGCCGACGGTCACAGCATCGTCTCCGCACCGATCGACGGCCCCTTCGGCCGGACCTTCACCTTCGCCGACCCCGACGGCTACCAGGTCACGCTCCACGACCGCGCCTGACCGGCCGGCGAACACGGCCGCGAGGAGCGCGCGGGCCCGTACGGCGAGGGTGATGCGCGGCGCCCCGGCCCGCCAGCAGGCGCCGATCCATGCGCGCTGGGCCCGGGCGGGGGCCGACAGGGGCGGGACGAGGAAGTCGGACCCCCGGCGGCGCCAAAACGGCTAATATCGCCTGAGTCTCGGCTGGGGGGGAGGGCATGGTGGCCGGCGCATCCGATGACCATTCCACTGCCAAGGTGTGGGCGCTGATCGGCGGAATCGCGTCCGTGCTCTCGATTCTGGGCTGGCTGGGCTTGAACGACGCGGGCGAGCTGAAGGACCTGCTGGCCGACTCGCCCCCCTCCAGTTCCAGCCCCGGCCCGCGCACGTCTGCGCCGACCGACCGCATTACCGATGACTCCGGCACCGGTGAGGGGAGCGCCGACGAGCCCGACCCCGAGCCGTCGACACCCACTCCGGATCCCACCGGAGAGGCGTTCGAAGCCGTCTCGGCCGGCGACTGCCTGGCGGTCTACGACACGGGTCGCGGGGGCACGACCAGCGTCGACTGGAGCGTCGGCGCTCCGCCGGACCCCGTGTCCTGCGCCGGCGAGCAGGCGCAGGTCCAGGTGACCGCCATCAACACGGCCTGCCCCACCGGCTACGGGAAGTCGTACTGGAGCTACCGGTCCGCCGCCACCGGCGACACCACGAAGCTCTGCCTCACCCGCGTCTACCACGCCAACTACTGCATTCTCGGGCGGCAGTCCGGCGACTCGATCTCCCTCGCCCTGATGACGGCCGTGGCCTGTCGACGCGAGCCGGTGCCCGTCCCGTACAACCAGATCATGCACGTCACAGGCGTCTACCGCGCCCCGGCGGGCGCCGACGCGAACAACTGCCGCCGGGTGGCAGGCGACCAGACGCGCTACTGGGCCGCCCTGGTGGACGATGGCGCCACGTTGCTGTGCACCACGATCTACCAGGGCAGCTGACCGACAGCCCGGTCCCCCGGCCGCCGCGAACCCGACGCCTTGCGTCCAGGGAACCCAACTCACCCACCATCGCGCCCGATCCGCCGGCTGCTTATCCTTGTGGCCATGACGGCCCAGACTCCGAAGCCCTCTCCGCTCCCTGTTCCGCCGGGAGAGCTCCGCGCCTCCCACGACGACCGGGAAGCAGTGGTGGAGCAACTGCGCGATGCGGCAGCCGATGGGCGAATCGACCTCGAAGAGCTGGATTCGCGCCTGGAGCAGGCACTGAACTCCAGAACCTACGCCGAGTTGGCCGTCCTGACCGCCGACTTGCCCAGGGTGCGTTCCACTGAGGACCTGCCGCCGCTGGTGCTCAAGGGCGGCCTGTACGGCGCGTCCCGAGGCCCCGGTCGCTGGGAGGTTCCCGGACACGTGATCGCTCACGGAGGCCTGGGGGGTGTGAAGGTCGACTTCACCCGGGTCGAGTGCCGCCTCACGGAGGTCGCGGTCGAGGCGTACGGGGAGACAGCCGGCGTCACCCTCGTCATCCCCGAGGCCTGGGCCGCGGACACCAGCGGCATGGATCCCGGCATCGGCGGTCTGAAGGACAGGACCACCCCCGACCGGCTTCCGGGAACTCCGCTGATCCGGCTCACCGGGTCCGGCGGCATGGCGGGAGTGGTCATCCGCCATCCCAATCGCCGGGAACGGCGCAAGCTGGACAGCGACCCGACGCTGGACTAGTGCTGCATCAAGGCGGAGCTTCGGGAGCGGTGACGGGCACCGCGTGGGCCGGCCGGGGAACGGCCCGTCCCGATGAGCGGGGTGCGGTCGTCGGGCCGTCCCGCCTCACGACCGTACGGCTCAGTCGCCTATCCGATCGGTCACCGGCTCGCTGCATTCGTCGTTGCCCAGATCGGGACCCTGGGTGCAGACCCAGAGAGTGATCGTTCCCTCCTCTCGCATGTTGTAGTTGCAGGTCTTCTCCGCCTCCGGTGTGCTCACGCTGCAGGAACCCGAGCGACCGTAGTCCGTGAACCACTCGACGGAACTCGTGCGGTGCTCGTAGTGCTCCACCCAGACTTTGTCGCCGTACCGGATGAATCCGCCCCAGGAGTAGCCGTTGGTCACCACCACATCGGCATGGGCCGATGTCGAGAACCACAGGACGGTCGCGGCAGCGCCGACGACGGCCACCGCTGCACGGGAGAGTACTCGCATGGAGTTCTTCCCTTCACTGGAGGTGGGTCATCGGCGATGACCCGGGCAGGTGATGCCGGATCGGTTCGAGCTGGGCGTACCGGCCGCCGGCGGCCATGAGTTCCTCGTGATCGCCCTGTTCCTCGATCCGCCCGTCGGACAGCACGACGATGTGGTCGGCGTGGCGGACGGTGCTGAGCCGGTGCGAGATCGGCACACAGGGCCGGCGAGCCTCCCGCCCCAGCTTTCGGTGCACGGTCTGCCTCCTCACGTTCGGAAGCGTGGGGCCACAGTTCCGGGCGCGGCGTCGGCAAACCTTCCGAGAAGCTTGAATCCGCTCAGGGAGCGCACCGGGTTCGGAGCCGGATGTCACCAGCCGGCGGGGCGCAGGTGGGGCAGGGACAGCGGATGGTGCAGGTCCAGCCGGACGCGGATGTCGGCAGCCGTCCTGTCGTGCTGCCGGGCCGTACGGGGGTCGGTCGCGGCCAGTGTCCGGGCGAGTTCGCCGTGAGCCTGGGCCTGCTCGTGGAGATGGTGTCCCTCGCCGGCGACGATGAGCGCGAACTCGTACTGCCCGATCGCCTCGGCCGTGCGTCCGAGCGCTGTGAGGGTCCGGCCGAGTTCGACCCGTGCGTAGGCCTGGAGCCGGGTGTCGTCGTCCAGCAGGGCGACGGCGACGCGCAGGAGTTCCAGCGCGTCGCCGGCGTGCCCGGAAGCACGCAGTGCCGTTCCCATGAGGGTCAGCGCCTCGGCTTCGCCTTCCTTGTCATGGATCCGATGCCGCAGTTCTCGTACCTGGCGCAGGTGGCCGAGGGCCTCCTCATGGTCGCCCAACGCGATGAGGCATCGGGCCAGGGCAGTGACCACATGGTCGTTGGGACTGGCCTGTCCCAACTCCTCGCACCCTGCGTGGGCGGCACGCAGGTACGGCAGCGCCGCCTGGTTCTCCGCTCTCAGCACCCGGTTCACACCGCGGATCCAGAAGGTGATGATCTTTGCATCGAGTCCCAGGGGGGAGAGGCCGGGGAGTTTCCCGAGTTCCGCGTGGGCCCGTTCCGCGTATTCCTCGGCCCCGGAGTGATCGCCGCCGCGCAGTCGCATCAGACCGAGCAGCGCGAGGCTGTGCGCGTGGAACTCGGTGTCCTCCTCCGTGCCCGCGGAGGCCGTCAGCAGGTCGTGTGCGAGGGAGACACGGCCGGCCGACCAGTGGGCCAGGGCCAGCAGCGTGTTGAGCATCGCTTCGCCGCCGTCCGCCGCCTCCCTCGCGGCGGACACACCCTGTTCGAGCAACTCGATCGGATCACCGGCGAGGTCGCGGCCGAGGAAACGCCAGAAGGAGATGGCGAGCCGCCAGGCGTAGTCGCTGTGTCCTTCCGCCGCGGCGCATCGTGTCGCGGCCAGCAGGTTGCTCTTCTCCGCCGTCAACCAGGCATGTGCGGTCTCGACGTCCCCTCTCCCGTCGTCAAGGCGGGCTGTCGCGGCCACGACAGCGGCCAGGTAGTGGTCCAGCATCCGCTCGATCATCCGCGGGTCCTCGGACAGACCGCGGGCGTACTGGCGCAGGAGGTCGTGCTGCCGGTAGCGGCCGACGACGGCTTCCTCGGCCAGGTGCGCGTCCACCAGTCGCTGGAGACAGTCGTCGGCCCGGGCCGTCGGCATGTCTGCCATCGCCGCTATGACCCCGGCGTCCGCGTCCATACCGGGATGCCGCCCCAGAGCGTAGAAGACGGTGCGGTCGGCCGGCGCCAGTTGCTCGTGGGACATGCGAAACGCCAACGCCACCTCCCGGTCGGCGAACAGCTTCGGCAACCGCTCACGCTCTCTGGACAGTTGCCCGGACAGATGGGCTATCGGCCATGCGGTGCGGTGTGCCAACCGGGCGCCGGACAGTCGCAGTGCCAACGGCAGTCCCGCGCACAGGCGGACGACGTGTGCCACGGCGTCCGGTTCGGCGGCCGCCCTGTCGTCGCCTACGAGGCGCGCGAAGAACTCCGTCGCCTTCTTCTCCGGCAGGACCGCCAACGACAAGGGCCTTGCTCCGGCGAGAGCCGACAGCCTGGCCCTGCTGGTCACGATCACGAGACTGCCGCCGGCCGGCAGCAACGGAGGCACCTGCGTCTCGTCGACAGCGTTGTCGAGAACGAGCAGAAGCCGCAGTCCGGCGGTCCTTGCCCGCCAGTGGGCCTGGGCATCGCCCGGCACCTCGATCTCCAGCTGTCCCAGCAGTACTTCCAGAGCCTCGTTGGCGGTCAGGGGAGTCTTTCCCGGGCTGTGCCCCTGCAGATCGATGAAGAGCACACCATCCGGAAATCGCCCGGCAAGCTGATGCGCGGCATGGACGGAGAACGCCGTCTTGCCGACCCCGGCCATCCCGTCGATCGTGTAGACGGCGCCTCCGTCCGCGGCGGCGGCCGTCAACCGGGCGAGTTCGTCTTCCCGCCCGATGAAGTCCGGCAGGTCGCGGGGGAGGTAGTTGCGCCCGCGCTGGTGTGCTCCCGAGGCCCTTTCGGCCGAACCGGGCACGGCACTGCGCACGAGTGGGGCACTCGTCGGAGCATCATCGTCGGTCAGAACCCTGGTGGTGGACGGAGTCCGCTCGCGGGTGACCGGCTCCGGCGACGGCCGCGGGCCGGTGACTCCGGACGCCGGACCGGTCAGCTCCAGCGACGGATCGGCGACGAGGACCTGCTGACGCAGCCGGCGCAGCCGTGCGCCCGGCTCCAGCCCCATTTCCTCCGACAGCCGGCGCCGGGCATGCTCGTAGCACTCCAGCGCGTCGGCCTGCCGCCCGCTCCGGTACAGCGCGAGCATGAGCTGACCACACACCCGTTCGTCCAGCGGGTCCTGTTCGGCCCAGGCCGACAGCTGGGCCAGCAGGGCGCCGTGCTGGCCGAGCCGTAGTCGCGCCTCCACCAGTTCGCCCTGCGCGGCCAGTCGTTCCTGGTCCAGGAGGGAGCGCTGCGCGTTGAACCACGGAGTGTCCGCCCCGGCGAAGGCCTCACCCCTCCAGAGGCCCAGAGCCTGTTCCCACAACGCCGCCCGCCGCTCGTCCCCGTCCGCCACCCGGACGGACCGAGCCCGGACCGACAGCTCACGGAAGCGGTGCGCGTCCACCGCCGCGGCCCCCACCGTGAGCCGGTATCCGCCCTGCTCACGGAGGATGTCCGCTCCCGAGGGCGCCAGCGCCCGACGCAGACGGGACACATATCCGTAGAGAGCCTCCCGGCCGCGCCTCGGCTCCCGCTCCCCCCATACCCGGTCCACCAGCACGTCCGCCGGCACCACCCGGTCGGCATCCATGAGCAGCACGGCCAGCACCTGGCGCTGCCGCGCATGACCCGCGTCCACCGGCTCGTCGCCCCGCCACACCTCGACGACGCCCAGGACCCCGAAGCGCACCGACATCTGCCCCCACCTCGTGTCACGGACTCTGCATCACCCGTGTACCTGCCGCTGACCAGCGGACCAAGACCAATTCGAGACGTTCCGAACGTTTCCTCCCGCTCGCCAAGGGGATCCCGATCCTGGGAGACATCGTCGGAGGGGCTGTGGCCGCGTCAGCGACCGCTGGCATCGGACGGGCCACGGACAAGGTACTGCGCGGAGACACTCTGGGGGCCGAGGAGCCGATGCGGAGACGTACACGAGAACGATCGATGGCCCCCACCGACACGGTGGGGGCCATCGATCGAGCGATGTGTCCGAGGGGGGACTTGAACCCCCACGCCCGATAAAGGGCACTAGCACCTCAAGCTAGCGCGTCTGCCATTCCGCCACCCGGACCAGGTGTCCGTCGCCTCGGCGGGTGTTCCCCCGTGGCGACATGGACAACCATACCAAGGTTTCGCAGTGCCTTTCACCTGCGTTTTCCGTGTCTGAGGGCCATGGTGGGCCGGGCGCACGGTGGGTGTCCGGGCGGTCACACGGGTCAGGGCATGAGCTGGTACTCCGGGAAGTTGCCGGGCAGGCGTTCTCCCGCCGGTCCCCGGGTCACGGCGCGGACCAGGAGGTCGCCGCCGACGAAGGCGCCGCGCCAGGACGCGCCGAAGCCGCCGAACAGTTCGTCGCGGTCGCCGCGGGAGCGCGGGACGCCGTGGCCGACCTTGAACGCGCGGATGTGCGGGGCCAGCCGGTCGTAGGTGGACCGGTCGTCCGTGGACAGGGTGGCCACCAGCGCGCCGTTGGACGCGTTCATGGCGGCCAGCAGTTCCGCCTCCGTGTCGACCAGGACGATGGTGTCGACCGGGCCGAACGGCTCCGCGTGGTGCAGCGGCGACGAGGGGGGCGGGTTCAGCAGCGTGACCGGCTGGACGTACGCCGAGGTGTCCTGGCCGGGCAGGAACCGGGTCTCGGACGGCGTGCCCCGGTGCAGCGGGACGGCGCCGCGGTCGACGGCCTCGGCGACCTGGTCGTGGAGCTCCTTCGCCTTGGCCGCGTTGATCACCGGCCCGAAGTCCAGCCGGGGGTACGGGTCGGTGGGGTGTTCGACGGCGAGCGGGTGGCCGACCCTGAGCGTGCGGACCGCGGGGAGGTAGGCGGCCAGGAAGTCGTCGAAGAGCCGGCGCTGGACGACGAAGCGCGGGTAGGCGGTGCAGCGCTGCTTGCCGTAGTCGAAGAGTTTGGGGATCACCGCGCTCAGGGTGTCCCAGTCCGAGTGGTTCCAGATGCCCCAGGTGTTGAGTCCCTCCTGTTCGAGGATGTGCCGCTTGCCGAGGTCGGCCACGGCCGTGGCGACGGCGGCGCCGGTGTCGCGGCCGCCGACGAAGGAGACGCAGCCGACCTCGGGCGCCCGCACCAGCACCTCGGACAGCTCGCCCCCGCTGCCGCTGACGAGGGTGACGGGTATCCCCTCGCGGGCGGCGAGTGCCGAGGCCAGGGTGAGGCAGGCGACGCCGCCGTCGGTCGGGGTCTTGGCGATGACCGCGTTGCCGGCCAGTGCCTGTACCAGCAATGCGTGAACGAGCACGCTCATCGGGTAGTTCCAGCTCGCGATGTTGGAGACGGGCCCGTCCAGCGGAACCCGGCCGTCGAGCATCCCGTCGACACCGTCGACGTACCAGCGCACGCCGTCGATGGCGCGGTCGGCGTCCGCCTGGGCGAGCCGCCAGGGCTTGCCGATCTCCCAGACGAGCAGCAGCGCCAGCAGTTCGCGGTGCTGGGTGAGGGCGTCGAGGGTGGCGGCGACGCGGGCCCGGCGTTCGGGCAGCGGGACGTGCCGCCAGGCGCGGTGCTGGTCGAGCGCGGCGCGCACGGCCTGCCGGGCGGTGACCCGGTCCAGACGGGGCGGGCCCGCGACGGGGGTGCCGTCGACGGGGCTGACGGCGGGCAGTGCCCGGCCGTCCGGCTGCCAGGCGGAGTTCCAGAGGTTGAGGACGCGGTCGTCCCGGAAGGCCTCGGGGGCGACGGCCTGGCAGCGCTGCCAGGCGTCGGTCCAGGAGGCGCCGGATTTGAGGGTGAGGGTGGGTGGCATGTGGTTGGCTCCGCTCTCGGTGCACGGTCGAGAGAAGTCGAGAGAAAGGGGGATGGGGCGCGGAGAGGGCTCAGCCCTCGCCGTTCAGGACGGCGAGCACCTGCCGGGCCGTCTCCGTGGGGGTGGCGCCGACCCTGACCCCGGCCGCCTCCAGGGCCTCCTGTTTCGCCCGTGCCGTACCGGACGAGCCGGAGACGATCGCGCCGGCGTGGCCCATGGTGCGGCCCTCGGGTGCGGTGAAGCCGGCGATGTAGCCGACGACGGGTTTGGTGACGTGGTCGCGGATGTAGGCCGCCGCGCGTTCCTCCGCGTCGCCGCCGATCTCGCCGATGAGGACGATCAGATCGGTGTCGGGGTCGTCCTGGAAGGCGGCGAGACAGTCGATGTGGGTCGTGCCCACGACGGGGTCGCCGCCGATGCCGACGCAGGTGGAGAAACCGATGTCCCGCAGCTCGTACATGAGCTGGTAGGTGAGCGTGCCCGACTTGGAGACGAGTCCGATACGGCCCGGCTTGGTGATGTCGGCGGGGATGATGCCGGCGTTGGACTGGCCGGGTGTGATCAGGCCGGGGCAGTTGGGGCCGATGACGCGGGTGCCCTTGCGCCGGGCGTGGTCGGTGAAGGCGACGGAGTCGTGGACGGGGATGCCCTCGGTGATGACGACCGCGAGGCCGATGCCGGCGTCGGCGGCCTCGACGACCGCGTACCTGGCGAAGGCGGGCGGTACGAAGACGACGGTGACGTCGGCTCCGGTCGCGTCCATGCCCTCGGCGACGGAGCCGAAGACGGGGACGGCTCGCTCGTCGAAGTCGACGGTGCGGCCGGCCTTGCGGGGGTTGACGCCGCCGACGACGTTCGTGCCGGCGGCGAGCATCCGCCGGGTGTGCTTCATGCCCTCGCCGCCGGTCATGCCCTGGACGAGGACCTTGCTCTCCTTGGTGAGGTGGATCGCCATGTCGTCCGGTCTCCTCAGGGTGTGGTGGCGAGGCGGGCGGCCCGGCTCGCGGCGCCGTCCATGGTGCTGACCTGTTCGACGAGCGGGTGCCGGTGCTCGTCGAGGATGGCCCGTCCCCGGGCCGCGTTGTTGCCGTCGAGCCGTACGACGAGCGGTTTGGTGAGCCGTACGGTGTCCAGGGCGCGGACGATGCCGTCGGCGACCGCGTCGCAGGCGGTGATGCCGCCGAAGACGTTGACGAAGACGGACTTCACGGACGGGTCGGAGAGGATGACCGACAACCCGTCCGCCATGATCTGGGCGGAGGCGCCGCCGCCGATGTCGAGGAAGTTGGCGGGCCGGGCTCCGCAGCCCGCCACCACGTCGAGGGTGGACATGACGAGTCCGGCGCCGTTGCCGATGATGCCGACCTCGCCGTCGAGCTTGACGTAGTTGAGGCCCTTCGCGGCCGCCGCGGCCTCCAGCGGGTCGTGGTGGTCCGCGTCGTCGGCGCCCCAGCGGGCCTGGCGGAAGACGGCGTTGCCGTCGAGGGTGACCTTGCCGTCGAGGGCCATGATCCGGCCGTCGCGGGTACGCACGAGCGGGTTGACCTCGACGAGCAGGGCGTCCTCGCGTACGAGGACGTCCCACAGCCGGACGAGCACGTCGACCGTCTGCGGCGGCAGTCCGGCCGCCTCGGCGATACGGGACGCCGTCGCCGACGTGACCCCCTCGGCCGGGTCGACGGGGACCCGCGCGACCGCCTCGGGGCGGGTCGCCGCGACCTCCTCGATGTCCATGCCGCCCTCGGCGGAGGCGATCGCGAGGAAGCGGCCGGCGGCGCGGTCGAGGACGTAGGAGACGTAGAACTCCTCGGCGATGTCGACGGGCTGGGCCAGCATCACCGTGCCGACCGTGTGGCCCTTGATGTCCATGCCGAGGATCTGACGTGCCGTGAGCTCGGCGGCGGCCGGGTCGGCGGCGATCTTGACGCCACCCGCCTTGCCCCGTCCGCCTGTCTTGACCTGCGCCTTGACGACGACGCGGCCGCCGAGCCCGCGGGCTATCTCGCGTGCCCGTTTGGGCGAGTCGGTGACCTCGGCCCGCGGCACCACGATGCCGTGTTCCGCGAAGAGTTCCCTTGCCTGGTGTTCGTACAGGTCCATCTCGGCTCCTGTCTGCGACGTCGCCGGAAGGTCCGGGGAGAGGCTGGAGACCGGCGACCGAAAAGTGCCGCGCACCCCCTGGACACCACCCATCGGATGCGGGATAACAAGCTTCATACAGTATTCGTCGACTGTATGCAATGTACCGCGAGAGCGTTCCCCGCCCCCTAGGAAGGGACAAGGACTTCGCCATGCCCGACGACACCCAGGACGTCATCTCAGGCGGTCACCTCGTCGCCAAGGCCCTCAAGGCCGAGGGCGTCGACCGCATCTACACGCTGTGCGGCGGCCACATCATCGACATCTACGACGGCTGCGTCGACGAGGGCATCGAGGTCGTCGACGTACGGCACGAACAGGTGGCCGCCCATGCCGCCGACGGCTACGCGCGCATCACCGGAAAGCCCGGCTGCGCGGTCGTCACGGCCGGACCGGGAACGACCGACGCCGTCACCGGGGTCGCCAACGCCTTCCGCGCGGAGTCCCCGATGCTGCTGATCGGCGGTCAGGGGGCGCACACCCAACACAAGATGGGGTCGCTGCAGGACCTGCCGCACGTCGACATGATGACCCCCATCACCAAGTTCGCGGCGACCGTGCCGGACACCGCGCGGGCGGCGGACATGGTGTCCATGGCCTTCCGCGAGTGCTACCACGGCGCCCCCGGCCCCTCCTTCCTGGAGATCCCGCGCGATGTGCTGGACGCCAAGGTGGCGGTGTCCAAGGCGCGGGTGCCGCGGCAGGGCGCCTACCGGGCGTCGACCCGCTCGGCCGGCGACCCCGAGTCGGTCGAGAAGCTGGCCGATCTGCTGGTACACGCCGAGAAGCCGGCGATCCTGCTCGGCAGCCAGGTGTGGACCACCCGGGGCACCGAGGCGGCCATCGAGCTGGTGCGCACGCTGAACATCCCGGCGTACATGAACGGCGCGGGGCGAGGCACGCTCCCGCCCGGCGACCCGCACCACTTCCAGCTGTCGCGCCGGTACGCCTTCTCGGGCGCCGACGTCATCGTGATCGTCGGTACGCCCTTCGACTTCCGCATGGGATACGGCAAGCGCCTCTCCCCCGACGCGACCGTGGTGCAGATCGACCTCGACTACCGCACGGTCGGCAAGAACCGCGACATCGACCTCGGCATCGTCGGCGACGCGGGGCTGGTGCTGAAATCGGTGACCGAGGCGGCTTCCGGACGGGTGAACGGCGGCGCGTCCCGTCGCAAGGAGTGGATGGACGAGCTGCGGGCGGCCGAGCAGACCGCGCTGGAGAAGCGGCTGCCGCAACTGCGCTCGGACGCCTCCCCCATCCACCCGTACCGGCTGGTCAGCGAGATCAACGACTTCCTCACCGAGGACTCGATCTACATCGGCGACGGCGGCGACATCGTCACCTTCTCCGGGCAGGTCGTGCAGCCCAAGTCACCCGGGCACTGGATGGACCCGGGGCCGCTGGGCACCCTCGGCGTCGGCGTCCCCTTCGTGCTCGCCGCCAAGCAGGCACGGCCCGACAAGGAGGTCGTCGCCCTCTTCGGCGACGGCGCCTTCTCCCTCACCGGCTGGGACTTCGAGACCCTCGTCCGCTACGACCTCCCCTTCGTCGGCGTCGTCGGCAACAACTCCTCGATGAACCAGATCCGCTACGGCCAGGCCGCCAAGTACGGCAAGGAGCGCGAGCGGGTCGGCAACACCCTCGGCGACGTCCGGTACGACCGGTTCGCGCAGATGCTGGGCGGCTACGGCGAGGAGGTCCGCGACCCCGCCGACATCGGCCCCGCCCTGCGCCGGGCCCGTGAGTCCGGAAAGCCGTCGCTGATCAACGTCTGGGTGGACCCCGACGCGTACGCCCCCGGAACCATGAACCAGACCATGTACAAGTGAGGTGCACGCCCATGACCCCCAAGGCACTTGAGGGCATCCGCGTCCTCGACATGACGCATGTCCAGTCCGGCCCCTCCGCGACCCAGCTGCTGGCCTGGCTCGGCGCGGACGTCGTCAAACTGGAGGCGCCCACCGGCGACATCACACGCAAGCAGCTGCGCGATCTGCCGGACGTCGACTCCCTCTACTTCACGATGCTCAACTGCAACAAGCGGAGCATCACCCTCAACACCAAGACCGAACGCGGCAAGGAGATCCTCACCGAGCTGATCCGGCGCTCCGACGTCATGGTCGAGAACTTCGGGCCGGGCGCGGTCGACCGGATGGGATTCACCTGGGACCGCATCAAGGAGATCAATCCACGGATCGTCTATGCCTCCGTCAAGGGGTTCGGGGACGGCCCGTACACCAACTTCAAGGCGTACGAGGTCGTCGCCCAGGCCATGGGCGGGTCGATGTCGACCACCGGTTTCGAGGACGGGCCGCCGCTGGCGACGGGGGCCCAGATCGGGGACTCGGGCACGGGTGTGCACGTGGTGGCCGGCATTCTCGCCGCCCTCTTCCAGCGGGAGCGCACCGGGCGCGGGCAGCGGGTGAACGTGGCCATGCAGCACGCGGTGCTCAACCTCTGCCGGGTGAAGCTGCGCGACCAGCAGCGCCTGGCCCATGGTCCACTCGCCGAATATCCCAACGACGACTTCGGCGACGAGGTTCCCCGGTCCGGGAACGCGTCCGGCGGCGGCCAGCCCGGCTGGGCGGTGAAGTGCGCGCCGGGCGGCCCGAACGACTATGTGTACGTCATCGTGCAGCCCGTCGGCTGGAGGCCGCTCAGTGAGCTCATCGGCCGGCCCGAGCTGGCCGACGACCCCGAGTGGGCGACGCCGGAGGCCCGGCTGCCCCAGCTGAACAAGATGTTCCAGCTGATCGAGGAGTGGTCCTCGACGCTGCCCAAGTGGGAGGTGCTGGAGCGGCTGAACGCGCACAACATCCCGTGCGGGCCGATCCTGTCCACCAAGGAGATCATCGAGGACCGTTCACTGGTCGCGAACGAGATGGTCGTCACCGTCCCGCACCCCCAGCGCGGCGAGTTCGTCACCGTCGGCAGCCCGCTGAAGCTCTCCGACTCCCCCGTGGACGTACGCAGTTCCCCGCTGCTCGGCGAGCACAACGAAGAGGTCTACGTAGGCGAACTCGGCCTCGGGGACGAGGAACTGCGCCTGCTCAAGTCGAACGGGGTGATCTGAGGTGATGGCCGGGGAACGGACACCGAAGGTGCGCGCGCTGCTCGACGCCGTGCGCGCCGAGGGGCGCACCGCGCTCACCGCGCCCGAGGGCAAGGTGATCGCCGACGCGTACGGCATCGCCGTGCCCGGTGAGGAGCTGGCGGCGGACGTCGACGAGGCCGTGGCGTACGCGGCGCGGTTCGGCGGGCCCGTGGTGATGAAGATCGTGTCGCCGGACATCCTGCACAAGACCGACGCCGGCGGTGTGATCGTCGGAGTGGAGGGGGCTGCTGACGTCCGCGCCGCGTTCTGCCGGATCGTCGAGAACGCCCGCGCGTACGCTCCCGGCGCCCGGATCGAAGGCGTGCAGGTGCAGGAACTGCTGCCGAAGGGGCAGGAGGTCATCGTCGGCGCGGTCACCGATCCGACGTTCGGGAAGGTGGTGGCGTTCGGCCTCGGCGGGGTGCTCGTCGAGGTGCTGAAGGACGTCACCTTCCGGCTGGCACCGGTGGACGCCGACGAGGCGCTGTCGATGCTGGACTCGATCCGCTCGGCGGAGATCCTGCGGGGGGTGCGCGGCCAGGCGGGCGTGGACCGGTGGGCGGTCGCCGAGCAGATCCGGCGGGTGTCACAACTCGTCGCGGACTTCCCGGAGATCGCCGAGGTCGACCTCAACCCGGTGATCGCGACGGCGGACGGCGCGGTCGCCGCCGACATCCGTGTGATCCTCTCCACCGAGACGCCGAAAAAGCGCCGCCGTTATACGCGCGAGGAGATCCTCACCTCGATGCGGCGGCTGATGCAGCCGCGTTCGGTAGCGGTGATCGGGGCCTCCAGCGAGTCCGGCAAGATCGGCAACTCCGTGATGCGCAATCTCGTCGACGGCGGCTTCGCCGGGGAGATCCATCCGGTGAACCCCAGGGCCGATGACATTCTCGGCCGCAAGGCGTACAAGAGTGTCACCGACGTTCCCGGTGAGGTGGATGTGGCGGTCTTCGCGATCCCCGCCCGGTTCGTGGCCGCGGCGCTGGAGGAGGTGGGGCGCAAGCGGATCCCGAACGCCGTCCTGATCCCCTCCGGGTTCGCGGAGACGGGTGAGCACGAGCTCCAGGACGAGATCGTGGCGATCGCCGAGCGGCTCGGCATCCGGCTGCTGGGCCCGAACATCTACGGCTACTACTCGACCTGGCAGGACCTGTGCGCCACGTTCTGCACGCCCTACGACGTCAAGGGCGGGGTGGCGCTGACCAGTCAGTCGGGCGGCATCGGGATGGCCATCCTGGGCTTCGCGCGGACGACGAAGACCGGCGTGTCGGCGATCGTCGGTCTGGGCAACAAGTCGGACCTGGACGAGGACGACCTGCTGACCTGGTTCAGCGAGGACCCGCACACCGAGTGCATCGCGATGCACCTGGAGGACCTCAAGGACGGGCGCGCGTTCGTCGAGGCCGCGCGGGAGACCGTGCCGAAGAAGCCGGTCGTGGTGCTGAAGGCGGGGCGTACGGCGGCGGGCGCGAAGGCCGCCGGCTCGCACACCGGCGCGCTGGCGGGCGACGACGCCGTGTACGACGACATCCTGCGGCAGGCCGGCGTCATCCGCGCGCCCGGTCTGAACGACATGCTGGAGTACGCGCGCGCGTTGCCGGTGCTGCCCGCTCCCCAGGGCGACAACGTGGTGATCATCACCGGGGCCGGCGGCAGCGGCGTACTGCTGTCGGACGCGGTGACGGACAACGGGCTGTCGCTGATGGAGATCCCGGCCGACCTGGACGCGGCGTTCCGGGAGTTCATCCCGCCGTTCGGCGCCGCGGGCAACCCCGTCGACATCACCGGGGGCGAGCCTCCGTCGACGTACGAGGCGACGATCCGGCTGGGGCTGGAGGATCCGCGCATCCACGCGCTGGTGCTCGGCTACTGGCACACGATCGTCACCCCTCCCATGGTCTTCGCCGAACTCACCGCGAGTGTGGTGGCCGAGTTCCGGGAGCGCGGGATCGAGAAGCCGGTGGTGGCGTCCCTCGCGGGTGACGTGGAGGTGGAGGAGGCCTGCCAGTACCTCTTCGAGCACGGGGTCGTGGCCTACCCGTACACCACCGAGAAACCGGTGGCCGTACTGGGCGCCAAGTACCGGTGGGCGAGGGCCGCGGGCCTGTTGGGGGGCGGCTCATGACGTGAGACGGCGAGGGGCCGGCCGGCGGGTGCGCGCCGGCCGGCCCCGGGGACCCGCGCGCGCACGAAAGGCATTGGACAGGGGGCGCTGGCCAGAACTTTCGACGCTAGGGGTGCAATCGACATGACAACCACCGATGTCTCACGGGTCGCCGCCTACCGGGAGGTGACCGACAGAAACGGACGCGTCTACCGCGTGGGCGAGTCCGACATCGACATCATGGGGCGCAAGCGCAAGTGGATGGTCATCCTGCCCTGGATCGGCATGATGGGCATCTCCTCCGCCGAGTACGCGTTCGCGTCCGCCGAGGACACGCTCCATGAGGCCCACAACTGGTCCAGCGGCAGCATCTACTGGATGATGACCGCCTGGGTGTTCTGCCAGGCCGCGGTCGCCTTTCCGGCGGGGCGGCTGCGTGAGAGCGGCAAGCTTCCCGCGCGCTGGGCGATGATGCTGGGCTCGGCCGGCACTCTGCTCGGCTATCTGTCGCTGGCGTTCGCGCCGCACGTCGCGCTCGCGTTCATCGGGTTCGGCGTCTTCAGCGGTATGGGCGCGGGAATGGTGTACGCGACCTGCGTCAACATGGTCGGCAAGTGGTATCCGGAGCGCAGGGGCGGCAAGACCGGCTTCGTCAACGGCGGTTTCGCCTACGGTTCGGTGCCGTTCGTCTTCATCTTCCACGGCTACATGGACGGCTCCAACTTCCGCTGGGTGCTGGTCGCGTGCGGGCTCTTCCTCGCCGCGATGGTGGCCGTCGCCGGCTTCTACTTCCGGGACCCGCCGAAGAACTGGTGGCCGGCCGCCATAGACCCGCTGAACCCGCCGGACGACCCGCGCGCCCGGCGTTCGCTGGAGAAGAACCCGCCGGCCGTCAAGCAGTACTCCCCGCTGGAGGCCTGGCAGACGGGCCGGGTGGCGCTGATGTGGTTCTGTCTCGCCTGCACCTCGGGCGTGAACATCTTCGGCATCGCCTTCCAGGTCGACATCGGTGAGGACGCGGGCTTCGCGGCCGGCATCGTGGCCACCGCGATGTCGCTGAAGGCGATCGTCAACGGCACCGGACGCGGCGTCATCGGCTGGCTCTCCGACCTGTACGGCCGCAAGCAGTGCCTGCTGTACGTGTGCGCCATTCTGGGACTGGCCCAGTTCGGCATCATCTGGTCGGCCGAGATCAAGAACCTGCCACTGTTCCTCATCTTCTCGGCCGTCTCGGGCTTCGGCGGCGGGGCCATCTTCCCGATGTTCGCGGCGCTGACGGCGGACTACTTCGGCGAGAACAACAACGCCACCAACTACGGGATGGTCTACAGCTCCAAGCTCGTCTCCGGTCTGGGCGCGGGCATGGGGGCCGTGGTCGTCGGCGCCTGGGGCTACAACGGCGCCTTCACCCTGGCGGGCTGCATCTCGCTCTTCGCCGGGATCGTGGCACTGTTCCTGCATCCGCCGGGACGCACCAAGGACAAGCACGTCACGCCCAACCCGCGGCCGCTCGGCGAGGGCTGACCCGACGGAGCCTCCCCCCCACACACGGACCGGGCGGCCCCTCCCGCAGCGCGCGGGAAGGGCCGCCCGGTCCGTGCCCGGCTCAGTGGCGGCGCTTGCGCAGGGCCGCCATGTTGTCGTAGCTGATCTTGGCCTCACGCAGCGACTGCGCGGGGTCGGTGGCGCTCGGGGAGTTGTCGTCCTCGACCATCGGGTTGTGGTAGTTCCGCTCCCCGACCCGGGAGAAGAAGGTCGTGTAGTCGATGACCCCGGTGCCGAAGGGCACCATGTCGTAGCCCATGCCGTTGGTGGTGCTGACGACGCCGTCCTTGGCGTGGAACAGCGGGTAGCGCCGGTTGTTGCGGGTGACAAGTCCCGCCGGGTCGAAGACGTTCTTCCGGGTGGAGCCGTCGTGGGCGGTGTACGTGTGGAACTTGTACTGGGCGACGTGCGCCCAGAAGATGTCCATCTCCAGCCAGACCACCCTCGGGTCGGTGATCTTGAGGAAGTACTCCAGCTTGCGGATGCCGGAGCTGCGGGTCGGCCGGCCCTGGTCGTCCAGCGGGCCGCCGTCGAGCAGGAAGCCGTAGGCGCTGTCGTGGTTGTGGGTGTAGAGCTTGATGCCCTCGCGGTGGGCGATCGCGCCGAGGGCGTTCCACTTGTCGGCGGCCACGTCCCAGTCGGCGCGGTACGAGCTGCCGGTGGGGTCGCCACCGGTGCCCATGTGGTCCATGCCGAGGATGTTGGCGATCTCGAGGTGCTTCTTGAAGGTGTCCTTGTCCGCCGTGGTCAGCGGCCAGGAGGACGGGATGAAGCCGTGGTTGCCCTGGGCGCGCAGTCCGTAGTCGTCGAGCCAGCAGCGCAGCAGCCTGGCGCCCTCGACCGACTCCAGGCTCGCGCCGCCCGGGGCGTTGGCGTGCTGGTTGTAGCCGGCGAACTCCACCTGGCGGTAGCCGTGGCGGGAGAGCTGCTTGAACACCTCGCGGAAGCCGGAGGGCAGGTCCGAGGCGAGCGGGTCGCGGGCGGTGGCGTCACGGACGGTGTAGAGGATGATGCCGCGCTTGTGCGCCGGGACGAGCACCTGCCCCTGACCGTGGCCATGGCCGTGGTCTCTGTCCCGGCCGTGGGCCAGGGCGGGGGCGGCGCCGAAGACGGGGGCCGCGACGGCTCCGGCGGCCACGGCGGTGCAGGTGCTGAGGAAACGGCGCCGGCCGACGCCGAGGGTACGGCGCAGTGCCTCGTCCGGGGTGTCGGCGGCTTCGGTGCGCGAGGGGTCGGGGTTCGGGGTCACGGGGGCCTGCCTTCTCGGTCGTGGCCGGTTCCGGTCCCGCCGGGACCGGCCCTTGTCAGTGCCGTGTGTTTCACTCTCGGTAGTCGGATGTCGGGTGCCGTACCGGAGGGTGCGTCAGCCGAGTCCGGCGAGCCGGAGCAGGAGTTGTTTGACATCGGTGGCCGCGACGCGGTCTCCGACAGCGCGGGGGGTGGAGCAGATGAGGAGCGGACCGTCGTCGTCGCTCGCGGGGAGGCGGCCGTGGCTGCCGCGAATAGGTGAGGGGTCCAGGGGCACGACCGCCATGCGGTAGCGCATACCGAGCTTCTTGCGGGCCAGGGCGCCTGCCGCCTTGACCTTGACGTAGGGGTCGAGGGGGTCCATGAACAGCTCGACCGGGTCGTAGCCGGGTTTGCGGTGGATCTCGACGAGCTGAGCGAAGTCGGGCGCGCGGTCGTCGTCGAGCCAGTAGTAGTACGTGAACCAGGCGTCGGGTTCGGCTACGGCGACGAGCTCGCCGGCGCGCGGATGGTCGAGGTGGTGGGCCTTCTTGCCCTCGTCGTCGAGGAGCTGCTCGATGCCGGGCAGTCCGTCGAGGGCGGCGCGGGTGGCGTCGAGGTCCTCGGGGCGGCGCACATAGACGTGGGCGAGCTGGTGGTCGGCGACCGCGAAGGCGCGGGAGGCCATCGGGTCGAGGTACTCCATGCCGTCCTGCGTGTGCACCTCGAGGAGACCGGCGCGGCGCAGGGCGCGGTTGATGTCCACGGGCCGGTTCACGCGGGTGATGCCGTACTCGGACAGGGCGACGACGGTACGGCCCTCGGCGCGGGCGTCGTCGAGCAGCGGGGCCAGGGCGGCGTCGAGGTCGGCGGCCGCCTTCAGGGAGCGCGGGTCGTCGGGGCCGTAGCGCTGCAGGTCGTAGTCGAGGTGAGGGAGGTAGCAGAGCGTCAGGTCGGGACGGCGGGTGCTCATGATGTGACGGGTGGCGTCGATGATCCACTGGCTGGACACCAGGTCGGCGCCGGGGCCCCAGAAGTGGAAGAGGGGAAACGTGCCGAGTTTCGCGGTGAGTTCGTCGTGCAGGGCGGGCGGCCGGGTGTAGCAGTCGGGTTCCTTGCGGCCGTCGGCGTAGTAGACGGGGCGGGGGGTGACGGTGATGTCGGTGTCGGCGCCCATCGCGTACCACCAGCAGATGTTGGCGACGGTATAGCCGGGGTGGGCGCGGCGGGCGGCGTCCCAGAGTTTGTCGCCGGCGACGAGGCCGTTGTGCTGCCGCCACAGCAGTACGTCGCCGAGCTCGCGGAAGTACCAGCCGTTGCCGACGATGCCGTGCTCGGAGGGCATGGTGCCGGTGAGGAAGGTGGACTGGGCGGCGCAGGTGACGGCGGGCAGGACGGTGCCGAGCGGGGCGCGGGAGCCGGACTGTCCGAGCGTCTTGAGGTGGGGCATGTGGTCGAGGAGACGGGGGGTGAGGCCCACGACGTCGAGGACGAGCAGGGGGGTGGGTCCGGTCATGGGAGTTCCTTGAGGCCGAGGTCCGTCAGGAGGTCGCGAGCCAGGGTGAGTTCGGCGGCGATGCCGTCGGCGAGCTGGGTGCGCCCGCGGGGGCGCAGCTCGGGCGGGAGGGCCTGCCAGGTGTAGGTCTCGACCTCCAGATGGCGGGTGAGCGGGTGCGGGCCGCCGACGAGCCGGGTCAGGACGGACTTCAGTACGGGCAGCGTGGAGGTGAGGGGCGCGGCGGGTGCCGCGTGCAGCGGGACGTGGAAGTGGGAGCGCCAGGGAGCGGCGTCGGGCAGGGTGTCGCCGGCCAGCGCCTCGCCGAGGTCGTCGGTGCCGCGCAGCCCGGCCGGAGTGGCCGTGCGGGTCTGGTGCAGGAAGCGGGGTTCGGCGAAGGCGGCCAGGGCCTCACGGACCTCGGGGAGGTGGGGGTGTTCGGCGTGCAGGGCGGCGGAGAGCTGGGACTTGACCACGGGCACACCGGCCCGGGTGAGGTCGTCCAGGGCGGTGTGCGGGTCTTCGAAGGAGGTGGCGAGGTGGCAGGTGTCGACGCAGATGCCGACGCGGTCGTGGGCGACGGCGGTGAGCGGGGCGATGGCGTCACGGGTGGTCTCGACGACGCAGCCGGGTTCCGGTTCCAGGGCGATACGGATGGAGCGTCCGGTCAGTTCCTCGAGGGCGTCGAGGCGTTCGGCGAGGGTGCGCAGGGCGGTACGGGCCGTCTGCGCGCGCTGCTCGTCGTAGGCGGTGCGCCAGGCCAGCGGGAGAGTGGAGATGCTGCCGTCGGTGACGTCGTCGGGGAGGAGTCCGGCGAGGAGGCGGGCCAGGGAGGTGGTGTGTTCCAGGCGCTCGGGGTCGGCCCAGTCCGGTGTGTAGACGCGGTACTTGACCTCCTGGGCGCCGAAGCCCTCGTAGGGGAAGCCGTTGAGGGTGACGACCTCCAGGCCGCGCCGGTCGAGTTCGCAGCGCAGTCCGCGCAGCGCGGACGGGTCGGTGACGAGGGCCCGTGCGGCGTCCTTGGCGAGCCACAGGCCGATGCCGAGCCTGTCGCGGCCGAGGCGGCGGCGGACGGGTTCGCAGTGGTCGCGGAGCTGGGCGAGGACACCGTCCAGGGTTTCGGCGGGGTGCACGTTGGTGCAGTAGGCGAGGTGGACGGTGGAGCCGTCGGGGTGGCGGAAGCGCATGGCTCACGCCCCGCCGCGCAGGATGGAGTTGCCCTCGTGCGTGGCGTCGGCCGAGGTCACGTCCAGTTCCAGCCGTCCGCTGAGCCCGTAGAAGGCGACGGGGTTGCGCCACAGCACCCGGTCCACGTCGTCCTCGCCGAAGCCCTCGGCGAGCATCAGGTCGCCGACCTTGCGGGTCTTGAGCGGGTCGCTTCTGCCCCAGTCGGCGGCGGAGTTGACCAGGACCCGCTCGGGGCCGTACTCACGCAGCAGGGCGACCATCCGGACCTCGTCCATCTTGGTGTCCGGATAGACGGAGAAGCCGAGCCAGGCGCCGGAGTCCTTGGCCTCCTCGACCGTCGTCTCGTTGAGGTGGTCGACCAGCACCCGGTCCAGGGGCAGGGCGGACTCGCGCACCACGTCCAGGGTGCGGCGCAGGCCGGTGAGCTTGTCGCGGTGCGGGGTGTGCACGAGGGCGGGCAGGCCGTGGTCGGCGGCGAGCTGGAGCTGGGCGGCCAGGGCGGTGTCCTCGGCGGGCGTCATCGAGTCGTAGCCGATCTCGCCGACCGCCACGACCCTGTCCTTGACCAGATAGCGGGGCAGTTCGTCGAGGACGGGCAGGCACCGGGGGTCGTTGGCCTCCTTGGGGTTGAGGGCGATGGTGCAGTGGTGGGCGATGCCGTACTGGGCGGCGCGGAAGGGTTCCCAGCCGAGCAGGGCGTCGAAGTAGTCGCGGAAGGAGTCGGGAGAGGTGCGGGGCTGGCCCAGCCAGAAGGAGGGTTCGACGACGGCGCGGACGCCGGCGGCGTGCATGGCCTCGTAGTCGTCGGTGGTGCGGGAGGTCATGTGGATGTGGGGGTCGAAGATGCGCATCAGGACTCCTTGCCGTGGGGGTCGGCGGTGCCGGGCGCGGCAGGCTCGGTCCCGGTCAGGGCCAGGACGCGGTGCAGGTCTTCGGGGACGGTGCGGCCCGCGGCGGTGCGTTCGGCGGCGTAGTCGGCGAGCATGCGGGAGAGTTCGTCGTCGCCGTGGGCCCGGCGGGCGAGGTCCGCCACGCGGTCGACGGGGACGCCGGTGAACAGGCACTTCAGTACGGCGTGCCGCCACTGGTGGGTGCCCAGGTGCCGGGCGGCGTACGGGCCGAGGGCGGCGGCGACGAGCCGGGTGTCGTTGGTGCGCAGCGCGTCCTCGACGAGCGGGAGGGCGTCCGGCCCGGGCACGAGGTGGGGCAGCGCGTACAGGACGGCGCGGCGTTCGTCGGCGGTGCCCTGGGAGTAGACCCGTCTCAGGGCGTCCGTGTCGGCGCGGGCGGCGTGCAGGACGAGGACCCGGGCGGCGTCCGCGTGGGCGGGGCCGCAGCGGCGGCCGGCCTCGGCGAGGCGCAGCTCCCACACCGAGATGGGCCCGTGGGTGCCGGGGTGGGCGGCGGCCTCGTCGAGGGCCTGGTCCAGCCAGGCGCGGGCGGCTCCGTCGAGCTCGGCGGTAAGGGCTGCACGCAGACCGGTGGGCGGGACGTGGGCGGGGGTGGTGCCCTGGGGGTCGTGCCCGGCGGGGGTGACGTGGCCGGCGTCGTGCTGCGTCATGGGTGTGGCTCCCTTCAGCGGGTGGCGGAGGGCTCGCCCGGGCGGTGTGTGAGGGGGGGCGCCGCCGCGGCCCCGCGGAGGAACGGGAGGGAGTGGGCGGCGAAGTGGGGGCCCGCGTGGGAGTGGCGGGGCAGTTCGACGACCGTCAGGCCCTGGTAGCCGGTGGCGGCGAGGGCCTCGAGGACGGGCGGGAAGTCGATCTCGCCGTCTCCGAAGGGGAGGTGTTCGTGGACGCCCCGGCGCATGTCCTCGATCTGGACGTGGCGCAGCCAGGGGGCGGCGTCGCGTACGCAGTCGGCGGGAGGGAGGGGTTCGAGGCACTGGCAGTGGCCGATGTCCAGCGTGAGGCCGAGGGGCTCGGGGTCGCCGAGCGTGCGGCGCAGGTGGTGGAAGTCGGCGAGGGTGGCGAGGAGGTGGCCGGGTTCGGGTTCGACGGCGAGGGGGACGCCTGCGCGGGCGGCGGCGTCCAGGACGGGGGTGAGGGTTTCGGCGAGGCGTTTCCAGGCGGTGTCCTCGTCGGTGCCGTCGGGGACGATGCCGCTGAAGCAGTGCAGGGCGTGCGCGCCGAGGTCGGCGGCGACACGGACCGCCCGCAGGAGCAGGTCGACGCGGCGGGCGCGGTCGTCCGGATCGGGGTCCAGGAGCGAGGGGCCGTGTTTGCGGCGGGGGTCGAGCACATAGCGGGCACCGGTCTCGACCGTCACGCCGAGCCCGAGTTCGTCCAGGCGCCGCGCGACCTTGCGGGTGCGGGCGGCGAGGTCGGGGGCGAGCGGGTCGAGGTGCATGTGGTCGAGGGTCAGGCCGACGCCGTCGTAACCGAGGTCGGCGAGGAGCGCGAGGGCGTCGTCGAGCCGGAGGTCGGCGAGCCCGTTGGTGCCGTAGCCGAAGCGGAGGGGGGTGGGCGGGTTCGTGCCCCGTGCCGCGTCGGCACGTCCGCCCCGGCCGACGTCCCGGGGCGTGTCCGTACGTGCGGCTCGGCCCATGTCCCGGACCGGGTCACCGCTCGCGTCCCTGCTCGCCTGCGGGGCCGGGACACGAGCGTCACCGCTCGCGCTCTGGTTCGGGTTCGCGGTCACGTGATGCTCACCTTCCTCATGGCGGCCCTCCTCGCGAACATCCGCCCGGCCGGGGCCAGGGCCGCGACCAGGAGGGAGGTGGCACTCGCGCCGGAGCGGGCGGCGAGGGCGGCCTGGAGCGGGATGGTGGCGCGGATGCCACCGCCGACGGCGCGCTGGGTGAGCGGGGGTGACGGGTTGAGCGTGGCGTGGAAGTAGGGCCGGGCGGCCGTGGCGGCGTAGGCGGCGGCCAGGGCGGTGGCGAGGACGCCGGCGGGGCCGGAGCCCGGCAGGCCGGGGGCGGCTGCTGCCCGCCGGCCTGCCGGGAGTCGGGTACGGCGGTGGGTGGCGACCAGCCGGGTCAGCACCCCCGTCGTCGCGAGGGCCGCCAGCGGGGCCAGGGCCGAGCCGCCGGTGGTCTCCCTGCGGGAGACGGCCGTGACCGCGAGGGTGTGCGTGCCGAGCAGCGCGGCGGAGGGCAGTGCGGCGCGGGTGCCGCCGCTGGTGGCGGCGGCACCCAGGAGCAGGTCCAGTCCGCGGGCGGCGGCCATCGCCGCGGGACCGGCGGGCGTGTGCTTCAGGCCGAGGTCGTAGGCCCACACGGTCGCCGCCAGCGGCACGGCCACCGTGAGCGCGGGGCGTCCCGCGCGGGCGGCGAGCGCGAGTCCGGCACCCGTGAGGGCACCGGCGGCGGTGAGGGCGGCGGCCGGCCGGATACGGCCGGACGGCAGCGGGCGGTGCGGCCGCTCCACGGCGTCCTCGGCGCGGTCCGCCCAGTCGTTGAGGGCCATGCCGGCCTCGTACAGGCACAGGGAGGATCCGACGGCGAGCAGCGTGCGCGGTCCGGGGCGCACCCCCGCCGCGGCGGCGCCGGCGAGGGCGTCACCGGGGACGGTGAACAACGCGGGCAGTCGCAGCAGTTCCGCCCACGCGGTCGCGCGGCCCGTCGTGGTCCTGTGCGGGTGCGTTGTGGTTGTTCGCGCAGTTCCCCGCGCCCCCGGGGAATCGGCCTGCACGGAGTCGCCTTCTGCGGGTACCTCGTGCGTATCGACCGTCGCGGTCTGGCGCGGGTGTGCTGGGGCTGATCGCGCGGTTCCCCGCGCCCCCGGGAAGTCGGCCTGCACGGCAGCGTCCTGTACAGGCCCGCCCCGTGCGGGTATGTCGTGGGCGTCGGGCGTCGGGCGGGTCACCGGTGGGCCTCGGGGGCGGAGGTGTCGTCCCGCAGTCGTTCGGCGAAGTGCCTCAGCTCCGTGTACTGCTCGGCCAGGGAGGACGGGCCGTCTCCCACCGGGTCCTTGAAGTAGAAGCCCAGTTCGGCCAGGGGGCCGGTCAGGCCCTGCTGGTGGGCGCGGACCGTCAGGCGGGCCAGGTCGAGGACGAGGGGCGCCGCGAGGGACGAGTCGCAGCCCTGCCAGGTGGTCTGGAGGATCATGCGGGCGCCGAGGAAGCCGTCGAAGGCGATGTGGTCCCAGGCGGTCTTCCAGTCGCCGAGGGCCGGTACGTCGTCGATGTGGACCTCGCCCTCGGGGGTGGTGCCGAGGGTGTCGGCGAGGACGCGTTCCTTGCCGGCGTTCTTCGCGGCGGCGGCCGCGGGGTCGGCGAGGGCGGCCCCGTCGCCGCCACCGAGCAGGTTGGTGCCGGACCAGGCGCGTACGGCGAGGGCGCGCTGCAGGAACATCGGGCCGAGGACGGACCGCAGCAGGGTCTGCCCGGTCTTGCCGTCGCGGCCCGCGTACGGCAGACGGGAGGACTCGGCGAGTCCGGCGAGCGCCGGGTGGTGCAGCCCCGTGGAGGGGGTGAAGTTGACGTAGGGGCAGCCGGCGCGCAGGGCGGCCGCCGCGTAGAGGGAGCTGGGCGGGAGGCTGCCGTCGGCGGGGGCCGGTTCGGTGGAGGCGACGTTGACGACGACGGCGCCCTCGAGGTCCTGGCGGCGTACGAAGTCGCGGATGTCGGCGGCGAACACGTCGATCCACTCGTCCTGGGTGCGCCCGGTGTCGCCGGGCGGCGGTCCGCCGGGCCTGATCTCCCGGTCCGCGGCGATGAGTTCGGCGTGTACGGCGGCGGGCAGGCCGTGCGGCAGGACCCCGCCCTCGGCAAGGTGCTCGGCGCGCTTGGGCAGCGGGCAGTCGACGGTGTCGTGCCCGCCGAAGACGAGGGACGACAGCGCGGGGAGACGGGCCGCGGCGAACGGGGCGGTCTCGGTGACCATGCCGGTCGGCGGGTGGAGTCCGGCGGCAACGGCGGCGCAGCCCGCGATCGCGGTCGTGGCGACGGAGCCGCGTGCGCCGATGAGCCAGACGCCGAAGCGGGGGGCCGGGGAGGTGGTGGGGAGGGACGGTTCGGCGGACATGGGCAGCCTCCTTGTCGTACGCGAACCTGGTGCGAGTGCCGGTGGGGGGACGAGCGGGGTGCCGGGCGCGGGCCCGGCGGGACGGCGGGCGGAGGTCCGGCGTCCTCCGCCCGCCGCCGTTCCGGTTGCCCCCCGGGTCAGGGGGCGGGGTGCCCTAGGAGGGCAGTTCCTTCAGCTGGATGTCGCGGAAGGAGACCTGGTCGTCGGCGCCGTGGTTCTGCAGACCGATGTAGCCGTCGGTCAGGCTCCGCTCGGGGTCCTTGTTGGTGAAGTCGTTGATCTTGACTCCGTTGAGGAACACCTGGAGGCGTTCGCCCTTGACCCTGATCTCGTAGGAGTTCCACTGGCCGGGTGGCCGCAGCACCTGGTCCCGGGCCTTGATGTCCGCCGACTTGAAGGAGTAGACCGCACCGGTGGTGCGGTCCACGGCATCCGTGGCGTCGATCTGGATCTCGTAGCCCTTGTTCACCGCGGACCAGGGGTCGTCGGAGGCCGGGAAGCCCACGAAGATCCCGGAGTTGTCGTCGCCCCGCATCTTCCAGTCGAGCTTGAGGGAGTACGACGTCAGCTCCTTGGCCTGGTACCAGAGCAGGCCCATGCCGCCCTCGGACTGCAGGGTGCCGTCCTTCACGTCGAACTTGCCGGGGCCGGCCTGCTTCCAGCCGTCCAGGGTCTGGCCGTTGAAGATCTCGCGGTAGCCCTTGTCCGGCTTGCAGTCCGCCTTCACCTGGCCGGTGGCGTACCGCAGACCGCCGAGCAGATGGTTGCGGAAGGCCTCGTCGGCGTACGACTCCTTGGTGTGGCCGCCGCCGGTGTAGAAGGAGCGGCCGCCGCCGTAGCTCTGGCACCAGGCGATCGGGTGGTCACCCTTCATGGTGCCGCCGGAGTAGGTGGTCTCGTCGAGGGTGGCGAGGACCTTGGCCTGCTCACGCGGGTTGGTGCGGTAGTTGTACCACTCGTCGGTGCGCTCCCAGGCGTCGTCCAGGTGCGCGGTGGACGGGTGGTCGTGGTCGTGGACGCGCACGGTGGCCTTCTGGATGGCCGGGTGCGAGTCGAAGTAGGCGCCGACGAGTCCGCCGTAGAACTCCCAGTCGTACTCGGTGTCGGCGGCGGCGTGGATGCCCATGTAGCCGCCGCCGTTCTTGACGTAGTTCTCGAACGCCGCCTGCTGCTCGGCGTTCAGGACGTCACCGGTGGTGGACAGGAAGGCGACCGCGTCGTACTTGGCGAGGTTGGTGGTGGTGAACTGCCGGGCCTCCTCGGTCGCGGTGACCGAGATGCCGGCCGGGGCGCCGAGTTCCTTGAGGGCGGCGATGCCCTCGGGGATGGAGTCGTGCCGGAAGCCCGCGGTCTTGGAGAAGACCAGGACCTTCTTGCCCTTCTTGAACGGCTCGGTGGAGAACTCGAAGTCGTCCACGTCGTACAGGGCGCCGTCACCGCCGCGGAAGACCAGGTAGATCTCGGTGGTCTTCTTCGGCAGGGACCGCAGCGGCACGTCGACGTTCTGGAACGTCTCCCAGCTGCCGGTCGGCGGGATGTACGCCGAGCCGTGCAGCTTGCCGGTGGGCGAGCCGGTGCGCAGCTCGATGTAGCCGCCGGAGCCGCCGGAGGAGGCGCGTACGGTCAGCTTCTTCTGGCCCTTGAACAGGTAGGGGCTGAAGGAGATCCAGTCGCCGTCGTTGATGTCGCCGACGGTCTTGCCGCCGTTGGCCTCGGCCTTGTCGAAGATGTTCACACCCGACTGGGCGCCGAAGTGCTCGGCCTGGCGGTGCAGCGGCTGGATCACGGTGCGGGCGGTGCCGGTCAGGGCCTCCTGGCCATTGGCCCCGCCGTCGGTGTAACTGGCGCCGACGACACCGTAGATGTTGGCGTTGGGGTCGTGACCGCCGTCCCCGGCCGGCGGGTTGAGGGTGCCTTCACAGCCCATCTCGCTGGTGAGCTCGTGGGCGTGGGAGTCGTGGCCGAGGCTGTAGGCGACCTTGACCTTGGAGCAGTCGATCGTCTCCTCGGGGTCGGTGACGGTCACCTTGAACGGGACGGGCTGCCCGAAGGGCGCGAGGCTGCCGTTGCCCGGCACCGTGATCTTCACCGTGGGCGCGGTGTTGCCGACGACGATCCGGGTGCTGGCGCTGCCGGTGTTGCCCTCGGGGTCCGTCGCGGTGAAGGTGGCGGTGTAGGTGCCGACCTTCTTGTACTTGTGGGTGGGGGTGAGTCCCTCGCCCTTGGTGCCGTCGCCGAAGTCCCAGGCATAGGTGAGGTCCGGGGAGTCGGCGTCGTTCGCGGTGCCGGTGAACTTGACCTTCAGGCCCGCCGCGCCGGACGTCCTGTCCGCGCTGACGCCGGCGATCGGGGAGAAGCCGTCCTCGGCGTTCTCGATCCGGTACAGCGCGGAGTCCTTGTCGCCCTGGAACCAGGAGAGTCCGTAGTCGAGGACGTAGAGCGCGCCGTCGGGGCCGAACTCCATGTCCATGATCTGGGTGCCGGTCCACGGGAAGTCGTTGATCTTCGCGACCGTGCCGTCCTCGTTCTGCTCGATCCGCTTGATCCAGCGGCGGCCGAACTCACCGGCGAAGAAGTCGCCGTCGTACGCCTCGGGGAACTTCACCGAGGAGTCGAGCTCGGGGTCGTAGCGGTAGACCGGGCCGCCCATCGGGGACTCGGAGCCGGTGCCGAACTCGGGGACGGAGGCGCCGTCGTAGGGGATCCAGGCGGTCTGCGCGGGGGGCAGGTCCTCGATGCCCGTGTTGTGCGGCGAGGTGTTCTTCGGGGCGGCGCAGTCGAACTTCGGTCCGGAGGCGCCGGTGGCGAAGTCGTAGTCGTTGTAGGCGTCGTTGTCGCCGGTGCAGAACGGCCAGCCGAAGTTGCCGGCCTTCGTCACCTTGGCGAACTCGACCTGTCCCGCGGGGCCGCGGTCCGGGTCGGCGGCGCCCGCGTCGGGGCCGTAGTCACCGACGTAGACGGTGCCGGTCGGCTTGTCGATGTTCATCCGGAACGGGTTACGGAAGCCCATCGCGTAGATCTCGGGGCGGGTCTTCTCGGTGCCCGGGGCGAAGAGGTTGCCCTCCGGGACGGTGTACGAGCCGTCCTCGGCGACCTTGATACGCAGGATCTTGCCACGCAGGTCGTTGGTGTTGCCGGAGGTGCGGCGGGCGTCGAACGCCGGGTTGCGGTCGCCCCGTTCGTCGATCGGCGTGTAGCCGTCGGACTCGAAGGGGTTGCTGTCGTCGCCGGTCGACAGGTACAGGTTGCCGTCGGCGTCGAAGGCGATGTCGCCGCCGACGTGACAGCAGATGCCACGGGAGGTCGCGACGTCGAGGACCTTCTTCTCACTCGCCAGGTCCAGTGTCCCGTTGGCGCCCAGAACGAAGCGGGAAAGACGGTTGACGCCGTCGAACTTCGCGAAGTCCGCGGCGGTGCCGGTCGACGGGGCGTCGCCCGCGGGGGTGTCCAGCGGCGGGGCGTAGTAGAGGTAGATCGCCCGGTTGTTCTCGAAGTCCGGGTCGATGCCTACGCCTTGGAGGCCTTCCTCGTCGTGGGTGTAGACGGGGATCTTGCCGGCCACCTTGGTGACGCCGCCCTGGTCGGTGAGGCGCAGTGTGCCGTCGCGGGCGGTGTGCAGGACGCTGCGGTCCGGGAGCACGGCGAGCGACATCGGCTCGCCCGTCTCGGGTTCGCCCTTGGCGAGCGGCACCTGCTGGAACTGCCCCTCGGCGGCTGCCGGTTCGTCGTGTTCCGGGTGGCCGGGGTGGGCGCCGGCGACGGTCGCGGGAGCGCCGACGGCCAGCAGCAGGCCGGTGAGCAGGGCAAGGCCGGTACGAAGTCTGGGGCGCTGTGAGGCGTGGGCGGATTTGAGTCTGGTTCTGTGCACGAAGTCCCTCCGGGAACGGGGTGGGGCCGTACGGAACGGGTGCGTGGGCAAGCGGTGCGTGCGGGCGCCGGGGTGCGCCGTCACCCCGGAGGCGTGGGTGTCCTGAACACTTCAGGGACGGTAACCGCCTTCCATCGGGGCCGACACCCCTTGGACCAGGACCTGTTGAACTTTTTCCCAACTCAGGACAAAGCGGGATACGGGCAGGCCGGACCCGGGGACCGGCGGTTGTCCCGGTCCCCGTCCCCGACCTGTGGCCGGCTCGGGTCAGCTGTTGAACGCGGCGTCGAAGGAAGCGCTGGGCGGGTCGAAGTCGAACGCCTTGAGGCGGGTGAGCGCCTCGGGGGCGCCCTGCAGCCGGTCCATGCCGGCGTCCTCCCATTCGACGGAGACGGGACCCTGGTAGTCGATGGAGCGCAGCATGCGGAAGACGTCCTCCCAGGGGACGTCGCCGTGGCCGGCGGAGACGAAGTCCCAGCCGCGCCGGGGATCGCCCCACGGCAGATGGGAGCCGAGGCGGCCGTTGCGGCCGTCGAGGCGCTTGCGGGCCTCCTTGCAGTCGACGTGGTAGATCCGGTCGCGGAAGTCCCACAGGAAGCCGACCGGGTCGAGGTCCTGCCACACGAAGTGGGACGGGTCGAAGTTGAGCCCGAACGCCGGCCGGTGGCCGACGGCCTCCAGGGCGCGTACGGTCGTCCAGTAGTCGTAGGCGATCTCGCTGGGGTGGACCTCGTGCGCGAAGCGCACGCCCTCGGCGTCGAAGACGTCCAGGATCGGGTTCCACCGCTCGGCGAAGTCCTCGTAGCCGCGTTCGATCATCGACTCGGGGGCGGGCGGGAACATGGCGACCAGATGCCAGATGGCGGAGCCGGTGAAGCCGATCACGGTGTCGACGCCGAGGAGGGCCGCGGCACGCGCGGTGTCCTTGATCTCGGCGGCGGCCCGCTGCCGTACACCCTCGGCGTCGCCGTCGCCCCAGATGCGGGCGGGCAGAATGGCCTGGTGGCGTTCGTCGATGATGGCGTCGCACACCGCCTGCCCGACCAGGTGGTTGGAGACCGCCCAGCATTTCAGGCCGTACTTCTCCAGGAGCTGGTGGCGTCCGGTGACGTACGCCGGGTCGGCGAGGGCTTTGTCCACCTCGAAGTGGTCACCCCAGCAGGCGAGTTCAAGGCCGTCGTAGCCGAAGTCGCGGGCGAGTCGGCAGACCTCCTCCAGCGGCAGGTCCGCCCACTGGCCGGTGAACAGCGTGAAGTTGCGCGGCATGCGTATCCGTCCCTCTCAGGCGGCGATCGATGTGTAGACGGAGTTCTTCTCGGCGCTCTCCTCCACCGCCGCGAGGACGCGCTGCACCTGGAGCCCGTCGGCGAAGGAGGGTTCGGGCGCACGGCCCTCGGCGACCGCGTGGACCAGGTCGCGGGCCTGGTGCACGAAGGTGTGCTCGTAGCCCAGGCCGTGGCCCGGCGGCCACCATGCCTCGAGGTAGGGGTGCTCGGGTTCGGTGACGAGGATGCGGCGGAACCCGCCGTGCGTGGCGGGCTCGGTGCCGTCGTGGTACTCGAGCTCGTTGAGCCGCTCCAGGTCGAAGGCCAACGAGCCGCGCTCGCCGTTGAGTTCGATGCGCAGGGCGTTCTTGCGTCCGGTGGCGTACCGGGTGGCCTCGAAGGAGGCGAGGGCGCCGGAGGCGAACCGTCCGGTGAACAGGGCGGCGTCGTCGACGGTGACCTGTCCGGTGCCGACCGCGGAGACGGCGGCCAGACCGCTGCTGGGCCCGGTGGGCAGCGGCCGCTCCCGTACGAACGTCTCGGTGAGCGCCGAGACGCCCGCCAGCCGCTCGCCGGCCAGGTACTGGGCCAGGTCGACGATGTGCGCGCCGAGGTCGCCGAGGGAACCGGAGCCGGCGTGCTCGCGGCGCAGCCGCCAGGTCAGCGGGAACTCCGGGTCCACCAGCCAGTCCTGCAGATAGGCGACCCGCACGTGCCGCAGCGTGCCGAGCCGGCCCTCGGCCACCATCCGCCGGGCCAGCGCGGTCGCGGGGACCCGGCGGTAGTTGAAACCGACCATCGCCAACTGACCGCGTGCGGTGGCCTCTTCGGCGGCACGGGCCATGGCCTCGGCCTCTTCCACGGTGTTGGCGAGGGGTTTTTCGCACAGCACGTGCTTGCCGGCGGCGAGTGCGGCGAGGGCGATCTCGGCGTGACTGTCGCCGGGGGTGCAGATGTCGACGAGGTCGACGTCGTCCCGTTCGACCAGGGCGCGCCAGTCGGTCTCGGTGCCCGCCCAGCCGTGCCGGTCGGCCGCCGCGCGGACGGCGTCGGCGTCCCGGCCGCAGATCACCGCCATCTCGGGGCGCAGCGGCAGATCGAAGACGCGTCCCGCGGTGCGCCAGCCCTGGGAGTGGGCGGCGCCCATGAAGGCGTAACCGACCATGCCGATGCGCAGCGGTGGCTTCCCCGTCTCCGCCCCGTCGGACGCTTGCGGCTGTGCCATTCGGATGTCCTCCTCGTCGTCGTGGCGGGCGGGGGCGGCCCCCGCCCGGTGGGCTGGTCAGGCCCGTGGGGCGGGGCCCCTCACTTGAAGCCGGTGGGCATGTACTGGTCCACGTTCTCCTTGTCGACGACGGCCGAGTAGCAGGTCACCGACGACGGGATCTCGAACTCGGCGAGGCCGCCGATGCCCTTGCCCTGGCCGAGGGCGCGGGCCAGGTCGATCGCGGACGCCGCCATCGTCGGCGGGTACAGGACGGTGGCCTTGAGGACGCCGCTGTCGGCTTTGATGGCCTCGAACGCGGAGAGCGCGCCCGCGCCGCCGACCATCAGGAAGTCGTCGCGCCCGGCCTGCTCGATGGCGCGCAGGGCACCCACGCCCTGGTCGTCGTCGTGGTTCCACAGGGCGTCGAAGTCCGACTGGGCCTGGAGCAGCTGGGCCATCTTTGCCTGGCCGGACTCGACGGTGAACTCGGCGGCCTGGCGGGCCACCTTCTTGATGTTCGGATAGTTCTTCAGGCCGTCGTCGAAGCCCTGGGTGCGCTGCTGCGTCAGTTCCAGGTTGTCGATGCCGGCCAGCTCGATGACCTTGGCGTCCGGCTTGTCCTTGAGCTTCTCGCCGATGTAGTGGGCGGCGTTGAGCCCCATGCCGTAGTTGTCGCCGCCGACCCAGCAGCGGTATGCCTGCGGGCTGTTGAAGATCCGGTCGAGGTTGACGACGGGGATGCCCGCCCGCATCGCCTTCAGGCCGATCTGGGTGAGGGCCTTGCCGTCGGCCGGCAGGATGACCAGGACGTCGACCTTCTTGTTGATGAGGGTCTCGATCTGGCCGATCTGCTGCGCGGTGTCGTTGGAACCCTCGGTGATCTCCATGGTGATCTCGGAGTACTTCTCGGCGCGCTTCTTGGCCTGGTCGTTGACGGCGTTGAGCCAGCCGTGGTCGGCCTGCGGGCCGGCGTAGCCGATGGTGACGGGCTTGCCGGGCTTGTCGTCCGCGGCGGGCTGCGTGTCCGCGGCCTTGTCGTCGCCGTCGTCCGGGTCGTTGCTCGTGCACCCGGTGAGGACGGCACCGGCGGACACGGCGGCGGCTCCGAAGAGCAGCCCTCTGCGGCTCGTGAGGTTCGTCATGACGGTGGACCCTTTCCTCAGTGCGTGCTTGCGGTACGGCGCTGGACCAGCACGGCGGCGACGATGATCGCGCCCTTGGCGATCTGCTGGACGGCGGTCTCGAGGTTGTTCAGGGCGAAGATGTTGGTGATGGTGGTGAAGATCAGGACGCCGAGCACGGAGCCGAGGATGTGACCCCGGCCGCCGGTCAGCAGGGTGCCGCCGATGATCGCGGCGGCGATGGCGTCGAGTTCGTAGAGGTTGCCGTTGGTGTTCTGGCCGGAACCGGCGAGGGCCACCAGCAGGAAGGCCGCGATGCCGCAGCACAGCCCGGACAGCAGGTAGAGGTAGAGGCGCTGGCGGCGGACGTCGATGCCGGCCAGCCGGGCGGCCTCGGCGTTGCCGCCGACGGCGACGGTGCGGCGGCCGAAGGTGGTCCGGTTGAGCACCAGCCAGCCGATGACGGTGACGGCCGCGAAGACCATGACCAGCGGGGGTACGCCGAGCACGTACGAGTCTCGCTCGGCGAGGTCGAGGACGCCGGGGACGGTGACGACCTGGGTGCGGCCGTCCGTGATCTGGAGCGCGAGGCCGCGCGCCGAGGCCAGCATGGCGAGGGTGGCGATGAACGGGACCATCTGGCCGAAGGCGATGAGCACCCCGTTGACCAGTCCGCAGCCCACTCCGACCACGATCGCCGTGAACAGGATGCCGAAGAACCCGAACTCCTGGGTGGCGACCGTCGTCGCCCACACCGAGGAGAGGGCGACGATGGCGCCGACGGACAGGTCGATGCCGCCGGAGACGATGACGAAGGTCATGCCGACGGTGACGACGCCGATCACGGACGCCTGGGTGAGCACCAGTTGGAGGTTGCGGGTGTCGAGGAACGCGTCGGGCTGGGTGACGCCGCCGATGATGACAAGTGCGGCGAGCACGCCGAGCAGGGTGAGGGTGCGGACGTCGGCGCGGCCCAACCGGACCCGCCAGGCGGGCGGTCCCTCCAGTGGTGCCGCCTTGCCGGTGCCGTCCCGCGGCGGGGACACGTGCTGCGTCATGACGCCGGGCTTCCTTCCATCACGAGGTCGAGTACGCGGTGTTCGTCGAGGTCGCGGGCGGGGGCCTCGTGCACGACGCGGCCCTCACGCAGCACCAGGACGCGGTCGGCGAGGCCGAGCACCTCGGGCACCTCGCTGGAGACCAGCAGTACGGCGAGGCCCTCGTCCGCCAGCCGGCGGACGACCGCGTAGAGCTCGGCGCGGGCGCCGACGTCGACGCCCCGGGTGGGTTCGTCGAGCAGCAGCACCCGGCAGCCGCGCAGCAGCCAGCGGGCGAGAACGGCCTTCTGCTGGTTGCCGCCGGACAGGGTGCGCACGGGCACGTCCGGGTTGTCGGGCCGCAGCGAGAGTTCGCGGACCGCCGCGCGCGCCGCCCCCAGTTCGGCGCCGCGGTCGATCCAGCCGGCCTTCGCGAAGCGGGACATGGAGGAGACCGACACATTGCGGGTGACGGACTCCAGCATCAGCAGGGCCTGCGCCTTGCGTTCCTCGGGGGCGAGCCCGAGTCCGGCGCGCACGGCGGCCCGTACGCTGCCCGGCTTCAGGGGGCGGCCGTCGACGGTCACCCGGCCCGTGTCCGGTTTGCGGGCGCCGTAGATGGTCTCCAGGACCTCGGAGCGTCCGGAGCCGACGAGTCCCGCCAGCCCCACGATCTCCCCGGGGCGCACCTGGAGGTCGAGCGGGGCGAACTCGCCCGCGCGGGAGAGCCCTTCGACGGTGAGCACCGGTTCGCCGTCCGGCGCGACGGCGGGCCGCTCGGGGAAGACGTACTCGACGTTGCGTCCGGTCATCAGCGCGACGACCTCGCGGGTCGGCGTCGACTCGGCGGGCAGCCCGCCGGCGACGGCACGGCCGTCCTTCAGTACGGTCACCCGGTCGCCGATGCGGCGGATCTCCTCGAGCCGGTGCGAGATGTAGACGACGGCCACGCCGTCGGCGGTCAGGTCGCCGACGATGCGGAAGAGGTTGTCGACCTCGTCCGGGTCGAGTGCGGCGGACGGCTCGTCCATCACGATGAGCCGTACGTCGTGGGAGAGCGCCCGCGCCATGGACACGATCTGCTGGTGAGCGGCGGAGAGTTCGCCGACCAGACGACCCGGGTCGATCTCGGGGTGTCCGAGCCGCTTCAGCAGCTGGGCCGTGGACGACTTGGCGGCTTTGGCGCGTACGACGAACCCGGCGGCGGTCGGTTCATGGCCGAGGTGGACGTTCTCGGCGACCGACAGGTGTTCCACCAGGTCGAGTTCCTGGTAGATGGTGGCGATACCGAGGCGCATGGCGGCGATCGGCGAGCGCAGCGTGACGTCCTCGCCGCGCCAGCGGATGGTGCCGGTGTCGGGCTGGTGGGCGCCGGCCAGCACCTTGATCAGGGTGGACTTACCGGCGCCGTTCTGGCCGAGCAGGCAGTGCACCTCGCCGGCCTGGACGTCGAGGTCGACGCCGTCCAGGGCCCGGACTCCGGGGAACGACTTGGTGATGCCGGACATGCTGAGCAGCGGTGGTTGTGGTGCCATGCGGATTCCCCTCGGCGGGCGTTCGGGCCGGTGTCAGGGCGATCCCCTTGCGGGGCAGGCGTTTTCGGGCAGGGCGGAGCAGGGCGTTGACGGTGCCTGGGTATGGGTGGAGGTTGCTGTGACGGGCGGGTGCGGTGGTACACGGCGTGCGGGTGGTGCGAGTGCGGGACAGACGGGTGGTGCGGGTGCGGTCGCAGGTGGTGCGGGACGCGCGGGTGGTGCGGGTGCGGGCCGTGCAGGGTGCGCGGGTGGAGCGAGTGCCGTGGTGCGGGTGCGGTGGGGCTGCCGGTCTACGCGGGTGAGAACAGGTGGTCGCTGATGAGGCGGGCCGCGCCGATGACTCCGGCGGTGGGGCCCAACTCCCCCAGGACGATGGGCAGGTTGCCCGTCGCCAGGGGCAGTGAGCCGCGGTAGACCTGGGTGCGGATCGCGGCGAGCAGGGTGTGGCCGAGGCCGGTCACCCCGCCGCCGATCACCACCAGGCCGGGGTTGAAGAAGCTGACCAGGCCGGCGATGACCTGGCCGGTGCGGTTGCCGCCCTCGCGGATGAGATCGAGGGCGGTGGCGTCACCGGCCGCGGCCGCGGCGGCGACGTCGACGGCGCTGAGCGTGCCGTTCGCCTCCAGCCGGCCGGCGAGTTCGGTGGAGAGCCGCTGCTCGGCGGCCTCCATGGCGTCCCGGGCGAGGGCCGCGCCGGAGAAGTGTGCCTCCAGGCAGCCCCGGTTGCCGCAGGCGCACGGACGGCCGTCGGGCACGGCCTGGATGTGTCCGATGTCGCCCGCGCTGCCCGTCGTACCGCGGTAGACCTCACCGCCGACGACGATGCCGCAGCCGATGCCGGTACCGATCTTGACGACGAGGAAGTCGTGCACGGTGCGGGCGACGCCCGCGTGCTGCTCCCCCATCGCCATCAGGTTCACGTCGTTGTCGACCATGACCGGGCAGCCGAGGTCCTGGCTGAGCGCCTCCCGTACGGGGAAGCCGTCCCAGCCGGGCATGATCGGCGGCGCGACCGGGATGCCCTCGGGGAAGCGGACCGGGCCCGGGACGCCGATACCGGCGCCGTCGAACCCCTCCGCGAGCCCGGAAGCCCTCAACTTCGCGGCCATGGCGAGTACTTGCTCGAAGACCGCGACGGGCCCCTCGCGTACGTCCATGGGCTGGTTGATGTGCCCGAGGATCTCCAGCTCGGCGTTGGTGACGGCGACGTCGACCGAGGTCGCGCCGATGTCCACGCCGAGGAACCGAAGGTGCGGGTTGAGGCGGATGTTGTGGGAGCGCCGGCCACCGCGCGAGGCGGCGAGTCCGTCGGCCACGACGAGTTCCGTCTCCAGCAGCCGGTCCACCTCCACGGCCAGTTTCGACCGGGAGAGGTCGACCTGGTCGCCCAGCTGGGCACGGGAGTTGGGTCCACCGTCGCGCAGCAGCCTGAGCAGTCGCGCCTGGTGGGCGTTGGCGGGTCGGGCTGTCATACGTCTCACGAACCCCTCCCCGCCTCGATCGGCTTGTGCGCGCCGGATTCCGGCCACGTGTGTGGCGTGCTTTCGGATGGGAAAGTAGCAGCGCCTGCCGGAGGTGGGAAGAAGTCGCGCAGGAATTGACCCCTACTTTTTCCACTCACAGGACAAAGGAGCGGACGGGGTGCCGGACATCGGCCGACAAGGCGGGCGAAAAGGTGCGGGCCGCGGACTCAGGACGTCTCGCGTGCGTGGTACGAGCGCCGCGTGTGTTCGGTGTGTTCACGCATCAGCCGGGTGGCCAGCTGCTCATCGTGCGCGGCGACGGCCGCGATCAGCTCGCGGTGCTCCACCCAGGACTGGCCGCCGCGCTGCCGGGCGACGGGTGTGTAGTACCAGCGCACGCGCCGGTCGACCTGCGCGGCGAGCTCCGCGAGCACGGCGTTGCCGGCCAACTCCATGATCTTGGCGTGGAACCGTGCGTTGAGGACGACGGCGGCATCCACGTCGTCGGCGTCGACGGCCTTCAGCCCTTCGGCGAGGATCTCCTCGAGGGCCGCGACGCCCGCCTCGTCGGCGTTGCCCGCGGCGAGCCGGGCCGCCTCCGCCTCCAACAGCGTACGCACCGTGAGGAGCTGGTCGGCCTCCTGCTCGGTCGGCTCGTGCACGAACGCGCCCTGGGCGGGCCGCAGATCGACCCAGCCCTCGGTGTTGAGCCGCTGCAGCGCCTCCCGCACCGGCTGGCGGGAGACGCCGAGATGGCCTGCGAGTTCACTCTCGACGAGATGCTGGCCGGGCTGGAGGGCGCGGGTGGTGATGAGTTCGAGCAGTGCCTCGTAGACCCGGTCGCGCAGCGGGCCCGGCCTCTCCAGCCGGGGCACCGCCCCCTGGGGCAGTCCGGTGGACAACATCACGGTCCCCCTCCTCCGCCGCGCACCGCCGCGAACGCCGGTGCACCGCAACGCCGGTAGCGATTGTCTTTCGTCTACAGTCTACGGCGCATCGAGGGCCGGTGGGCGGACGAGTCGGCCACGTCACACCCGTCCGGGGGGCCGAACAGACTCCGGCTCAGGGGCAGCGTACGACCTGCCCCGCGTACGACAGGTTCCCGCCGAAGCCGAACAGCAGCACCGGGTCGCCGGTCGTGACCGCGCCCTGTTCGACGAGCTTGGAGAAGGCGAGCGGGATGCTGGCGGCCGAGGTGTTGCCGGAGTCGGTGACATCGCGGGCGACGACGGCGTTGACGGCGCCGAGCCGGCGCGCAAGGGGTTCGATGATCCGCAGGTTGGCCTGGTGCAGCACCACACCGGCGAGATCCTCGGGGGCCAGTCCCGCCTTCTCGCAGGCCTGGCGGGCGACGACCGGCAGCTGCGTGGCGGCCCAGCGGTAGACGCTCTGGCCCTCCTGGGCGAACCGGGGCGGTGTGCCCTCGATCCGCACCGCGTGCCCCATCTCGGGCACCGAGCCCCACAGCACCGGGCCGATCCCGGCCTCCGCGCCCGGTGCGCAGGCCTCGACGACGGCCGCGCCCGCACCGTCGCCGACGAGGACGCAGGTGGTGCGGTCGGTCCAGTCGGTCACGTCGGTCATCTTGTCGGCGCCGATCACCAGGACCCGGCCGGCGCCGCCGGCCCGTACGGCGTGGTCGGCGGTGGCGAGGGCGTGGGTGAACCCGGCACAGACCACGTTGATGTCCATGACGGCGGGGCCCGGCATGCCGAGGCGGGCCGCGACACGGGCGGCCATGTTGGGCGAGCGGTCGATCGCGGTGGATGTGGCGACCAGGACCAGGTCGATCTCGGCGGGGGTCCGGCCGGCCGCCGCGAGGGCCTTGGCGGCGGCGTGCGCGGCGAGTTCGTCGACCGGCTCGTCGGGTCCCGCGATGTGACGGGTGCGGATGCCCACCCGGCTCGTGATCCACTCGTCGCTGGTGTCCACCATGCCCGCCAGGTCCTCGTTGGTGAGGACCCGTGCGGGCTGGTAGTGGCCGACGGCGACGATGCGCGAGCCGATCATGGGTGGATCCCCCTCGGTGGGTCAGGTGCGGGATGCACCAGTCTGATCAGTGACTCACCGGTACGAGGACAGGTGAAGCGACAGGAAACGGGGGTGAGCCTTGTCGGCTTCCGTCAGCCCCCGGGCGGTCCCGTGACCGCCCGGGAACCCCCGGTCACCCGGTGAACAGCTGCGTCGCCTTCCGTACGAGTTCGTACAGGCCGTAGGCAAGGGGCAGGCCCACCCACAGCCAGGCGAAGGTGATCAGCGCGCGGCGGTCCGGGCTAGGCGGACTCTGGCTGTTCTCGCCGGTCATCGGCGGCCTCCTTCGGGGTGTCGGTGCCGGGGACGTGGTGGCGGGGGTCGACGGGCCGGACCAGTTCGTTGGCGATGAAGCCGACGACGAGCAGCCCGATCATGATGATCAGCGACACCCCGTACAGCGAGGCGCCGTGCCGGCCGGCCGCCTCCTGCCGGTCGGCGACCCAGTTGACGATCAGCGGGCCGAGCACACCGGCGGTGGACCAGGCGGTGAGCAGCCGGCCGTGGATCGCGCCGACCTCGTAGGTGCCGAAGAGATCCTTCAGATACGCCGGGACCGTGGCGAAGCCGCCGCCGTAGAAGGAGAGGATCACCAGCGCGCACAGCACGAACAGCGGCTTGGAGGAGTCGCCGAGCAGGGCGATGAGCGCGTACATCAGCGCGCCGACGCCGAGGTAGACGCGGTAGATGTTCTTCCGGCCGATCAGGTCGGAGGTGGTCGACCAGCCGATCCGGCCGGCCATGTTGGCCGCCGACAGCAGGGCGACGAACCCGGCGGCCGCGGTCGCCGACACCGGCGCGGAGGTGTCCGCGAAGAAGTCGGTGATCATCGGCGCGGCCTTCTCCAGGATGCCGATGCCCGCGGTCACGTTCATGGTGAGCACGATCCACAGCAGCCAGAACTGCGGGGTGCGCACGGCGGAACGCGCCGACACCTGCGGCCCCGAGAGCGCGGCGGGCGCGCCCTCCACCGGCCGCGCGCTGCGCGGCACCCGGACCAACAGCACGCCGAGCAGCATGAACACGGCGTACGTCAGCCCGTGCACGAGGAACGCGTAGGCGATGCCGACGTTGTCCGTGCCGAAGGACTCGAGCATCTGCGCCGACCAGGGCGAGGCGATCAGCGCGCCGCCGCCGAAGCCCATGATGGCGATGCCGGTGGCCATGCCGGGACGGTCCGGGAACCACTTGATGAGCGTCGAGACGGGTGAGATGTAGCCGATACCGAGTCCGATGCCGCCGACGAAGCCGTAGCCGAACACGATCAGCCAGTACTGCTCGGTGGCCGCGCCCAGCGCGGAGAGCAGGAAGCCGGAGGAGAAGCAGATCAGGGCGACGGTCATGGCCCAGCGAGGGCCCCGGCGTTCCACGAGCGTGCCGCCGAACGCGGCGGACAGGCCGAGCATGACGATGCCGAGCTGGAAGGGCAGTGCGCTCTGGGTGCCGCTGAGATCGAGCGCGGACTCCAGCGGCGGCTTGAACACGCTCCACGCGTAGGCCTGGCCGATGGAGAGATGGACGGAGAGTGCGGCGGGCGGCACGAGCCAGCGGCTCCAGCCCGGCGGTGCGACGGGGGGACTCATGAGTCCCCAACCGTAGGGACGACGGGGGCCCTTGAGAAGACAGTTGAGCGGACAACCACCGGGACTGCACAAAGCCCTTGCGGAAAGCCTTGTCGGCACCCCCTCCATACTGTAGACAATATTTCGTCGACAGAGATTCGGCTGTTCCCGTCGTTCCTCGGTATCCCTCGACCGGACGGAGCTCCTCTCGCCATGAAAGTCGCAGTCCTCGGCGCCGGGGCGATCGGCGCCTACGTCGGTGCCGCCCTCCACCGTGCGGGCGCCGACGTGCATCTCATCGCCCGTGGACCCCATCTGGCGGCCATGAGGCAGTACGGAGTACGGGTGCGCAGCCCGCGCGGTGACTTCACCGCGCACGCCCGCGCCACCGACGACCCGGCCGAAGTCGGCCCGGTCGACTATGTGTTCCTGGGTCTGAAGGCCAACTCGTACGCGGCGTGCGGGCCGCTGATCGAGCCGCTGCTGCACGACACCACGGCGGTCGTGGCCGCCCAGAACGGCATCCCCTGGTGGTACTTCCACCGGCACGGCGGGCCGTACGACGGCCGTCGGCTGGAGAGTGTGGACCCGGACGGCGCGGTCAGTGCGGTGCTCGCGCCCGAACGGGCCGTCGGCTGCGTCGTCTACGCGGCCACCGAGCTCGAACAGCCCGGTGTCGTACGGCATGTGGAAGGCACCCGGTTCTCGATCGGCGAGCCCGGCCGTGCCGTCTCGGCACGCTGTCTGGCGCTGAGCGAGGCGATGCGGGCGGGCGGGCTGAAGTGCCCGGTCGAACCGGATCTGCGCAACGACATCTGGCTGAAGCTCCTGGGCAACATCTCCTTCAACCCGATCAGCGCCCTGGTGCGCGCCACCATGCGGCAGATGTGCCTGCACGGCGGCACCCGCCAGGTGATCGAGACGATGATGGCCGAGACGCTGGCGGTCGCCGGGGCCCTCGGCTGCGAGGTCGGCGTCTCCATCGAGCGCCGGCTCGCGGGCGCCGAGAAGGTCGGCGACCACCGCACCTCCACGCTCCAGGACCTGGAGCGCGGCAAGCCGCTGGAACTCGACGTGCTGCTCGCGGCCGTCGTGGAACTGGCGGAGATCACCGGTGTGCCGGTGCCCACCCTGCGCACGGTGCACGCCCTGTCGGACCTGCTCGCGCTGAGGAGCGCCGCATGAGCGAACGCGACCGAGACCGAGGCGGCCGCAAGCGCCGCGACCGGAGCCCGAAGACCTACACCCGCCTCACCCACCCACTCGTGCGGGACTCCCGCGACGAGCCCTTCCGCCGGGCGACATGGGACGAGGCCCTGGACCGTACCGCGCGGGGCCTGGCGGCGGCACAGGGTGCCTTCGGGATGTTCTCCTGCTCCCGCGCGACCAACGAGATGAACTACGTGGCGCAGAAGTTCGCCCGCGTGGTGATGCGCACCAACAACGTCGACTCCTGCAACCGTACCTGCCACGCCCCGTCCGTCGCCGGTCTGTCGGCGGCGTTCGGCTCCGGCGGCGGCACCTCCTCCTACGAGGAGATCGAGCACACCGACGTCATCGTGATGTGGGGCTCCAACGCCCGCTTCGCGCACCCCATCTTCTTCCAGCACGTGCTGAAGGGCATCCGGGGCGGCGCCCGGATGTACGCGGTGGACCCGCGCCGCACGTCCACCGCCGAGTGGGCGGAGAGCTGGCTCGGGCTCAACGTCGGCACGGACATCGCGATGGCGCACGCGATCGGCCGCGAGATCATCCACGCGGGCCTGGTCAACGAGGCGTTCGTCCGGCGGGCCACCACCGGCTTCGAGGAGTACCGGGAGCTGGTCGAACCGTGGACCCTGTCCCTCGCGGAGAAGGTGACGGGCGTACCGGCGGCGGCGATCAGGGAGCTGGCGCACGCCTACGCCCGCGCGGAGCGCGCCCAGCTGTGCTGGACCCTCGGCATCACCGAGCACCACAACGGCACGGACAACGTCCGCGCGCTGATCAACCTCTCCCTGCTGACCGGCCATGTGGGCCGCTACGGCTCGGGACTTCAGCCCCTGCGCGGCCAGAACAACGTCCAGGGCGGCGGCGACATGGGCGCGATCCCCAACCGTCTGCCCGGCTTCCAGGATCTCCTCGACCCGGGCATCCGGCTGAAGTTCGAGTCCGCCTGGGACTCCGCCATCCAGCCGCGCTACGGCATGACCCTCACCGAGATGTTCGAGGCGATGGAGGACGGCTCCCTGCGGGCCGTGTACTGCATCGGCGAGAACCCGGCCCAGTCGGAGGCGGACAGCGAACAGGCGGTACGCCGCCTGCGGTCGCTGGACTTCCTGGTGGTCCAGGACATCTTCCTGACGAAGACCGCCGAACTCGCCGACGTCGTCCTCCCCGCGACCGCCGGCTGGGCCGAGACCGAGGGCACCACCACCAACAGCGAGCGCAGGGTGCAGCGGGTGCGCCGGGCGGTACTGCCGCCCGGCGAGGCCCGCGAGGACATCGACATCCTCTGCGACCTCGCCGGCCGTCTCGGCCACGACTGGAAGTACGCGGACGCCGAGGCGGTGTGGAACGAGCTGCGCTCGGTCTCCCCGGACCACTACGGGATGACGTACGACCGCCTGGACGAACACCAGGGCATCCAGTGGCCGTGCCCCACCACGGACGGCCTCGAACCCCCCTATCTGCACGGCAGGTTGTGGGAGAAGGACCCGGAACTGCGCGGCCGGGCGGCGCCCTTCGGCATCGTGCGGCACGATCCGCCGGTCGACCTCACGGACGAGCACTATCCGATCCGGCTGACCACGGGCCGGCGTCTCGACTCCTACAACACCGGTGTGCAGAGCGGCAGTTTCGCCTCCCCGCTGCGGCGCGGCGAGTACGTCGAGCTGTGCCCGGAGGACGCCGAGCGGTACGGGGTCGTGGTGGGCGAACAGGTACGGGTGTCCTCACGCCGGGGTTCCGTGCTGGCTCCGGTGTGGGTGGACACGGGACTGCGGCCGGGCCTCGCGTTCATGACGTTCCACTTCCCCGACGAGGTGGACACCAACCAGCTGACGATCGAGGCGAACTGCCCGATCGCGGGGACGGCGGAGTTCAAGGCGTCGGCGATCCGGATCGAGAAGGTGAGCACCAGTGGACCTGCACTTCGGTGACAGCAAGCCGACGGACGACGAGCGCGCGGCCGTGGACGCCCTGCTCGGCCCGCCCGAGTCGTCCTGGGAGGGCGCCGACCGCTCCGACGCGGACCTCAGGTGGGCCCGCGGCGGCCGCGAGGCCCGTGACCGCCGCGACCTGCTGCTACCGGGACTGCACGCCGTCAACGACCGGATCGGCTGGATCAGCGAGGGCGCCCTGGACTACCTCTGCCGCCGTCTGACGGTCCCCCCGGCAGAGGCGTACGGAGTGGCCACCTTCTACGCGATGTTCTCCCTCCGCCCCCGCCCGTCCACGGTCCTGCACCTCTGCACGGACCTGGCCTGCACGGCGGCGGGCGCGGCGAGGCTGTGCACGGAGGTCGAATCCGGCCTGGGCCCGGGTTCCGGAGTACACGTGGAACGCAGCCCCTGCCTGGGCCTGTGCGAACGAGCACCGGCGGCACTGGTGATCCGGGCCGGTGAACCGGCCCGTCCGGCGCTCGAGGACGAGGCCCGAAGGGCCGAAGAGGGGTCCGGGGGCGAAGCCCCCGGGGACGGGACCGGCAAGGGGCGGCGGGGGCGAACCACAGCGGTATGCGCCCCGGCCACCCCCACCACGGCGATCGAAGCGGCGACCGCCCCCGAAAACGCGCCCCCCGAACCCGCCCCCGCCACCGCGGTCCCCCAATCCGGAGACCCGGCCCTCACCCTCCTCCACCGCATAGCCACCACGGACCCCACCGACCTCGACGACTACCGGGCGCACGGCGGCTACACAGCCCTGCGACGGGCTTTCGACATCGGCCCCGCCGCGGTCATCCGCGAAGTCACCGACGCCGGCCTCGTGGGCCGGGGCGGCGCCGCCTTCCCCACCGGCCGCAAATGGCAGGCCACGGCCTCCCAGCCCGACCACCCCCACTATCTGGTCTGCAACGCGGACGAATCCGAACCGGGCACGTTCAAGGACCGCGTCCTCATGGAGGGCGACCCCTTCGCCCTCGTGGAAGCCATGACCATCGCCGCATACGCGACCGGAGCCCACCACGGCTACCTCTACCTCCGCGGCGAATACCCGCGGGCCACCGCCCGCATGGAGCACGCCATCGCCCAGGCCCGCTCCCGCGGCCTCCTCGGCGACGACATCCTCGGCCAGGGCTACACCTTCGACATGGAGATACGGCGCGGCGCGGGCGCGTACATCTGCGGCGAGGAGACCGCCCTCTTCAACAGCATCGAGGGCTACCGGGGCGAGCCCCGCACCAAACCCCCCTTCCCCGTGGAGAAGGGCCTGTTCGGGAAGCCGACGGTCGAGAACAACGTGGAGACGCTGGTCAACGTCCTGCCCATCCTCACCATGGGCGCCCAGGCGTACGCCGCGATCGGCACGGAGAAGTCCACCGGCCCCAAACTCTTCTGTGTCTCCGGCAGCGTGGCCCGGCCCGGCATCTACGAACTTCCCTTCGGCGCCACCCTGGGCGAACTCCTCGGCCTCGCGGGCGTCCGCGACAACCTCCGCGCGGTCCTCCTCGGCGGCGCCGCCGGCGGTTTCGTACGCCCCGACGAACTGGACATCCCGCTCACCTTCGAAGGCACCCGCGAGGCGGGCACGACCCTCGGTTCCGGTGTCGTGATGGCCTTCGACGACACGGTCCCGCTCCCCCGGCTGCTGCTGCGCATCGCCCAGTTCTTCCGCGACGAGTCGTGCGGCCAGTGCGTGCCCTGCCGGGTCGGCACCGTCCGCCAGGAGGAGGCCCTGCACCGGATCGTCGACCGGGCCGGCGCCGACGCCTGTGCCGACATCACCCTGCTGCGCGAGGTCGGCCGGGCGATGCGGGACGCCTCGATCTGCGGTCTGGGGCAGACCGCGTGGAACGCCGTGGAATCCGCCATCGACCGTCTGGGGGCGTACGAATGACCGTGACACCGCTGGGGATCCCCCGCCGACTGCTGGAGTTCACCCTCGACGGAGACCCGGTCCGGGCGCCCGAGGGGTCGACGATCCTGGACGCCTGCCGGGCCGCCGGGAAGGACGTCCCGACGCTCTGCGAGGGCGACACCCTCACCCCCAAGAACGCCTGCCGGGTCTGTGTGGTGGAGGTGGAGGGCTCCCGCACCCTGGTCCCCGCGTGCTCGCGCAAGGCCGAGCCGGGCATGGAGGTGCGCACCGGCACCGAGCGGGCCCGGCACAGCCGCAAGGTCGTCCTGGAACTCCTCGCGTCCTCGGTCGACCTGTCGACCACTCCCCGGGTCGCCGAGTGGCTCAAGGAGTACGAGGCGAAACCGGACCGCTTCGGCCCGGACGCGGCCCGCCTCGACGAGGAGCCGAGGGTCGACAACGACCTGTACGTCCGCGACTACGGCAAGTGCATCCTCTGCTACAAATGCGTGGACGCGTGCGGCGACCAATGGCAGAACAGCTTCGCGATCTCGGTGGCCGGCCGTGGTTTCGACGCCCGGATCGCCGTCGAGCACGACGGCCCGCTCACCGACTCGGCGTGCGTGTACTGCGGTAACTGCATCGAGGTGTGCCCCACCGGGGCCCTGTCGTTCAAGTCGGAGTTCGACATGCGGGCGGCGGGTACCTGGGACGAGGCACGGCAGACGGAGACCACGACCGTGTGCGCGTACTGCGGAGTGGGCTGCAACCTCACCCTCCACGTGCAGGACAATGAGATCGTGAAGGTCACCTCGCCGCACGACAATCCGGTGACCCACGGCAACCTGTGCATCAAGGGCCGCTTCGGCTATCAGCACGTACAGAACCGGGACTGAGCGGAACTGGTGGGACGATGGGACGAGTCACGGAACGACGCAAGGTGCTCCGCATCCGCGACGGGGTGGTCTCCAGCCGCCCCGACACGCTCGTCGCCGAGGAACCACTCGAGATCAGACTGAACGGCAAACCGCTCGCGATCACCATGCGCACGCCGGGCGACGACTTCGCGCTGGCGGCGGGCTTCCTGGTCAGCGAGGGTGTGCTCGCGCACGGCGCGGACCTGCAGAACATCGTCTACTGCGCCGGGGCGACCGAGGATGGTTCGAACACGTACAACGTCGTCGACGTGCGGACGGCGCCGGGGGTGGTGATCCCGGACATCACGCTGGAACGCAACGTCTACACCACGTCCTCCTGCGGGCTGTGCGGCAAGGCCAGCCTGGACGCCGTACGCACCACGGCCCGCCATCCCATCGCGGACACTCCCCCGCTGCGCGTGGAGCCGGAGCTCCTCGCGGGCCTGCCGGACCGGCTGCGCGCGGCCCAGCGGGTCTTCGACCGCACGGGCGGGCTGCACGCGGCGGCCCTGTTCGACGAGGCGGGCGAGCTGCTCGACGTACGGGAGGACGTGGGCCGGCACAACGCGGTCGACAAACTGGTCGGCCGTGCCCTGCAGAGCGGGAACCTGCCGCTGTCCCGGACGATCCTGCTGGTCTCCGGCCGGGCCTCGTTCGAGCTGGCGCAGAAGGCGGTCATGGCCGGCATCCCGATGCTGGCGGCGGTCTCCGCGCCGTCCTCCCTGGCTGTGGACCTGGCGGCGGAGACGGGCCTGACCCTGGTGGGATTCCTGCGGGGCGGTTCCATGAACGTGTACGCGGGTGAGGACCGCATAGCCCTGCGAGCCGCGGCCACCCAGGGCTGACCGATCCCCCCGCCACACGGCGGCGGGGCCCCACCCGGCGGGGAGCGCCCCCTGCGCCGAGGGCCCCGCCGCACCCTTCCCCGGGCAGCACACACCCGCGAGCAACATGCCCCCGGCCCACCACCCAACCCCCGCGACTACGGACAGTCGCGCCGCCCGGGCGACACCCCGACCCACCACCCAACCCCCGCCGCCGCAGACAGCCGCGCCGCCCGGGCGACACCCCGACCCACCACTCGACCCCCGCCGCCGCGGGCAGTCGTGCCGCTTGGGCGGCACGGGTGGGCGCAGCGGCACCGCGTCCCGGCGCGCACCGGAACTCAGCCGGAACGGGCCCCCGTACCCACCCCGGCCCGCGACCGCTCGCCCCGGTCCACGACCGCGACCTCCTCCGCGGCGGCGGAGTCCCGCGACCGCCGCTTGGCGATCACCGCACACACCATCAGCTGCATCTGATGGAACAGCATCAACGGCAACACGGCCAACGACGCCTGCGCCCCGAACAGCACACTCGCCATGGGCAGCCCCGCCGCCAGCGACTTCTTCGAGCCCGCGAACTGGATCGCGATCCGGTCCTCCCGCCCGAACCCCAGCCCCTTCGCCCCGTACCAGGTCAGCGCCAGCATCACGGCAAGCAGCACCGCCTCCACCACCAGCAGTCCCCCCAGCCGAGCCGCGCTCACCTGATGCCAGATCCCCCGCACCATCCCCTCACTGAACGCCGTATAGACGACCAGCAGGATCGACCCCCGGTCGACCAGCCCCAGCACCTTCCGATGCCGGGCGACGAACCCCCCGATCCACCGCCGCAGCACCTGCCCCGCCACGAACGGCACCAGCAGCTGGACGACGATGCTCCCCACCGACCCGCCGGAGAACCCGCCCCCGCTGCCGCCGAGCAGCGCCGCCGCGAGCAGTGGGGTGAGGACGATGCCGGCCAGCGAGGAGAAGGACCCGGCACAGATCGCGGCCGGCACGTTGCCGCGGGCGATGGAGGTGAAGGCGATCGACGACTGGATGGTGGACGGCACCAGGGTGAGGAAGAGCAGACCCTGATACAGCGGCTCGGTCAGCAGCACCGGCACCAACCCGCGAAAGGCCAGCCCCAGCAGCGGAAAGACGACGAACGTACAGGCCAGCACGGTCACATGGAGCCGCCAGTGCTTCAGCCCGTCCAGCGCCTCCCGGGTGGAGAGCCGGGCGCCGTACAGGAAGAACAGGAAGGCGATCGCCCCCGTGGAGGCCCCGGAGGCGACGTCCGCGCCGGCACCCCGCGCGGGAATCAGCGCGGCCAGCCCCACGGTCCCGAGCAGAAGCACGATATACGGGTCGACCGGCATCCAGCTCGGCCACTGCAGGCGTTTCACGGTGCTCCACTTACTCAGGTGCTCGGACGGTCACGGGTGTCCCCTCCCCATCCTGCTCCCCCGTTCCGTGATCGGGAATCCCGTACACCGCTCTCACTGTCATCACGTTCCGCGATGAGCACCCCTTACGCTTACCCGCATGTACGACCCGACGCAGCTGCGCACGTTCCTGTCGGTCGCGCAGACCCTGAGCTTCACGCAGGCGGCGCGGCGCCTCGGCCTGCGCCAGTCGACGGTGAGCCAGCACGTGCGGCGGCTGGAGGAGGCCACCGGGCGTCAGCTGTTCACGCGGGACACGCATTCGGTGGAGCTGACCGAGGACGGCGAGGCGATGCTCGGCTTCGCCCGGCGGATCCTGGACGTGCACGAGCAGGCGACGCAGTTCTTCGGCGGCACCCGGTTGCGCGGGCGGCTGCGGTTCGGCGCCTCGGAGGACTTCGTGCTGACCCGGCTGCCGGAGATCCTGGAGCGGTTCCGGCACGAGCACCCGGAGGTCGATCTGGAGCTGACGGTCGAGCTGTCGGGCACCCTGCACGAGCGGCTGGCGGCGGGCGGGCTGGACCTGGTGCTGGCGAAGCGGCGCCCGGAGGACCCGCGGGGCGAGCTGGTGTGGCACGACGAGCTGGTGTGGATCGGCGCGCCGGGACTGCGGCTGGACCCGAACCGCCCGGTGCCGCTGATCGTGTATCCGCCGCCGGGCATCACGCGTGCCCTCGCCCTGCGGGCGCTGGAGGAGGAGGGCCGCCCATGGCGGATCGTGTGCACCAGCGGCAGCCTCAACGGGCTGCTCGCGGCGGCCCGCGCCGGGCTGGGCGTGATGGTGCACTCGCGCGGGCTGATCCCGCCCGGGCTGGTGCGGATGCCGGAGCGGGCAGGGCTGCCGGAGCCCGGCGAGGTGGACTTCGTGGTGGTGCACGGGCGGCGCCGCCCCTCCGCGCAGGGCGCGGCGGACGCGCTGGCGGCGGCGATCCTCGCGGGCGGCGACCGGCTGCACCGGGGCGGCCGGGGGTGACGCCCGCGAGCCTCGGGGCCCCGGCCCTCGGCCCTCGGCCCCTCGCCCAAGCGCCGGTCATGGGGGCGTACAGATTCCGTGGAGATTAACGGCACCGATACTTACCCGACCGTCAGGTTTGTGTCCGACCCTTCCCCATGTGGGGGTTTTTTCCTTCACTGACCAGCGGGAACGAGAGCTTTGCTCAGCTCTCCACCCCCTCCCGCCCCCCGATCGCGTGGGGTAGCTTTCACGGCGCCGTGCGGGACGAGGGCGTCACCGCGTCAGTGCGAGCGCTGAGGAGCGGAGAGCGGGATTGCGCGAATTCACCAACCCTCCGTTGGCCTTGGAGCCTCCGGTGGGCGGTCTGGCCGACGTGGTCTTCCGCTATGCCGCGGAGGACCCGTCGCGCATCGCGCTCGGCCGCAAGGACGACTCCGGCGAGTGGCGGGACGTGACCAGCGCCGAGTTCCGCGACGAGGTGCTGGCCCTCGCCAAGGGCCTCCTCGCCGGCGGCGTCCGCTTCGGCGACCGCGTCGCGATCATGTCCCGTACCCGCTACGAGTGGACGCTGTTCGACTTCGCGCTGTGGGCGATCGGCGCGCAGGTCGTCCCCGTCTATCCCACGTCCTCCGCGGAACAGTGCTTCTGGATGCTGTACGACGCCGAGGTGACTGCCGCGATCGTGGAGCACGAGGACCACGCGATGACGATCGCCACGGTCATCGACCGGCTGCCGCACATGCGCCGGCTGTGGCAGCTCGACGCGGGCGCTGTGCAGGAGCTGTACGACGCGGGCGCGCACCTCGACGACGAGGTGGTGCACCGGCACCGGCGGGCGGTCACCCCCGAATCCGTGGCGACGATCATCTACACCTCGGGCACCACGGGCCGCCCCAAGGGCTGTGTGATCTCGCACGGCGGCTTCATGTACGAGGCGGACACCGTCATCGAGCGCTGGGAGCCGGTGTTCCACTCCCGCCGGGGCGACGAGGCGGCGACGCTGCTGTTCCTGCCGCTCGCGCATGTCTTCGGGCGGATGGTGCAGGTCGCGGCGATCCGCGGCAGGGTGAAGTTCGGGCATCAGCCGCAGCTGAACGCGGCGGCGCTGATGCCCGATCTGGCGGCGTTCCGGCCGACGTTCTTCCTGGCCGTGCCGTACATCTTCGAGAAGGTGTTCAACGCGGCGCGGCGCAAGGCCGAACGGGAGGGCCGCTCGGGGCCGTTCGAGAAGGCCGTCGACGTGGCCATCAAGTACGCGGACGCGATGGAGGCGAAGGCGTGGGGGGACGGGCCGGGCCCTTCGGCGTCACTGCGGATGCAGCACCAGCTCTTCGACAAGCTCGTCTACGCCAAGATCCGGGCGGCGATGGGCGGCAGGATCCGGCACGCCATGTCGGGCGGCTCGGCGATGGACCGGCGGCTCGGACTGTTCTTCGCGGGCGCGGGCGTGCACATCTACGAGGGGTACGGCCTCACCGAGTCGACGGCGGCGGCCACCGCCAACCCGCCCGAGCGCACCCGTTACGGCACGGTCGGTCAACCCATTCCCGGGGTCACCGTGCACATCGCGGACGACGGCGAGATCTGGCTGCACGGCGACAACATCTTCGACGGTTACCTCAACAACCCCAAGGCCACCGACGAGACGCTGCACGACGGCTGGCTGGCCACCGGTGACCTCGGCTCCCTCGACGAGGACGGCTATCTCACCATCACCGGCCGCAAGAAGGAGATCCTGGTGACCTCCGGCGGCAAGAGCGTCTCACCGGGGGTGCTGGAGGAGCGGGTGCGCGACCATCCGCTGGTCAACCAGTGCATCGTCGTCGGCAACGACCGCCCGTACGTGGCCGCGCTGGTCACCCTGGACCAGGAGGCCGTCGAGCACTGGCTGACGATGCGCGGCAAGCCGCGGATGCCGCCGTCCGAGCTGGTGCGCGACACGGATCTGGAGACGGAGGTGCGACGGGCCGTGGTCGCGGCCAACACCCTGGTCTCGCAGGCCGAGTCGATCCGCACCTTCCGCATCCTGGCGCAGCCGTTCACCGAGGAGCACGGGCTGCTCACCCCGTCGCTGAAGCTGAAGCGCAAGGCGATCGAGAAGACGTACGAGACCGAGGTGGAGGCGCTCTACCGGGCCTGAATTTCCCGGTCAGGAATGCGCGGCGGGCCGTGATCACCGACGATGGGGGGTGACACCTGTCCACAACCTAAGGATCGAGAGCTCGTGAGCAAGGTCCCCCCGATCATCCTGAACAACGGCGTCGCGATGCCCCAGCTGGGTTTCGGCGTCTGGCAGGTTCCGGACGCGGAGGCCGAGACGGCCGTGACGACGGCACTGGAGGCCGGCTACCGCAGCATCGACACCGCGGCGATCTACGGCAACGAGAAGGGCACCGGCAGGGCCATCGCCCGGTCCGGCGTGCCCCGCGAGGAACTCTTCGTCACCACCAAGCTCTGGAACAGCGACCAGGGGTACGACTCCACCCTGCGGGCGTTCGACACCTCGCTGTCGAAGCTCGGCCTCGACCACGTCGACCTGTATCTGATCCACTGGCCGATGCCCGCGCAGGGGCGGTACGTCGACACGTACAAGGCGTTCGAGAAGCTGCTCGCCGACGGCCGGGTCCGGGCCATCGGTGTGTCCAACTTCCTGCCCGACCACCTGGACCACCTGCTCGCCGAGACGTCGGTGGTCCCCGCGGTCAACCAGATCGAGCTGCACCCGCATCTGCAGCAGCACACCGCGCGTGAGCACCACGCGGAGCAGGGCATCGCGACCGAGGCGTGGTCGCCGCTGGGTTCCGGCAAGGGCATCCTGGAGATCCCGGCGATCGTGGCGATCGCGCAGAAGCACGGCAGGACGCCGGCGCAGATCGTGCTGCGCTGGCATCTGCAGCTGGGCAACGTCGTCATCCCGAAGTCGGTGACGCCGTCGCGGATCGCGGAGAACATCGACGTCTTCGGGTTCACCCTGGACACCGAGGACCTCGCCGCGATCAGCGCGCTGAACGAGGACCGGCGCACCGGTTCGGACCCGGCGGACGTCAACAGCTGACCGTACGCGTGCGACGGCCCTCCCCGCGGTGGGGAGGGCCGTCGCACGTTCGCGGGTCAGTTGGGCTGGCCGAGCGGCCGTACGACCACGGTGTTGACGTCGACACCGGCCGGCTGTTCCAGGGCCCAGACGATCGAGTCGGCGAGCTGGTCGGCGGTCAGCAGGTGGCCGGGCGGGAGGCTGCCGAGGGAGTCCCAGAAGGGGGTCTCCACGCGGCCGGGAGCGATCAGGGTGACGCCGACGCCCCAGTCGGTGACCTGCCGCCGGGTGTTCTCGGCGAGCCCGGTCACCGCGTACTTGGTGGCGCCGTAGATGTTGCCGGGTGTCGGCACGAAGCCCGCGACGCTGCCCACCAGGACGATCCGGCCGCGCGTCTCCTTGAGGGCGTCGATCGAGGCCCTGATCAGCAGGGCGGGCCCGAGAACATTGGTCAGCACCATGTCGGTCCAGCCCACCGGGTCACCCTCCGCGACCGAATCGCCGGTGGCGAAACCGGCGTTGGCGACGACGGCGTCGAGCCGGCCGAACTCCGCCAGCGTCGTCTCCACCGCCGTCGTCACGTCGTCGTACTCTGCCGCGTTCCCGGTGAGCGTCAACAGCTCGCCGGGCTCCCCCAGTTCCTTGGCGAAACGGCGCAGCCGTTCCTCGCCGCGCCCGGTGACGGTCACCCGCCATCCTGTGTCGAGCAGCCGTCGGGCGACGGCGGCGCCGATGCCACTGCCGCCGCCGGTGATGAGCGCGACCGGAGAGTCGGTCATGGAAACCCCCTGTGTTGTCGTTGCGTGCCGGGGAGTCCATCACTTGGAGTGCTCTCCAGGTCAAGTCGTCACACGGGCCGTACCGCCGCGTGCACGGTGTGCGCCGCGAGGACGAACACGTCGGGGCGGTGGTGGACGCTCGCCTTGTCGTCGGCGTCGAGGAGCCGGTCCAGAGTGGCGCGGTCATCGGCGTCGAGGTGTTCGCCGATGACCGCGCGGGTGCGGGTGAGGGCATCGGTGACGTAGGCGCGGGCGCGGTCCGTGGCCGGGGCGGGGAGATCGAGGAGGAAGGTGCGCGAGCGGGTGTGGCGCAGTCCGGCCGAGGCCAGCAGGGCCTGCCAGTCCTCGACGACGGCCACCGAGCCCGGCAGTTCGGCGCGCATCAGGCTGAACCGTTCCTCCTCCACCGCGTCGATGCGCGCCTGGAGGCCGGGGCGGCCGAAGCCGATGTCGCGGGGCAGGAACCGGGGCGCCATACCGCCCTCCATCACGGCCAGCGTGCCGCCGGGCGCCAGCCGCTCGGCGCAGGCGGCCAGTGCGGCGGCCTGGTCGCCCAGGTGGTGCACACTGCGGCTGGCCCACAACAGGTCGGCCGGATAGTCCAGTTCGCCCAGCACCTCGGGGAGGTCACCGGCGAGGGTGTCGAAACGGTCGGCGGCGCCCCGGCGTGCGGCCCGGTCCCTGGCCCGCTCCAGCAGCGGGGCGGAACCGTCGACGGCCACGACCCGGGCGCCCGGGAAGGTCTCGGCGAACAGAGAGGCGATGACTCCGGGGCCGCTGCCCGCGTCCACGATCAGTCCCGGTTCCGTCACCTCCTTCGCCAGCCAGTTCAGGGCCCGCTCGTACAGCGGGGTGAACAGCTCCGCCTGGGATTCGAGCAGGGGCGCCATCTCGGCCCAGTCGATGTCACCGTGGTCGTGGCCGTGACTGTGCCCGTGCCGCTGCTCGCGGTCGTTCCCGTGGCGGTCGTGCCCCTCGTCGTGCCTGTGGTCGTGCTTGTGGTCGTGCGCCATGGTGGTCAGCCTCTCCGCTCGGATGCCGTCAGGGTGCGACGACGCACCGGGAGGAAGCAAACGGTGTTGCCACTCCCGCAAAAGAGCGGGGAAGCGCGCGGTGGTCCGCCGGGGCGGGGCCCCGGCGGACCGGTGGTTCAGCCCGTCACGACAGCGGCGGGTACGCGTTCTTCATCAGCTCCTGGAACTGGGCGGAGAACCAGTGCCCGGAGATCGGGGCGTCGGGCAGCGCACCCGACATGTTGTCGTTGTTGCGCGGGTTACCGGTGTACGTCGGGTCGCACATCCGGTCGAAGCCCTTGCCCTCGTCGTTGTCGATGGCCTCGCTCGCGCCGTCGGACTCACCCGGCGGCTTCATCCAGACGTAGGCGTCGATCCCGGTCGCCGGGGAGGCCTGGGGCCGCTCGCCCAGTCCCGCACCCGACTGGTTGCACCAGTTGCCGGTGTTGAAGCGGCGGTCGTAGCGGCCGCCGTCGACGTAGGTGTTCACATCGGTCGTGGCACCCGGTCCGGTGGGCCGGTCCGCGCCGCCCCAGCCGTTGCGGGAGGTGTCGATCAGCATGCCGATGTTCGAGTCGAAGCCGATCGAGACCAGCTGGCTGCGCAGGGCCTGGGCGTACGACAGCTCGTCGACGTAGCGGTTCCAGCTGACCCAGTCCGACTCGCGCACCGACTTGCCGGCCACGTTGTCGTTGATGGAGAAGTTCTGCTCCTTCAGCGCGCTGTAGTTGGCCGTGTTGGCGATGAAGCCGTGCACGTCGGCGACGGTCGCGCCCTCGGCGGTCGCGGCCTGCTTGAACATCTGGGCGGAGGGGGCGAAGTTGTCGTCCCAGCCCAGCCAGCCGTGGTGGCCGGCGTCCACGTAGTTGTAGACGTTGCCCACGTCGCCCAGCTTGTTCAGGGCGTAGCCGACGCCCTTCACGTAGTTGCCGTTGGCCTTCATCACATCGCAGTTGGGCGTGACGGTGGGCCGCGGACTGACGTTGGTGACCAGGTTGGGCAGGGAGTCGATCTCGACCGTGGTGACGATCCGCAGCGAGGCGTACTTCGAGTCGGAGAGGATCTCCGCGATCGGGTCGATGTACTCCGTCTTGTAGCGGTCGATCTCCGTCGGGCCGAGCTCGCCGTTGGAGGCCAGGGCGGCACAGTCACGGCCGGGCAGGTTGTAGATGACGAGCTGGACGACCATCTCGCCCGAGCCCTTCTGGGCGAGCGCCTCGTCGAGGTGGTCGCGCAGGCTCATCTTGCCGCCCGCGCCGTTGATGGCGGCGATGCGGTCCAGCCAGACACCGGTCGGCTCGTCCGCGATACGGCTGCCGCCCGGCTCGGCGGCGGCGTTCGCGGACCATTCCGGGTTCACGTACACCTGGGCGCCCTCGTACGGGTTGTTCACCCGGTCGCCCTCTGGCGGATCGGTCGGGTCCGGCGGGTCGGTGGGGCCGCCGGAGTCGACGTTGCAGGTCACGCCGTCGAGGGTGAAGGTGGCGGGGATCGCGTTGCTGCCGCTGTACGTGCCCTGGAAGCCGAAGGAGGCCGATCCCCCGGTGGCCAGGGTGCCGTTGTAGGACTCGTTGGCGGCGGTGACGTTCGCTCCGGACTGGCTCACCTTGGCGTTCCAGCCGCTGGTGACCTTCTGGCTCCCGGCGTACGACCACTTCAGCGACCACGACGACTTGGCGGCGCTGTTGTTGGTGATCGTCACGGCTGCGGTGAAGCCGGAGCCCCAGTCGTTCTGGATCTTGTAGTCCACGGTACAGGGGACGGCTGCCGCGCCGGTGTCGCCGGGGACGGCGGCGATCGCCGTCCCGGTGGCGCCGGCGACCAGCGCCATGGCGGCGAGAAGCGCGGTTCTGGTGCGACTCATGGTGCGGGTTTCCTATCCGTAGGGGGCTGTCCTTCTCGGGCGCGCGCAGACGATCGCGCGGCCTGGTGCCTTACGGGGTGGGGGTACCGTCCGGGCCCGGTCGGGACAGGCCCGCGGTGCCGGCCGGAGATTCCGGGCAGCACGGACGGCAAGGGGATCCCACGGGATGAGCGACCCCGCGTCAGGTGCTCCACACAAACACGGGGAAGGCTAAAAGTACTGAACGCGGGGGGTGGCGCATGAGCGACTCCTTGCAGCTCGGACGCGTCGTGGCGGACGCGTCGACTGATGGAACCGCTCCCACTGGTGCACATGAAGCTAGCGCCAAGTGACGGCAAAGAACAGAGGGACCGCTGACTTTCACTCAGCGGGAACCGTCGAATGTTTTCGATTCGCCACAAGGCTTGACCGCTCACTACCCCATCCCCACTATGGGAGCGCTCCCACTGGTTCAAGGCTTGACATCTCCGAGTCGCAGGAGGAACCAGCACCATGCATCCCCCACCCAGGAGACCCCGAGGCTTACGGCGGTTGCTGACCGTCGCCGCCGCTGCTCTCGCGCTTCCGCTGGCGATGCTGTCGGCCGGTTCGACCCCCGCCCAGGCGGCGGCCGTCCAGTGCAGCGTCGACTACAAGGCGAACGACTGGGGCTCCGGCTTCACCGCGGAGCTGACCCTCACCAACCGCGGTACGGACGCCATCGACGGCTGGACCCTGACGTACGACTACGCGGGCAACCAGAAGCTCTCGAACGGCTGGAACGGCAGCTGGTCGCAGTCCGGCCGGACCGTCACCGTGAAGGACGCCGGGTACAACGCCCGGATCGCCGTCGGCGCCGCCGTCACGACCGGCGGCCAGTTCACCTACAGCGGCAGCAACGCCGCTCCCACGTCCTTCGCGATCAACGGCACCACGTGCGCCGGCGCCCACCAGCCGCCGATCGCCGTGCTGACCAGCCCGCAGGCCGGCGCCGTCTACTCGCAGGGCGAGACGGTCCCGCTCGCCGCCACCGCGGCGGCGGCCGACCAGGCCACCATCAGCAAGGTGGAGTTCTACGACGACACCGAACTGCTCGGCTCCGACAGCAGCGCGCCCTTCACTCTCTCGGTCGCTGGTTTGACCGTGGGCAGTCATTCGCTGGTGGCGAAGGCGTACGACAGCATGGGCGCCTCCGCCTCCTCCACCCCGGTCGGCATCACCATCGCCTCGGGTCCCGCCGTGGTGGCGACGCCGTCCCAACTCGGCGTGCAGCAGGGCGAGTCGGGCACGTACGAGGTAAAGCTGTCCAAGCAGCCCAGTTCGAACGTGACGGTCACGACGGCCCGCGCGAGCGGCAACTCGGGGCTGTCGGTGTCGGGCGGCGCGTCGCTCACCTTCACCTCGTCCAACTGGAACACCGCGCAGAAGGTGACGATCGCGGCCGACGCCTCGGGCAGCGGTACGGCGGTCTTCGAGTCCTCGGCGCCCGGTCACGCCAAGGCGGCGGTCACGGTGACGCAGCTGGGCGCCCAGAAGGCGTACGACGCGCGCTTCCTGGAGCTGTACGGGAAGATCACCGATCCGGCGAACGGCTACTTCTCGCCGGAGGGCATCCCGTACCACTCGGTGGAGACACTGATCGTCGAGGCGCCGGACCACGGCCACGAGACCACCTCGGAGGCGTACAGCTATCTGCTGTGGCTGCAGGCGATGTACGGCAAGGTGACCGGTGACTGGACGAAGTTCAACGGGGCCTGGGACATCATGGAGAAGTTCATGATCCCGACCCACGCCGACCAGGCGACGAACTCCTTCTACAACGCCTCCAAGCCGGCGACGTACGCGCCCGAGCACGACACCCCGAACGAGTACCCGTCGCAGCTCGACTCGGGTGTCTCGGTCGGCCCCGACCCGATCGCGTCCGAGCTGAAGTCCGCGTACGGCACCGACGACGTCTACGGCATGCACTGGATCCAGGACGTCGACAACGTGTACGGCTACGGCAACTCGCCCGGCAAGTGCGAGGCGGGCCCCTCGGACACCGGACCGTCGTACATCAACACCTTCCAGCGCGGCCCGCAGGAGTCGGTGTGGGAGACCGTCCCGCAGCCCACCTGCGACGCCTTCAAGTACGGCGGTAGCAACGGCTATCTGGACCTGTTCACCAAGGACGCGTCCTACGCCAAGCAGTGGAAGTTCACCAACGCCCCGGACGCCGACGCGCGCGCCGTGCAGGCCGCGTACTGGGCGGACCTGTGGGCGGAGGAGCAGGGCAAGGCCGGTCAGATCGCCGGTACCGTCGCCAAGGCCGCGAAGATGGGCGACTATCTGCGCTACGCCATGTACGACAAGTACTTCAAGAAGATCGGCAACTGCACCAGCCCGTCCTGCCCGGCCGGCACCGGCAAGGACGCCTCGCACTATCTGCTCTCCTGGTACTACGCCTGGGGCGGTGCCACCGACACCTCGGCCGGCTGGGCCTGGCGCATCGGCTCCAGCCACGCGCACGGCGGCTACCAGAACCCGCTGGCCGCGTACGCGCTGAGCTCCTACGCCGACCTGAAGCCGAAGTCGGCCTCCGGCCAGGCGGACTGGGCCAAGTCCCTCGACCGGCAGCTGGAGTTCTACCGCTGGCTGCAGTCCGACGAGGGTGCCATCGCGGGCGGCGCGACCAACAGCTGGGGCGGCAGGTACACCGCGCCGCCGTCCGGGACGCCGACCTTCTACGGCATGTACTACGACGAGAAGCCGGTGTACCACGACCCGCCGTCCAACCAGTGGTTCGGCTTCCAGGCGTGGTCCATGGAGCGGGTCGCCGAGTACTACCAGCAGACGGGTGACGCCGACGCCGGAACGGTCCTCGACAAGTGGGTCGACTGGGCGCTGTCGGAGACCACGGTCAACCCGGACGGATCCTTCCGGATCCCGGCGACGCTGCAGTGGTCGGGCAAGCCCGACACCTGGAACGCGTCGTCGCCCGGCGCCAACAGCGGGCTGCACGTCACTGTCGCCGACTACACCAACGACGTCGGTGTGGCCGCGGCGTACGCCAAGACGCTGACGTACTACGCCGACCGCTCCGGTGACACGGAGGCCGCCTCGACCGCGAAGGCGCTGCTCGACGGCATGTGGGAGAACAACCAGGACGCGCTCGGTATCGCCGTCCCGGAGACCCGCTCCGACTACAACCGCTTCGACGACCCGCTCTACGTCCCGAACGGCTGGAGCGGCACGATGCCGAACGGCGACACGGTCGACTCGTCGTCGACGTTCCAGTCGATCCGGTCCTTCTACCAGGACGACCCGGCGTGGTCGAAGATCGAGTCCTACCTCGAGGGTGGCGCGGCACCCACCTTCACGTACCACCGGTTCTGGGCCCAGGCCGACATCGCGCTGGCCATGGGCTCGTACGCGGAGCTTCTGGAATAGCCCCCGCGAAGCGCTCCGCGGGGTAGGCGGTACTTCTACCGGGCTGTGTGCGTGGCTGGGCGCGCACACGCGGCGGCAGCCGCACATCGATACAGCCCCGCGCCCCTCGAAGGGGCGTTGCAGTACCGCTCTTCATCCGTTGAGCGCTTGACGGCTCCGCAGCTGGTCCCGTCACAGGACGGCGGGATCGTCCGGCCGGGCGGCCCCCACCCACGCCAAGGGCCGCCCGGCCCTCGCACGCTCTCCCCGCTCCCCCTCCCCCCAAGAGGAAGGAACCCCGTGCGAAGAACCCGTGTTCTCACGGCCGTGCTCGCGCTGGCGGCCGGTCTGCTCGCGGGCGGCCCGCCCGCCCTCGCGGCCGACGCCCCACAGCCGGCCGCCCCGCTCGCCGCCGACACCTACACCTGGAAGAACGCGCGCATCGACGGCGGCGGCTTCGTGCCCGGCATCGTCTTCAACCGCGGCGAGAAGGACCTCGCCTACGCCCGCACCGACATCGGCGGCGCCTACCGCTGGCAGGAGTCGTCCCACACCTGGACGCCCCTGCTCGACCACGTCGGCTGGGACGACTGGGGGCACACCGGTGTGGTGAGCCTCGCCTCCGACTCCGCCGACCCCGACCGGGTGTACGCGGCGGTCGGCACGTACACCAACGACTGGGACCCGACGAACGGAGCCGTACTGCGCTCCACCGACCGGGGCGCCAGCTGGAAGAAGGCCGATCTTCCGTTCAAGCTGGGCGGCAACATGCCCGGCCGGGGCATGGGCGAACGGCTGGCGGTCGACCCGCACGACAACGACGTGCTGTACCTGGGCACGCCCAGCGGCCACGGGCTGTGGCGGTCCACCGACGCGGGGGCCACCTGGGCCGAGGTGACGTCCTTCCCCAACCCCGGGAACTACGTACAGGATCCGAGCGACACGTCCGGGTACGCGTCCGACAACCAGGGCATCACCTGGGTCACCTTCGACGAGTCCACGGGCAGCGGCGGCACGGCGACGAGGACCGTCTACGTCGGCGTCGCCGACAAGGAGAACGCCGTCTACCGGTCGGCCGACGCGGGCGCGACCTGGCAGCGCGTCGCCGGGCAGCCCACCGGATACCTGGCGCACAAGGGCGTCCTGGACGCCGGGAACGGCTACCTGTACCTCGCCTACAGCGACACCGGCGGCCCGTACGACGGCGGCAAGGGCCGGCTGTACCGGTACGCGACGGCGACCGGCACCTGGACGGACATCAGCCCGGTGGCGGAGGCCGACACCTACTACGGTTTCAGCGGACTGACCGTGGACCGGCAGCACCCGGGCACGGTGATGGCGACGGCGTACAGCTCCTGGTGGCCGGACACCCAGATCTTCCGCTCGACGGACAGCGGCGGCACGTGGACGCAGGCGTGGAGCTACACGTCGTACCCGAACCGGGAGAACCGCTACACGATGGACGTCTCGTCGTCCCCCTGGCTGACCTGGGGCGCGAACCCGTCCCCGCCGGAACAGACGCCGAAACTGGGCTGGATGACGGAGGCGCTGGAGATCGACCCGTTCGACTCGGACCGGATGATGTACGGGACGGGCGCGACGGTCTACGGCACGGAGTCCCTGACGAACTGGGACGACGACACGTCGTTCACCATCACGCCGATGGTGCGCGGCCTGGAGGAGACGGCCGTCAACGACCTGATCTCCCCGCCGTCGGGCGCCCCGCTGGTCAGCGCGCTCGGTGACATCGGCGGCTTCCGGCACACGGACCTCGCCAAGGTCCCGGCGATGATGTTCACCCAGCCGAACTTCACCTCGACGACCAGTCTCGACTTCGCCGAGTCCAACCCGAACACGATGGTACGGTCCGGCAACCTCGACTCCGGTCCGCACATCGCGTTCTCGACGGACAACGGCGCCAACTGGTTCGCGGGCACCGACCCTTCGGGCGTGAGCGGCGGCGGCACGGTCGCGGCGGCGGCCGACGGCAGCCGCTTCGTGTGGAGCCCGCAGGGCGCCGGTGTGCACTACGCGACCGGCTTCGGTACGTCCTGGTCGGCGTCGTCGGGCATCCCGGCGGGGGCGGTCGTCGAGTCCGACCGGGTGGACCCGAAGACGTTCTACGGTTTCAAGTCCGGGAAGTTCTACGTCAGTACGGACGGCGGCGCGACCTTCACCGCGTCGGCGGCGACAGGCCTCCCCGCCGGTGACAGCGTGCGCTTCAAAGCGCTGCCGGGTGCGAAGGGCGACGTGTGGCTGGCCGGCGGGGCGGCTGACGGCCCGTACGGGCTGTGGCACTCCACCGACTCGGGGACGACCTTCACCAAACTGCCGAACGTCGAGGCCGCCGACACCGTGGGCTTCGGCAAGGCGGCACCGGGCGCCTCGTACCGGACGCTGTTCACCAGCGCGGAGATCGACGGCGTTCGCGGCATCTTCCGCTCGACGGACAAGGGCGTGAGCTGGACCCGGGTCAACGACGACACCCACCAGTGGGGTTGGACGGGCGCGGCCATCACGGGTGACCCGAGGGTGTACGGCCGGGTCTATGTGGCGACCAACGGACGCGGTGTCGTGTACGGCGACACCTCGGACACCGGCGGCACCGACCCGGACCCGGAGGACCCCGACCCCGAGGACCCGGACCCCGGGCCGACGGGGGCCTGCGAGGTGACCTACACGATCACCAACCAGTGGCCCGACGGCTTCCAGGCCGACGTCAAGCTGACCAACACGGGCTCCAGCGCCTGGAACGGCTGGTCCCTGAACTGGTCCTTCGCCGATGGCCAGAAGATCTCCCAGTTGTGGAACGCCTCCCACACCCAGTCGGGCGCGGCGGTGACGGTCCGCAACACCGACTGGAACGGCACGGTGGCGGCGGGCTCCTCGGCCGCCTTCGGTTTCACGGCGACCAGGTCGGCGGCCAACGGTGAGCCCACCACCTTCCAGGTGGGCGGGGAGACCTGCACGGTAGGTTGACCCCCACTGAGCCCCGGCCCGTCCGTACCCGGTACGGACGGGCCGGAGTCGTGGGGCACCACCGGAGGGGAAAATGATCACCAACAGGCTTGTGAGACCCGCTCTCGCCGTCGCGATGCTGACGGCGGTCGCCGCGTGCGGGGGATCGTCCGAACCGGAGCGGGCGGCGGACCGTGCGGAGAAGCCGTCCGCCGAGGCGAGCGCCCCGGCGGACGCCACGCCGGTCACCGCCGCGATGCCCGACCTGACCGGGGGCAACGCCGGACGCGCCGCCGAGCAGTTGAACATGGGACGCGAGCTCGTCTTCGAGGACGCGAGCGGGCAGGGCCGCCCGGTGGACGACCCCGCCGGCTGGAAGGTCTGCGGTTCCCACCCGGGCCCCAACCAGCAGATCACCGTCTACCCGGTGGTCCTCGACGTGGTGAAGACCTCCGAGGACTGCGCCTAGTACGGCCAGAAGGCCACGGCGGCACATGCCACGGCCCCGAACCGGACCGGTTCGGGGCCGTGGCGGAGCGGAGCGGGTCAGGCGGCGACGTCGATGTACGTCGAGGGCCCGTAGCTGCCGCCCTTGACCGGGGTGACGTACATGCGGACGCCCTTGCCCTCGGGCAGGTCCCCGCCCTTCCAGGGGCTGCAGTAACCGGCGTTGTGGCCGCGGGTGTCGACGTACCGGTCGATGACACCGTCGTAGTTGTAGTCGAGGGCGGCTTCGATGCCCCAGCCGTCCGACTTGGTGTCACAGGCCCGGATGGCGTCACCGGGGGTCGAACCGGACGGGTCCTGGTTCCAGGTGGCGCTGCCCGCGTCGCCGGGGGCGTAGATGGTGACGGTCCCCGCCCATGCCTGGCCCTGCAGACCGACGGCCAGACCGATCGCGCAGGCGCCGGTGACCAGCGTCCGGAGTGCGGCTCTTCCGGTCTTCATACTGACTCCTCCCCAGGCCCGGGACCCACGCCCTGGCATGCGCGGATCAATATGCCACACCTTGATCAACTTCAGTAGTGCCTGGTGACACCGCGTGGCCGCGGCCGCTCGGGTTACGGCGTGTACACCGACGGCCTGGGCGGGGCCGGCATGTCGGCGCCGATGAAGAAGCCCGTGTGCGGGGGCTGGTTGTACGCCGTGTTCTGCCAGGCCAGGGCCGTGCGGTAGAGGGTGTCGTGGAGGAGCGTGGTGATCCTGCGGTCCGTGTCGTGCGGGGTGGAGTAGATCCGCAGGTTCTTGTTGTCGCCGGTCCGCCAGACGACCTCCTCGCGCCAGTCGCCCAGGATGTCACCGGACAGCACGGGCGTGGCCTTGGTGCCGTTGTTCGACGCCACGCCGGAGCCGGTCAGCAGACGGGTGTCGGACGACGTGCCGTACTTGTCGATGTGGGTCTGGTCGAGGAGTTCGCGGACCGGGTCACCGTCCCACCAGGCAAGGAAGTTGGTGGAGGAGGGCTTACGGCCCTTGGTGCCGCCGCCCTCGTCCCGGATGCTGCCGTCGGACGAGGACCACATCTCCGGACCGGAGTTGCCGGCGTGGATGTCCCCGGCGACGCCACGGCCGTTGTCGCAGCACGCGGAGAGCTTCCAGCGCACCGAGCCGTTCGAGGGGTTGATGTACAGCGCGGCGGGCTGGCCGGTGGATTCGGAGACCTTGTAGTACTCCAGGCCGGACGTCGACGCGTCCAGGTCGCCGAGGTGCTGGGCGTCGCCGTGGCCGGTCCTGGTGGTCCACAGACCGTTGCCGTTGTCGTCCACGGCCATCGCGCCGTAGACGATCTCGTCCCGGCCGTCGTTGTCGACGTCGCCCACGGAGAGGCTGTGGGAGCCCTGACCGTCGTACCCCTTGCCGCTGTTGGTGGAGGAGTTGGTGTCGAAGGTCCAGCGGCGGGTGAACTGCCCGTTGCGCCAGTCCCAGGCGGCGATCACCGTCCGCGTGTAGTAGCCGCGGGCCATGATCAGGGAGGGGCGGGCGCCGTCCAGATAGGCGGTGCCGGCAAGGAAGCGGTCGACGCGGTTGCCGTAGGAGTCGCCCCAGGAGGAGACGGTGCCGCGGGCCGGGACGTAGTCGACGGTGCCCATCGCCCTGCCGGTCTGCCCGTCGAACATGGTCAGGTACTCGGGGCCGGACAGGATGTAGCCGCCGGAGTTGCGGTGGTCGGCGGAGGAGCTGCCGATGACCGCGCCGGTGCCGTCCTTGGTGCCGTCGGCGGTCTTCATGGCGACCTCGGCCTTGCCGTCGCCGTCGTAGTCGTACACCTGGAACTGTGTGTAGTGGGCGCCCGAGCGGATGTTGCGGCCCAGGTCGATCCGCCACAGCCGGGTGCCGTCCAGCTTGACGCCGTCGACGATCGTGTTGCCGGTGTAGCCGGACTGCGAGTTGTCCTTGGCGTTGGTCGGCTGCCACTTGAGGACGATGTCGAGGGCGCCGTCACCGTCCAGGTCGCCCACCGAGGCGTCGTTGGCCTCGTAGGTGTACGCGACGCCGTCGGGGGTGGTGCCGCCGGACGGGGCGCTGACCGGTACGTCCTTGTAGCCGGCCCGGAACTGGATGGCGTGCGGCGAGTCACCCTGCTCGGTGCCGTTCACCACCGCGCGGACGGTGTAGTCGGCGTGGGACGGGGCGCCGGAATGGAAGTAGGTCGTGGTACCGGTGATCGGACTGGAGTTGACCTTGGTGCCGGCCCGGTAGACGTTGAAGGCGACGTTGTCCGGATCGGTGCCGAGCCAGCGCCAGCTGACCAGGTTGCCGCTGCCGTTGTGGACGCTGACGACGCCGCGGTCCAGCTTCTCGACCTGCCGTGCGGTCGCGGCCTGGGCGGGCGTGCCCGACAGCGCGGTCAGACCGGCGCCGGCCAGGACCGCCGCGGCGAGCGCCGCCGGCAGCACGAAACGGCGTCTGCGGTGACTGTGGGGGTGGGTCACGGGACGGACCTCCTGGGAGGACGGATGGATTCCGCCTCTCAGTCGCCGCCGGAGCGCTCCGGGTTGCCGTCGAACGGTTTCCGGTACGCCCGGAGCCGGAACACGGGGTCGGGGCGGGGCCGGTCCTGGTCGGGGAGCCCCGCCAGCCGGGCCGCGAACCCGTCGGCGGCCGGTGCGCCCGGCGGCAGGGTGACGAACCAGCCGCGGCGCAGGTCCGCGAGGGCGCGGCGGGGGCTGCGCCCCTGGCCGTGCCCCCGGAAGCGGGCCTCCCCGGCGGGCAGCAGCCCCTGTGCGGCGGCGCGTTCGTCGACGGCGTCGGCGGCGTCGGACACCGGGCTGGGCGGGCGGTCGGCGAGCACGGCGTCGATGTCGCTGCCGACGTTGTGCGAGGCACCCTTGTGGACGCTGGTGATGTACACCCCGCCGGGCCGCAGTACCCGGGCGCACTCGCCGACGACCGCGTCCACGTCCTCGGGGCCGGACATCAGATGCAGCAGCCACACACTGACGACGGCGTCGAACCGGGCGCCGGCGAAGGGCAGCCGGCGGCTGTCGGCGCGGAGCACTCCGCCGGGCAGGCGGGCCGCGGCCATTCGGGTCATCGCCGGGGAGAGGTCGACGCCCGTCACCCGGAGCCCGGCGCGGGCGGCGGCGAACCGCCGGGTCACGATGCCGGTGCCGCAGGCCACGTCCAGCAGTTCCCGCGCCCGCCCCGGTATCAGGCCCAGTACGGCGTCCGCGGCGGCCGCCGCCCGTGGTTCACCGCCGCGCAGGACGTCGTAGCGTTCCGCTTCCTCGTCGTAGTCCAGCACACGCCTCAGTGTGCACCGTGTCCGGGCGCCAGGTCCTCCACCCTGCGGGCGAGCCCGAGGTCCTTCTCGGTGACGGCGCCGCCCGCGCTGTGGGTGTGCACGGACAGGGCCACGGTGTTGTAGCCGAGGGTGAGGTCGGAGTGGTGGTCGAGCTCCTCCTGCACCTGGGCGATGTGCACGACCATCGCGGTCGCCGCGAAGTGCGAGGCGAGCCGGTAGGAGCGGGTGAGCCGGCCGCCGTCGAGCGACCAGCCCGGCAGTTCGGCCAGCCGGTCCTCGATCTGCTGCCGCGACAGCGGTTCCACGGGCATGGGCTGCGCTCCTTCGCCGGTGACGGTCTCCTGCCGGGTCCCAGGCTGCCACAAAAAGCACCGGCTCCCCGGTGGAGCCGTTTCTCGATTACGGTCCTGGCATGACTGTGACGTCCGGTACCGCTTCCCGCACGGGAGGCGTGGGACCGCTGCTGCGCTCCTGGCGGGACCGGCGGCGGGTCAGCCAGCTGGAGCTGGCCCTGCGCGCCGACTCCTCCGCCCGCCACATCAGCTTCATCGAGACCGGCCGCTCCCGGCCCAGCGAGGAGATGCTGCTGCGGCTGGCCGAACACCTGGACGTGCCGGTGCGTGAGCGCAACGCCCTGCTCCTGGCGGCCGGTTACGCGCCCCACTACCCGAAGACCCCGCTGGACGACCCCGCGCTGGACGTGGTGCGCGAGGGCATCGAACGGCTGATCACCGGCTTCGAGCCGTATCCGGCTCTGGTGGTCGACGCGATGTACGACGTCGTGGCGGCCAACCGGGGGGTCGTGAAGCTGTTCGACGGTGTTCCTCAGGAACTGCTGACGCCGCCGCTGAACTCGGTACGGCTCACCCTGCACCCGCGCGGGCTGGCACCGCGGATCCGGAATCTGCGGGAGTGGCGCGGCCATCTGCTGGAGCAGATGCGGCGGCAGATCGCCCTGCACCGCTCGGACGGGCTGCGGGCACTGTACGAGGAGGTGGCCGCCTACCCCGTACCGGACGACACCGCCGACGGGCCGAGGGAGCCGTCCCGGCCTGTGGCGCACTTCGCGCTGCCGATGGTGATCGACCACGAGGGGCGGACGCTGTCGTTCGTGTCGTCGATCTCCACGTTCAACACCCCCATGGACGTGACCGTGGCCGAGCTGGCCATAGAAACGCTGCTCCCGGCGGACCCGGCGACGGCAGCGTACGTCAGGTCCTGGCTGTGACGGCGCGGACCAGTGAAACTGGGCGGCGGCCCGCGGCGCGTGAGAGTGTCGGGGCAACATGACAGACTGAGCGCATGCCCGGGCGCGTTGGGGAGGCGTGGCGTGAGTGAGCGGCGGGCCGCACCGACCGTGGGCCAGGTGGTTCTGGGAAGGCGGCTGCAGGAGCTGAGGGAGTCCGCGGACCTCTCGCGTGAGGAGGCGGCCCGCATTCTGCGGGTGGCGCCCGCGACCGTACGGCGGATGGAGACCGCCGAGGTAGCGCTGAAGATTCCGTACGTCCAGCTGCTGCTGAGCGCGTACGGAGTGCCCGAGGAGGACTCCGAGGCGTTCGTGGAGCTCGCCGAGGAGGCGAACCGGCCGGGCTGGTGGCAGCGGTACCACGATGTGCTGCCCGAGTGGTTCAGCATGTATGTGAGCCTGGAGGGCGCCGCCCGTATCATCCGCGCCTACGAGCCGCACTTCGTGCCGGGGCTGCTGCAGACCGAGGGGTACGCGCGCGCGGTGCTGGAGGCCGGGACGATCGGGAACATCGGGCCCGAGGCGGTCGAGCGGCATGTGGCGCTGCGGCTGGAGCGGCAGCGGCTGCTGGAGCGGGCCGATCCGCCGCATCTGTGGGTGCTGATGGAGGAGACCGTGCTGCGGCGTCCGGTGAGCATCGACGGGCGGGTGATGCGGGACCAGTTGGACAAGCTGCTCGAATACTCCGAGCGGGACCGGGTCACGCTGCAGATCGCCGAGTTCGCGGACGGGCCGCATCCGGGGACGTACGCGCCGTTCTCGCTCTTCCGGTTCGCGGAGCCGGAGCTGCCGGACATGGTGTTCACGGAGTACCTCACCGGGGCGCTGTACCTGGACTCCCGGCGGGAGGTCTCGGCGCACCTCGAGGTCCTGGACCACATGACGGCCCGAGCGGCCTCGACCCATCGCACGCAGAAACTCCTCCGCGAATGCAGAGAGCACTACTGACCGCACCCCGCCGACACCACGCTCCGCCGACACCGCCCAGCCGCCCAGCCGCCCAGCCGCCCAGCCGCCCAGCCGCCGGCCATCGTGCCGCGTTCCGCCCCTCCGCGCGCAGGGCACGCCCCACTCCGCCCCTCCGCGCGCAGGGCACGCCCCACTCCGCCCCTCCGCGGGCAGGCGTGCCGCACTCCGCCGATCCGCGGGCAGGCGTGCCGCAGGGCGGCACGGGTGGGCGCGACGGCACCCGCCGGCGCCGGGCTGCGCTCCGTCCCCCCGCTCAGCCGTCACCCCGGGTGACTGCTGGACGGGGGTGGGTGAGCGCTCGCCCCGCTGGAGGGGGTGCCGCTGCGCCCACCCGTGCCGCCCCAGCGGCACGACTGCCCGCAGCTACGCGGACTGCGGCGGGGTGCGGCGGCACGACTGCCCGCAGCCACGCGGCAGGGCCGCACGCAGCGGCGGGGGTGCGGCGAGCGTTCAGGCCGGGTCGTTCGGGCGGGAGTTCGAGCTCCGCTCGTCGTCGACTATCTCCGCGTCGACGACTCCGTCGTCCGAGGGCTCTTCCGTCGGCGACGCCGACGGCGACGCGCTCGCGTTCGCGTACATCGCCTGTCCCATCCGCTGACTGACCGCGCCCAACTTCTCGACCGCCGCACGCAGTTCGGTGGCGTCCCCGTCCAGAAGCCCCTTCACCGACTCCACCGCCGCCTCCACCTCCGCCCGCGTCTCCCCCGGCACCTTGTCCCCGTTGTCCCGCAGGAACCGCTCGGTCTGGTAGACGAGTTGCTCCGCCTGGTTGCGCGTCTCGGCCGTCTCGCGCCGCTTGCGGTCCTCTTCCGCGTACTGCTCGGCATCCCGCATCATCCGGTCGATGTCGTCCTTGGGAAGCGCCGACCCCCCGGTCACGGTCATCTTCTGCTCGCGCCCGGTGGCGAGATCCTTGGCCGACACATGCATGATCCCGTTCGCGTCGATGTCGAACGCCACCTCGATCTGCGGCACACCACGCGGCGCCGGCGGCAGCCCGGTGAGATCGAAGACGCCGAGCTTCTTGTTGTACGCGGCGATCTCCCGTTCACCCTGATAGACCTGGATGCCCACCGACGGCTGATTGTCCGTCGCCGTGGTGAAGATCTCCGAACGCCGGGTGGGAATCGTCGTGTTGCGCTCGATCAGCGTGGTCATGATCCCGCCCTTCGTCTCGATCCCCAGAGACAGCGGCGTGACGTCGAGCAGCAGCACGTCCTTCACATCACCCCGCAGCACACCCGCCTGCAGAGCCGCACCGACGGCGACCACCTCATCGGGGTTGACGCCCTTGTGCGGGTCCTTCCCGGTGAGTTCACGCACCAGGTCGGTCACCGCCGGCATGCGCGTGGAACCCCCCACCAGAATCACGTGATCGATCGCGGAGAGCTCCACACCGGCGTCCTTGACGGCCTGGTGGAACGGCTTCTTGCAGCGCTCCAGCAGATCCTCGGTCAGCTCCTGGAACTGTGCACGCGTCAGCTTCTCGTCCAGATGCAGCGGGCCGCCCGCGGAAGCCGTGATGTACGGCAGATTGACCGTCGTCTCCGTCGACGACGACAGCTCGATCTTCGCCTTCTCCGCCGCCTCCCGCAGCCGCTGCACCGCCATCCTGTCCTGCGCGAGGTCCACGCCGTACTGCCCCTTGAACCGCTTCGCGAGGTACTCCACTACCCGCTGGTCCCAGTCGTCGCCACCGAGACGCGTGTCACCGTTGGTGGCCTTCACCTCGATGACGCCCTCGCCGATGTCGAGCAGCGACACGTCGAAGGTGCCACCGCCCAGGTCGAACACCAGGACGGTCTGGTCGTTCTCCTTGTCCAGGCCGTACGCCAGTGCCGCCGCCGTAGGCTCGTTGACGATCCTCAGCACCTTCAGGCCGGCTATCTCGCCGGCCTCCTTGGTGGCCTGCCGCTGGGTGTCGTCGAAGTACGCCGGTACGGTGATCACCGCGTCGGCGACATCCTCGCCGAGGTAGGACTCCGCGTCCCGCCGCAGCTTCTGCAGCACCCGCGCGGACAGCTCCTGCGCCGTGTAGCGGGTGCCGTCGACCGAGCCCTGGTCGGGGAACCGCCAGTGCGCGTCGCCCATGTACCGCTTGACCGAGCGGGCGGTGCGGTCGACGTTCGTCACGGCCTGCCGTTTGGCGACCTCGCCGACCAGCACCTCCCCGTTCTTGGCGAAGGCCACCACCGAGGGGGTGGTCCGGGCGCCCTCCGCGTTGGCGATGACGGCGGGCTCACCGCCCTCCAGTACCGCGACCACCGAGTTCGTGGTTCCCAGGTCGATTCCGACCGCCCGTCCCATCGCTGTCCCCTTCCGCCAGGGCACCTCTCCGGACTTCCAGCACAAAACTTGAGCGGCTCATTGTCAAGACCGCATGCCGGTCAGCGGGAGGGGCGGGCGTCACGCAGTGCCACCGCGCGGCGCGGACGGTCGGTGATCAGCACGTCCACACGCGGGTCACCGAGGAAGCCGCGCAGCGCCGCGTCCTCGTTGACGGTCCACACCATGGTGAACAGTCCGTTACGGGCCGCCTCGCGCAGCACTCCGGCGCGGGCCAGCCGCCAGTGCGCGGCGACCCCGTGGGCGCCGCAGGCGCGGACGCGGCGCATGGGCAGCAGCTCGGCGATCCGGGTCCGCACCAGCCGGCCGGGGGTGATGCCGTCGCCGTCGCGGCCGAGGGAGAGCAGGGTGCGTACGCGCGGGCGCGCGGCGGTGAGGGCGGCGACGGAGCGGTCCTCGAGGGTGGTGGCGACAAGTCCGTCCTCGCCGAGCACGGCGACCGCGCGGTCGATCAGCTCCCGCTCGTGCCCGGTCTCCTTGAGGTCCAGCTGGGCGACGAGCCTCCCGGCGACCAGCTCCATCACCTCGTCCGCGACGGGCACACGGTGCCCGGCGCGGGCGTTCAGCTCGGCGTGGGTGAGTGTGGACAGCGGCGGCCCGGTGCGCCCCGCGCGGGCGTCGTGGTGGACGACGAACACCCCGTCGGCCGTACGCCGTACATCGAACTCGACGTACTCCGCGCCGGACGCGAGCGCGTCCTCGTACGCCTCCCAGGTCGCCGGGGCGGCATGTTCGCAGCCGCCCCGGTGGGCGGAGACGGCGGGGCGTGGCGTCATGGCGGCGGCTCCGGGGGCGGGACGTGCCGCAGGCCGCCCCGGAAAAAAGGGGGCGGCCTGCGGTGGTGCGGCGGGCTGATCAGGCGAGCTTCGCCGTCAGGGTGATGTTCGTGCCCTTGAGGGCCTGGCTGACGGGGCAGTTCACCTTGGCGTCCTCGGCGGCGGCGGTGAAGCCGGCCTCGTCCAGGCCGGGGACGGTGCCCTCGACGGTGAGGTGGATGCCGGTGATGCCCTCACCAGGCACGAAGGTGACGTCGGCGGAGGTGGTCAGCTTGGTCGGCGGGGTGCCGGCCTTGTCGAGGCCGTTGGAGAGGGCCATGGAGAAGCAGCTGGAGTGGGCGGCGGCGATCAGCTCCTCGGGGCTGGTCCTCCCGTTCGCCTCCTCGGCACGCGACGCCCAGGTGACCGGCTGCTCGGCGATGGCGCCGGAGGAGTCGAAGGCGACGACCCCGCTGCCCTTGAAGAGACTGCCTTCCCAAACGGTGTGTGCGGAGCGCGTGGCTGCCATGACGCATCCTTTCGAAAATTCCGGCCGTGTGTCCGGGGTGCTGGGTCCGGGCGCCCATGTCACCGGGTGCCCTCCCCCATCCGATCACATCACGGCTCAACTCACCCGGAAGACGGGCCCTCTCGCGGTGAACGGCAGCCGCGCCCCGCGCGGAATCAGATAGGCGTGCTCACGCCGGACCCGCAGCACGTCGCACCAGCCGTCGGTGATGACGAGGACCGGCGCGCCGGGCGGGAAGTCGTCGGCGCGCTGGAGGAGGTCGACGCCGGGCTGCAGAACGGTGCCGCCCCGCCCGTGCACCCGCACACGTCCGGCGATCTCGGTGACCGGCACATAGCCGGCGTCGTGGGGTGCCGCGTCGCAGAACACCACGCGCGCGGCCGGTACGTCCCGGGCCTCGGCGTAGGAGGCGATGGCACCGAGCGCCTTGCCGAGCAGGACGCGGTCCATGGAGCCGGAGGTGTCCAGGACCACGCCGAAGGTGCAGCGGGCGATCTCCTCGGGCGGGAAGTGGCGTCCCGCGCGGGGGACGTCGGGGGTGGACGCCTGGCGCCGGGAGGGACGCGCGTACGACCGCAGCGGTTCGGGGCGGGGCACGAACTCGTCGAACCAGCGGGCGAGCCGGGCGTCCCAGGGCAGCGGCGGATGGCTGAGCGCGCGGATCTCCTGGACCAGGCCGGCGGGCAGGAAGCCGCGCTCCTGCCGGTCGTGCAGGTCCAGACCCTGGGCAAGACCCCGGCGGTAGAAGCCGTCGAGGTCGACACAGTCGCGGGGCGGGCCGAGGGGGCCGCCGAGGATGTCTCCGAGCCCCTTGCCGCGCGGAGTGGCGAGCCGGCGCATCCGGCGGAGGTCGCCGGCGATCCGGTCGTAGACCTCCTCGGCGGACAGTCCGGCCAGCTCCTTGTCGTGGAGCAGGCCCTCGGGCATGGTGCCGACGCGCATCTCCTCGAGCCAGCCGTTGATGACGAAGTCGCAGGCCACGTTGAAGAGATAGGGGTCGCGGCCGCCGCAGCGGTCGCCGTGGCGCAGGGCGGCGTGCAGCATCTCGTGGGCGAGGACGAAGCGCCACTCCTCGTCGTCGTACCGGCGCAGCGGGTTGATGTAGATCTCGCCGGCCTCGGCGTCGACGGCGGCGACGGAGATGCCGTGGGCGCGGGCGAGTTCGGCGTCGGCGACGATCGTGATGCCGGAGGCGATGCCGCCGAGCAGCGGGTAGGAGGAGACGAACCAGCCGAGCGCGCGCTCCCAGGGGCGCCGCGGGACCGGTGTGCCGTCCAGGCTGTCGAGGCGGCCGGCGGCCATGTCCATCGCGGCGGACACGGTGCGGGTGAGGGCGGTGGCGAACGCCAGCTGGTGGTCGGGCGGCTGCCCGTACCAGCCGTGCCACTCCTGGAGGAACAGGTCCGCCTCGCCGCCCGCCGTGCCGCAGCGCTCGTACACGGCCGGGACGCCGTCGCGGCGCCAGCGGGCGGCGAGCCGCTCCTCGTCGCCGTCGGGGTAGGCGGCGGGCAGGTGGTCGGGGGTCCGGCCGATGGGAAAGCCGAGCAGGAAGCGGTCGACGACGACGCAGCGGGCGGCGAGCTCGCAGTGGTCCGGCTGCTCACGGGTTCCCTTGGCGGCCGGGACGTGACCGAAGCCGAGGTGGAGGACGGCGTGGGCGAGGGCCCACGCCCAGGCGTCCGGGTCGGCCATGCGGTCCGGGTGGGCGTGCAGCACGGCCTCGGAGTCGACGCGCACCAGTCCGTCGCGGGGCGCGAGCGCGCAGTCCTCCCGGCGGCAGACGTCGAAGTCGACGGCGGCCAGTGCGGGGTTCGCCCGCACAAGCCGCAGTCCCGCGTCGAACGCCTCCTGGGCGAGGTCGCGCTTCTTCGGCCCCTTCGCGCGGGCGCGGCTCACCGGCGGGCCTCCACCAGGCGGGGCATGTCGCGGGCCGCCTCGACGAGGAACCAGGAGGGCAGCACCGGGTTGCCGTCACGGTCGGAGGCGATGACGGTCTGGGCGACCTCGACGGAGATCTCGGCGAGCTGCACCAGCAGCGACTTGGCGCGGTACGCGGTCTGGCGGCCGTTCGCCGACATGTGCTCCTTGGTCGCCGGGAGTTCCTTGACGAGGCGGCCGCGGAACGACTCGGCGAGGTAGTAGAGCAGGTCGCGGTCCTCCAGGCGGTGCGGCCAGCGGGCGTCGCCCTTGATGACGGCGTCGATGCCGAAGCGGCTGCGGACGATCTTGACGTAGCCGCAGAAGGCGGTGGCGTGCGCCGGGGTGAGGGTGCCGTGGGCGAGGACCTTCAGGGTGTCCTCGTCGAGGTCGCGGCCGAAGGAGTGCAGCGCGTCGGAGAGCATGTGCCAGGAGCGGGGCGTGGAGAACGGCTCCTCGGTCTTCGGCGGCTTGGACCACAGCTGGTCGGGGCGGTCGGTGAGGTGGTCGGTGATCCACGGGTGGATGCCGTTGTTCGCCGCCCAGACGAGCCAGTCCGTGGAGGACGCCTCCAGGTGGACATGGGTGAGGCGGTTGACGAGGGCCGAGGCGATGGGGCGGGCGAGCGCGTTGTCGGTGGAGCGGTTGCCGGCGCCGATGACGATGGAGCCCTTGGGCAGTTCGTAGTCGCCGATGCGGCGGTCGAGGATCAGCGAGTAGAACGCCTTCTGCACGTCCGGGGTGGCCGCGTTGAGCTCGTCCAGGAAGAGGCAGTACGGCTCGTCGCGGGCGATGGCCTCGGGCGGGCAGAACACCGAGCGGCCGTCGCGGATCTGCGGGACGCCGATCAGGTCCTCGGGGGCGAGCTGGGTGCCCAGCAGGCTCACGCACTCCAGCCCCAGCGACTCGGCGAACTCCCTGACCAGGGAGGACTTTCCGATGCCGGGCGCTCCCCACAGGAACACCGGCCGCACGGTCGCGAGACCGAGCAGCAGCTCCGGGATACGGGCGGGGGTGACGGTGACGGCTGCCTGCACGCGGCGAACTCCAGGGTCCGGAAACGGTCGAACACGCCCAGTGTGGGCCGGGCCGGACGCTCACGCAGCCGAATTTCCGGCGCCCGGCGGGGTGTTCAGGCCGCGCGTTCCTGATCCGGGGCCGCCGGTATGTCCGACTCGTCCGCCTCGGTGAGCCAGCGGCGCAGCACCCGGTGGATCTGTTCGGCGCCGGCGAGGTCCGTGCCGTCGTGGACCGGCGGGGACAGTACGAGCGGGGACAGCAGGAAGGGGCGGGACTGGGCGCCGCCGAGGCCGCCGTGGGAGCCGATCTGCTCCTCGAAGGCGAGGACCTCGCCGTCGGCGGGGTCGTGGAAGGAGTTGACCATGATGTCGGCGGTGTGCGGGAAGGTGTGCGTGCGGCGTACGGCGTCGGCGGCGCCGGGGCCGAACGCGGCCAGCGGGCCGGGGTCTTCGTCCAGCCGGTCCAGCGGGATCTCCGCGCCGTACGCGCCGAGGACGACCCCGCCGTGGCGTTCGCTGCGGACGAGCAGGAAGCCGATGCCGGGGTGGTTGGCGAGGGTCGCCAGCAGCGCGGGGTGGCGGGCGTCGATCTCCTCCTTGGTCATCCGGTGCGGCACGTCCGGGAAGGAGATCAGGCCCAGGTTGCCGGAGGCGAGCACGATCGGTTCGGAGCCGCGGGAGGGCCGGTACTGCCCTGCGCCCTCCTCGACGGGCCGGCGCAGCGCCGCGCGGACGGCGGCGCGGGCCTCGGCGCCGCTGTGGGTGCGGCCGGCGCTGCGCGGCACGGGCAGTCCGCAGCCGGCCCGCACCAGGTCGCCCAGGGTGAGGCCGTAGCGGAAGCGGAAGGTCTCGCCGGGGCTCTGGCCGTGGTCGGAGAGGACGACGATCCGGTACGGGCGGGGGGCGTGCTCGGCGACGTGCTCGATCAGGGCGAGGGCGCGGTCGAGGCGCTGGAGGACCTTCTCGGTGTCCCTGCCGGCCGGCCCGGAGTGGTGGGCGACCTCGTCGTAGGCCACCAGGTCGGCGTAGACGGAGGTGCGGCCGGCCAGCAGGTCGCCGGTGACGGCGGCGACCACGACGTCCCGCTGGACGACGGTGGCGAAGGCCCGGACGAGCGGGTAGAGGCCGCCGCGCGAGACCCGCGGACGCTGCCCGCGGAACCGGGTCCGGGTGGACTGGCCGATCTCCCGGCCGACCTCGGCGATGAAGGACAGCGCGGTGCGTACCGCGTTGGCGGGGTCGGAGAAGTAGGCGAAGTAGCCCGCGCGGGAGCGGGCGGCGGGGTCGCGTCGGCGGGTGGCGATGGACAGCACCAGGGCCTGCTCGTCGGCGCCGCCGCTGAAGAGGTTGCCGCGGCTGGCGCCGTCGTCGGCGAGGAGTCCGGCATGCCCGGAGTTCTCGATGGCGCGGGCCTGGAGTTCGGCGGCGCTGGTGGGCCGGTTGCAGACCATGACCTCGCGGCGGGCCTTCTCGTACCAGCGGAAGGCGGGGATGTCGTGGTTGCTGCCGTGCAAGATGCCGAGCTGGCTGGAGCCGGTCTGGCTGGACCAGTCGGTGCGCCAGGGGGTGAGCCGGTGGGAGGGGTGGTCGCCGCCGGTGCCGGTGCCGAGCCAGCGGGCGACGGTGGGCATGAGCCCCTTGTCGACGGCGGCGAGCAGGATGTCGTGGCCGACGCCGTCGAGCTGCACGAAGACGGTGCCGGGGGTGGTGGGGCAGGGCGGGGCGGAGCCGCGTCTGCGGTGGGCGAGGCGGTAGAGGCGGCGGCGGTAGGCGTCGTCGTCGCGTACGGCGAGGGCTCCGCCGGTGGCGGAGGCGACGGCGGACATCACGGCGGCGACCACGACCGCCGTCTCCGGCGCCGCGGCGCCCCGTTCGACGGGGTTGACCCGCAGAGCGAGCCACAGCAGGGCGCCGTTGAGGAAGAACACCAGCAGGCCGAGGACGAGCGCCGGCACGAGCAGCAGCAGTCGGACGAGCAACGGCCAGACCAGGGCGGAGAGCAGACCGAAGGCGCCGGCGCCGAGCGCCGCGGTGACCGCGATGTCGGTGGCGCTGTCGCCGTCGGCCGAGCGCAGCCGGAAGTCGGGCAGGATGCCGGCGAGCAGCAGCATGGTGAGGGTGGAGACCACCCATACGGCGACACTCCGCCCGATCTGACTGGCGACCCGTCGCCACCGCCCGCCACCCACGCCCCGCACACCTCACGTCCCGGCCGACCTGGCCCTCTCCACCCTGTCACAACGGCCGGACGGGGCGTTTCGTCCCCGTACGCCGCCGTGGTTCAGCGGCCGTCGTAGCCGGCCGTGGGCAGCGACAGCCGCCGGTGCACGCATGCCTTCATCGCCGCGTCGTACGACGGTTCGGCGGTGCCGGCCGTCTCCAGCCGGGCGCCCCGCCGGGCGCACTCCTCGGTGAACTCCGCCACCGAGGACAGCGCGCGTTCCAGTACCCGCAGACTGGGCGCCACGAACAGATCCGTTCCGGGCCGCACGCCGTCCCACAGCAGGCAGTGGTCGGAACGCAGTCCCCGTACGAGGAGTTCCCTGGCCACCTCGTAGCCGTGCTCGGCGGCCCAGCGGGCGCACATGGCGTGCTGGCTGCGGGAATCCACCAGGAAGGGATCGGCGTCCAGTTCCTCCAGCGGCGTCAGACTCGCGATCGCCGTCACCCGCACCGGCCCCATGGCGCCCCCTCACCTCCGGTTTCCGCCGCCGACCCTACTCCTGCGCGTAGGCTTCGGGGAGTCGTGCGAAGGAGGCGGAGAGGTGCCGGTGGAGGTCACCTGGTGGGGTCACGCGACCTGCACGGTCGAGGACTCGCACACGCGCGTGCTCACCGACCCCCTGTTCGCGCGCCGGCTCGCGCATCTGCGGCGCCGGCGCGGGGAGGTGCCGCCGCCGGAGGCCCGGTACGCGGACGTGGCCCTGGTCTCCCATCTGCACGCCGACCATCTGCATGTGCCGTCGCTGGCCCGGCTCGCCCCCGGCACCCGTCTGCTCGTGCCCCGGGGCGCGGCCCGCGCGGTGCCGGGACTGCGCCGGCTGACGCATCTCGCCGTGCGCGAGATGGTGCCCGGCGATGTGACGACCGTCGGGGCGCTGGCCGTGAGGGCCGTGCCCGCGCGGCACGACGGGCGCCGGCTGCCGGTGGGACCGCACCGCGCCCCCGCCCTGGGGTATGTCCTGGAGGGCGAGGCGCGCACGTACTTCGCCGGGGACACCGGTCTGTACGACGAGATGGCCAAGGAGGTCGGGCCGGTCGACGTGGCGCTGCTCCCGGTGGGTGGCTGGGGGCCGTATCTGGGCGAGGGGCATCTGGACGCCGGACGCGCGGCCGAGGCGCTGGCCCGGCTGGGGGCGTCCAGCGCGGTGCCGGTGCACTACGGCACGTACTGGCCGATCGGGATGGACGCCGTGCGCCCGCACGAGTTCCACGCGCCGGGGTACGAGTTCGAGCGGCAGGCGGCCCGGCACGCACCGGGTGCGTCGGTCCACCGGCTGGGGCACGGGGAGCGCGTGCGCCTGGAGGCCGCGCGGTGATACTACCCGCGCTGGGCCGGGCGGCCGGTGCGTCGCTGTCGCCGGTGGCCGGCGTACCGTCGGTGGCGCCCGACTTCACCCAGCAGGCCGTCGGTTATCCCTCGCTGTTCCTGCTGGTGCTGATCGGGGCGCTGGTGCCGGTGGTGCCGACGGGCGCGCTGGTGAGTTCGGCGGCCGTGGTCGCCTTCCACCGGGCGGCCCCGCTGTCGATGCTGCTGGTGTTCGTGACGGCGTCGCTGGCTGCGTTCCTCGGTGACGTGGCGCTGTACTGGCTGGGGCGGCGCGGCATGAAGTCGAAGAACGGCTCCCGCTGGCTGGAGGCGATCCGGGACCGTGCCCCGGAGGACCGGCTGGAGCAGGCGCAGGGCAAGCTCGCCGACCACGGGGTGGCGGTGCTGGTGCTGTCCCGGCTGGTCCCGGCCGGGCGGCTGCCGGTGATGCTGGCCTGTCTGGTCGCGAAGTGGCCGCTGCGCCGCTTCGTCCGCGGCAATCTGCCGGCCTGTCTGGCCTGGGCGGCGACGTACCAGCTGATCGGCGTGGTCGGCGGTTCCCTGTTCGACCGCCCGTGGGAGGGCGTACTGGCGGCGATCGTCCTGACGGTGCTGATCAGCGTGACCCCGGGACTGTGGCGTCGGCTGCGGGGGACGGCGACGGGGTGACGCGCGGGGCGGCCCCGGTCACGCGGCGAGGGCAGCGGCAGGTCCGGCAGGGTGTACGCCGTGTCATCGTCGGGTGTCGTCGTGGAGTTCGGCGAAGGCTGCCGTCAGGCGGTTCAACGCGTCGCGCACCCGGGGGAGTTCCAGGGGGGCGTGCGAGGTCAGGGCCTCGGCGCGCAGGACGGGGGTGTCGCCCAGCAGGGGGGCGGTGGACAGGCGCACGCGCGGGGCTTCGAGGTCGTCGCCGAAGCGGTGGCCGCCCGGTGCGGGCATGCCGAGCCGGGCGGTGAGGAACTCCTCCAGTTCCTGGGCGTCCCCGATGCCGCGCGCGTGCAGCGCGGGGGCCAGGGGGGCGAGGTCGACGTACAGGTGCCGGCCGCAGCTCGGGGGGCGGGCGAGCGCGCCCCCGGCGACGACGGCGGCGTGCGCGGCGGCGGCCACGCGCGCGTGCAGCCGTACGGCGTCGGTGACCCGCGCGGTGACCGGTTCGGGCTCGGACAGGGCGTATCCGGCCGCGGCGGCGACGGGCGCGGCGACCTGCGCGTCCAGCGCGGTGAGGATGTCGAGCACCCGCGCGTGGAGCGCGTTCCCGTCCTCGCCGGCCGGGAAGCGGGCCACGGCCGCCGGCCACCCCGGCGGGAGCAGGGCGCCGGCCAGGTCGGTGACGACGGTGACCCGGTCCGGCAGCATCTCGGCGGGGCTGAGCAGCACGGTGGCGTGCGGGTCGTGCAGGGTGTCGCGCCAGGTCTCGTCGCTGACCAGGTACAGCCCCTCGGCGACGGCGGCCTCCAGGGTCTCGTGGAGCAGCTCGGGCGGGGTGACGCCGGCGGTGGGGTCGTCGGCGACGGAGAGCACCAGCAGCCGCGGGTCACCACCCTCGTTCCGCAGCCGGCGCACGGTCTCCAGCAGGGCGTACGGATCGGGCACGCCGCCGCCCTCCGCCGGGGTCGGTACATGGAAGGCGGGGCGGCCGAGCACCCGCGCGTAGGGGGCCCACCAGGCGGCGCAGGGCCGGGGCACCAGGACGTCGCCGCCGAGCGCGGCGGTGAGCGCCACCAGCAGGGCGGGCGCGCCGGGGGCCACCGCCACCCGGTCGGGGGCGGCGGGCAGTCCGCGCCGGTCGCCGTAACCGCAGGCCGCCTCCAGCAGGGCGGGCCCGCCGCCGACCGGTTCGACGCCCGCGCGGGAGGCCGCTGCGGCGAGTACGGCGGCCAGTTCGGGCAGCACGGGAAGCCCGTCCTCGGGCAGCGTCGGCCCGAACCGGACGGGGCCATGGCCTTCCGGATCCGTCCGCCGCATGTGCACCTCCGTACGGTCCCTGTACCCGGCGTGCCGTGTGCCATGGCCCGGCTGCCGGAACCGCGGCACGCGTCAGCCGTCCGCGCGGGTGGTGCGGTCCCGGTGGAGACGGTGGGCGGCGGCGCCGAACGCGCCCGCGATCAGCAGACCACCGGCGGCCAGGGCGGACACGGAGTCGGTGAAGGTGCCGCCCCCGCCGGCGTGGACCCCGTGGTGCGCGGGCGGTGTGGCACAGGGGGTGCCCTTCGACGCGGTGGGCTTCGGGGCGGGGGGCTTGGATTCGGTGGGCTTCGGGGCAGGGGCCTTGGATTCGGTGGGCCCCGGCTTCACGGCCTTCGGTTCGACGGGCTCGTAGGCGTCGCCGTCCTCGGGGCCGGGGATCGCCGCGTCGAGGCCGGGTTCGGCGTCGAGGCCGGGTTCGGCGTCGAGGCCGTCCGGGGTCGTGCCCTCCGGGAGGTCCGCGTCGTGCTCGAGCGGGTCCGGTACGGCGCTCAGCGGTTCGTAGCCCTCCCACGCGTCGTCGTCCGGCTCGTGTTCCGTGGGCTCGGGGCAGGGCGTGCGGGAGGCGCTGCCCCAGGAGGCCACGGCGTCCGGTACGGAGCCGGCGGACGCGCCCGGTGCGCAGACCGCGAGGACGGCGCCGGTGACGGCGGCGAGGGACAGGGCACGGACGGTGCGGCGCATGGTGCGGGCTCCTTCGAGCGACGGCGGCGGGGCCACGGCGTTCGGTCACGCCCCACCCCCATCTCAGCCCCGTCGCCTCCGCGCCGCCCGCCGCCGGACACCATTGGCGGGACCGGGCACACCCAAACGGGTGAGGAAGGGCTACGTCTCCTCGCCGGTGTCCCGCATGACCTGGTCGCGTACCCGGCCGCAGCAGCGGCTGATCAGGCGGGAGACGTGCATCTGGGAGATGCCCAGCTCGTCGGCGATGCTGCTCTGCGTCATGTCGTCGAAGAACCGCATGTAGAGGATGGCCCGCTCCCGCTCGGGCAGCGCGGCCAGCTGCTCCCTGACCGCCTGGCGGTCGACCACCGTGTCCAGCGCCGGGTCGGGCGCGCCGAGGGCGTCGCCGAGCGAGTAGCCGTCGTCGCTGCCGGGCAGCTCGGCGTCCAGGGAGAGCGCGCTGAAGCTCTCCAGCGCCTCCTGTCCCGTACGGACGTCCTCCTCGCTGAGATCGGCCTGCTCGGCGATCTCGGCCACGGTGGGCCGGCGGCCGGGGAGGGTCTGGGACAGGTCCTGTGAGGCGTGCCGCACCCGGTTGCGCAGCTCCTGGACCCGGCGCGGTACGTGCAGGGTCCACATGTGGTCGCGGAAGTGCCGTTTGATCTCGCCGGTGATGGTCGGCACGGCGTAGCTCTCGAAGGCGTTGCCGAGCTCGGGGTCGTACCGGTCGACGGCCTTGACCAGGCCGAGCGCGGCGACCTGGCGCAGGTCGTCGACGTTCTCGCCGCGGCTGCGGAAGCGTCCGGCGAGGCGGTCGGCCATGGGCAGCCAGGCCTCGACGATCTCCTCACGCAGGGCGTCCCGCTCCGCTCCGGCGGGCAGGGCGGCGAGTTCGCGGAAGGCGGACGCGGTGTCGGGGGCGTCGTCGTGGGGGTGGGATGTCGCGGTCGCTCGGATCGGCATCGTGCGTCACAGCTCCCTCGGGGTGCCAGGGCCGGTCCGGCGGATCGAGTCGCACAGGCCCCAGGGGACGGACGGTCACCGTGGTGAACGCACCGCGCGGGAAGAGGTGCGCCCGCGGCGGCGTGAATCGCCGCTTCCACGGGCGTGCCTGCTGTCCGAAGCACTGTGCCTGCGCCTGCCCCCGTCTCACCGTCCCAAACCGGCCGGTCCGGTCTCGGCGGGATCGGCCTCGGGCGGTACGGGCGGCAGCAGGAAGTCCTCGTAGCGGCCCAGCATGAGGAGCACACCGAGCATGACGGGCGGGATGAGCAGGGCGAGCACCACCATGGCCTGTCCTCTCCAGGAGGCGCGTGGGGGGCGTGGGGGGGGCGTGGCGGTCCGGGTCTCCCGCCGTACGGCGGCCAAACCCCGGACCGGGACGAAACGGAACCCGAACTCCCGTGTCGCCCTCCGCTCGCCGGGTACGCGGTCCGCACCCCGAAGGATGTGGAGGGAGACATGCAGCGAGGCAGCGACCGGCTCAGCGTCCACCGCGACGACGAGATGAAGCACGAACTGCAGGGTCTGCTGCGGTCCGGGCACCCCACCCGTACCGAGGAGTGGCACGACCCCGAGCCGTTCGCCGACGACGACCCCGAGGTCGCCTACGGTCCGGTGACACCGGGCCGCGGCCCGACGTCGCTGGAGTCGGTGCGACTGGATCTGGCCAGGATCCTGGGCCGCGGGGCGTTCCCCGCGGGTCCGCGCGAGCTGATGCGCGCCCTGGACCGGCGGTACGCGCCCGACGCGCTCATCGAGGCGCTCGAGCGGCTGCCGCGCCGGGACCGGTACGGCAGCGTCCAGGAGCTGGCCGAGGCACTGACGCGGGTGCGGGAGACGGAGACCGCGTGAGCGGTGCGTCCGGCTCGGCCGGGGTGTCGCGGTGGTTTCGCGGCGCCCCGGTCCGGCGCCCGGCACGATCGGACGTGCGGGAACATCCGAGACGAGAGGAGACAGAAGCATGCGTATCGCATTCCTGACCGCGCCCGAGGGCGTCGAGCAGGTCGAGCTGACGGAGCCGTGGCAGGCGGCCGCGGACGCCGGTCACGAACCCGTGCTCGTGTCGACGAGCCCGGGCAGGGTCCAGGCGTTCGACCATCTCGACAAGGCGGACACGTTTCCCGTGCAGGAGGTGGTCGGCGAGACGTCGGCGGACTCCTTCGGCGGACTGGTGCTGCCGGGCGGGGTGGCCAACCCGGACTTCCTCCGCATGGACGACAGGGCCGTCGCGTTCGTGCGGGACTTCTTCGAGCAGGGCCGGCCCGTCGCCGCGATCTGTCACGCGCCGTGGACACTGATCGAGGCCGATGTCGTGCGGGGGCGGGTGCTGACCAGTTGGCCCAGTCTGCGGACGGATCTGCGGAATGCCGGTGCGACCTGGGTCGACGAGCAGGTGAAGGTCTGCGACCACGGGGCTGGCAAGCTGGTCACCAGCCGTAAGCCGGATGATCTGAAGGCGTTCTGCGAGACGTATCTCGAGGTGTTCGGGGCCGCAGCCTGAGGAGGCTCGACGCCGGGTCGTCAGGTGCCCGGGGTGGTGGGGGTCGTGGTGTCCGCGGCCGTCCGCTCCCGGGCGCCTTCGCGTGTGCGGGACGCGGCGACCAGGCGGCGGGGGTTGCGGCGCAGGTATTCGCCCTCGAGTCGGGCCATGCGGTCGTTGTGGGTGCGCAGGGCGTCGTTGGAGCCGTACAGCAGGGTGTCGTGGCGGGTGCGGTGGATCGTTTCCAGCTCTTTCATGAGCTGCTGGTCGTCCAGGCGGTCGGGCTCGACTCCGGTCATCGTGGGGCCCCGTTCGTCGGGTGCGTGCTCGCTGTTCCTGGGTCCACTGTACGAACGTCCTGGCGGGTGGGCCTCATGGGCGGGGGGCGGGGGTTCTTTTCTTCGCCCCCGCCGCCCCTTCCCTTCCCGTCCCTGGGGCTTCGCCCCCAGACCCCCTTCGCGCGGTTCCCCGCGCCCCTGGGGAGGGCGGGCCCGCTTCGCGTCCGCGCGGGTGGGCGTGACTCCGTGCGCCTTTCAGCGGGCGCGTTCCACTCTGCGTTCGTCCCAGACGGGGGCCGGGGTTTCCTTGATCCGGCCGTCGGCTGCGAAGAGCAGGTAGCGGTCGAAGGTTCGGGCGAACCAGCGGTCGTGGGTCACGGCCAGGACCGTGCCTTGGAAGCTCTCCAGGCCTTCCTGGAGGGCCTCCGCCGATTCCAGGTCCAGGTTGTCGGTCGGCTCGTCGAGGAGGAGGGCCGTGACGCCCTGGAGTTCCAGGAGCAGGATCTGGAAGCGGGCCTGCTGGCCGCCGGAGAGGCGGTCGAAGGTCTGTTCGGCCTGCTGCGTCAGTTCGTAGCGGCGCAGGCGTGACATGGCGGCGCCCCGGTCCTGGGAGTGCTCGGTCCACAGGATGTCCAGGAGGGTGCGGCCCCGGAGTTCGGGGTGCGCGTGGGTCTGCGCGAAGTGGCCGGGCACCACGCGCGCGCCGAGCCTCCAGGTCCCCGTGTGGGCCACGTCGTCGCCGGCGAGCAGGCGCAGGAAGTGGGACTTGCCGGAGCCGTTGGAGCCGAGGACGGCGACCCGTTCGCCGTAGAAGACCTCCAGGTCGAAGGGTTTCATCAGGCCGGTCAGTTCCAACTGCTCGCAGGTGACCGCGCGTACGCCCGTACGGCCGCCCTTCAGACGCATCCTGATGTCCTGCTCGCGCGGCGGCTCCGGCGGGGGCCCGGCCTCCTCGAACTTGCGCAGCCTGGTCTGGGCGGCACGGTAACGGGACGCCATGTCCGGGCTGTTCTCGGCGGCCTGGCGGAGTGTCAGGACCAGCTTCTTCAACTGCGCGTGCTTCTCGTCCCAGCGGCGGCGCAGTTCCTCGAAGCGGGCGAAGCGCTCCTGCCGGGCCTGGTGGAAGGTGGCGAAGCCGCCACCGTGCACCCACGCGTCGGCACCCGCTGGGCCCGGTTCGAGGGAGACGATCTTCTGGGCGGCGCGGGCGAGGAGTTCGCGGTCGTGGGAGACGAAGAGAACGGTCTTGCGGGTCTCGGCGAGCCGCTCCTCGAGCCAGCGCTTGCCTGGCACGTCGAGGTAGTTGTCCGGCTCGTCGAGCAGCAGCACCTCGTCGGTGCCGCGCAGCAGCGCCTCGAGGACCAGGCGCTTCTGCTCGCCCCCGGAGAGGGTGCGGACCTCGCGCCACTGCGCCTTCTCGTACGGCACGCCCAGCGCGGCCATGGTGCAGATGTCCCACAGGGTCTCGGCCTCGTAGCCGCGCACCTCGGCCCAGTCGGCGAGGGCCTGCGCGTACGCCAGCTGCGCGGCCTCGTCGTCGACCGTCATGATCGCGTGTTCGGCGGCGTCGACGACGCGGGCGGCGTCGCGGATCCTGGGCTGCGCCACGGACACCAGCAGGTCCCGTACGGTCGTGGCGTCCCGTACGGAGCCGACGAACTGGCGCATCACGCCCAGTCCGCCGGTGACGGTGACGGAGCCGCCGTGCGGCTTCAGCTCGCCGGACAGGAGGCGCAGCAGGGTGGTCTTGCCGGCCCCGTTGGGTCCGACGAGGGCCACCACGGCACCCTCTCCCACCCGGAAGGAGGCATCGCCCAGGAGGGCCCTCCCGTCGGGGAGGTAGTACTCGAGGTGCGCGGCTTCCAGGTGACCCATGGTGGGGATTGTGCGGGGTCGTCGGTGCAGGTGGCAAACGGGTTTCCGGTCCCGCCGTACCAGCATATGAAACGTCGGTCTCACTATGCGGGTGACGGGCGTACCGTGAGTGCCCTCCTACGGCAAGGGAAGGGGTGGGCTCGTCATGCCGGAAGCGCGGGAGACCGCTGTCTACACGCACGGCCACCACGAGTCGGTGCTGCGGTCGCACACCTGGCGGACCGCCGAGAACTCGGCGGCGTATCTTCTCGGGGCCCTGCGGCCCCATATGCGGATCCTCGACATCGGGTGCGGCCCCGGCACCATCACCGCCGACCTCGCGGAACGCGTCCCCGACGGGCATGTCACCGGCCTCGACCGGGAGCCGGGCATCCTGGAGCAGGCCCGCGCGGTGGCCGGCGGACGGGGCCTGACGAACACCGCCTTCACGGTGGGGGACGTGCACGCGCTGGACTTCCCGGACGACACCTTCTGTGTCGTGCACGCCCATCAGGTGCTCCAGCACGTGGGCGATCCGGTGGGGGCGCTGCGCGAGATGCGGCGGGTGACCAGGCCGGGCGGGATCGTCGCAGTCCGGGACTCGGACTACGCGGCGATGACCTGGTATCCCCCGTCACCGGGCATGGACGACTGGCTGGACCTCTACCGGCGGGTGGCCCGGGCCAACGGGGGCGAGCCGGACGCCGGGCGGCGGCTGAAGTCCTGGGCGCTCACCGCGGGGTTCACGGACATCACCGCGACCTCGGCCACCTGGACCTTCTCCACCTCCGACGAGCGGGCCTGGTGGAGCGGCCTGTGGGCGGACCGTACCGTGGCGTCCGCCTATGCCGAGCGGGCGGTCGACGGTGGCCACGCCACCCGGCAGCGGTTGCGGGACGTGGCCGAAGCCTGGCGGAAATGGGGCGAACGGGACGACGGCTGGTTCGGTGTACTGCACGGCGAAATTCTTTGCCGCAAGGACGTCTGAATCCAGCTTTCGGGGCAATCAGAATGTCAGGAGGTACGACATTATGGTTCCCATTCTTCTTGTCCTGTTGCTGGCCCTGATCCTCTTCGGCGCCGGGTTCGCGGTAAAGATTCTCTGGTGGATAGCCCTGGCGGTTCTCGTCGTATGGCTGCTGGGGTTCTTCATGCGCAGTACGTCGGCAGGCGGCGGCAGGGGCCGCTGGTACCGATGGTGAAGTGACATGGCACGACTGAGTCCCCGGGACAGGGTCCCGGGGACTCAGTCGTGCTCAGTCACGCGGAAGCAGCGGCCCGAGCGGCCCGAGGTCCAGATTCAGGTCCTCGGGCCGCAGTCCGTAGCGGTCGCGCAGCTCGGCCATGCGGTCCTCGAGCAGCATGAGGGTGAGACCGACCCGCTCCTCCTGCTCCTCCGTCAGATCACCCTCGTCGAACCGGCGTACCGCCTGGCGTTCCATGAGCTGGCGCAGCAGCTCCACGACGGTGAGCACCAGTTTGATCAGGTCGCGTTCGACCGTGTCCGGCTCCAGGTCCAGGCTGCGGCGCCGGCCGTCGTGCGGCTCCGGGCGCCGGTCGCCGTCGGGGGCGGCCGTCACCGCGAATCCTCGAAGGGGGAGGGGACCCGCGCGTTCACCGAGCTGATGAGCGCGTTGAGGTCGATACGGACCAGGTCGACGTCCGCGATGCGCAGCGTGATGTCCCCCTTGATGACGACCCCGCCGGCCAGCAGCCGGTCGAGCAGATCCACCAGGGCTATCTCGCGGCGTTCGACGACGGTCAAGACCCCTCCTCCTCGGCGATTTCCTCACCGGCGAACGAATAGGCGGCCCAGGGGCCGGTGAGCTGCACCCGAATTCCGGGCGTGCCGTCCTTCGTGCGGTCGACCTTCTCCACGAATTCCTCGGATTTCACACGGGGCACGAGATAGGCGGCATTGAGCACATTGCGCCCGGAGGCGCCGGAGAGCGTGGGATTCTGCGGGGCGTGCAGCCGGGAGTCCTCGGCGGCCCCGGAAAGGGTGTCGTGCAACCGCGTCGCGAACGACTCGGCGCGCTGCCACAGATCGTCCTGCGATTTCGTCCGCATCCGCCGCTGTCGCAGATAGTCCCGGCCGGACGCCGGCTTCGGCGCGGGCGTGGCGGACGCCGCGGGTTCCGGTTCGGCCTCGACGTAGACCTTGACGCCCCATTCGACCCGGCCGTCCAGCCGGTCCAGGGTGCGCAGAAAGCTCTCCTCCCGCGCCTCCATCATGGTCCGTACACCGCTGTCGTCGCGGAACACGGTGCCGAGCCGCAGCGGCAGCGGGCTGGTGACGGTGGTGAGCGCGTCGATCACCCCCTGGTGGGCGCGGGCGACGGCGGTCAGCCAGTCCAGATCCTCCAGGTGCGCGCGCAGCGGGTCCTCGGCGAAGTCCGCCTCGTCCACATGGCTGACGACCGCCACCAGGCCGCGGTGGGCCAGCAGCCGGGGCGGATCGCCGCCGACCCCGGTCAGCTGGGCCTGGAGCGGCTTGCCGTAGGGGCGGCAGACCGCGTAGACGTACCGCAGTCCGGTCACGGGGACTCCTCCTGTGCGCGGCGGGGTTCGAGTTCCTCCAGCCGGGCCAGCCGCTCGCGAAGCTCCGCGTTCTCCCTGGCCAGTTCGTCGCGCCGGGCGCGCGAGGACAGCGCCGGGTCGGACTCCCACCAGTCGATGCCCATCTCCTTCGCCTTGTCGACGGAGGCGACGACGAGGCGCAGCTTGATGGTGAGGAGTTCGATGTCCAGCAGGTTGATGCGGATGTCGCCCGCGATCACGACGCCCTTGTCGAGCACCCTCTCCAGGATGTCGGCGAGGTTGGCGCCGCCGCCCTGCCCGTACGGCTCGGGAAGCCGGCTGGGGGTGGTCATCGGCGGCTCCGGCTCTCAGGCCGCCCGGCCTCGTCCTCGTACTCGTCCTGCGGCTCCTCGTCCTCCTCGTACTCGTCGTCGTACTCGTCGGCGGGCCCGTCGGACTCCTCGGACTCCTCGGGTTCCTCCTCGTACTCGTCCGCGGGTTCCTCGTCCTCGGACTCCGGCTCGTACTCCTCGTCCTCGGGTTCGGTGGACTCGTCCTCGTCGGCGCCCTCGGACTCCTCCTCGTACTCGTCCTGCCCGCCCTCGTTCTCCTCCTCGGCGACGGCGTCCTCATGGCTGCGGACGACCTCGCCGTCGCGGATCTCGCCCCGCCAGCTGTCCTCGGCCTCGCCCTTGATGGTGATGAAGCGGGCGAAGTGCTTCAGGTCGAGGCGGGCGCGGCGGCCCTGGGCGCGCCAGATGTTGCCCGTCTTCTCGAAGAAGCCCGACGGGTAGTACTCGATGACCAGCAGGACGCGGGTGAGATTGTCGTCGAGGCGGTGGAAGGAGACGACGCCCCTCGTGGTGCCCTTGGCCCCCTCGGAGGACCAGGCGATGCGGTCGTCGGGGACCTGCTCGGTGGTCTTCGCCTTCCAGCTGCGGCTGGACCAGAGGACCTTCGCCTGCCAGTCCGACGTCACGTCGTCGGCCTTGTTGGCGCTCTTGACGCCCTTGGCGAAGGTGCTGAAGTCCTGGAACTGGGTCCACTGGTCGTAGGCCGTGCGCAGCGGCACCCCGACATCGATGTGCTCCATGATGACGGTGGGTTTCTGGCCCGCGGAGCTCTTGCGCTTGCCCTTACCGCCGCCCAGACCCTTGAGTGCGCCCATCACATTGTCCTTGGCCTTCGACGCCCCGAGTTCGACCGCGCTGCGCAGCGGGCTCTTCCCCTCGGCGATCTTCCGGCCGCCGTCGAGGGCGAGCTTGGCGAAGCCCGGGCTGTTGCCGTCGGCGATGTCGTTGAGTTTGTTCGTGGTATCGCCGAGCTTGTGGCCGAGGCCGGTCAGCAGCCGGGTGGCCTGGGCCGCGAGATAGTCCTGCAGTTCGGCCTTGAGCCGGTCGGCGGCCTCGCTGTGGGCCACGTCGGCGAGCGGGTTCTTCGCCGCCCCGTTCGCACTGTCCCGCGCGGCCGAGCCGGCCCGTCCCAGGGTCTCGGTCATCGCTCACCGCCTCCCTTCGCCGTACGGGAGCGGGCGCCCCGGGACGCGGGCGCCGCCTTCTTGGCGGCCGTCCGCCTCGCGGGGGCGGTCTTCTTCGCCGCCGCCTTCTTGGCGGGGGCCGCCTTCTTCGCCGGGGCCGCCTTCTTCGCGGCCGCCTTCTTCGCCGGCCGCTCGGGTTCCGGTTCCGCGGCGTCCCGGTCCTCTTCGTCCGTGGCCTCGTCACCGTCGGCCCCGGACCTCTCCTCGGCCTCGTCCTCGGCCCCGTTTTCGTCCTCGTCCTCGTCCTGCGGGACGACGCCCGACAGCCGGTCCCGCACATCGGCGGTACGGCCGTGCAGCCGGTCCGCGAGGGAGTCGAGCTGCCGTGTGACCAGCGCCCCGGAGGCCGCCTTGCCGACGCCCCGCAGATCGCCGCGCAGCTGGTCGCCTATCTCCTTGAACTGCGGGTTGTCCCGCAGCTGCTGGGACACCAGGTCGGCGACCATGCGCGGGCTGAGGTTCAGCTTCTTGCCCGCCACCAGGCCACCGACGGCGACCGCCATCTTCAGCTTCTTGGTCCGCCCGAGGAGATATCCGGCCCCTATCGCGAGGCCCAGTCCCATTCGCTTCATCGTGGTGCCGTCCCGTCCCCTGTACCCGCGCCGGTGCGCGTCGCCGTCTCCAACCGGTCCAGAAGTTCGTCCTCCTGCCGGTCGAACTCCTCCTCGCTCATCTCTCCGGACTCCAACCGCTCCTCCAGACGCGCCAGTTCGGCCCGTATCGTGGCGGGGTCGTAGTAGATGCGCTCGGCTTCCCGCAGCACCTGCTGGACGACCCAGCCGCTGCCGCGCACCGGTGCGAACGGCAGCAGCAGCACCTCCGAGATCAGGCCCATGTCGTCACCCCGCTCCGGTGTCCGTTCCGCCGGCCGCGGCGCCCGCCGGCTCGGCCGGGCCGGGCTCGACGAAGCTGTACGGCGGCAGCGGGCCGTTCAGACGCACTTCCAGGTGGGGCAGGTCCTTGCGGGCCCGTTCCACCGCTTCCAGGAACTCCCCCGCCGTGTCCCGCGGTACCAGGTACGACACATTGGCGAGCCAGCCCGTGGACTCGGGGCCCACGCTCACCGCGTCGGCCTCCGGTTCCAGGACGCCCTCCAGCGTGCGGGCGTCCTCCGCCTCCTTGGCCTTGACGGCGGCGGCGACCATCTCGCCCAGCTGGATCTTCTGCTCGTAACTGCCGCCGCCGGACTTGCGGTTGGCCTCCGCGAGGGCGCGTATCTCCGGGTTGCCGGCCATCACGTGGTGCAGTACCGCGTCCTCGACGTGAGTGGCCTTGACGTTGTACTCGACCCTGCCGTCCAGGGCCCGCAGCCGCTCCTGGTAGTGCTCGGCGCGCTCGGCGAGGACCGCGGTCACGGCGTCGTCGTCGGGGGCCACGCTGCCGAACCGCATGGGCAGCACGCAGTCGGCCGCTCCGGCCTCGCTGAGCACGTTCTGGTGGGCGAGCAGTTCCCGGCGCTTGGGCCGCAGGCCCTCGGGGGCGTCGCTGACGAGGGCCGCCAGCCCGCCCTCGCGCAGGACGCGCACCGGCAGCGACGGGTCACCGACGCCGCCCACGCCCTCGGGGAGGCCGGGGTGCGAGGTCGCCGTGATGCCGTAGATGTACGTGCTCACTCCTGCTCCTCCTTCCGGCGGGACGAGGTGCTCTTACGGGCCCGCGGACGCGACTCGGTCTCGCGCTCTGAGCCGCCGCCCTCGCGCGCCTGCCTGAAGGCGTCGGAGACGGTCTCGGCGGCGCCGGACAGCGCCCCCTTGGACTTGCCGCGGGCGCCGGACTCGGTGACCTCGCCGACGATCTCGGGCAGGCCCGGGCTCTTGCGGGGCCCGGCCTCCAGGTCGAGCCGGTTGCACGCCTCCGCGAAGCGGAGATAGGTGTCGACGCTCGCGACGACGACACGGACGTCGATCTTGAGGATCTCGATGCCGACCAGGGACACGCGCACGAAGGCGTCGATGACGAGCCCCCTGTCCAGGACGAGCTCGAGCACGTCGTAGAGACCGCTGCTGCCGCCTCCACCACCGGTCTGCTGTGCCGGTACGACTGTCATGCCGACGTTTCCTCCTTGGCTGTGGAAGTGTCTGTGGATGTGTCTGTGTTTGTGTGTGGGCCCGGTCGGGCGGCCTACCGGCCGCCGGACCTGTGTGCGTCGGCCCGCCCGCGTTCGTAGCGGCGGACCCTCCGGTACCCGGTGAGCTGGCCTTCGGGGTCCAGCTCGACCTGGTAGCTCGCCATCAGGCTCATCGTGTCGGGCACCCGCTCGAGTTCGAGGACCTCGACCTCGAGGGACCAGCCCTCCTCCGTCTGCTCGAAGGACGACACGGACTCGACTTCCATCCCGGTGAGCTCGGCGAGCTGCCCGCGTGCCTGTCGCAGCAGCTCCATCGGGCTGTGCCGGCGGGTGGTTCCGCTGCTCTTCGTTCTGTTGTGGGATGCGTGGGAGTCCCGGGGTTCCTGTGCACCCTGTGACTCTTCGGTGTTCTTCGTGTTCGACATGGCCACCTCGCACTTCGGGTGGCCGCAAGAGTGTTCGCCAAACCTCTGTGCGCCCTCCTGTTCCCCGGGGCCGGGCATCGTGCCCGGTCACGAGGGGGGTGCGGGCGCGGTTCAGTCGCGGAGCGCGGCCAGCCGGCGGCGGGCCGGTGCGAGGGCGCGTCCCCGGCGCGGCAGGTCCGACCAGGGGTCGGCGCATGCCTGCCCGACGGCGTCGGCGACGGTCCAGCGGCGGGCGTGCAGCTCCGGATCGTCCAGTTCGTCCCGGGAAATGGGCACGGCGACGGGGGCGCCGGGCAGGGCGCGGACAGTGTAGGGGGCGACTGCGGTCTGCGCGTAGGCGTTGCGCTGGATGTCGAGGTAGAGCCGGTCGCCGCGGTCCTTCTTGCGGGCGGCGGTGGTGAGCCGGTCGGGGTGGGCGGCAGCGAGGGTGTCGGCGACCTCGCGGGCGAAGGCGCGTACGTCGTCGAAGCCCTCGGCCGCGTTCAGGGGCACGATCACATGCAGGCCCCGGGAGCCGGTGGTCATCAGCGCGGACGGCAGCTTCAGCTCGTCGAGGAGTTCCCCCAGCAGCCTGGCGGCCTCCCGTACGGTCTCGAAGTCGTCGCCGGACGGGTCCAGGTCGAACACCAGCCGGTCCGGACGGTCGATCCGGTCCGTGCGCGACAGCCAGCGGTGCAGCGTGATGCTCGCCTGGTCGACCAGATAGAGAAGGGTGGCGGTGTCGTCGCACACCGTGTGTGTGACGGTGCCGCCCTCCTTGGCGACCTCGGTCCGGGTGATCCAGTCCGGATAGCCCTCCGGGGTGTTCTTCTGCATGAAAGCCGGACCGTCGATGCCGTCCGGGCGCCGGTCCAGCATCAGCGGGCGGCCCCGCAGGTGCGGCAGCAGATACGGGGCGACGGCGCGGTGGTACTCGACGAGGTCGCCCTTGGTGTACTCCTTCGTGCCCCCGCCGCCGGGGAAGAGCGCTTTCCCCGGCCGGTGGATCTCCAGGGTGCGACGGCCCGCCCGAACGATGCGCGCACCGCCGTCGCTCACGACACGATCGCCTCCCCCACCAGCAGCCGCCCGGCCGCCGCGATCGACTCGGCGTCGATCCCGGCCGCGTGCAGCTGCTCCCCGGGGGAGGCCGACCCCGGCATGGTGCGCACACCGAGCCGTACCAGACGCGGTACCGGACGCCCGTCGGCGAAGGCCTCCGCCACGGCGTCCCCGAGGCCGCCCTCCGGATGGTGGTCCTCCACCGTCATCAGACAGCCGGTCTCCTCGGCGGCCCCGCGCAGCGTCTCCCGGTCGACCGGCTTCACCGAGTACAGATCGATCACCCGTACGGCGATGCCCTCGCCGTCCAGCGCCTCGGCGGCGGCCAGCGCCTCGGGCACGGTGACACCCGCGGCGACGAGAGTGAGCCGGTCGCGGCCGGAGGAGCGCAGCACCTTGCTGCCACCGACGGGGAACTCCTCGTCGGGGCCGTAGATCACCTCGCTCGCCCCGCGCGAGGTGCGCAGATAGCGGATGCCGTCGAGGCCGGCCATCCCGGCGACCAGCCGCGCGGTCTGGTTGGCGTCGCACGGGTACAGCACGGTGGAGCCGTGCACCGCCCGCATCATCGCCAGATCCTCCAGACCCATCTGGCTGGGCCCGTCCTGACCGATGGCGACACCCGCGTGGGAGCCGACGAGGGCGAGGCCGGAGCCGCTGACCGACGCCATGCGGATGAAGTCGTGGGCGCGGGTGAGGAACGCGGCGAAGGTCGCGGCGTACGGTGTCCAGCCGCGCGCGGCCATGCCGACGGCGGCGGCGACCATCTGCTGCTCGGCGATGTAGCACTCGAAGTAGCGCTCGGGGTGTTCCTTGGCGAAGGCCTCCGCGCGCGTGGAGTCGCCGACCTCCCCGTCCAGGACCACGATGTCGTCGCGCGCGGTGCCGAGGGCGGACAGTGCCTCGCCGAAGGCGTCGCGGGTGGCCACCTCCTCGCCCTTGTCCCAGCGGGGCAGCTCCGGCCGCCCGCGGCCTCCCGGGCGCGGTGCCACGTCGGCGGACGGCGGCCGGACGCGGACGCGCAGATCGCGGGGGCCGCCGAGTTCGGCGATGGCCTCGTCGGCCTCCGGCAGCGGTTTGCCGTGCAGTCCCTCGCGGTCCTGGACCGAGGCGACGCCCTTGCCCTTGAGGGTGCGGGCGAGGATCACGGTGGGCTGGCCCCTGGTGGACAGGGCCTCCCCGTAGGCGCGGTCCACGGCGTCCACGTCATGGCCGTCCACCTCGACGGTGTGCCAGCCGAAGCCCTGGAAGCGGCGCGCGTAGGCGTCCAGGTCGTGGCCGTGCCGGGTGGGTCCGCGCTGTCCGAGCCGGTTGACGTCCACGATCAGCGTGAGGTTGTCCAGATGCTCGTGGGCGCCGTGTTCGGCGGCCTCCCACACCGATCCCTCGGCCAGCTCGCTGTCGCCGCACAGTACCCACACCCGGTAGCCGGCGTGCTCCAGCCGCTTCCCGGCCATCGCGATGCCGACGCCGACGGGGAACCCCTGGCCGAGCGAGCCGGTGGCCGTCTCGACCCACGGCAGTCGCCGTGGCGTGGGGTGGCCTTCGAGACGGCTGCCGTTCTCGCGGAAGGTGAGCAGCTCCTCGTCGTCGATGGCGCCGGCCGCCTTGTAGACGGCGTACATCAGGGGCGACGCGTGACCCTTGGAGAGGACGAAGCGGTCGTTGCCGGGGTGGTCGGGGCGTTCGAAGTCGTAGTGGAAGTGGCGGGCGAACAGTACGGCCATGAGGTCCGCCGCGGACATCGACGACGTGGGGTGCCCGGAGCCGGCGGCCGCCGCGGCGCGGACGCTGTCCACCCGCAACTGCTGTCCCAGCTCGACGAGTTCACCGGTGTTCATGAGTCTCCTTCGGTGGGTCGGTCGGTACGCCTGACAGGGCCGGGCGCGATATCGGGGCCGGGCGCCGGCTGCCCGGGCGGCGGGGTCACGGCGGGCCGGCCCTCGGCCGGTACCCGCGCGAGTTCCGGGGACGCCGTGTCGAGTGGCACGGACCAGGACCGTACGAGCCCCAACTGGACCGCCTGGCGCGGCAGTACGGCGTCGAGGAACCAGTCCGCGGCCACCCGCACCCGGTTGCCCGGCATCGCCGCGAGGTGGTAGCCGCGGGTGACCGCGCCCGCCGCCACCCCGGACAGATTGACGCCGAGCGGGTTCGCGGCGGCCTTGACGCCGCCCAGGTCCACCACGAACCCCATGTCCTTGTGCCGGTAGACCCGCCGCCGGCCGTCGCCGAACGACGCGGCGATGTTGTGCGCGCACACCTTGCCCTGCCGCCAGGCGTGCTGCGCGGTCATCGGGGTGTACGAGCCCGGCTTCTCCAGGTCCGGCACGGCCGCCGCGTCACCGCAGGCGAACACCTCGGGCCTGCCCGGCACTCGCAGGTGTGTGTCGACGAGCAGCCGACCGCGTTCCAGGGGCAGTCCGAGGGATTCGGCGAGCGGGTCGGGGCGTACGCCCACGCACCACACCAGGGTGTGGGTGTCGACGAATTCCCCGTCGGTCAGCAGCACTCCGTCGTGCGTGGCCTCCTTCACGGAGGTGCCCATCCGCACGTCGACGCCCCGTTCCCGCAGCACGGTGTCGGCCGTGCGGGAGAGGCGTTCGTCCAGTTCGGGCAGGACCCGGTCGGCGATGTCGAGGAGCAGCCAGCGTGGCCGCATGCCGGTGCGCATCGGGTGCTTGTCGACTTGCGCGTCGGTGAACAGCTGTCCGTGCGCGGCGACTTCGGTGCCGGTGTAGCCGGCGCCGACCACGACGAACGTACAGCGGGCCGCGCACCGTTTGGGGTCGTCGGCCGCGGTGGCCAGCTCGACCTGGCGGGTCACGTGGTCGCGCAGGTACAGCGCCTCGGGCAGGCCGCGGAAGCCGTGGGCGTGTTCGGCGACACCGGGGATGGGGAGCAGCTTGTTGACACTGCCGGCGGCGAGGACCAGGCGGTCGTAGTCGAGGGTGCCGCCCTCGCCCTCCGGGCCGGTGTAGTGCACCTGCCGGGCGTCGAGATCGATGCGGTCGGACTCCCCCAGCACCAGCTTGACGTGCGGCAGCGTGCCGGAGAGGGAGACGGTGACCCGGCGGGGTTCCAGGATGCCCGCGGCGACCTGGGGCAGCAGGGGCAGGTAGAGGAAGTAGTCGGTCGGGTTGAGGAGGGTGATGTCGGCTCGGCCCCGGGCCAGGCGGGAGAGCGTCTGGGCCGTGCGGTAGCCGGCGAAGCCGGCACCGACGATCACAATGCGGGGTCGACTCACGGTTCGCCTCCGGCGTACGTCGGGAGACTTCCGCGTCCCCCTGGGCGGGGGGCCCAAACGTGTGGGGGGTTCTCGGCGGGGGCCACGGGGGTGCTGTGCCGTGCCCGGCGGGCCGGGGCGGTGGCGATCGCCCAGGTCGGGTTTGCGGGGTGCCCGGTGTGGGTGCGGGGCGGGGGGCTCGCGCGGCCCGGCGCTTGCGGGGTGCCGTCGCGCCCACCCGTGCCGCCCCAGCGGCACGACTGCCCGCGGAGGGCGAGGGGCGGGGGCGGAGGCGGGTGGGGCGGGGGGCGGTGGCGGGTGGGCGGGGATGTCCGCCGAGCGTGGGTGGGGGTGAGGGGGTTCGGGGGGCGGAGGCGGGCGTGGATGTCCGACCAGGGCGGGGCGGGGTGAGGGGGTTCGGGGGCGGAGACGGGCGTGGATGTCCGACCAGGGCGGGGCGGGGTGAGGGGGCTCGGGGGCGCAACTAGGGTCGGGGGTATGGAGATTCTGGGTGCCACACTGCGTGTCTGCGTTGGCGACATCGAGGCCGCCATCCCCTTCTATGAACGGCTGGCGGGCGGTACGGCCCTCCGGTTCGAGCGGGGTGGTGTCCAAGTCGCCGCGGTGGGCTGCTTCCTGCTGATGAGCGGCCCCGCGGCCGAGCTGGACGTGCTGCGCAAGGTCGCCGCGACCATCGCGGTGAACGACGTCGAGGAGACCGGGCGGGTGCTCGCCGAGATGGGCGCCGACATTCTCGCGGGTCCGCTGCCGACGCCGGTGGGCCGCAACCTCATCGCCCGGCACCCCGACGGGGCGGTCTACGAGTACGCGGACCGCCACGCCTGACCGCCGGGTTCACGGCGTGGGCCGCATCCGGAAGTCGTAGTGCTCCGGCAGCGGTTCGCCGGTGACGCCCGCCCACAGCAGCCCGATCACCTCGTCCCCCTCCCGCAGGTCGGCGACCTCGAAGCCCGCGTCGAACACGGCACGGGCCCGCTCGACCCGCCCCTCGGCGAGCAGCAGCCCGGCCTCGACCAGCCGGAACCTGCCGCGGGCCCGGGTCGTGGGGTCCAGCCGCTGCCACACGGAGCGCGCGTCCCCGGTGCGGCCGACGGCGAGCAGTGCCTCGATCGCCTCCCGTCCGAGCGCGGCGGTGACGGCGGTCCACGGGACGTCGCCGCCGCGCACCCGGCAGAGGTCGTCGAAGGCGTCCGCGTAACGCTCGGCGGCCCGCTCGGGGTGGCGGTCCTCCTGGTCGGCGACCGCGAGGCAGCGCAGCGCCGGCCAGGCCGCCGGGGCGTGCCGCAGCCCGCGCTCCCAGCTGCGTACCGCCTGCGCCCGGTCGCCGGCGTGCCATTGGGCGACGCCGAGGTGGTACTCGGTGAGGGGCGTGGCGGGCGCGGTCTCCAGCATGTCGCGCCAGTGCCGGGCGACGAGCGTCGCGCCGGGCGGGAGGCCGCCGGGCGGCTCGGGGAAGGAGCCGGCGCGCAGCAGGTGCAGCCACGGTCGCTGCTCCTCGCCGACGGTGTTCTCGTCGAAGGGTGTGCCGGGCAGTTTCCAGCCGGCCCGCAGCACCTCCAGGGCACCCCAGCCGGAACCGGTGGCGAGCCGTTCGCCGGGTTCGGTGTCGGCGTACGGCTCCCAGGCCGCGTACGCCGCGTCGACCTCGGCGCGCGGCAGGACCGCCTCGAGCCGGTTCTCCGCCTCGGTCAGTACGCCGTTCCACTCCCCGTCGGGCCGCGACTCGAACGGCCCGTACGCCTCCAGCCAGGACACCTCGCTCTCCGCGTCCAGCCGGACGTGTTCCAGCTGGGTGCGGGCGAGGCCCGCCTGGATCTCGCAGTAGCCGCCGGTGCCGGGCTCGGTGAGCCACTGCTGCCAGCTGCGCCCGCCGGGCCCGCCGCCCCATACGAACAGCTTCCGGCCGCGCAGTACGTCGGTGGAGGTCTGCACGAGGCCGTGGCCGTCGGCGTCCAGTGCGGCGATCCAGCGTCTGCGGTGTCCGGGGACGTCGTAGAAGTAGTCGGCGGGGTACGTGCTGTTCGGCGGGTAGGTGCGGTCGACACCGTCGTACTCCGGGACGGGCACCCTGCGCAGCCGCCGCTCGTAGCCGAAGTGGTAGGCCTCCTCGGCGGGGGCGAGGACCCGGCACTTCTCGGGGACGGCGATGTTGGACCACCAGTAGGTCGGCACCGGCTTCTCGTGCGGGTTGCGGACGCGGGCTCCGACGTACAGGAAGTCGGAGCCGTCCGGCAGCCACAGGTCGACCTGGAAGGGCAGGTCGCGCAGCCGCTCCCACTCCCACAGGCGCAGCATCTCCCCGCCGTCGGGGGCGGGGACGCGGGCGGCGTGGACGGGTGAGCAGGACAGGGTGGTATGGCCGGTGGCGCCGATGTTCCATTCGACGCCGCCGGAGAACCAGGCGCCGTTGAGGGCGAAGTTGGCGGGCTGGAACACCGGGTTGCGGTAGAGGAGTTCACGGCCGGTGGGTGTGTGGACGAGGGAGGAGATCCGGCCGCCGAGGGCGGGCAGCACGGTGGCGCGCAGCCGGTCGTTCTCGATGACGAGGGCGTCGAGCGCGCGGGGTTCGCGGCGGCGGTCGTAGCCGTCGCGGACACGGACGGGCAGCAGACCGTGCAGGGGCTCGTAGCCGATCTGCCGGGCCATGTCGCGCGGCAGAACCCGCTTGTCGCGGTCCTCGATGCGGTGTGTCTCGTCGAGTGGCCGCAGGGGCGGCAGCGGGTTGTCGGGGCCCAGGAGTGCGGCGGGCAGCGTCAGTACCTCACGTCGGATCGTCGTCACGATCTCCATGGAAGCCTCCGCGTGCCCGCCTGAACAGGGGCGCCGCGCGTCAGGTTTCCGCAAAGGCGGAGACCACCGTGTCGGCCAGAAGCGCGCCCGCCGTCCCGTCCGGGTCGAGGTCGGGGTCGTAGATGGTGACGGTGAGGCCGGCACAGTGCGGGGAGGTGAGCAACGGGCGCAGCAGGGCGAGGAGTTCGGCGGGCTGCAGACCGTCGGGGTCGGGGCTGTCGACGGCGGGCATGACGGCCGGGTCGAGGACATCGGCGTCCAGATGCACCCAGAAGCCGTCGAGTCCGGGCGCGGCGTAGGACCGGGCGGCGGCGCGGGCCAGTTCTCCGGCGTCCCCCGCGCGCAGGTCCCCCACGGTGACGACGGGGATCTTCAGCGCGGCGAGCTCGGCGCGGTCCTCCTCGAAGTAGTCGCGGATGCCGAAGAACCGCACGTCCTCGTCGCGCAGATAGGGCCCCAGCCCCTCCAGGTCTGTGAGGTCCCTCTGCCCGCGCCCGGTGGCCAGCGCGACCTCCTCGCCCCCTGCCGCGCCGACCCCGTCGGCGCTGCCGGGGTGCCGGAAGTCCGGGGAGGCGTCCAGGGCGACCAGCCCGTACCGTCCGACGCGGCGCAGCGCGCGCGTGGCACCGAGCTGGACGGAACAGTCACCGCCGAGGACGACGGTCAGATCACCGGCGCGCACATGGTGCTCCACGCGGTCGGCGAGTTTGACGGTGTAGGCGGCGAGAGCGGCCGCGTTGAAGACGCCGTCGCCCTCCTGCCAGTCGCCCCGGTCGTAGCGGGGCGGCACGACCACCCCGCCCTCCATGGCGTGCAGTCGTTGGACGATCCGCTGCTCACGCAGTGCGCCGGCCAGTTTGTAGCAGCCGGGCACGGTGCCGGGGGCGGGCGGGCGCAGGCCCAGGTTGGAGGGGGCGTCGACCACGACGATGTTGCGCATGCGGATCATCCTCGCCCACGGGCGGTCCGGTCCTCAACGGCTCGTGGCCCTGTCACTGGTCCTCGCCCAGCGCTGGTGGTCGCGCCAGGCGCCGTCGATGAAGAGCATCTTCGGGGAGAAGCCCTCCAGCTGGAATCCGCAGGCGCGGGCGAGGGCGATGGAGGCGGCGTTCCCGGGCTGCACGTTGATCTCCAGCCGGTGCAGTCGCATCGGGCCGAAGGCGTACCGCACCACGAGGTCCAGGCCCTCGCGCATCAGCCCGCGCCCGGCCGCGTGGGCGAAGGCGCCGTAGCCGAGCGCCCCGCACAGGAAGCCGCCCTCGACGATGTTGTTGATGTTGATGAATCCGGCGAGGGCGCCGTCCGCGTCCTTCTCGCAGACCAGGAATCCGGCCTTCGTACGGTCCTCGATCAGCCGCCCGGCGTACGCGGAGTACGCGCCCTGGCTGTCCGGCGGGAACAGCCAGGGATGGTGCAGGTCCTTGCTCTCCCGGGCGCGGGCGGTGAACTCGGCGCCGTCCGCGTGGGTGAAGTGACGCAGGCCCACGCGGGGGCCTTCGGCCAGGTAGCGGGAAGCGGTGTGCGGCACCCTGCCACCCTACGACGGACGGTCAGCGCAGCGCCGGTTCGTCCAGCGTCAGCGTGCCCGCTCCGGCGTCGAGTTCGGCCGGGACGCCGAACGGGACGGTCAGCGCGTCGTCGCAGTGACCGAACCCGAACTGCTCGGCCACCGGCACTCCGAGACCGCCGAGCCGGTCGGTGAGCAGCGCCCGCACCCTGTCGTACGGCCCGCACTCCGCCCACGAGCCGAGCAGCAGCCCGGACACCCCCTCCAGCCACCCGGCCCGCAGCAGCTGGGTGAGACAGCGGTCGAGCCGGTACGTCTCCTCCCCCACGTCCTCCAGGCAGAGCAGTCCGCCGCGCGCGGCGGGCCTGGCGTACGGGGTGCCGAGGTCACCGGCGAGCAGGGCGAGGCAGCCGCCGAGGGTGACCCCGCGTGCCCGGCCGGGGACGAGCGCTGTGCCGTCGGAGTGGAGCGTGCGGACCGTCTCGGGAGCGAAGAGGGTCGCCTTGAGATGCCGCTGCGCCCGTTCGCTCTTGATGAAGTCGATGCCCGCGGCCATCGGTCCGTGCAGGGTTACCAGGCCGAGCCGGACGGCGAACGCCTCGTGCAGCGCGGTGATGTCGCTGAACCCGACGAGGACCTTGGGCCCGGCGGCCCGCATGGCGTCCCAGTCGAGCAGGTCGGCCATGCGCTGGACGCCGTAGCCGCCGCGGGCGCAGATCACCGCGTCGACGGCGGGGTCGCACCAGGCGGACTGGAGGTCGGCGGCCCGGTCGGCGTCGGTGCCCGCGAGGTAGCCGAACTCGCTGTGCCGGTTCAGGACATGCGGGGCGACGACCGGGTCGAGGTCCCAGCCGCGCAGCACGTCGAGCCCGGCCTGGAGCCGCTCCTCGGGCACCGGACCGCTGGGCGCGACCACGGCCACCCGGGCGCCGGGGGCGAGCCGGGCCGGCCGGCGCAGAGCTTCCACCGCGGTCATGCTTCGAGCTCCAGGATCGGTACGCCGGGCGGTTCCATGCCGAACACCTGGGCGTACAGGGACAGTTCCGCCTCCAGGGCGCGCACCATGGTGTCCGCCCGCCGGAAGCCGTGTCCCTCGCCCTCGAAGGTGAGGTAGGCGTGCGGGATGCCCCGGCCGGCCAGCCGGGCGAGGAACCGCTCGCACTGGACGGGCGGGCAGATCACGTCGTCCAGTCCCTGGAGCATCAGGAAGGGGACGGAGAGCCGGTCGGCGTGCTCGACGGGCGAGCGCTGTGTGTACCGCTCGGGAACCTCGGCGCGCGGCCCGATCAGGCTCTCCAGGTACTGGGACTCGAAGTCGTGGGTCTCCCCCGTGCCCCAGCCGGCCAGGTCGAGCACCGGATAGCTGATGGTGCCGCAGGCGTAGACGTCGGTGCCGGTGAGCGAGGCGGCGGTGGTCCAGCCGCCGGCGCTGCCGCCGCGGACGGCGAGCCGGTCACGGTCGGCGGTGCCCTCGTCCGCGAGGGCGAGCGCGACGGCGGCGCAGTCCTCGACGTCGACCACGCCCCACTGCCCGCGCAGCCGGTTGCGGTACTCCCGCCCGTACCCGGTGGAGCCGCCGTAGTTGACCTCGGCGACGCCGATGCCGCGCGAGGTGAAGTAGGCGATCTCCAGGTCGAGCACCAGCGGCACCCGGCCGGTGGGGCCGCCGTGCGCCCAGATGACGTACGGGGGCAGCTCGCCCGCGGGGCCGGTGTGCCCGGGGTGGTGCGGCGGGTAGACCTGGGCGTGGATCTCCCGGCCGTCCGGTCCCGTGAAGGTGCGGACCTGCGGCTCGGGGTAGTACGCGGGGTCCACGGCGTCCTCGTGGCGGGCGCCGATCACCCGGGCGCGGCCCGTGCGGGTGTCCAGCTCCACCACCTCGTGACCGCTGCGCGGCCCGGCCCCGACGGAGACGACCCGTTCGCCGAGGGCCGCCACGGACGGGGCGAACTCCGACCAGGGGCCGACGGCGTCGACGACCTCGCCGGTCTCGGGGTCGAGGATGCCGAGCACGGGGGCGCCCCGGCCGTGCAGGACCGCTATCAGTCCGCCGTCCAGCGGGGCGAACCAGTTGTGGCCCAGCTTCCACAGCGGTCCGCCGAACTCCTCCTCGCGCGGGCAGAGCGGTTCCCCGTCCCGGTAGAGGTTCCACCAGCCGGTACGGTCGCGCGCGTACAGCAGTCGGCCGTCGTGGGCCCAGTCGGCCTGGGCGATCGACTCCTCGGGCCCGCCGGCCACCGTGCGGGCGTCGCGCAGGGTGCCGTCGCCGGCGACGTCGGCGACGAGCAGCTCGGTGCCGTCCCACGGCATGCGCGGATGGTCCCAGCCGATCCAGCAGGCGCGCCGCCCGTCCGGTGACAGGCGCGGCCCGGTGACGAACCGGTGCCGCCCGTCGCTCAGTTCCCGTACGGCGTCCCGGTCCCCTGCGGCGGAGCCGTCCAGCGGTACGGCGGCCAGGACCCGGCGCACATCGCTGGGGCCGTCGCCGGTGAACTCCTCGAGGACGCACCACACCTCGCCGCGCTCCGGCAGCAGTACCGGATCGGCCCAGCGCAGCCCCTCCCCGACCGGGGACACGGGCGTGAGCGGGTGGGGCTCGCCGCCGGGCTCGTACCGGTAGAGCCGCTGGTCGGCGAAGTTCACGAACACCACCAGCGGGGTGCCGTCCCGCACGGTGCCGGCCCAGGGGCGGCCGCCGTACTCGATGACGCGGGTCCGCACGTTCCACGGCGCCGCCAGGACCGGTTCCTCGGTCCCGTCGGCGTGTCGCCGTACGAGGGTGCGCCGGCCCGCCTCGGTGGGCCGGGGCTCGGTCCACCACACCTCGTCCCCGACGAAGCCCGTGTACTCGGGGCTGCCGTCATGGGCCGCGGCCGTCGCCGCGTCGACGGGCGAGGGCCACTCGCCGTACGCCAGGGTCGTCACTGTCTCCCTCATCCGCTCAGGCCGTCCGCATGAACCGGTCGAGGACGCGGACACCGAACCGGAGCGCCTCCACCGGCACCCGTTCGTCGACCCCGTGGAACAGGGCCTGGTAGTCGAAGCCCTCCGGCAGCTTCAGCGGCGCGAACCCGTAGCCGGTGATGCCGAGCCGGGAGAACTGCTTGGCGTCCGTGCCGCCGGACATGCAGTACGGCACCACATGTCCCTCGGGCGCGAACTCCTCGATGGCGGCCCGCATCCGGGCGAACGTGGGCGTGTCCACCGGCGCCTGGAGCGCCACCTCGTGGTGCGCGAACTCCCAGTCGACGTCCGGCCCGGTGAGCCGGTCCATGGTCGCCCGGAACTCGTCCTCGGCCCCCGACAGATAGCGGCCGTCGACATGCGCCACGGCCTCCCCGGGAATCACGTTGACCTTGTAGCCGGCGTCGAGCATCGTCGGATTGGCGCTGTTGCGGACGGTGGCCTCGACGAGCTTGCCGGCCGTGCCGAGCTTCTCCAGCAGCGCGTCCACGTCGGACAGGTCCGTCCGGATGCCGTACACGGCGGCGAGTTCGGTGAGCGCGGCCCGCACGGTCGGGGTGAGCCGCAGCGGCCACTCGTGCTCGCCGATGCGGGTGATGGCGGCGGCGAGCCGCGTCACCGCGTTCTCCCGGTTGACCTTGGAGCCGTGTCCGGCCCGGCCGCGCGCGGTGAGCTTCATCCAGGCCGTGCCCCGCTCACCGGCCGCGACGGGGTAGATCTGCCGGCCGCCGCCGTCGTGGAAGGTGAACGCGCCGGACTCGCTGATGCCCTCGGTGCAGCCCTCGAAGAGGTGCGCGTGCCGGTCGGCGAGGAATCCGGAGCCGTCCTCGGCGCTGGCCTCCTCGTCCGCGGTGAACGCGATCACCACGTCGCGCCGGGGCCGTATGCCCTCGCGCGCCCAGGACCGCACCACGGCAAGGATCATCGCGTCCATGTTCTTCATGTCGACGGCGCCACGCCCCCAGACCACGCCGTCGCGGACCTCACCGGAGAACGGGTGAACGCTCCAGTCGGCGGCCTCGGCCGGGACGACGTCCAGATGCCCGTGGACGAGCAACGCGTCGGCGGACGGGTCACTGCCCTCCAGCCGGGCGACGACGTTGGTGCGGCCCGGGGTGCGCTCCAGGAGCACCGGCTCGAGACCGGCCTCGGCGAGCCGCGCGGCCGCGTACTCGGCGGCGGGCCGCTCCTGGCAGTCGCCCCCGCCCCTGTTGGTCGTGTCGATCCGGATCAGGTCGGACGTGAAGGTCACGACCTCGTCCAGGGCCCGCTCGTCAGCCATACTGCTCCTCCACCGCGGCCGAGGCGATCGTGGTGACCGCCTTGAAGGTGCGGATCCCGTCGTACATGGTCCCGCTGGTGTACGCCACCTTCCGCTCGCCGGTGCGGGTGACGCCCGGCACGACGGTGGCGGCCATCGCCAGATGCTCGGCGTCGAACTCCACCGCGACGGTGAAGGGCCCGCCGTCGACCGGCTCCCCGCGCACCGCGAGCGCGGCGGCGTCCTTGGCCGCGGCACGGATGTCGGCGGCCGTCCGGGCCGGGGTGCGGCACACGGCCGCGTATCGGGACACATGGTCCTTGACGGCGACCTTCAGCGCCTCGGGCGCATAGCCGAGCGCGTCCTCGCAGGCCACGTCGTCGCCGGTGACGAGAACGACCGGCACCCCGTACTCGGCGACCACATGCGCGTTGAGCAGGCCCTCGCTGGCCCTGACGTCGTTGATCCAGACGCCGGTGATGGAGTTGGCGAGGAAGGTGTGGGCGAGGACGCCCTCCATGCCGGCGCCCGCGTGGTAGCCGATGAAGGCGATGCCGTCCACGTCGCCGTGCTGGACGCCCTCGACCATGGACAGGGACTTGTGCCGCCCGGTGAGCATCTGGGCCCGCTCGTCCAGCTGCTCGAGGAGCAGGTTGCGCATCGTCCAGTGGGCTTCGTTGATCAGCACCTCGTCGGCGCCGCCGTCGAAGAAGCCCTGGACGGCGGCGTTGACGTCGGAGGTGAACATGGACCGGCACCGCTCCCACTGGGGAGTCCCCGGCAGCACGTCGGCCGGCCAGGTGACACCGGTGGCGCCCTCCATGTCGGCGCTGATGAGGATCTTCATACGGGACACGCTACGTGGTTCCGGCGAATCCCGGCCAGCCTGTGGATAACTCCCACAGGTCCAGACCAGTGAAGGTGACATGCCTCCTCACCAGGGGTTACCTCATGCGGCGCGTCCCGTCACGTACCAGGTCGACGGGAGTTCGATGCGGATGCCGTCGGGGCCGTGCTCGGTCGTGGTCAGTGGCAGGGCGCCGGTGGCCAGCACGGTCAGTCCGGCCGCGGAGAGGAACCCGGGCACCGCCGCGTCGGCGACCTCGCCGGGGGCTATGCCGTGCCGCAGCACGGGCGCGAGTTTGGGCGGCGGACCGCCGGGGCCCGTCGCGAAATCGCGCAGAACGGACCCCGCCGCCTCGGACGGCTCGACGAGGAAGGCCCGGCCGCGCTCGCCGACCACCGCGGCGATGCCGTCCACCAGCGCCTGCCGGTCGTCGGCCTCGCACTGGTGCAGCACCCCGCGCATATACACGTTGGCGTCGCCGAGTTCGGCGTGCAGCGCCTGCGAATGGGTCTTCTCCACGGCGTCCAGCCGCCGGTACACCGCCTGCCCGGCCGGGTCGGCGGCGCGGGCTCGGTCGAGCGCGGCGGCGGACAGGTCGGCGCCGATCACCCGCGGGAACCGGTCGGCGAGGAAACGGGTCTGGGTGCCGTTGCCGCAGCCGAGGTCCACCAGGGGCAGCCCGGGGTCGTTCAACCGCGGCTCGAACAGGGCGAGATGGCGGGCCGCGGTCAGCGCGGGCTCGGCGTCCCAGAACACCGCCCCCGGTTCGTCCGGCGCCTCACGCCAGAACCCCTCCCATGCCTCCCGGTACCGACTGGTCACGCTCATGCCCGACTCCCCAGGGTGCGACGCCGGCCCGCCCCGTGCGACGGGCGAGTACGGTGTATCGCGCTCCGGGCGCGCGGACAAGCGCGCGGCGCGTACTTTCACGGCTCGTTCGCTCCCGGAACGCGCCCCTGTACCACCGGAGTTCAGCGTCGGCGCGGCAGAGTCAGCTCGAACCAGACGCTCTTGCCTGCCGCCGTCCGGCTGGTGCCCCACTCCCTCGCGAGAGTGCTGACCACGCGCAGTCCGCGCCCGAACTCGTCCGTCGGCCGGGCGTTCAGCAGCGTCGGCAGTTCGTGGTCGTCGTCCTCCACCTCGCACAGCAGGGTGTCGCCGCGCACCAGCCGCAGGGCGACGGGGCGGGCGTGGGAGTGCAGTACGGCGTTCGTGACGAGTTCGCTGACCATCAGCTCGGCGCTTTCGACGAGCTTCGGCAGGCCCCACTCGTACAGCTGCTCGCGGACCACCGCGCGGGCCCGGCCGGCCTCGGACGGCTCGGGAGCGATCCGCCATTCGGCGACGTCGTCGGGCTCGATGCCGCCGAGGCGGGCCATCAGCAGCGCCACGTCGTCCTTGCGGCCGCCACGTGTGTTGAGCGCGCGGATGATGGTGTCGCAGGCGTCGTCCATGGAGGCGGCCGGATGGGCGGCGGACTCGCAGAGCGTGGCGAGCCCGACACCGATGTCCTCGCCGCGCACCTCGACCAGTCCGTCGGTGCACATCACCAGCCGGTCGCCGGGTTCCACGGGCAGCCGCACCGCCTCGAAGGGCACCCCGCCGACGCCGATGGGCGCTCCGGTGGGCAGGTCGAGGAGTTCGCTGCGGCCGTCGGCGGCGCGCACCAGTACCGGCGGGATGTGTCCGGCGTTGGCGAGGCACAGTTCGCTCGCGATGGGGTCGTAGACGCCGTACAGACAGGTCGCGAGATGGGTGTCGCCCAGCCGCTGCGCCAAGTCGTCCAGGTTGCGCAGCAGTTGCGCGGGCGGCAGGTCGAGCGCGGCCATGGTCTGTACGGCGGTGCGCAGCTGCCCCATCATGGCCGCCGAGTTGAGTCCGTGTCCCATGACGTCGCCTACGACGAACGCGGTGCGGGCTCCGGGCAGTTTGACCGCGTCGAACCAGTCGCCGCCGATGCGCCCGAGGAGGGTGCCCGGCAGATAGCGGGTGGCGATGTCGCAGCCCGCCATGCGCGGCGGGATGTGCGGCAGCATGCTGTCCTGGAGTGTCTCGGCGACGTTCTCCTGGTACGTGTACATCCGCGCGTTGTCGAGGACGAGGCCCGCGCGGGCGGCGAGTTCGGCGCCGGTGGCCCGGTCCATGTCGTTGAAGACCTGCCGCTCCGGATGGCGCAGCAGGATCATGAAGCCGAGGACGACCTGGCGTGCCTTCAGCGGGACGACCAGCATGGAGCGGCCGGTGATCAGCGGCCGGATGTCCCGCTTCTCGAACTGCGAGGCGACGGCGTGGCCCATCTCCTCGCTGATGCGCGGGACGAGAACGGGTTCGCCGGTGGTCATGCACTGGAAGAAGGGGGTGTGCGCCGGAAAGGGCATGGCCTCGCCGACGGGGACGACGTCGTCCCAGCGGCCGGGTTCGTCGGTGTGTTCCAGGGCGACCCGGTGCCACATGGTGGTGGTGTCCGGCACGCCCTCGTCGAATCCCTCGCCGGCTACGACCTGTTCGCGCAGATAGGTGCCGGCGACGTCGGTGAAGCGGGGCACGACGGCCTTGCTGACCTCGACGATGGTGCGGGACAGGTCGAGGGAGGTGCCGATGCGGGAGCTGACCTCGTTGAGGAACTCCAGGCGTTCGCGGACGGCCGCGTACTCCAGGTCCTCGATCTCGTCGAGCGGTTCCCCGGGGACCGGTTCGCCGGCCGCCCGCGCACGGGCGGCCCGTTCGCGCCGCTCGCGGCGTTCGGCGCGCCGGGGCACACCCCAGTCGGGGGTCACCGGCACCCGGTCGTTCTGGCTGAACTCCATTATGGGATAGCCCAGTTCCAGAACCTGTGCGGCGATGCGGGCGCCGTCACCGACGCTCATGCTGGGGAGGATCTCGGGGAGCCGCCGGGCGAGGTCCTCGGAGCCGGGGAGGTCGGTGTGCCGGGCGAAACCGGGCGCGATGCGTTCGAACGCCCCGGCCCCGTCCGTGTGCGGCCCGTCCGCGTCGGCTGCCAGCACCAGCAGCCGCTCGCTTCCCGGGCCGACCAACGGGTAGGCCCACCACAGCACGTCGACCCGTCCGGTCCCGTCCGCGGCCAGCCGGGCCCGGCCCGCCGCGGGGTAGGAGAGGCCTTGGCCGAGTGAGGCGCCGAGGCCGGGTCCCGGACCGTCGTAGGCCCCGTACGGCTCCTCGTCCCCGGTTTCCCCCGGCTCCTCGGGCAGGGCCCCGGTCACGGGCAGCAGGTCGACCGCCGGGCGGCCGAGCGCCTCCTCCTTGGGGAGCGCGAACAGACGGCGCGCGCCCCTGCTCCAGTGGGAGACGAGTCCGTCGCGGTCGACCACGACCACGGCCAGCGGGATACGGCCGGCGCTCGCCGCGCGGTCGTCCGGAGGTGTGTCCCGCTCGGTGCCACGGTCCATGGCCCAGGCCCTCTCTCCCCCGGCTGCGCAAGATCTGTCCCGCCGTCACCAACCGTACGGGCACGGTCGGCCACGATGTGTGCCAACGCGGGAATTGCCCGCCCGTGCTCGCACCGGCGCGTGTTCCCGCGCGTGAGCGACCGTTTCAGTCCTCGTGCCCCAGCTGGAGGTCGCGTTCGGTACGGCCGCCGCCGGCCACTTGGAGCACGGTCGCGACCGGCGGATAACCGGCGGCGATGACGGTGTACTCGCCGGAGGACAGGTCGACGAACCGGAAGGTGCCGTCGGGTCCGGTGGTGAGGGTGTCGACGACGTTGCCCGCCGCGTCCAGCAGGGTCACCCGCGCCTCCTCGACGGGCCGTCCGCCGCCCGCCCGCACCGTGCCGCGCAGCACGGCGCCGCCGGCCAGCTCGACGTCCTGACGCGTCTCACGCGCGGCCTGGACGGTGACGGGGAGGGCGGCGGGGCGGAACGCGGGCGCGCTCGCGGCGAGCGTGTACTCCCCCGCCACCAGCTCGGTGATGACATAGCCGCCCTCGCGGCCGCTGCGGGTGCTCGCGACGACCTCCCCGTGGACGTTGGTGAGGGTGACGGCCGCGTCCCGCACCGGTGTGCCGTCGGCGGTGACGACCGTACCGGCGAGGCGGCCCGCGCCGCCGAGGACGACGTCGAGTTCGACGGGCCGCTCGCCCACGGTCACGGAGACCGCCTGCGGCTGGTGGCCGCCCGCGGCGGCGATCAGGACGTACGCTCCCGGCCCCGGCGTCGCCAGCGCGTACCGGCCGTCCGCGCCGCTGGCGCCCCGTCCGGTCTGCTGTCCGGTGACGTCGATGAGGGTGAGCGCGGCACGCGGTACGGCGGTGCCGTCGGGGTGCTGCACGGTGCCGCAGACGGGGATGCCACCGGTGTGCGGCGAGCGAAGCGAGGTGGGGGTCCCCCCGCCCGCAGGGTGGCGAAGGGCGTGCGGCACGTGTGCCGTGAGGTCGGCCGGGTCGGCGGTGGGGGCGTGGTGGGACACCAGCGGTTTCTCCTTGAGGAAGAAGGCGATGAGCAGGCCGAGGACGAGCACCGGCACGAGGTGGAGGAAGATGCGCGGCATGGCGTCGGCGTAGGCCTGGACGTAGGCGTCGCGCAGCTCGGGCGGCAGCGCGCGCACGAGCTCGGGGGTGATCGACTCGGCGTCGGGGGCGCTTGCGTGCGCGGGGAGGCGCTCCTCGAGCGCGTCGGTGAGCCGGCCGGCGAAGAGGGTGCCGAAGACGGCGGCGCCGACGCTGCCGCCGATCTGCCGGAAGTAGTTGTTGGCGCTGGTGGCGGTGCCGAGGTCGGCGGGGCGCACGGAGTTCTGCACGGCGAGGATCAGTACCGGCATCACCATGCCGATACCGGCGCCGAGGACGGCCATCCAGACGCTGTAGTGCAGCCGGGGCGTGCCGGTCTCCAGGCGGGACAGCAGCCACATGCCGACGACGGCGAGGGCGGTACCGGTGACGGGGTGCCACCGGTAGCGGCCGGTGCGGCTGATGAGCTGCCCCGAGACGACCGAGGCGCCGACGATGCCGCCCATCATGGGCAGCATCAGCAGTCCCGACTCGGTGGCGGAGGCCCCGTCGACCATCTGCAGATACGTCGGGAGGTAGCTGGCGGCGCCGAACAGGGCGACGCCGATCACCAGCCCCACCAGGGCGCTGACGTTGAAGACGGAGTCCCGGAACAGCCGCAGCGGGATGAGGGGTTCGGCGGCGAACCGCTCGACGACGAGAAAGAGCACGGCGCTCACGGCGGCGCCCGCGCCGAGTCCGAGCACCGTGCGGGAGCCCCAGGCGTACTCGGTGCCGCCCCAGCTGGTCAGCAGCACCAGGCAGGTGGAGGAGGCTGCCAGCAGCAGGGTGCCGAGGACGTCGAAGCGGGCCCGCGTGGCCGGCTTGGGGAGCTTGAGGACGACGGCGACGACGGCCATGGTGACGAGGCCGAACGGCACGTTGACGTAGAAGCACCAGCGCCAGGAGAGATGGTCCGTGAAGTAGCCGCCGAGCAACGGTCCGGCGACGGAGGCGAGGCCGAAGGCTGCGCCGATCAGGCCCATGAAGCGGCCGCGCTGCCGCGCGGGCACGATATCGGCCATGATCGCCTGGACGCCGATCATCAGACCGCCCGCGCCGACGCCCTGCACCGCGCGGTAGGCGATCAGCTGGTCCATGGTGGACGCGCGGCCGGCCAGCGCGGAGCCGACGACGAAGACGAGGATCGCGAACTGGAAGACGCCCTTGCGGCCGAGCAGATCGCCGAGCTTGCCGTAGACGGGCAGTCCGACGGTGGCGGTGAGCAGATAGGCGGTGATCGCCCAGGACATCCGGTCCAGGCCGTGCAGCTCGCCGACGATCCTCGGGAGCGCGGTGGCGACGATCATCTGCTCCAGGGCGGCGAGGAGCAGCGCCAGCATCAGGGCGAGGAAGACGAACCGGACCCGGCGCGGGCTCAGGCCCTGTTCGACCACCGGGGCCGGGGGCGGCGGGCCCCCGGCCGGTGGTGCCGTGACCGGCTCGTCCTGCGTCAGAGTGATCCCGCCCACGTGCCGCTCCCCTCGTCGCGCCGCCGGACGATTCCCGCGTAAAAGCGACAACTACGAGCAAGCGCGGAGAGTTACGGGACAGAGAAGGACCGTATCGAGATCACTCGAACCGGTGAGGAGTCAACTCCCCACTGTCTACGAGGTGTTGCGGCCGCTCACTTCTCGACCTGGGCGGCCAGCCTGGCCAGCAGGGCGTCGTGGATGCGGGCGAGGCCCTTGGGTGCGAAGGTCTTCTCGAAGAAGCCTCCGATGCCTCCGGCGCCGTTCCAGACGGTGGTCACGACGACCCGGGAGCGGCCCTCGCCGGCCGGGGTGACCCGCCAGGTGGTGACCATGGAGGAGTTGCGGTCCTTCTCGACCAGCTCGCCGTCGGTCGGCTCGGTGACCTCGACGAGGCAGTCACGGACGCGCTTGCTGGTGGCCTGGAGCTTCCAGTGCACGAGGGTGCCCTCGCCGTCGCCGCCCTCGCGGACCTCGTACTCGCTGTACTGCTCGGGCATCAGTTCGGCGCGGGTGCCGCTGTAGTCGGCGAGCGTGTCGAACACCGTCTCCGCGTCCGCCGCGACGATCCGCTCCGTAGTGGCCTCGACCTGCGCCATCGCAATCCTCCAGGGCATGGGTTATCGGGGTCGGGGCAAGCCAACCACCCCCGGGCCCGGCCGCCCAAATCGGGGTTCCGTATGTGACCGAAGATGTCGCCCGCACGATCAAGGGAACACTTGTTCTATTGTGTGCCGCAGCGATACCGAGGAGGCGTCATGCGCTGGGAGAACCTCTCACCGGAGTCCGAACACAGCAGGGCCGACACCGCGCTGTTCGGCGCGGACGCGGTCACGACCCGCACCTTCGACACACCCGAATTCGCCGGCATCACGTTCCACGAGATCCGGGCCCGCTCGATCGTCAACCGGGTGCCGGGGGCGTCCCGTATGCCGTTCGAGTGGACGGTGAACCCGTACCGCGGCTGCTCGCACGCGTGCGTCTACTGTTTCGCGCGCAAGACGCACAGCTATCTGGACCTGGACACGGGGCTGGGTTTCGACAGCCAGATCGTGGTGAAGGTGAACGCGCCCGAGCTGCTGCGCCACCGGCTGGCGTCGCGCGGCTGGCAGGGCGAGCACATAGCGATGGGCACCAACGTCGACTGCTACCAGCGCGCGGAGGGCCGCTACCGGCTGATGCCGGGCATCCTCGCCGCCCTGCGCGACCACGCCAACCCGTTCTCGATCCTCACCAAGGGCACGCTGATCCTGCGGGACCTCCCGCTGCTGCGACAGGCAGCCGAGGTGACCGACGTGGGCGTCTCGGTCTCGGTCGGCTTCGTCGACGAGCGGCTGTGGCGCACGGTCGAGCCGGGCACCCCGGCGCCGGAACGGCGCCTGGACGTGGTGAGGACGTTCACCGAGCACGGCCTCGGCTGCGGGGTCCTGATGGCACCGGTGATCCCGTTCCTCGGCGACCGCCCGGAGCAACTGCGGGCGACCGTGCGGGCCGTCGCGGCGTCGGGCGCCACCTCCGTCACCCCGCTGGTGCTGCATCTCCGGCCGGGCGCCCGCGAGTGGTTCATGTCCTGGCTCGGCCGGCACCACCCGTATCTGGTGGCCCGCTACGAGCGGCTGTACGCGGACGGCGCCTACGCCCCGAAGTGGTACCAGCGCCGCATCACCCGCCAGGTGCACGAGCTGGCCCAGGAGTACGGCATCGGCCCCACGCGCACGGAGACGCCCCACCGCCTCCGCGCGGCCGAAGCCGCCGGTCCCCCGACGGTGGAGCCGACGGAGCCGACCCAACTCACGCTTCTTTAGGCGCGTTCGAGCGCATCCGGCGACCCGATCGGGTCAAGAATCCACAGAAGACGTTCACAAAGGGCTCCATATCGGGACGATGCCGCGTGAACCGTGAGTCCCGCGGTCCGCAGCACCCGCGTCCTGGGAGGACCCCGTCATGAGAAAACGCGCAGCCGTGCTGTGCGGAGCCGCCGTCGTCCTGGCCGGAAGCCTCACGGCCGCTCCCGCCGAGGCCGGCACCCCGCGCGCGCCGGAGACCTTCCACGCCGCGAAGCCCGCGTGGAAGAAGTGCGGCACCGACGACTTCCCGACGCTGCAGTGCGCGTCCGTCCGGGTACCGCTCGACCACACCGACCCCGCCGGGAGGAAGATCACCCTCGCCCTGTCCCGTGTCCCGCACACCGCGAAGAAGTACCAGGGCCCCCTGCTGGTGAACCCCGGCGGCCCCGGCGGCAGCGGTCTGGCGCTCGCCGGGTTCGTCGCGTCGGCGCTGCCCAAGCAGGTGGCCGCCGAGTACGACGTCGTCGGCTTCGACCCGCGCGGGGTGGGCGCGAGCGAGCCGGCGCTGGACTGCGCGCCCGGCCACTTCGACCCGGTGCGGCCCGACCCGGTGCCGACCTCGCCCGAGGTCGAGCGGGCCAACCTCGGGCGTGTGCAGTCGTTCGCCGCGGCCTGCGGCCGCAAGTACGCGAACCTGCTGCCGTACATCGACACCAACAGCACCGTGCGCGACATCGACGTGATCCGGCGGGCGCTGGGCGCGAAGAAGATCAACTACTTCGGCTACTCGTACGGCACCTATCTCGGCGCCGTGTACGCCAAGCTGTTCCCGGAGCGGGTACGGCGGCTGGTGCTGGACTCGGTGGTCGACCCCACCGGGGTCTGGTACGACGCCAACCTCGAGCAGGACTACGCCTTCAACGACCGCCACCGCGCCTTCATGGCCTGGGTCGCCGAGCACGACGCGGCGTACGGGCTGGGCACCGACCCGGAGAAGGTCGAGGCGGCCTGGTACGCGATGCGCGCGGCCCTGAAGAAGGACCCGGCCGGCGGGAAGGTGGGCGCCGCCGAACTGGAGGACACCTTCATCCCCGGCGGCTACTACAACGGCTACTGGCCCTACCTCGCGGAGGCGTTCTCGGCGTACGCGAAGAACGAGGACACCGGCCCGCTGGTCCGGGCGTACGAGAACTTCGCCGCGAGCGACGCCGCCGCCGACAACGGCTTCAGCGTCTACTCGGCCGTGGAGTGCCGGGACGCCGTCTGGCCGCGTGACTGGAGTCAGTGGCGCAAGGACAACTGGGAGGTGTACGAGCGGGCGCCCTTCATGGCCTGGAACAACGCCTGGTACAACGCGGCGTGCGCGTTCTGGCCGGTGGAGCCGCTGCGTCCGGAGCGCGTCCGCAACGGCAAGCTGCCGCCGGCGCTGCTGTTCCAGGCGACGGACGACGCGGCGACCCCCTACCAGGGCGGTGTCACCGTCCACCGGCTGCTGGCGAACTCCAGCCTGGTCGTCGAGTCCGGCGGCGGCAACCACGGCATCACGCTGAGCGGGAACGCCTGCCTCGACCGGCATCTGGCGGCCTATCTGACGGACGGGACCGTGCCGCGCGGAGGCAGTGGCGTGGCCGACGCGGTGTGCGCGGCGCTGCCCGACCCGGAGCCGCTGACATCGAAGGCGGCACCGTCGTCGGCCCGCGGCTCGACCCTGCACGGCCTGCTCGGCTTCCGCGGCTGACGCACCGTCGGGGGCGGGACTGTCGTACCCATGGGTCATGATGGCTCCATGAACGACCTGTCCAGGATTCCCGTCCCCGACGGCGTGGCCCCCGCGGCCCGGTACACCCATGTGGTGACGGGCACGGGCCGGCTCGTCGCCGTCGCCGGCCGGCTGCCCCTGGACGAGGACGGCGCGCCGGTCGGCGAGGGCGACGCCGCCGCGACCTTCGACGACGCGGTGCAACCGGCCTTCCTCGTCCCGGACATGGCGCACATGCCGGCCGTTGGCGGGGCCCGCGCCGCGCGTGTACCGGACGGCCTGCTGATCGAGGCCCTGGCGGTGGTGCCCGCGTGAGCGGGTACGTGCTGCGCCCGATGACGCCGGCCGACTGCGACGGCGTGGCCGGGATACGGATAGGGGGCTGGCGGCACGCCTACCGGGGGCTGATGCCGCAGCCGTATCTCGACCGCCTGGACGTGGGCGCGGACTCCGAGCGGCACCGCGCCCGGCTGCTGCGGGGCGACGGCGGCGTGGTGAACCTGGTCGCCGAGACGGACGGCGGCGCGCTCGCCGGCTGGGCCGCGTTCGGCCCGTACCGGGACGGCGGGACGCGCACCGCCGACGCCGAGCTGTACGCCCTGTACCTCCCGCCCGAGCGCATCGGCCAGGGCGTGGGACGGGCCCTCCTCACCGAGGCGGTCCGCCGCGGCGCCGCCGCCGGACACGCCCGCATGTACCTGTGGGTCCTCAAGCACAACACCCGCGCCCGCCGCTTCTACGAGCGCGCGGGCTTCGGCGCGGACGGCGCGGAGGAACCCTTCGAGGTGGACGGCGTCGAGGTCCCCGAGGTGCGGTACGCGCGCAGGCTCACCGGCTGACGTCCCTACCTCGGCCGGGGAATCCGGGCCAGGGCGCGCACCGCCGCCTCGGCCAGTGCCGGATGGGCGAGGGCGTCGTTGAGCACGGGCTCGGCGCGCCGGTCACCGAGCTCGCCCAGCCCCTCCACACAGGCCAGCGCCACCCGGCGGTACGGATCGTGGGGTCGCAGCCGCCGCCGCAGGGTGGTGATCAGGGCGGGAACCGCCTCGGGCGCACGCAGCTCGGTGAGCAGCCGCACCGGATGCAGGGCGTAGGCGACCCGCAGTTCATTGGTGGCGAGCGCGGCGGCCGCACGGGCGGTGCGCGGGTCCCCCAGCCGGGCCAGAGCATGCGCGGCGGCGGCACAGCGCGGCGGATCCCGGTGATTGAGCAGCAGCACGAGCGCCTCGAACGCCCGCGGGTCCCCCGCCACCCCCAGCCGGAACGCCACCAACTCCCGCGCCCACAACGGCTGCCCACCCTCGGTGAGCACACCGGCCAGGGCATCGAGGTCGCCCGTATCCAGAAGACGGTCGTACGCCGCCGATCCGCCCGACTCCTGTCTCAGCCGCTCCAGGGTGGACCGGTCCGTATCGCCGCGCGTCATCAGCCGCGGCCGAGGGACTCGAGTTCGCGTGAGAGCACGGTTTGCCCGATCAAGCCGAAATGATCGAGCTCGGTGATATTGAAATGGACCTGATCCGTTGTACAGCCGTGCCGCCTTGCGGCCGCCCGCATCTCGGGCAAGTGTTCCTCATAGTCGGCCGACAGTACAATGTTGACCTTGCCCGCCATTTTCGCAACAGCGGAAACACGGGCACCAAACTGGTCGTACCCGGCAGCATCCCAGTAACTCATCATATCGTCGGCGAGTTGATGAACTTGACCGAAATCTTTCGATGCGATTCTGCTCGCATAGCTGCACAACGTTCGAAAACCATCGAGATCCGGTGCGAGATCGACCAGTTTCTTGAGCGCGGGGAGCGGATCCCGGTGATCGGCGGCGGCGAACAACCGGGAGATGGTCATCGTCGACCGGTTCACATTGGGATCCAGCAGCAGTGCACCGGCGAGGTCGGGCTGCCTGTGAGCGAGGGCCCCCGTCCAGTGCTCCGCCAACTGGAGCACCAGGTCGGCACCCAGAGAGAACCCCACCAGGAGGATCCGCTTGTCGGGATTCTGACGACCGATCCGCTCCACGAGCTCGGCGACCATCTCCACGTGCCGGTTCACGGGCACCGGCGGCAGATGGCCTCCGGCCCTGGGCGCGTAGCCGGCGAGATTCACGGCGACGGCATGGGTGTCGTGCAGCTCCAGATACTCCTGGTAATCCGTGGCGTCCAGCCCCAACCCATGAAAGAACACAATCAGCGTACGGGAATCGGCCACGCGTTCCAAATAGGTCAACTGCCTGAAATGCCGGTTGGTCAAACGGTCGGAGGACAGAAGGGTTTTCACAGGATCGGCCACTCTCTGACAAGACGGAAGCGATGCACATCTCTGATACGTCAGAATAGTCCAGTACCCGGTCCCGAGGTGAGGGAATCCGCTTCTCCCCCCGCTTCCGCCGGACGTGCTTCAGAGCCGTCCAACGCGGGTAGTAAGGCTCTCACCCGAAAGATTCCTGCACGGTCCCGCGAGCGCCGATCACGCGCCGCGAGCGAACAGTAATGGAACACCGCAATCCATTTACGTCAGGACGATCCAACGGGCCGGGGGGAGAAGCCGCATTGAAAGCTGCACTGAGTGAGGCCGAAGCAGCGGGACTGATCTTCAGAAACTCACTGTGCCGGGACCGGGTGGGGCGGACCGGGGTGGAGCTCGAATGGTTCGTCGTCCCGGACGCGAATCCCGCCCGCCGGGCCACCGGCGAGGAACTGGCGTCGCTCGCACGCCGCTTCGACACGCCGCTCCCCTCGTCGGGCAGCGTCTCGTGGGAACCCGGCGGTCAGCTGGAGCTGAGCAGCGCCCCGCACGAGTCGCTGCAGTCCTGTGTGGACGCCGTCGCCGCGGACCTCGCCGTCGTACGGGAGCGGGCCCGTACGGTGGGAATGAGTCTCGTCGGCGGCGGGCTGGACCCCCGTCCGCCGGGTTTCACGGTCTCCCTGCCCCGCTACCAGGCCCTGCGCCGCTACTACGCACGTTGGGGGAACGGCGGTGACACGCTCCTGTGCAACACCGCCTCCGTGCAGATCAACCTGGATGCCGGGGACGCGTCCCACGGCTGGCGCGGACGGTCCCGCAGGTGGCTGGTCGCCAATGCGCTGGGGCCCGCGCTGATGGCGATGTTCGCCAACTCGCCCGTAGGGCACGGACCGGAGCACGAGGAGGAGACCGCGTCGTCGGGGCGGCAGCTGCTGCGGCTCCGCACGGACCGCTTGCGCAGCGGTCCCCTTCCCCACCACGGTGATCCGCGGCGCACCTGGACCCGCTACGCCCTGGACACGAACGTCGTGGCCATTCACAGGCCGGTCACCGATGACACCCCTCTCGCGTGGTCACCGGCACCCGACGGGCTGTCCCTGCGACAGTGGCTGCGCGGAGCGGGGCCCCGGGGCGTTCGCCCCGAGGACGTCCACCACCATCTCAAGTCGCTGGTTCCGCCCGTACGCGCCTGCGGGCATCTGGAATTCCGCATGATCGACGCCCAGCACGCCGACGACTGGGTGGTGCCCGTGGCCGTGGTCGCGGCCCTGATGGACGACGAGACGACGTCCGACGCCGCCGCGTCGCTCATCACCGACCGAGTCCCCCAGCCCACGTGGCAGGACTGGATCGTCGCGGCGCGCGAGGGCATGGCGCACCCCGGCACGGCCGACGTCGCTGAGCGGGTCCTGCGGCTGGCGCTGGCAGGGCTGCGCCGGCTCGAGGTGTCCCCGGCCGTCATCGAAACCGTCGGGCTTTTCGCCGAACGCCATACGTTACGGGGGCTCGCTCCCGCGCACCTTCGGTGCCCGCGTCGTACGGCCGTGGCGTGACCGTCCGTCCGCGAAGGAGTGAGCAGTCTGTGTTCTCCGCTCGGAAGAAGGCACTGGGCGAGGCAGTGGCCGACATGTGCAACCACCAGCAGGGCAGCCACGGATGGTTCGCGTTCCACGAGTGCCTGGGCGAGGTGGCCGCCTCCCGGGAGGCCGCGGGACTCGACCGGCTGCTGGCCTCGCTGTGGCGGAGCCGCCCCTACATCAGCGACGCCCACACCATCACCCTGCTCGGCATAGCGGTGCGCCATCATCTGCTGGGGCACAACGGTCCCGGGGACGTGTTCGACCCGCGCCTGCCGCTCTCCCGCCGCACGTCCGCGCTCACGGACCTGCTGGAACGCCGGGGCGACGTCATCGCCCGCCACATGGAGTCGTACTCGAACTCCTACACCGGGGCCCGGCGGTTCCTGCTCCCGCAGCTCGTCATCGGGGCCTTCGCCGACCGTTTCGCCGTCCCCGGTGTCCGGCTGCTCGATCTGGGAACCAGCATCGGGCTGCTTCCCCGGCAGCTGAACAACGAGGCGGTCTTCCGCCGCTTCGCGCCGGACCTGCGCTGGCATCCGGCGGCGCCCCCGTACCGCTCCATCCCGCTGGAGTTCGTCTGCGGAGTCGATCGTCCGCCCCTGCCCACACTCGACTGGGTGCGTACCTGCCACGGCCCGTCGGACTACTACGAGCAGAGGTTCGAGGAAGTGCTGTGGTCACTGGAGCAGTCCGAGCGGGCAGGCCGCGACGTGCAGCTGCTGCCGCTCGACCTGCTGGACTCGCCGGGCCTGGCCGCGTTCCTGACGGAGCACCGCGTCAACGTGGTGACGTGCAACTTCGTGCTCTACCAGTACGGGGAGGACGTCAGACGGGAGCTGGTGCGGACAGTGACCGGCGCACTGGACGCTCCAGGACTGCTGCTGCTCATGGACCCCAGTCACGCGCTGGCCCGGCAGGGGTGCGCCGTCCACGCGTACCGGGACGGCAGCACGGAGGCGCTGCACATAGCCGATGTGTCGGACGCGCACTTCATGGGCGACGTGACCGTCCACCCGGACATGGGCGTGGTGGCCGGGCCGGAGGCGTACCGATGATCAGCCGTGTGCCGCACCTGGAGCGACTGGCGTCCTTCGTCAGCCGGCATCGGGCTGCCGTGGCCGTCTTCGGCGGCGTCACCGGCGCCGCCATCGGCATCTACAGCGACGAGGCACGCGCGGTGATCGCTTGGACCTGGAGCCATGTCATCGCCGGCGGGACGCTGGTGGTTCTGGCGGTGGCCGCCGTCTTCTCTCTGGCCTGGTGGGGCCGCGGGCTGGCGGAGCGCCACCGCGAGCAGCGGCGCGAGGTCGTGCGGCGGTTCTTCGACATCCACGCAGACGACTTCGAGGAGGATCTGCCGTCGGACAACGCGGTCATCGGCCGGCAGTTGTGGTATCTGGAGCGCAGCACCGACTCGCCCGACCTGGTCGTCCTGCTGCACGGCCTGGGTCTGGACGCGGACGACTTCCGTCCGTACATGAACGTCGCCCGCCAGCACACCGCCGCCATCACCCTGTTCGGGCACAACACCGAGGAGGCCAGGGACGGGCGCTACCGGCCGATCGGCATCGGCGTGCACGCGGATCTCATCAGCGGGGCCATCAACAACCTGCAACGGCAGTATCCGTACAAGCGGTTGACGCTCGTCGGTTTCTCCGTGGGCTGCGACATGCTCTTCCGGCTGGCCGAACTGTGGCGGGACCATCCTGAGCGGCAGCCGAAGATCCGGTCCGTCCTGCTGCTGGACCCGAACATCAACCACTCCACCATGGTCATCTCCGGGAAGGTGGCAGCGCTCAATCCCGAGCAGCCGCTCGCGGAGCTGAAGCGCATAGCGCAGATCCCGGAGGCACTCGTGGAGTTCCAGAACTTCTGCGAGTACCTGCACAAGATCAGCGGCAAGGACCTGGGGCAGGTGAAGCGTTACGCGACCGATCTGTGGGACTACTGGCAGCCGGACGGTCAGTACGACATGTTCTTCCAGCGTCTGGAGCGCATACGGGCCATCAGCGACACGACGAGAGTCTTCTTCTCCCTCCACTTCGAGCAGCGATTCAACGACGTGGTCGCACTGGCCCGGCAGAGGGGCATCCGGCAGGTCTTCGATCTGCGCAGAGTGGACCATTTCGAGTTCTGCCAGGACTCCTTCCTCAAGCACGAGGTCGGCACCCTGGTGCGGGGGCGCTGACCCGCCAGGAGGCCCACGTCACATCATCCGGGGGCTGGCGCGCTCGTTACCGGCGAGTTAAGCTCAGACGAGCGAGTTATCCACTCGTGGTTCTTCTCAGGGCGGTCTGGTGACGCGGTCGTTCTGAGTGGCAGTCGGTTCGGTACTCCGCGTACCGCGGTAGGGCTCGGCCCCGGGACAGGGCCGGTCGGACCCGCCGTCGTCGCCGGGCGTGTGTGCGGCGGCCCGGTTCACACCCGCATCCCGCACGCACCCGGTGCGCCGCTCGGCGCACCCGGGCGTGTTTCCCGTCGTCACCCACATTCCTGGAGTCCCGCGATGGCCACTCCCCTGTCCCACACCCCTCTTCGGACCGTCGCCGTGGTCGGCCTCGGCACGATGGGCACCGGTATCGCCGAGGTCCTGGCCGGCGCCGGCCGCGATGTGATCGGCATCGACGTCAGTGAGGCGCAGGCCGCCCGCTGCGTCGCCGCCCTGGAGGCCTCGACCGCCCGTGCCGTGGAGCGCGGCCGGCTGACCGTCGAGCGGCGCGCGGAGCTGCTGGCCCGCGTCACCACGTCCACCCGCCTCTCGGCGGCGGCCGACGCCGACCTGGTCGTCGAGGTGGCGCCGGAGTCGTACGAGATCAAGCAGCAGATCTTCCGTGAGCTGGACGGGATCGTGCGGCCGGAGACCGTGCTGGCGACCGGCACCAACGCGCTGTCCGTCACCCGGCTCGCCGCCGACTCGGCCCACCCCGAGCGGGTGCTGGGCATGCACTTCTTCAACCCGGCCCCGGCGATGAAGCTGGTCGAGATCGTGTCCAGTGTGCTGACCGCCCCGGCGGCCGTCACCGCCGTCACCGATCTCGCGATGGACCTCGGCAAGGAGCCCGTGGCGGTCGGCGACCGGCCCGGATTCGTCGCCGACGGGCTGCTGTTCGGCTATCTCAACCAGGCCGCCGCGATGTACGAGGCGAACTACGCCTCCCGCGAGGACATCGACGCCGCGATGAAACTGGGCTGCGGGCTGCCCATGGGCCCGCTGGCACTGCTCGACCTGATCGGCGTGGACACCGCGCGTACGGTCCTGGAGGCCATGTACGCCGAGTCCCGCGACCGGCTGCACGCCCCCGCCCCGGTGCTCAAGCAGCTCAGCGAGGCGGGTCTGACGGGCCGCAAGGCGGGGCGCGGCTTCTACACGTACGAGGCTCCGGGCAGCGGCACGGTGGTGCGGGACGCGCTGACCCCGCTGTCGGGCGGTTCGTTCACCGTCGGCCGCCCGGTGCGTGCGGTGGGGGTGGCGGGATCCGGCACGATGGCCTCCGGTATCGCGGAGGTGTTCGCGAAGGCGGGCTACGAGGTGGTCCTGGCCGCCCGCAGCGAGGAGAAGGCACTCGGTGCCAAGGCGCGGATCGGGAAGTCCCTGGCGCGCTCCGTGGACAAGGGCCGGATGACCGGCGAGGCGGCCGCCCGGACCCTGGAACGGGTCCGGGCGACGGGCAGCTACGACGATTTCGCCGACGTCGATCTCGCGGTCGAGGCGGTCGCCGAGGACCTGGACGTCAAGCGGCAGCTGTTCGCGACACTGGACAAGGTCTGCAAGCCGGGCTCGGTGCTCGCCACCACCACCTCCTCCCTCCCGGTCGTCGCCTGCGCCCGCGCCACCTCACGCCCGCAGGACGTGATCGGCATGCACTTCTTCAACCCCGCCCCGGCGATGAAGCTGGTCGAGGTCGTGCGCACCGTGCTGACCGCCGACGACGTCCACGCGACCGTGCGCGAGGTCTGTGCCACCGTCCGTAAACACGCCGTGGACTGCGGCGACCGGGCCGGGTTCATCGTGAACGCGCTGCTGTTCCCGTATCTCAACAACGCGATCAAGATGGTGCAGGAGCACTACGCCTCCCTCGACGACATCGACGCCGCGATGAAGCTGGGCGGCGGCTACCCGATGGGGCCGTTCGAACTGCTCGACGTGGTCGGCCTCGATGTCTCGCTCGCCATCGAGAAGGTGCTGCACCGGGAGTTCCGCGACCCGGGTCTCGCGCCGGCGCCGCTGCTGGAGCATCTGGTGGCCGCCGGCTGCCTCGGCCGCAAGACCGGCCGTGGCTTCCGCGAATATGCCAAGCGCTGAGACGCGTCCCGGCGACCGGTTCGGTGATGGCACGGAGTGGGGCGGGCTGCTCGATCCCGAGCGGTTCCCGCCCCCGGCTCCCGGCGCCCCTCCCCCGTCCGGCGAGGGCGGGGCAGGCCCCGGTCATGAGCGTCGAGCTGCGCACATGCAGTACGTTCAGGGCATGTCCCAGCCCGCCAAGTCAGCACGTACCCCCGCCACGGCCGAGCCTCCGGAAAGCGCCGCGGGCTCCCGCGCCGCCGCCCAGCGGCTCAAAATGCGCCGGGAACTGGCGGCCGCCGCGATGGAACTGTTCGCGACGAAGGGGTACGAGGCCACCACCGTCGACGAGATCGCGGCCGCCGCCGGGGTCGCCCGCCGCACCTTCTTCCGCCACTTCCGTTCCAAGGAGGAGGCGATCTTCCCGGACCACGACGACACCCTGGTCCGCGCCGAGGCGGTGCTCAACGCCGCCCCCGCGCACGAGCATCCGCTCGACACGGTGTGCCGTGGCATCAAGGAGGTCATGAAGATGTACGCGGCGCGGCCGGAGATCTCGGTCGCCCGCTACAAGCTGACGCGCGAGGTGCCCACCCTGCGCGAGGCGGAGATCGCGTCGGTGGCCCGCTACGAGCGTCTGTTCACCCGCTATCTGCTCGGCCACTTCGACGAGCACGCGCACGAAGACGACGCCGGCGACGACCCGCTGCTGGCGGAGGTCGCCGCGTCCGCCGTGGTCACCGCGCACAACCATGTGCTGCGGCGCTGGCTGCGGGCGGACGGCAAGGGTGATGTGGAGGCCGGGCTGGACCACGCGTTCGCCATCGTCCGCAAGACCTTCGGCACCGGCATCATGGCGGGTCGGCGTACGGTGCCCGCGCGGCCGCCCTCCGCCTCGGTCGCCTCGCACGGCGAGGTGCTGGTGACGGTCGCCCGCACCGACGCCCCGCTGGACGAGGTGATGCGGACCATCGAGCAGGCGCTCAAGGAGCGCTGAACCGCCCGCTCACCGCTGTGTCGACGGCCACCCCACGGGGTGGCCGTTTTGCCATGTCAGGGCCCCTTTTCACACCGTCTCCGAAGGCCGTTCGATCGATCATCGCTCATCTGATACGTAAAGATTTCACCTGAGCCCAGGTTCTGACACTCAGTGCCTTGCGGCCTGACACGGCGTGCCATACGTTGAAGGAGTCCGGGCGAACCGTCCCGGCGGGCCCACCGCCCGCACGTCCGGACGCCTGCGTCACAGGCACCCTCCCGCGCACACCAAGCGCTGCCGAAGCACCACCGCCGAACCGACGGCACCCCCAACCCTCAGCAGCACACCGACGTACCCCTCAGCGCCCCTCCCTCAGGGCGCTCACCGCCGGAGGCAACACCGTGACCATGAAGAACATCCTGGCCGCGATCCAGTCACCCGACTCCACGCCGGAGGACTTCGCCGCCCTGCCGCTCCCCGACTCGTACCGCGCGATCACCGTGCACAAGGACGAGACGGAGATGTTCGCGGGCCTCGAGACCCGCGACAAGGACCCCCGCAAGTCGCTCCACCTCGACGAGGTGCCGCTGCCCGAACTGGGCCCGGGTGAGGCCCTGGTGGCCGTGATGGCCTCCTCGGTCAACTACAACTCGGTGTGGACCTCGATCTTCGAGCCGCTGTCGACGTTCGGCTTCCTGGAGCGTTACGGCAGGGTCAGCGAGCTGACCAGGCGGCACGACCTGCCGTACCACGTCATCGGCTCCGACCTCGCGGGCGTGGTGCTGCGTACCGGCCCCGGCGTCAACGCCTGGCGGCCCGGCGACGAGGTCGTCGCGCACTGTCTCTCCGTCGAGCTGGAGTCGTCGGACGGGCACAACGACACGATGCTCGACCCGGAGCAGCGCATCTGGGGCTTCGAGACCAACTTCGGCGGCCTCGCCGAGGTCGCGCTGGTGAAGTCCAACCAGCTGATGCCGAAGCCGGACCATCTGTCGTGGGAGGAGGCGGCGGCGCCGGGCCTCGTCAACTCCACCGCCTACCGCCAGCTGGTCTCCCGCAACGGCGCCGGCATGAAGCAGGGCGACAACGTGCTCATCTGGGGCGCGAGCGGCGGACTCGGCTCGTACGCCACCCAGTTCGCGCTGGCCGGCGGCGCCAATCCGATCTGTGTCGTCTCCAGCGACCGGAAGGCGGAGATCTGCCGGGCGATGGGCGCCGAGGCGATCATCGACCGCAACGCCGAGGGCTACCGGTTCTGGAAGGACGAGAACTCCCAGGACCCGCGCGAGTGGAAGCGGTTCGGCAAGCGCATCCGTGAACTCACCGACGGCGAGGACGTGGACATCGTCTTCGAGCACCCGGGCCGTGAGACCTTCGGCGCCTCGGTGTACGTCACGCGCAAGGGCGGCACCATCGTCACCTGCGCCTCGACGTCCGGCTACAACCACGAGTACGACAACCGCTACCTGTGGATGTCGCTGAAGCGCATCATCGGCTCGCACTTCGCCAACTACCGCGAGGCCTGGGAGGCCAACCGGCTGGTCGCGAAGGGCAAAATCCACCCGACGCTGTCGAAGGTGTACTCCCTGGAGGACACCGGCCAGGCCGCCCACGACGTTCACCGCAACGCGCACCAGGGCAAGGTCGGTGTGCTGTGCCTGGCGCCCGAGGAGGGCCTGGGCGTGCGCGACCACGCCAAGCGCGCGCAGCACGCCGACGCCATCAACCGCTTCCGGAACATCTGAGGGCGGAAAGATGACAGAACGTCAGAAGGACCGGCCGTGGCTGATGCGGACGTACGCCGGTCACTCCACCGCCGAGGCGTCCAACGAGCTGTACCGGCGCAACCTCGCCAAGGGACAGACCGGGCTGTCGGTCGCCTTCGATCTGCCGACGCAGACCGGATACGACTCCGACCACGTGCTCGCCCGCGGCGAGGTCGGCCGGGTGGGTGTGCCGGTCGCGCACCTCGGTGACATGCGCCGGCTGTTCCAGGACATCCCCCTGGAGCAGATGAACACCTCGATGACGATCAACGCCACCGCCATGTGGCTGCTGGCGCTCTACCAGGTCGTCGCCGAGGAACAGGGCGCGGACATCACCCGGTTGCAGGGCACCACCCAGAACGACATCGTCAAGGAGTACCTGTCCCGGGGCACGCACGTCTTCCCGCCGGGCCCCTCGCTCCGCCTGACGACGGACATGATCGCGTACACGGTCTCCCACCTCCCCAGATGGAACCCGATCAACATCTGCAGCTACCACCTGCAGGAGGCGGGCGCCACGCCGGTGCAGGAGATCGCGTACGCGATGTCCACCGCGATCGCCGTGCTCGACGCCGTACGCGACAGTGGCCAGGTGCCGCGGGAGCGCATGGGCGATGTCGTCGGCCGTATCTCCTTCTTCGTGAACGCGGGCGTCCGCTTCGTCGAGGAGATGTGCAAGATGCGCGCGTTCGGACGCATCTGGGACCAGGTCACACGCGAGCGGTACGGCATCGAGAACCCCAAGCACCGCCGCTTCCGCTACGGCGTCCAGGTCAACTCCCTCGGCCTGACCGAGGCACAGCCGGAGAACAACGTCCAGCGGATCGTCCTCGAGATGCTGGCCGTCACCCTCTCCAAGGACGCCCGCGCCCGTGCCGTACAGCTGCCGGCCTGGAACGAGGCCCTCGGCCTGCCCCGCCCCTGGGACCAGCAGTGGTCGCTGCGCATCCAGCAGGTCCTGGCGTACGAGAGCGATCTGCTCGAGTACGACGACATCTTCGAGGGGTCGAAGGTGATCGAGGCGAAGGTGGAGCAGCTGGTCGCGGACTCGTTCGCGGAGATGGGGCGGATCGAGGAGATGGGCGGCGCGATGGCGGCCGTCGAGTCCGGCTACCTCAAGTCCCAGCTGGTCTCCTCGCACGCCGAACGCCGCGCGCGGATCGAGTCGGGCGCGGAGAAGATCATCGGTGTGAACGCCTTCGAGGGGACCGAGCCCAATCCGCTGACCGCCGATCTGGACACCGCGATCCAGACGGTCGACCCCGCGGTGGAGGCCAGGGTCGTCGCCGCGCTGCGGAACTGGCGCGACAGCCGCTATCAGCCGCCCTTCAACCACCCGCGTCCCTGCAAGGCGCTGGAGAAGCTGAAGGAGGCCGCGCGCGGCACCGCCAACCTGATGGAGGCGACCCTGGAGTGCGCCAGGGCCGGCGCGACGACCGGCGAGTGGGCCGGGGCACTGCGCGAGGTGTTCGGCGAGTTCCGGGCGCCGACGGGCGTGTCCTCGGCACCGGTCGCGATCGCCGCCGAGGAGGGCTCGGCCCTGTCCGAGGTGCGCCGCGGGGTGGAGCTCACGGCGAAGGACCTGGGCGTGGGCAAGCTGCGCTTCCTGGTCGGCAAGCCGGGCCTGGACGGGCACTCCAACGGCGCCGAGCAGATCGCCGTACGGGCCCGGGACGCCGGGTTCGAGGTGGTCTACCAGGGCATCCGGCTCACCCCGGAGCAGATCGTGGACGCCGCCCTCGCGGAGGACGTCCACGCGGTGGGCCTGTCCATCCTGTCCGGCTCGCACGCCCAACTGGTGCCGGACGTACTCGAACGGCTGCGTGTGGCAGGCGCCACAGACATACCGGTGATCGCCGGTGGCATCATCCCGAACGGTGACGCCGAACAACTGCGGGCCGCGGGAGTCGCCGCGGTCTTCACCCCGAAGGACTTCGACATCACCGGGATCATCGGCCGCATCGTCGACGAGATCCGCACCGCGAACAGGCTCGACCCCCTGGAGGTCCCCGCATGACGGCCCATCCGTCGCCCGCCACCGCCCTTCCAACGGGCGGCTCCGCCGCACCCCCTTCCTTCAACCGCCTTCGCCCCCGGCGCTCCTGCCTGGCGGTACCGGGCTCGAACCCGCGCTTCCTGGAGAAGGCCCAGGGGCTCCCGGCGGACCAGGTCTTCCTCGACCTGGAGGACGCCTGCGCGCCGCTCGCCAAGCCCGAGGCGCGGCACACCATCGTGAAGTTCCTCAACGAGGGCGACTGGACCGGCAAGACCCGTGTGGTGCGCGTCAACGACTGGACCACGGAGTGGACGTACCGGGACGTCGTGACGGTCGTCGAGGGCGCCGGCCAGAACCTCGACTGCATCATGCTGCCGAAGGTGCAGACGGCCGAGCAGATCGTCGCCCTGGACCTGCTGCTGACGCAGATCGAGAAGACGATGGGCTTCGAGGTCGGCCGGATCGGCATCGAGGCGCAGATCGAGAACGCGCAGGGCCTGAACAACGTCAACGAGATCGCGACCGCGTCCCAGCGTGTCGAGACCATCATCTTCGGCCCGGCCGACTTCATGGCCTCCATCAACATGAAGTCCCTCGTCGTGGGCGAGCAGCCGCCCGGCTACCCGGCGGACGCCTACCACTACATCCTGATGAAGATCCTGATGGCCGCCCGGGCCAACGACCTCCAGGCGATCGACGGCCCCTACCTGCAGATCCGCAACGTGGACGGTTACCGCGAGGTCGCCGGGCGCGCCGCCGCCCTCGGCTTCGACGGCAAGTGGGTGCTGCACCCCGGCCAGGTGGAGGCGTCCAACGAGATCTTCTCGCCCTCCCAGGAGGACTACGACCACGCCGAACTGATCCTGGACGCGTACGACTACTACACGTCCGAGGCCGGCGGCAGGAAGGGCTCGGCCATGCTCGGCGACGAGATGATCGACGAGGCCAGCCGCAAGATGGCCCTGGTCATCTCGGGCAAGGGACGCGCGGCCGGCCTGCGGCGCACGTCGAAGTTCGAGATCCCGGAGGGCTGAGGGCGATGCAGTTCGGACGCACCTACGAGGAGTTCGAGGTCGGGGCCGTGTACAGGCACTGGCCGGGGAAGACGGTCACCGAGTACGACGACCATCTGTTCTGTCTCCTCACCATGAACCACCACCCGCTCCACATGGACGCCAACTACGCCGAGAAGACGACGGACTTCGGCAGGAACGTGGTGGTCGGGAACTACGTCTACTCCCTGCTGCTCGGCATGTCGGTGCCCGACGTCTCCGGCAAGGCGATCGCCAACCTGGAGATCGAGTCGCTGAAGCACGTGGCACCGACCTTCCACGGCGACACGGTGTACGGCCAGACGACCGTGCTCGACAAGTGGCCGTCCAAGTCGAAGAACGACCGCGGGATCGTGTACGTCGAGACCAGGGGCTACAAGCAGGACGGCACGCTGGTCTGCGTGTTCCGCCGCAAGGTGATGGTGCCGACCGAGACGTACATCAAGGAGCGCGGCGGCGAGCAGCCCGGCCGCCCGGAGCCGCTGGACATCTCACAGCGTGAGCAGGAGAAGTAGCCATGGCGCGACTCGCCCGGACGGCCGGTCTGACCGACGTCCAGCAGGAGATCCTGTCCACCGTCCGCGACTTCGTGGACAAGGAGATCATCCCGGTCGCCACCGGGCTGGAGCACCGCGACGAGTACCCGCAGCAGATCGTCGACGGCCTCAAGGAACTGGGCCTCTTCGGCCTGATGATTCCGGAGGAGTACGGCGGCCTGGGCGAGTCCCTCCTCACCTACGCGCTGTGCGTCGAGGAGATCGCCCGCGGCTGGATGTCGGTGTCCGGCATCATCAACACCCACTTCATCGTGGCGTACATGCTCAAGCAGCACGGCACGCAGGAACAGAAGGACCACTTCCTTCCCAGGATGGCGGCCGGTGACATCCGGGGCGCGTTCTCGATGTCGGAGCCGGGCCTGGGCTCCGATGTGTCGGCGATCACCTCGAAGGCGGTGAAGGACGGTGACTCGTACGTCCTGAACGGCCAGAAGATGTGGCTGACCAACGGCGGCACGTCGTCCCTCGTGGCCGTTCTGGTCCGAAGTGACGAGGGTCACCCCGAGGGCACGGCGCCGCACAGGTCGATGACGACCTTCCTGGTGGAGAAGGAGCCCGGCTTCGGTGAGGTGCGCCCGGGTCTCACCATCCCCGGCAAGATCGACAAGATGGGCTACAAGGGCGTCGACACGACCGAGCTCATCATGGATGGCCTGCGGGTTTCCGCCGACCGGGTGCTCGGCGGGGCCACCGGCCGAGGTTTTTACCAAATGATGGACGGGGTCGAGGTGGGCCGTGTCAACGTGGCGGCGCGTGGCTGCGGCGTCGCTCAGCGTGCCTTCGAGCTCGGCGTGCGGTACGCCCAGCAGCGGCACACTTTCGGCAAGCCGATCGCCCAGCACCAGGCCATCCAGTTCAAGCTGGCGGAGATGGCTACCAAGGTGGAGGCCGCGCATGCGATGATGGTGAACGCGGCACGCAAAAAGGACTCCGGTGAACGAAACGACCTTGAAGCGGGGATGGCGAAGTACCTCGCCTCCGAATACTGCAAGGAGGTCGTGGAGGACTCCTTCCGGATCCACGGCGGCTACGGCTTCTCCAAGGAGTACGAGATCGAGCGCCTCTACCGCGAGGCACCGATGCTGCTGATCGGCGAAGGCACCGCCGAGATCCAGAAAATGATCATTGGCCGCCGACTGCTCGAAGAGTATCGATTCCAGGGTTAGATGTCCGGATACGGGGTGTTTTCTTGGAGAAGAGGATCACACCCCGTACGCACTCTTCGGCCGTCGACTCGACTGACTGGCTTACCCAGTTGCGGCCGGGAGCCGCTACGATCGCCGGAAAGCCGCCGTCCCCCGCAAGTGCGCGGCATCATCCGCTACGAAGGTCATCCATGCCCCACAGCCAAACCTCTGCACCTCGCGACAGCCGCACCGGCGTACGCCTCGCGCGCGGAGCCTCGCCGTGGCTCCTGCCGACCGTCGCCACCGCAGCCGTCAGCCTGCTGCGCGCCCGCCGCTCGGGTGCCGCCAAGGCCGTCGCCGTCCCCGCCACCGCCCTGGCGGCGGGGATGCTGTGGTTCTTCCGCGACCCCGAGCGTGAGATCGCCCAGGGCAGGGTCATCTCGCCCGCCGACGGTGTGGTGCAGAGCATCATGCCGTGGAAGGACGGGCGTACCCGCGTCGCGATCTTCATGAGCCCGCTCAACGTCCACGTGAACCGGGCCCCGCTGGCCGGTACCGTGACGTCGGTCGAGCACGTGCCCGGTGGCTTCGTTCCCGCCTTCAACAAGGAGAGCGAGAACAACGAGCGCGTCGTGTGGCACTTCGACACCGAGCTCGGCGACATCGAGATGATCCAGATCGCCGGCGCGGTCGCCCGCCGTATCGTCCCCTACGTGCCGCAGGGCACCAAGGTCGAGCAGGGCGAGCGCATCGGTCTGATCCGCTTCGGCTCGCGTGTCGACATCTACCTGCCGGAAGGCGTGGAGGTGGCCGTCGAGGTCGGTCAGAAGACGGTGGCTGGGGTGACTCGAATTGACCGTGGTTGATCCCGAGACACAGACCGGCTGGGTGCCGGAGGCCGACGAGGCGGACGACGAGGAGGAGATGCCTCTCTCGCTCCGCCTCTCGATAGCGGACACGCTCACGCTCGGCAACGCGACGTGCGGCTTCATGGCGGTGTACTTCACCACCACCGGCATCCTGATCCCGCACCTGCAGGGCAGCCAGGAGACGGGCATGGCCCGCCACAGCGCGGCCACGGCCGTCATCCTGATGCTGTGCGCGGCGGTCTTCGACCTCTTCGACGGTCTGGTGGCGCGCAAGCTGCGCTCGTCGCCGATGGGTGCGGAGCTGGACAACCTGTCCGACCTGATCAGCTTCGGCCTGGCGCCGGCGTACTTCGTCCTCGTCTACGGCATGGTCGCGGACGACGCGCACCAGAGAGTGGCCGCGGTCGGGGCGATCGTGGTGCTGCTGGCGGTGGTGCTGAGGCTGGCGCGGTTCTCCTGCGTCACGGTGAAGGACGGCACCTTCCAGGGCATGCCGTCGCCGTTCGGCGCGCTGACGGTCGTGTCGATCGTGCTGCTCGAGCTGCCGTTCGTGGCGACGCTGCTGGCGATCATCGGGACGGCGTGGCTGATGGTGAGCCGGGTGGAGTACCCGAAGCCGCGGGGGCGTCTGGCGGTGGCCATGCTGTCGTGGATCGTGCTGTCGATGGGGCTGCTGGCGGCGTGGGCGTTCGACGCGCCGAGCGGGCAGCTGTTGCTGCAGACGGGGTGCGCGCTGCAGCTGGTGATGGGTGCGGTGATTCCGCTGTTCGCCACGGCTCGCCGTGTGAACAACTTCCGCGACAACCGTCGCGAGGCGCGGGCGGCACAGCTGCCGTAACGCCGCCGTTCTTCGAGGGCCCCGGACCCGGGCAGGGTCCGGGGCCCTCGTCCGTCCGGCGCCCGGCCGCGGCGGTGCGGGCGTTTCACAGGCTCTGCTCGTCCCTCTCGGGGGTCTTGCGGTTCCGGTCGGCCATCACCTCCCAGAAGGCGTGCAGCTCCTTCACCGGGATGCTCACCCACGGCGCGGTGCGGCGGGTGAAGACCGGTACGTGCCAGCGGGAGCGGCTGTGCAGGAGGGCCTGCTGCTGCCGGCAGAACGGCTCCTCGATCTCCGTCTGCGCCTTTCCGGCCTTGGGGGGGTAGGGGCACAGACGGAGCTTGCAGGTCGGCAGGCAGGTGGAACCCGGCCCGCCCCGGTCGGCCCGGCCCACACTGAGCTCGGGGTGGAGCGGGCCGCGGTCGTGGGTGAGGCAGGGCGGTAGGGCGTCCCTGTTCGCGCGGTCCAGACGTTCCTCGATGTCGTCCGGGCTCCCGTCGCGCTCGGTGAGGTTGAGCATGATCAGGACGTCGGCGAGAAGGCGCTGTGCCCGCGGGTGCAGGCTGCTCCAGCCGGACGACGGGGCGATCCACAGGTTGTGCTTGCGGTAGCGCTCCGGGTCGGCCGGAGTGGACCCCACGTTGTCGATGGCACTGTGCTCGTCGGTCCAGAGGAACTGCTCCGGGTGTCCCGTCTCCAGGGCGAGGGTCACCAGATCACCCGCTTCGGCTACGAACGGGTGGAGGACCTCGCCGGCGTGACGGTCGTGTGCCCTGCCGGCCGCCGCGGTGCCGTGTGTGCTCCCTGCTATCGCGAGCCATCGGTTGACCGTCCGCACGGGCTCGACGGGAGCGCCGGACGCCGTGGAGACGTCCGTTCCGGAGCCGGTCGCCGGCGTCGTGGCGCTGTGCCGGTACTCCGCCGCTCCGGGCCGGGCCGCACGCCCGACGGTGTCGGGGAGCTCCCACAGGCACAGTGCGTGGAGCAGGCTCAGCTGCGCGTACCAGGAGCGGCTGGAGACGAGCATCCGCTCCGCCTGCCTCACCAGGTGGGCCCGGGTCTCCTCGTGGACGTCCGGGTGCCGTCTCCTGCGGTTCGCCGCGTTCTTGAAGCCCTGGGCCATGGCGTTCTCCAGGGAGAGCGGCAGGTCCGGCTCGCCGGGCCCGGCGGACGGCAGGAGGGCGTCGGGCCGTCCGGCCGGGGTGGCCAGGTGCCGCAGCCAGAGGTTCAGCCGCTCCTTCGCCTCGTCGCGGTACTTGTCGGAGACGGACCCGAGGAACATGGGAACGAGCCAGGCCCGCAGGGCGAAGTGGCGCCACTGCGTGGTACGGCGCTGCTCGTACTCCCGCACGAACCGGTCGTGCTTCTGCTGCCTCCGCGCCGCCGCGCTCGGGTCGGGGGCATGGCCGGCGTTCGCTTCCTCGAGCCAGGCGGTGTAGTCGTCGTTCAGCCTCCGCTTGGCCTCGTGGGTCCTCGCCAGGTACTGCTCCACGGGATCGGTTCCGAGGGGGAACCACGGCCTCAGGCTCTGGAAGGCCGTGTCACCGCCGGCGGCAATCTGGTGCGCGATCGCGGTCCGGACCGGCTGGGAGGTCTCGTTCGTGCCGATCCGGAAGAGGCGCTCGTAAGGGAGGTGCGGTCGCGCGGGCGCCTTCCCCGGGAGCGGACCGCTTTCCCCGCAGCGGCGCTCCCGTTCGCGCAGAGCGGCTCCGAAGCGCCGCACCAGCCCGAGTTTCGCGTCCTCGACGGTCCGCTGATCGCCCTTGATGTCCAGGTGCGCCCATTGTTCGTCGAGGTCCCGGGCCAGCTCCTCCTGTATCGGCGCCGGGTCGACACTGTCGATCTCCAAGGCCGCGGCGTACAGGTCGAAGTACTTCGCGTCGTGCCGGTCCGCCGCGGCCTCCCTGAGCAGCTCGGCCGGCCTCGGTGGCGTTCTCGGGCCGCGGAGAAGACGCCGGGACCGGCCCTGATCCGGCCGGACGGCCGCCTGCGGGGAAGGGGGCGCCGCACGGTGACGGGAGAGCAGCACCAGGGCGATGAGGAGTTCCCGGGACGGGCCCGGGCTGTGCAGAGCCGGTTCGACGACGGCGGCCACTCCGTCGGCCTCGACCTCGCTCAGCAGCCGGTAACCCAGGTACGCCTGGATGATGCTGTGGGGGAAGCGGACCTTGTTCTCGTAGCCCCTCACCAGCCCGAGGAGCTGCGCGTTGGCGGCGTACCGCGCCAGCTCGGTGTAGCACTCGTTGGGGTATCCCAGGGGATCGGTCCAGGACGACGACTCGCCGAACTTCCGGCCCAGCACCCTCCATATCGCCTGTCGTTGCGCGGGCGAGACGGCCGGACGGAGCACGTCCTGCCGGCCGCCGGCCGTCGGCTCCCCGGGGTGCTCCGGGGAGCCCGCACGGTCGCGCAGGTCGTTCAGGTACGCGCCGACGAAGTCGTCGAACGACACCTCGATGCTGTCCTGCACCAGCCCGAGACAGGCCAGCGCCGACGCCACCCACAGGGTCTCGCGGCGTTCCTCCCGGTCCATCACCAGTTGGTCGCACACGAGGCCGTTCTCCATGGCCTGGCGGTAGGTGTCGATGAGCCAGAGCCTGATGGTGGAACAGTCGTTGCTGCGTGTGTTCAGCCGGCCGTTCCGCTCGCGGAGCGTCAGGTGCTCCAGCAGTCCGCGCTGTTGCAGCAGACGGGCGATCCGCAGGTAGATCGGTGAATCCGTGACCTCGGCGGTCTCCACCACCCAGTCCAGCCGGCGTTCGTCCGCCTCGCCGGGTTCGCGGACCAGGTACTCCAGGGCCGCCTCCTCGCTCAGCGGCTCCAGAGCGGTGATCGCGGCCCTGGTTCCCTCCAGCGGCGCGTGCGGGCGCGAGGCGATGACCACGGGGAGGTTCTGACGGTCCGCCCGGTCTATGGCCCGCCGGATGATGTTGTCGCGGTCCTCCCGGTACCGCTCGTCGAGGAGGGCCTCCTCCAGACCGTCGGCGATGACCACGGCCTTGTCGTCCAGCCGTAGTTGCCGCCACGCCTTGTCGATGTTGCCGCCGGCGAACACTCCTTGGTCCGCCTCTTCCGCGAAGCGGCGCCGTGCCATCTTCTCGAAGTCGAGTTCGCCGTCGCCGTCCATGTCGCGCAGGCGCAAGGGGAGGGGAACGGCGGACTGTTGCGCCAGCATCCGGGTGAGTTCCACGAGAACGGCCGTCTTGCCGACGCCCACCCCGCCGACGAGCAGATAGGGCCTGCGTGTCCTCCGGTCACGGATCGTCTGGGCTATCACCTGGGTCAGTTCGCGGCGGCCGACGATCCGGTCGACGAGCGTTCCGGCCGTGGGGACCAGGTCGTGCGGCTTGGTGCGCGCCTTCGTGACGAGCGGTTTCTTGGCCTTGTGGTACCAGTGGAGCAGGAAGATCGCCAGGAGGAAGGCGCCCGTCAGGATGGGACTCGTCAACGAGTAGAGGGTGTTGACCGCATCGTTCCCGCTCAGGGTTTCGAACCACGAGGGGTGGAAGGCCTTCAGCGTCACCCAGGTGATCAGCAGGGCCGTCCCGAGGAAGGCGAAGACGCGCAGAAGGCGGCCGAGGGAGAGCCGCCAGGGGTGCCAGCTGCGGTTCGGGACGATGCTCTTGCGGGCCTCCCTGTCGGTCCTGAACGTGCGCCACCGTCTGCCCACCGCCCCGGCGGTCCGGGCCAGCCACCGCCTCGGATACAACGTGTACCAGGGGGCGTCGCGCGGTCGTTCCCTTCCCTCAGGGCTTCGGATGACCTTGGTGGGCATGGGGTCCGTTCCCTCCGTGCTGCGCCTGTCGGCGAGACGTCATGGAACAACAGCAGTCGCCGTGGCCGGATGGCGCCGCCCCGCCCCGCGTCGGCAAGGACGTCTCGGACGTCTGCCCGCGCGTGTGCCTCCCTTCCATGGAACCACTGATGAGACGGATCGCAACACGGTCCGGCCGTGCCCCCCGGACCCGCGCGGCGCGAGGGGTGAGACGGCGTCAGGTCCGGTGGAGGGCCACGGGTCGTCAGCTCAGGAAGTCGCGCGCGATCCGTTCCGCCGTGCGTTCCAGGATCGGACCCGCCTCCGCGACGCACTTCGCCACGTCCGGCTCGAGGTCGGTCAGCGCGTACGCCCGCCGGATCCCGGCCCGGCCCAGCACCTCCGGCGGCAGCGTCAGCCGCCCGCACACCGCGACGACCTCCTTGTCCGCCGCACGCGCCGCCGCGGCGACTCCCGCGGGAGCCTTCCCGTGCAGCGTCTGCTCGTCCAGGGAGCCCTCTCCGGTGATCACCAGATCCGCCCGGTCCAGCGCCGGCGCGAACCCGAGCACGTCCAGCATGACCTCGATGCCCGGCCGGAAGACGGCGCCCAGCAGCAGCGCGCCGTAGCCGATGCCGCCGGCCGCGCCCGCGCCGGGGGACGCGGCGTACTCCGCGGCCTTCGGCCCCACCGCCCCCTCCAGCACCTTCGCGAAGTGCGCGAGCGCCGCGTCCAGCCGCTCCACGTCCTCCGGCGAGGCCCCCTTCTGCGGCCCGTACACCGCGGGCGCGCCCTTCGGCCCGGTCAGCGGGTTGTCGACGTCACTGGCCAGCACGAACTCCACGGAGCCCAGCCGCGGGTCCAGCCCGGACAGATCGGCGGACGCCAGCTCGGCGAGACCCCCGCCGCCGGGAGCCACCGGCTCACCGGACGCCGTCACGAACCGCGCCCCCAGCGCCGACAGCATCCCCGCGCCACCGTCCGTGGTGGCACTGCCGCCCACCCCGAACACGATGCTCCGCGCCCCCGCGTCCAGCGCGGCCCGCAGCAGCTCACCGGAGCCGTACGTGGACGCCGTGAGCGGTGCGAGGACGCCGGACGGCAGCCGCTGCAACCCGCTCGCCTCCGCCATCTCCACGACGGCGGTGCCGTCACGCAGCGCGTACGCCGCGGTCACCTGGTCGCCGAGAGGGCCGGCGACCCGTACCTCGCGCCGTTGGAATCCGGCCGCGACCGCGGCGGCCACGGTGCCGTCGCCGCCGTCCGCCACCGGAAGTGCCTCGACCGTCAGGTCCGGTACGATCCGGCGCAGCCCGGCCGTCACCCGCTCGGCGACCTCCACGGCCGTCAGCGACCCCTTGAACTTGTCCGCGGCGACGAGCACCCGCTGTGCCGACTGCGCCGTACGAGTGCCGCTTGCTGCAGCGTCAGCCACTTGCCTACCCCTTGTTCTCCGGGCCTCGCACGCTCGGCAAGGCCAGTCGCGCCGCTGTGACCTTAACCGGCGGCCACGGTCGCCGCCACGCCTCGCCCAGCCCGTGAAACGGCCCGGAAGCGGGTAGACCGGTCCCATGACCGCGATGAGCACGGGGGACACGGGACCGGGACTCGCCGACCGGATCCTCGGGGGCTGGCTGGGCCGGATCGCGGGCAACATGCTCGGCAAACCGGTGGAGCAGGGCGAGGTGTGGACGCGCGAGCGCATCGACGGCTACCTCCGCGGGGCGGACGCCCTCCCGCTCACCGACTACCTCCCCGCGCCGCCGACCGAGCGCGACGGCCGCGACCTGCGGCCCGAGTGGCGGGACTGCGTCCGCGGCCGCGTCCACGGCAGCTGCCGGGACGACGACGTCGACTACGCGATCCTCGGCCTCGACCTGCTGGAGACCCACGGCTTCGCCTTCACCACCGAGCAGGTCGGCGACCTGTGGCTGCTGCGACTGCCGTATCTCCAGACCTTCACCGCCGAACGGGCCGCCTACCGCAATCTCGCGAACGGCCTCAAGCCCCCGCTCACGGCCACCTACGACAACCCGTACCAGGAGTGGATCGGCGCCCTCATCCGCGCCGACGTCCACGGCTGGACCTATCCGGGCGCCCCGCACCGCGCCGCCTCGTCGGCCCGCAGGGACGCGGTGCTGTCCCACACCGGCAACGGCGTGTACGGGGCGATGTGGGCGGCGGCGCTGATCTCGGCGGCGTTCACGGCGCCCACGGTGCGGCAGGCGGTGGACGAGGCGCTGACGGTGATCCCGGCGGGCTGCCGCCTCGCCCGCACCGTGCGCCGGGTGGCCTCCCTGCACGAGGCCGGGCTGCCCTGGGAGGACACGCTCGGCACGCTGGCGCGGGAGACGGCGGGCCTGGGCTGGATCCACACGGTCCCGAACGCGGCCGTCCTCACCGCCGGCCTGCTGTACGGCGACGGCGACTTCACCACCACCATCGCCCTGACCGTGCGCGGCGGCCTGGACACCGACTCCAACGGCGCGACGGCGGGCTCGGTGGCCGGCGTCCACCGCGGCGCCCGGGGCATCCCCGGCCAGTGGAAGGACCCCCTCCGGGACACGGTCCGCAGCGCCGTATTCGGCTTCGACGGCGCCCGCATCGGCGACCTGGCGCAACGCACACTGCGGCTGGCGCGCACGGAGACCTGAGACCCGGGCCCCGGCGTACGCGCCGTCCGGTGCCGGTCATGGGACGGCGTGTGCTGTCGTGCGCCCGGCTCCGTGCGCTGTGCCGCGGTTACCCTTCCCGGCATGACCACCACCCAGCCCGTCCAGGACTACGCCACCTACATCGCCTCCCTCCCCCGTGTCCTCGCCGGCGCCGGCGTCCTCTTCCGCGACGGGGAGGGGCGGGTGCTGCTCGTCGAGCCGAATTACCGGGAGGGGTGGGGGCTGCCCGGCGGGACGATCGAGTCGGACGACGGCGAGAGTCCGCGCGACGGGGCACGCCGGGAGACCCTGGAGGAGATCGGACTGGACCGGGAACCGGGCCGGCTGCTGGTGGTGGACTGGGTGAAGGGGCCCGGCCGGCCGCCGGTGGTGCTGTATCTCTACGACGGTGGCGTGCTCGGTGAGGACGACCTCGGCGCGATCCGGTTGCAGGAGTCGGAGCTGCTGTCCTGGCGGCTCGTACCGCGCGAGGAGCTGACCGGGTACCTGCGCGGCTCCCTGGGCTGGCGCGCGCTGGCCGCCCTGGACGTCCTCGCCGACGGTTCGGGCACGGCGGAACTGGAGGACGGCCACCGGGTGCCCTGAGCCCGCGGCCTTTATCCGCTCGCCGCGCCCTCGCCGCTCCGCCTACCCTCACCCGCATGAGCAAGCCCCTCGTCGCCCTTCTCACCGGTGCCGGTGTCAGCACGGACTCCGGTATCCCGGACTACCGCGGTCCGGACGGTCTGTGGCGCCGTGATCCCGAGGCCGAGAAGCTGGTGACGTACGAGTACTACATGGGCGACCCGGAGATCCGCCGCCGTTCCTGGCGGATGCGGCGCGAGAACTTCTCCCGCACCATCGAGCCGAACGCGGCGCACCGCGCGGTGGCCGAGCTGGAGCGCTCCGGGGTGCCGGTGCGGGTGATCACGCAGAACGTGGACGGTCTGCACCAGCTCGCCGGCATGCCGGACCGCAAGGTGCTCGAACTCCACGGCACGGTACGGACCGTGGTGTGTACCAAGTGCCGCGCACGCGGCCCGATGTCGGACGCCCTCGCCCGGGTCGCGGCCGGCGAGACCGACCCTCCGTGCCGGGACTGCGGTGGCGTCCTGAAGCCGGCGACGGTGATGTTCGGCGAGCACCTCGACCCCGTGGTGCTGGGCCAGGCGGCGGCGATCAGCAAGGCCTGCACCGTCTTCGTCGCCGCCGGCACCAGCCTCCAGGTCCACCCCGCCGCCGGCCTCGCCCAGGTCGCGGCCGACCACGGCGCCCGCCTGATCGTCGTCAACGCGGAACCGACCCCGTACGACGACCTGGCCGCCGAGGTCGTCCGCGAACCGCTCGGCACCTCACTGCCCGAGCTGTTGCGCAGGATCGCCGCCTAGAACAAGGCGGTTCCGCGTTCGTGGTCCAGCAGGCGTCGTTTGCGGTCCAGGCCGCCGCCGTAGCCGGTGAGGCTGCCGCTGGTGCCGATGACGCGGTGGCAGGGGACGATGATGCCGATCGGGTTGCGCCCGTTGGCGAGGCCCACCGCGCGGGAGGCCCTGGAGTTGCCGAGGGTGCCGGCGAGTTGGCCGTAGGTGCGGGTCTCGCCGTACGGGATGCGGGTCAGCTGGTCCCAGACGCCGCGCTGGAACGGGGTGCCGTGCAGGCGCAGTCGGAGGGTGAACTCCTTGAGCTCCCCTGAGAAGTAGGCGGTCAGCTGCTCCCGCGCCTCGGCGAAGGGGATGTCGTCGGGGGCGCCGAAGGTCTCCTCGGGCGGGCGGTGGCGCTGGCCGGTCATGTAGAGGCCGCACAGGACGCCGTCGTCGGCGACGAGTGTCAGGGGACCGTAGGGGCTGTCCGTCACGGTGTGGTGTCTCATCGGTTTCGGTCCTTGGTCTCGCTACACCGGCAGGAAGTTGATCGGGTGGCTGTCCGTCGCCCACAGGTACTGGACGGCGTACGCCCGCCAGGGCCGCCAGGCCGCGGCGCGGGCGGTGAGGGCGGCGGGGGTGGAGGGCAGGCCCAGGTCGCGGGCGGCGCGGCGGATGCCGAGGTCGGTGGGGAGGAAGGCGTCCGGGTCGCCCAGGGCGCGCATGGCGATGACGTCGGCGGTCCAGGGGCCGAAGCCGGGCAGGGCGAGGAGCAGGGCGCGGGTCTCGGCCCAGTCGCTCTCGACGCCCAGGTTGACCGAACCGTCGGCCAGGTGGGCCACCAGGGTGGTGAAGGTGGTGCGGCGGGTGCGCGGCATGGCCAGGGTCTCGGGGTCGAGGGCGGCCAGCGCCTCGGGGGACGGGAAGAGGTGGGTGAGGCCGCCCTCCGGGTCGTCGACGGGTGTGCCGTGCGCGGTGACCAGGCGGGCCGCGTGCGTGCGGGCGGCGGCCGTGGAGACCTGCTGGCCGAGGACGGCCCGTACGGCGAACTCGTCCGCGTCGACCGTACGCGGCACCCGGCGCCCCGGCGCCTTGTCCACCAGGGGTGCGAGCACCGGGTCCGTCCGCAGCAGGCCGTCGACGGCGACCGGGTCGGCGTCCAGGTCGAGCAGGCGGCGGCAGCGGCTGATGGCGACGGTGAGGTCGCGGAGGTCGCCGAGGGTGAGGCGGCAGGCGATGTGGTCGGGGCGCGGGGTGAGGGCCGCGATGCCGTGCCCGTACGGCAGGCGCAGGGTGCGCCGGTAGGAGCCGTCCCGCCACTCCTCGACACCGGGTACGGCGGTGGCGGCGAGGTGGCCGAAGAGGTTGTCGGGGTTGAGGGGGGCGCGGAACGGCAGCCGCAGGGAGAGCACGCCGGGGGTGCCGTGGGAGGCGTCCCGGGGCACTCGGGCGCGCAGGTCGGTCGGGGCGAGCGCGTAGACCTCACGGACGGTGTCGTTGAAGGTGCGGATGGAGGAGAAGCCCGCCGCGAAGGCGATCTCCGCCATGGGCAGCCGGGTCGTCTCGATGAGCAGCCGGGCGGTCTGGGCGCGCTGGGCGCGGGCGAGCGCGAGGGGGCCCGCGCCCAGCTCGGCGAGGAGCTGGCGTTCGATCTGCCGGGGGCTGTAGCCGAGCCGGGCGGCGAGTCCGGGGACGCCGTCGCGGTCCACGACGCCGTCGGCGATCAGACGCATGGCGCGGGCGACGAGGTCGGCGCGCTCGTTCCACTCGGGCGAGCCGGGGCTGGTGTCGGGGCGGCAGCGCTTGCAGGCCCGGAATCCTGCCTGCTGGCAGGCGGCCGCGCTGGGGTGGAAGACCATGTTCTCGGGCTTGGGCGGGACCACCGGGCAGCTGGGCCGGCAGTAGATGCCGGTGGTCAGGACGGCGGTGAAGAACCATCCGTCGAACCGCGCGTCCTTCGACCGGACGGCGCGCACGCAGCGCTCGGTGTCGGTGTGCATCCCCTTCTGCATGCCTCAAGGATCCGGCATGGACGGCGTCCGGGTCCGGCGGGAATCCGACATCGACCTCATGTGTGCTGCGGCTGCCCGGATCGCCGTGCCGGCTCACGGAGCAGCCGCGGTCCGTCGAGACGGACCAGGGCCGTGGAACCCTCGTGGCCCGCGACGCCGAGCGGCAGCGGGAGGTGGCCACGGAGGTCCCACAGGGCGGTCCGTGGGATCCTCCCGCTCACTCCCCCGCTGTGGGCCTGCGGGACAGGGCGGTCGCCTCGTCCACGTCGGTGAGCGGGCGCAGCCGGTAGGTGTAGGTGTGGTCGCGGTCGGCGAGGAGTTTGAACTCGTCGTGGGTGTGCGCGCCCCAGCTGTTGTCGCCGCCGACGCCCATCTGCCGGTGGTTGACCCGCAGGACCACCGCGTCCCGTGGAGTGAGCTGGTAGTCGTGCCGGACTCCGGCCGACAGGTCCTCCGGGGTGAAGTGCGAGGCGTTGATCTCCAGGAGGGGTTCGCCCGACACCAGCAGGCCGCGCCCCCGTCCGTCGGTGAGGGCCGCCCAGCGGACGTCCGTCTTGTTGCCGTTCTCCTGGGGGCGGATGTAGGGGGTCCACTGGTCGGCGACGGTGGACGTGTAACGGCCCACGTCCGTGCCGGTGTTGCGGTCCCAGTGGTTCTCCTCGGGGCCGCGCCCGTAGTAGTGCAGGCGGTCCAGGCCGCGCGGCAGGAACAGCAGCGTGCCGACCTCCGGGATGTAGGGGAGGTCCGGGGCGCCGGGGTGGAGGGTGTTGTCGACCTTGATCTCGGCGTTGCCGAACACCGTGTAGCGGGTGGTGTACGTCGATTCCGTCGAGGTGGGCAGAGTGCCGGCGACCGTGATCTCGACGGCCCGGTCGTCCAGGGTCCGTACGGTGACGCCGGTGACCTCGCGGCGGGCGCCGGCGTCGCGCCAGGTCTGGTTGCGGGTGTGGTGGCCGTTGCCGTGGTCGTTGTCGGTGGGGGCCCGCCAGTAGTTGGGCACGGGCCCGGAGGTGATCAGGCGGGTGCCCTTCGCCTCGTAGGAGGTGATGGTGCCGGTGCGCCTGTCGACGGTGACGGAGAAGCCCCTCCCGGTGACGCGGATGTCCTCGTCGCGGTCCTCGTGGCGCAGGGCCGGAACGCGCGACAGGGGTACGGGGGTGACGGCCGGCCCTTTGGCGTCGAGCGGGAGCTGCTGCCGTGCCACCTCGTGACCGGCCTTCGCCCACGGGGTGGACTCCTTGGTGGTGAAGGACAGCTGGAGGAAGTACTCCGTGCCCGGTGCCGGGTCCCCGGGGAGGTGTACGGGCAGGGTGATGTCCTTCTCGGACAGCGGCGGCACGTTCAGCTGGTCGCGGGTGAGCCGCCCTCGCCGGACCACCTCGCCGTCGGCGACGAGTTCCCAACGGGCCTCGAACTCACGGAGTTCGGTGAACAGATACTCGTTGGTGAGGGTGACGGCGCCGGGGTCGGACGCGCCGGAGGTGCGGGCGGCGTGGACCGCCTGGTAGACGCGTTTGATCTCGGCGGCCTTGCCGGTGTGGCCCCGGTCGGCGGTGACGATGCCGTCGGCGACGAACGCGCCGTCGTTGGGGTTGTCGCCCCAGTCTCCGCCGTAGGCGAGGAACGTCCGTTCCGCGGGCCGCCGTCGGCCGGTCTTCACCGTGGCGGCGTCGAACCAGAACCGTACGCCGTCGTCGCCCGGTCCCCGGTCGTCCGAGGCCAGTTCGGCGGCGGTGAGGGAGCGGGCGTAGACGCGGGCGCGGCGGATCGTGCCGCTGAACTCGCGGGTCTGGTTGTCGGCATCGGAGGCGAGCGCGAGCGGCGCCGTGTTGTTGGCGGGGCGCCGGTCGGTGGTGCGGGTGGCCTTCACGGCGCCGTCGGCGTACAGGGTGAGTGTGCCGGTGTCCGCGTCGAAGACGCCCGCCACATGGTGTTCGCGGCCGGTCCAGTCGTCGGGCACGGTCCAGTTCGCGGCGATCCACTGTCCGCCGCCGTAGATGAAGAACTCCAGGGTCCGGCCGCTCTGTTTGAGCGCGTACTGGGTGTCGCCCTTGGCGATGATGGGCTGGTGATCTCCCGTCACCCCGGGTGTGACCCAGGCCTCCAGGGTCAGGGAGCCCGTGAGGTCGAGGCTGTCGTGGCGTTCGAAGACGGTGATGCCGGACAGGCCCTTGTCGCGGTCGAGTTCGCCGCGAGTGGCGAGGATCTCGCCGCGCAGTCCGGCCGGTCCCGACTCGGTGAGCAGGGTACGGACGGGAACGGGTGTGTAGAGGGACTGGTCGACGAAGTCCCAGATCCAGCCGCCCTGAAGGACGTCGTGACGGCGGACGGTGTCCCAGTACTTCTTGAAGTTGCCGTTGGAGTTCCCCATCGCGTGGGAGTACTCGATCATGACGTACGGCCGGGTGTCGGCGGTGTCGGCGGCGCGCTGCTCGATACGGGACGGGCTCTCGTACATCCGGGAGCGGATGTCGCTGATCCCCGGCCGGTCGTCGCCCTCGTACTGGATGACGCGGGTGGTGTCGTAGGAGCGGATCCAGTCGTGCATGGCGGTGAAGGTGGAACCGCCGCCGGCCTCGTTGCCGAGCGACCAGATGACGACCGACGGGTGGTTCTTGTCCCGGTGGACCATGTTCTGGGCGCGGGCGACACAGGCCGCCGTCCACTCCGGGTGGTCGCCCGGGTACTCGTCCCGGATGCCGTGGGTCTCGAGGTTGGTCTCGTCGACGAGGTAGAGACCGTACTCGTCGGCGAGTTCGTACCACAGCGGGTTGTTCGGGTAGTGCGAGGTGCGGACGGAGTTGATGTTCATCCGCTTGATGATCCCGATGTCCTCGACCAGGTCCTCGCGGGTGAGCGCGGTGCCGCGGGACGGGTGCATCTCGTGGCGGTTGGTGCCGCGGAAGGAGACGGGCCTGCCGTTGATCCGCATCAGCCCGTCCACGAGGGCGAACTCGCGGAAGCCGACACGGTGGGACAGCGTCTCGGTCACCTTGCCGGCCGGGTCGCGGAGCCGGAGAACGGCCGTGTAGAGGTTCGGGTGTTCGGCCGACCACAGCCGGGGCTCGCGTACGGCCTTCGCCGCGCGTACGGTGACGTCCGCGCCCGCGCCGGCCGTGCCCAGGTCGGCGGTCTGCTCCAGCGGACGGGACCAGACGGCGTGGCCCCGGTCGTCGTACAGCTGGGTCTCGACGGTGTAGCGGCCCGACTCCGCGCCGCCGTACGCCCGTACGCTGGCCGTGACCGCCAGCTCTCCCTGTGTATAGGCGTCGTTCAGCGGGGTGTCCAGCCTGAAGTCGCGCAGGTGCACGGCCGGGGTGGAGTAGAGATGGACCGAGCGGAAGATGCCGCTCAGCCGGATCATGTCCTGGTCCTCCAGCCAGTCGCCGTCGGAGTAGCGGTACACCTCGACGGCGATCTGGTTGGTGCCGGGCTTCAGGTGGTCGGTGATGTCGTACTCGGACGGTGTGTAGGAGTCCTCGTCGTAGCCGACGAGTTCGCCGTTGATCCACACGTAGTGGGCGGACTTGACGCCCTCGAAGTGGAGGAACGTGCGCCGGCCCTTCCAGTCGCGCGGGACGGTGAAGGTGCGGCGGTACTGGCCGACCGGGTTGTAGCGGGTGGGGGCGGCGGGCGGCCGGGGTTCCTCGCCGCGGCCGTTGGGGCCCCAGTACGGGTAGGTGATGTTCAGGTAGATCGGGAAGTCGTGGCCGTGCAGCTGCCACACGGACGGGACCGGGATGGTGTCCCAGTCGCCGTCGTCGGTGTCGGTGCGGTGGAAGTCGGGGTCGCGGTCCTCGGGACGGTCGGCGTAGGCGAACTTCCAGGTGCCGTCGAGGCTCAGCCGGTAGGGCGAGCGGGTACGGTCGGCGGCGAGGGCCTGTCCGACGTCCGCGTACGGCATGAGTGTGGTGTGCGGGGGCTCGGTGCCGAGCCGGAAGACGCCGAAGTCGTTCCACTCCGGGGGCGCGTCGGCCGCCGTCCGCCGGCCGGCCGCGCCCGCGGGGACGGCCGACGTGGACAGGGCGAGGGCGCCGAGCACGGCGGCGCCGGACTCGAGGAGCCGGCGGCGGCTGACGGCCGGCCGGGCGAAGCGGGCGGACCGGTCGGCGGGAGACATGGGGGGATGCGGCATGGCCGTGGCCTTCCTCGGTACGACAGAGCACTGCGCGGACTGAGGGCACGTCGGACTTCTCCTCAACACGCCGAGGAACGGAGCGCGTTACGGCAGGGAGAGATCGCGACTGCTGGTGACGGAGCAACTACTGAGCCAGCCACACCCTAGAACTCGAACACAACCGAAGCAACGATCCCGTCGGACTCTGTGCGGTCCTGATGGTTCGACCCGGAACGGGACGCCCGACCCGTCTGGAATGATCGGGTCATGCCACGAAGTCGTCGCCGGTTCCTCGTCGCCGTGCCGTTGGTCCTGCTGGCCGTGGTCACGGCCGGGTGCGGGAACGCCGAGCGGCCGCGCGCCGAGCCGCAGGCCTACTGTCCGCTCCCCGAGGAGCAGGGGCCGACTCCTTCCCCCTGCATCCCCTTCGACTGGAACCAGCGGGTGGCGGAGAACCATGCCTACCGCGACCGGATATCGATCACCGCCGAGCAGAAGGAGGCGGCCGCACCGCGGGCGAGGGCGCTGACCGCCGTCCTCGGCGGGTCGGCGGGCGACGGGCTCGGCGCGGCGGTCGCCGAGGCCCTCGGAGTACGGCCGGAGCAGGTCGAACTGCGCAGGCAGGGCTACGGAGTCCCCGATCACGGTGTCCTGGTCGGCTCCGGTGAGGGCCGGGTGTGCGTCAACGGCGAGGTCGACGGCGCGGGCCATGTCGAGGTGGAGATCGTCGGCCGCACCCTCGAGGGCACCTGCCTGCCGGGCGAGGGCGGCCACTGACGCCGGGGGCGGGGCGCGCGGAAGCGGCGCCGTACGGACGAGTACCGCTCCGTCCGTGCGGCGGCGCCGCCGTGCGCGCACGCACGGTGCCGGACACGCGTGTACGGCGCCGTGCAGACGGACCCTGGGCACGCGTCAGCGGACGTGCTCCGCGAACGCCGTGTACGCCCGGTCGTCGAAGAGGACGAACCTGACCTCCTCGACCGCCGTGCCGGCGGCTCGGACGGCCTCCACCGCGATGCGGGCCGCGTCGTCCATCGGCCAGCCGTAGACACCTGTCGAGACGGCGGGGAACGCGACCGTGCGGGCGCCCAGTTCGTCGGCGACGCGCAGCGACTCGCGGTAGCAGGAGGCGAGCAGGGCGGAGCGGTCCTCGCCGGCGCTGTGCACCGGGCCGACGGTGTGGATCACCCAGCGGGCGTCGAGGCGGCCCGCTGTGGTGGCGACCGCCTGGCCGGTACGGAGCCCCTTGCCGTACCGCGAGGCGCGCAGGGCGCGGCACTCGGCCAGGATCTCCGGGCCGCCCCGGCGGTGGATCGCGCCGTCGACGCCCCCGCCGCCGAGCAGGGACGAATTGGCCGCGTTGACGATCGCGTCGGCACTCTGCTCGGTGATGTCGCCCTGGACGAGGGTGAGGGTGGGGGTCATGACTGTCGCAGCCTCTTCCAGACGGCTTTCGCCGCGTTGTGACCCGACATGCCGTGCACTCCGGGGCCGGGCGGGGTGGCCGACGAGCAGATGAACACGGCGGGGTGCGGGGTGGTGTACGGGGACAGGGAGAGCTTCGGGCGCAGCATCAGCTGGAGTCCGGAGGCCGCACCGGAGGCGATGTCGCCGCCGACGTAGTTGGCGTTGCGGGCGGCGAGTTCGGGCGGGCCGGCGGTGGCGCGGGCGAGGACGCGGTCACGGAAACCGGGGGCGAAGCGCTCCAGTTGGCGTTCGATGGCGTCGGTGAGGTCGCCGGTCCAGCCGTTGGGCACATGGCCGTACGCCCAGAAGACGTGCTTGCCCGCCGGGGCCCGGGTGGGGTCGACGACACCGGGCTGCACGGTGATGAGGAACGGCGCGTCGGGGGCCCGGCCCTCGCGGGACGCGGCGCGCAGGGCGGCGCCGATCTCGCCGCTGTCCGCGCCGATCTGTACGGTGCCGGCGGTGCGGGCCTGGGGGGCGGTCCAGGGGACGGGTCCGTCCAGCGCGTAGTCGATCTTGAAGACGCCTGGGCCGTAGCGGTAGCGCGCGTAGTGGCTGCCGAAGCCGGCGATGCGGGCCAGGGCGGTGGGCGAGGTGTCGAAGACGTAGGCGCGGGCCGGTGGCAGGTCGTCGAGGCGCTTGACCTCGTAGTCGGTGTGGACGCTGCCGCCGAGGTCCTTCAGATACGCGGCGAGGGCGTCGGAGAGGGACTGGGAGCCGCCGCGGGCGACGGGCCAGCCGCGGGAGTGCGCGGCGAGCGCGAAGACCAGGCCGACGGCGGAGGTGGCGAAGCCGCCGAGGGGAGCCATGACATGGGCGACGAGGCCGGCGAACAGGGTGCGGGCCCGCTCGTCGCGGAAGCGGCGGGTGAGCCAGGTCGACGGGGGCAGCCCGACCAGTCCGAAGCGGGCGAGGGTGAGCGGGTCGCGGGGCAGCGCGGTGAGCGGCAGGGACATGAAGTCCCTTGCCAGGGTGTCCCACTTGGGCAGGAACGGCTCGACGAGCCGGCGGTACGTGCCGGCGTCACGCGGTCCGAAGGAGGCGGCGGTCTCCCCCACGGACCGGGAGAGAACGGCCGCGGTGCCGTCCGGGAACGGGTGCGCCATGGGGAGTTCGGGGTGCAGCCACTCCAGGCCGTAGCGCTCCAGCGGCAGGGCGCGGAACGCGGGCGAGCTGATGGCGAGGGGGTGTGCGGCGGAGCAGGGGTCGTGGCGGAAACCGGGCAGGGTGAGTTCCTCGGTGCGGGCCCCGCCGCCGACGGTGCCCTTCGCCTCGAACAGGGCCACGGAGAAGCCGCGCCGGGCCAGTTCCACGGCAGCCGTCAGACCGTTCGGCCCCGCACCCACCACGACCGCATCGAGCATCGACGGCACCTTCGGACTCCTTCGTCAGCCGACGGCCACTGGGGGATCAGGATATGCCGGGGCGCTCGCGTTCTCCCGGGGCCTTCCGCGACAGCAGGTCCACGACCCGGCGGGCGGTGGCCTCGTCGCGGGCCGCGGTGAAGGGCAGGGTGTTGCCGCCGCGGATGCCGAAGGGCAGGCCGGCGCGGGTGAGGTGGGTGCCGCCCGCCTCCTCGACCAGGAGCAGTCCGGCCGCGTGGTCCCAGGCGGCCTCCCAGCTGAACGCGGTCGCGTCGGACTCGCCGCGGGCGATCGCCAGGTATTCCAGCCCGGCGGAGCCGCAGGAGCGGGGAGCCACGCCCTCGGTCCACAGGCCGAGCAGGGCGCGCTTCTGTTCGTCGGTGGTGTAGTCGGGGTGGGAGGTGGCCACGCGCAGGTCGCGGCCGGGTTCAGGGGAGCCGGCGCGCAGCGGCTCGCCGTCGAGGAGGGCGCCCCTGCCCCGTACGGCCGTGGCGAACTGCTCGCGGACGGGGGCGTAGGTCCAGGAGGCGTGGACGACTCCGCGCACCGCGAGGGCCACCAGCGTGCAGAACCCGGTCTCGCCGCGTACGAACTGGCGGGTGCCGTCGACGGGGTCGACGATCCACACGGGGGTGTCGCCCTGTATCGCCTCGTACGACGCCGGATTGGCGTGCACCGCCTCCTCGCCGACCACGACGGAGCCGGGCAGCAGGGTGGCGAGCTCTCCCGTGAGGTACAGCTCGGCGTCCCGGTCGGCGTCCGTCACCAGGTCGTGCGGGCCGGACTTGAGGTCCACATCGTGCTCGCCGAGCCGCCGCCAGCGCGGCAGGATCTCCTTCGCCGCGGCCTTGCGGATCAGCTCCTCCACGTCGGAGGAGCGGCGGGCGAGAAACTCGTCGATGGTTTCGTGTGTCTCGATCATGTCTCCATGAGAGCACGCACCACTGACATTCCCCGCCCGTCCGGTGCACTCCAGGTGGAAACGGGATGAAAATGGGGTGTGCGCCCCGGCGGGCGTGGGTTCAGCGGCCCACGGCGTAGCCCTGCTGGCCGCGCGGATTGGCCGCCGCCGAGAGGACGCCGGTGGCCGGGTCGCGGGCGACCGCGCAGAGCCGGCCCTCGGACCAGTCGTCGCCGACGGTCACCTCGTGGCCGCGGCGGCGGAGCGCCTCCACCACCGCCGGGTCGGTGCGGGACTCGACGGTGACGCTGCCGGGGCGCATGCCACGCGGGAAGAAGGAGCCGGGGAAGCTGTCGTTGTGCCAGTTGGGGGCGTCCATGGCGCCCTGGAGGTCGAGTCCGCCGCGCACGGGCTCGCGCAGGGCGACGGCGAGGAGGAAGTGCAGCTGCCACTGGTCCTGCTGGTCACCGCCGGGCGTGCCGAACGCCATGACGGGCACCCCGTCGCGCAGGGCCATGGACGGGGTGAGGGTGGTACGGGGGCGGCGGCCGGGGGTGAGGGTGTTGGGCAGGCCCTCCTCGAGCCAGGTCATCTGCAGCCGGGTGCCGAGCGGGAAGCCCAGTTCGGGCACGACGGGGTTGGACTGGAGCCAGCCGCCGCTGGGGGTGGCCGCGATCATGTTGCCCCAGCGGTCGACGATGTCGAGGTGGCAGGTGTCGCCCCGGGTGCCGCCGTCGGCCGAGACATCGGGTTCGCCGGGGACGGGGGACGTCGGGCTCTTGGCGAACGTCGGCTCACCGACGCCCATCGGTCCGGCGCCGGGGTCCTCGGTGGCCACCAGGTGCGCGTACGCGCTCAGCCGTGGGGTGCGTCCGCCGGGGCTGCCGGGCCGCAGGTCGTGGGAGGCGCGGGGGCCCACCTTGGTCCGCCGCTCGGCGTTGTACTCGGCCGACAGCAGGTCGTCGAGCGGCACCTCGGCCGCGTCGCCGTACCAGGCCTCGCGGTCGGCCATGGCGAGCTTGCAGCCCTCGATCAGCAGATGCACATAGTCGGCGGAGCCGTAGCGGGGCAGTTCCGGCGGCAGCAGGGCGAGCTGCTGGAGCAGTACCGGCCCCTGGCTCCAGGGGCCCGCCTTGCACACGGTCCAGCCGTTCCAGTCGTAGGTCACCGGCGTCTCGTACGTGGCGGACCAGCCGGCGAGGTCGGCGGCGGTCATGGTGCCGGTGTGGCGTTCGCCGCTGGTGTCCAGCGTGGGGCGGCCGGACTGCCGGACCAGGGCCTCGGCGATGAACCCGGTCCGCCACACCTCCCGCGCGGCGTCGATCTGCGCCTCGCGTCCGCCCGCCCCGGTGACCTCGGCGAGCAGCCGCTTCCAGGTGGCGGCGAGGGCGGGGTTGCGCAGCAGCTCACCGGGGCGCGGGGAGCGGCCGCCGGGCAGATACACGTCGGCGGAGGAGGTCCATTCCGTCTCGAACAGCTCGCGTACGGTCTCGACGGTCCGGCCGACCCGCTCCACGGGCGCGTGCCCGTCCTCGGCGTAGCCGATGGCGTACTTCAGGACGTCGGCGAGGGACTTGGTGCCGTGGTCGCGCAGCAGGAGCATCCAGGCGTCGAAGGCGCCGGGCACGGCCGCGGCGAGCGGTCCGGTGCCGGGGACGAGGTCGAGGCCGAGCCCTGTGTAGTGGGCGACGGTGGCCCCGGCCGGGGCGACGCCCTGTCCGCACAGCACCCGCACCTCGCCGCCGACGGGCGCGAGCAGCATCGGCACCTCACCGGCGGGTCCGTTGAGGTGCGGTTCGACGACATGCAGAACGAAGGCCCCGGCCACGGCCGCGTCGTAGGCGTTGCCGCCGCCCTCCAGCACGGCCATCGCCGACTGCGAGGCCAGCCAGTGCGTGGAGGAGACCATGCCGAAGGTGCCCTGGAGGGTGGGACGGGTCGTGAACTGCATGCCTGACCTCGGTGTTCGTCTGCGTCGACGGCTGTCGGCTCCGGCCGCTGCCGCACGCAGACTAGATGCGCGCCACCGGCCGGCGCCACCCTCCTCACCAGGTCGAACGCGTCCCCGCTCCCCGGCGTGAGGCAGGCATGACGGACCGGCTCGTCAGTTCCCCGGGACCAGGTGGTCGCCGGCGATGCCGGACTTCTCGGGGCGGTAGTAGTCCCTGATGGCTTCGGCCCAGGTGGACGCCCGCACGCGGTCCTCCCCGTCCGGGCCGAAGGCCTGGAAGAGCGCCTCGATATTGGGCCGTGCGAAGCCGATCGCGAGCATCAGCGCGATGAACTCGGGGCGGGCCACGAAGCCGACGCCGCCGGGGTCGCCCATCGCGGCGAGGGCTTCGGCGAACTCGTCCACGACGGCGTCGAACCGCTGCGGGTCGAGGACGACGGAGAGGAACTCCTCGGGGCTGACGCGGCCGTCACCGTTGGCGTCCAGCTCGGTCAGGAGCGTCTCACCGTAGCGGCGGAAGGCACCGTCGAGCCGGCTCTTGGCGGCTTCCGGCGCGGCCGGTACCGCGGCCACCACGCGACTGCTCATCAGGGCGAAGTCCGCGGGCTCGAGGTAGCCGTTCCCGTCGGCGTCGAAGAGGGAGAAGACCAAGTCGATGCGGTCGGTCGCCTCGGTGGTGGGCACCATGGTGGACCCTGCCTTTCCTTGGGGGGTCATGCCGTCGGAACGCGCCGGGGACCTGCCCCCGGCGGCTGCCCCAACTATCGGGCCGCCCAGGCCACTTCAGGGGGAGACAACGGCACTTCACACACGAACAGGGGGAAACGGCGCGTTCCATGCATGAAACGGAGAACGTGCCGGCAGCGCAGTCACGCGGCCCCTGTCCGGTCCGCGAACACCCAGCGGTTGCCCGCCAGGGCGTCGTTCTCCTCGGGCAGCGGGCCGCGTCCGAGCCGGCGGGTGAAGTCGAAGGGCGTGTGGACCGACGCGGTCCAGCCCCGGTCCGTCAGACGTGCCGCGGAGTCGGGCCTCGGCTCCCGGCTGAACAGGCCGAGCAGGTCGATGCCGAGTTCTCGGCGCGTCGACGTGTACAGCGGGCTGTCGCGGTACTCCGTCAGGTCCTTCTCGAGCTTGACCTCGTACGCCAGTGCGCTGCCCGGCGCACTCAGCCGGTCGACCGTGTCGATGAGCGCGGTCTCGGCCGCGGGCGGCAGGTAGAACAGCAGACCCTCGACCAGCCACACGGTGGGGATCGTGGTGTCGAAGCCGGCGGACGTCAGCGCGCCGGCCCAGTCGTCGCGCAGGTCGGCCCCGATCGGCACGCGTGTGGCCCCGGGCTCGGCCGACACGGAGTCGAGGACCTTGTGCTTGAACGCGAGGACTGCCTCCCTGTCGATCTCGAAGATCACGCAGCCGGAGGGCCAGTCGAGCCGGAACGCGCGCGCGTCCAGCCCCGCTCCGAGCAGCACCACCTGACGGGCGCCGGCGGTCCGGACCGACCGGAGCAGGAAGTCGTCGAGAACCCGGGTACGCAGACCGAAGTAGCGGGCGAAGCGTCCCCAGAGCGGGCTCGCGTCCCCGCCCGGAGCCTGGTCCGGGCGGACCGGCCAGTGCGCGGACGCCTCGGCGCCCCGCACGAAGTGCTCCGCGTAGACGTCCTGGGCGAGGCTGTCGGGGCGGTGGGTCTCGATCGCCCGCGCGGCGGCGACGAGGAGGGCGGTCAGCCCCACTCCCCCCTCCACGCCGTCCGTACCGGTGCTGAGCGATGCCGTGTCGGCCATGCGTTCTCCCTGGTGGGTTCGCGTGGAGGGCCGGCGTCCGTCGGGGCGTCGGCAGGCGGGCGGCGCGTTCAGTGAGGCCGTCCGTCCGGGATGAGGACGGGTTTGACGACGCGGCCCGTGTCGCAGTCGTGCTCGGCCTCATTGATGTCGGCGAGCGGATAGGTACGGATCAGCTGGTCAAAGGGGAACCGCCCGGCCTGCCAGAGCGCGGTGAGCCGGGGGATCAGCAGTCCGGGGACGGCGTCGCCTTCGCAGATGTGGGAGATCGTGCGCCCGCGGTCCAGTGTTCCCACCTCGAGCGGCAGCGCCTCGCGCAGCCGGGCCACGAGGCCGAGACGGCCGGTCGGACGCAGTGAGCGGAGCGCGTCGTTGATCAGCCCGGCGGACCCCGTGGTGTCCAGCGCGTAGGCCGCTCCCCCGCCGGTCAGCCGCCGGACGCGGTCGGGCAGGCCGGTCGGTGAGGCGGGGACCGGCAGGGCGTGGAGCCGCTCGGCGAGGGCCAGCCGTCCGGGATGCCGGTCGACGGCCACGGTCACCGCCCCGGCGGCATGGGCCGCCATCACCGCGGCCAGGCCCACCGCGCCCGCGCCGAAGACCGCGAGGGTGTCACCGGGGCCGACGCCGAAGGAGTTGAGGACGGCACCGGCGCCGGTGAGGAATCCGCAGCCGAGCGGCCCGAGCAGTTCCAGGGGCAGTGCGGGATCGACCCGTACGGCGTTGCGGGCCGGGACCAGCGCGTACTCGGCGAACGAGGACTGGCCGAACCAGCGGGGAGCCAGGGCGGTCCCGGTCGCGTCGGTGAACCGTGCGGCGTTCTCCGCGCGCCCGCCGAACAGGTTCAGTGAGGCGAAGGAGTCGCAGTGCGCGGGGGCCGCGCCCAGGCAGTTGCGGCAGTGCCCGCAGGAGTCGAAGCTCAGCACCACATGGTCGCCGGCGCTCAGGCCGGTGCCCGTGCCTCCCGTCTCCAGCACCACTCCGGCCCCCTCGTGGCCGAGGACCGCCGGCAGGGGGGAGCGGCCCGCCGACCGCCGTACCGCGAGGTCGGTCCGGCACATTCCGCAGCCGGAGATCCGGACCAGGATCTCCCCCTCGGCCGGCCCCTGCGCCAGCATCACCTCCTCGACGGTGAACGGGTCGTCGTACGCACGCAGTACCGCCGCGCCGAACTTCACCTCACGCCTCCTCCGGCCGGTGCACGACGAACGGCCGGAGGTTTCCGTAGAGCCCCCACGGTCCGCCCGCGACACCGACACCGCTGTCCTTGGCGCCCGCGAAGGGCTGGGCGAGGGAGAGTTCGGCGTGGTGGTTGATCCACGCCGTCCCGCACTCCAGGCGGTCGGCGACGGCCGCGGCCCGGTCCAGGTCGGTCCCCCACACCGAGCCGCCCAGTCCGAAGCCGGTGCCGTTGGCCGCCCGGACGGCTTCGTCGAGACTGTCGTACGGCAGGACCGGCAGGACCGGGCCGAACTGCTCCTCGGTCACCACCGGGCTGTCGGCCGGCACGCCGGCCAGGATCGTCGGGGCGAAGAAGTACCCGGGCCGGTCCAGCCGGTGCCCTCCGGCGGCGGCCCGGGCGCCGTCCGCCAGGGCCCGTGCCGTGCGGTGCTCGACGCGGGCGAGCTGCGGGGCGTTGTTGACCGGCCCGAGCCGCGCGGCCGGGTCGAGCCCGGGTCCGACGGCGGTCGTCCTCGCCCGGTGTGCCAGGGCCTCCACCACCCGGGCGTGGAGCCGGGACGGGGCGTAGACGCGCTTGACCGCCATGCAGACCTGGCCGCAGTTGCGGAACGCCGACCAGAACAGCCGGTCCGCGATCTCCTCCACGTCGACGTCGTCGAGCAGGACGGCCGCGTCGTTGCCGCCCAGCTCCAGGGTGACCCGCGCGAGCGAGGCCGCCGCGCCCGCGGCTACGGCCCGCCCCGTGGCCGCCGACCCGGTGAAGGTCACATGACGGATCCCCGGGTGCGAGGCGAGACGGGCGCCGAGAGGCTCCCTCCCGGTGACGACCGTCAGTACGCCCTCGGGCAGGGCACCGGCGAGGACGGACCCCAGCATCCGGGTGGCGAGGGGCGTGAACGGCGAGGGCTTGAGCACCACCGTGTTGCCCGCGGCGAGCGCCGGCGCGAACTTCGCCGACGCCAGCTGCAGCGGGAAGTTCCACGGGACGATCGCGGCGACGGGCCCGAGCGGCCGCCACCGCAGCCGGCTGCGTACGGGACGGTCGTCCTCGATCGGCTGCGCCTCGATGTCCAGCCCGGCGAAGTAGCGCAGCCGGGCGGCCGTGCGGGCCACCTCCGCGTACGACTCGGCCAGCGGCTTGCCCTGTTCACGGGTGAGGAGGGGGCCGAGGGCGGCGGCGGCCCCGTCGACGGCGTCCGCCGCCGCGAGCAGCGCCGTCCTGCGGGCGGCCGGGTCCGCCCGCCAGCCGTGCCAGGCCGTCCGGGCCCGGTCGACGACCGCGTCCAGCTCCTCCGGCCGCACGTCGGGGGCCTCATCGAAGGCCTCGCCGGTGGCCGGGTCGACGACGGTGAAGTGCCGGGTGTGCGGGGGACGTCCGGTCGCCAGGGTCATGATCGGCTCTGGGCCGCGGCGGCCGCGTGTTCCCGGACGTGCCGGTCCATCTCGGCCCGGAAGGCGGCCACCAGGTGCGGCCGGATCCGTCCCGTGGTGCGGTCCCCGCCCTCGCAGACCGCTCCGCGCACCCCGACGATGTCCGTCCCGATACGGGCCAGTTCAGCCAGGTCGCCCGCCTTGACGCTGCCCGCCAGCGCGGCGAGAAGGCCCGCGTCGTGAGCACGCCGTACGAACTCGGCGCACACATCGGGCGGAACATGGTCGAACAGCCGTGTCCCGTCCTTGACCGCCGTGTCGAGCATGGCGGCGTCGGAGCCCGAACGGCGTGCGATGTCCGGCAGCGCGAGCGGGCTGACACAGCCGATGCGGTGGGCGTCGGCGTAACCCGAGGCGACGACGAACGCGTCCGCCCGGTGGTCCTTCACCGCCCGGACGACCCCGCTCATGACCTCGACGGCCTGTTCGGGTGTCGAGCAGCCGTAGAGGCCGACCTTGATGTAGGTGGCGCCGGACACGGCGGCGCCGAGCGCCGCCTGGGCCACCGTGCCGGGCTTGTACGGTACGTCCCCGACGGTGGCGGAGACCGGCTTGTCCGCCGGTACGGCCGCGCGGATCTCCCTGATGACCCACGGGTAGTTGGCTCCGAGCGAGCCCTCGTCGGGCTTCTTGACGTCGACGATGTCCAGATGCTCGGCCGCCTTCGCGCAGTCGAGGGCCTCGTCGACACCGTCCGGAGAGATGAGAAGCAACAAGGTTGAATCCTTCCCCCGCACCCCACCTGCCCCGAGGGCAGATCTGCGGATTCGCCTGGCTCACACGCGGTCCGCACATCATTTCCCCCGGGCGTCGCACCTCGGCAGGGCGCGCGGAGTGCCGCATGGATCAAAGCCACGGGGTTCCCGCGCCCCGCGCAACGCGCCGTCCGCGCTGGCCCGTTGCGCCGGCTTCGGCGCCGTTGCGCCGCCGGGAGGGCGGCCGTCGCCGAGCACCGGCACGGGCACACACCGTCGGCGACGGCCCTGGTGGCGGTGGCAGCGGGCAGGCCTACAGATCCGCGGCGACGTCCGCACGGCCCGGTGTGGTCCCGGTGGTCTCGGCGGCGCGGCGGCGGGCGTCCTCGTCGGTGCCGGCGTCGTAGCTGACGAGTTTCGGGAGTGCGGCGGTCAGCAGGCCCACGGCGGCGACACAGGCGAGGCCGCCGCTCCAGATCGCGGGGCGGGCGCCGGTCCAGCCGGCCATCGCGCCGGCGCGGACCTGGCCGAGCTGGGGGCCGATGCTGTAGGAGAGGACCTCGATGCCGGCGAGCCGGCCGCGCAGCCGGTCGGGGATGGTCTGGTTCCAGATGGTGGAGCGCCCGAGTCCGCTCAGCATGTCCCCCGCGCCCGCCAGGGCGAGGAAGACCAGCACGAGCCAGATGTCCGACACCCAGCCGGCCGCAGCCATGGCCAGCCCCCAGCCGGTGGCGCCGAACACCACGAACAGGCCGTGCCGCTGGGTACGGGAGACCCAGCCGCTGGTCAGGCTGAGCAGCAGCGAGCCGACGGCGCCCGCCGAGTACATCAGGCCCAGCGCCCAGTCGGCGTCGAGCTCGTCGGCGAGGAAGGGGAAGATCGTGTTGGGGAAGGCGAAGAACATGGCGGCGAGGTCCACCGCGTAGGTGCCCAGCAGCACCGGTCGGGACCAGGCGTACCGGGCACCTTCGGCGATGCCGCGCAGCGACGGCTTCTCGGCGTGCTCGACGGGCGGTACGGGGGTGAGCCGGCGGCACATCAGGACCGAGCCGCAGAAACAGACCACGGTGGTGGCGTACGCGGGGACGTTGCCGGCGTACGCGACGACGAGGCCGGCCAGCGCGGGTCCGCCGATGGCGCCCGCCTGCCAGCGCAGGGCGTTGAGGGCGGCCGCGGCGGCGAGCTGGTCGTGGGGGACGATCCGGGCCAGCAGTGAGTCCAGGGCGGGGCGCTGGAGGCCGGCGAGTGCCGCCACTCCGGCGGCGACCACGTACAGCGGCCACAGCATGGGGTGCGGCAGCAGCGCGTTCAGCAGCAGGACGACGGCGAGGAGTCCCAGTCCGGCCTCGGTGAGGACGATGACCTTGCGCCGGTCGACCGCGTCCGCGAGGGCACCGCCGTACAGGCCGAAGACCACGAGCGGCACGAGTTCCACGGCGCCCATCGCGCCGACCGCGAGGGGTGATCCGGTGAGTTCCTTGATCTGGAGCGGCAGCGCGATGAGCGCCATCACGCTGCCGAGGTAGGTGACCAGGCCCTGCGCCCACAGGAGGCGGAAGTCGCGGGAGGAGCGCCAGGGGGTGAGGTCGGGCAGGACGGAGGCGAGCTTCTTCTTCATGGTTCAGCGGCTCCCGGCCGCCGTCGAGTGGTGGCGTCCGATCGGGAGGACGAGGGGTCTGCCGGGGACGGGGTCCTTGGCGGGGGTGCGGTGCACCGCCCTGCCGTCCAGGACGACCCGGCCCGTACGCGGGACCAGCAGCCGGGACATCGGGCGCAGCAGGGTCGACCTGCCGTAGGCGTTGGCGCCGACGATCACCGTGATCCGCCCGGCCGCGGGGGTCAGGTCCAGGCCCTCGATGACGGCACGGTCGCCGTAGCCGAGCGTGAGGCCCTCGGTGGCGAGGGTGTGGGACGCGGTCACAGTGAGCCTCCGGCCCGGTTGGTGCGGACGATCGGATGGACACGGTAGGGGGCGCCCAGGACGCCGGTGACGACACCCACCGGGAAGCGGGTGCCGAAGGCGTACCGGCCGGTGAAGTCGGCCACCAGTCCGGCGGGGACCGGCAGGGAGCCGCCGGTTCCGGTGGTCCGGGCGGCTATCGGCCCGGACAGGAACGCGACGATGGCGATGGCCCGCCGCCGCGCTCGCGCCGACGCTGATGCCGATGATGTCGGGGCCGGCGAGCGGGTTGCGGAGCATCCGTCTTCCACTTTCGGTCCTGGGGTGCCGAAGGCTCGCACGTCCGGACCACGGACCGTGGGGGCGTAGGGCGGGGCACCGCACTCACTGAGCAAGTTAGGCAAGGCTTACCTCAATAGCTTAGGAAGTGGCGGCGCGCTGATCAATCGAGCCTTTCCGACAGCTCTTGTAGCGATCGGGACAAGGGGCCCTCTCAGCTCTTCAGCGCGCCCGGAACCTGCCCGGGGTCATGCCGGTGGTACGGCGGAAGGCGGCCCCGAAGGCGCTGGCCGAGCGGTAGCCGACCGCGTCGGCCACCACGTCCACCTCGGAGCCGACGGCCAGCAGCCGCACCGCGTGCTGGGCGCGCACCGAGGCGACCCAGCGGGCGAAGCTCGTGCCCGTCTCGTTCTGGAACGCCCGGGTGATCGTGCGGGCGCTGCACCCGAGGGCGGCCGCCCAGCCGGTCAGCGTGCGCCGGTCCGCGGGGTCGGCCCGTACGACGTCCACGATCGGCCGCAGCAGGGCGGAGGTGGGCAGCTGCACCAGCAGGGCCCGCGGGGAGGGGCGCAGCACGTCGAGCACCATCGCCTCGGCGACGGCACGGGAGTGCGGTGTCAGACCGGGCTCCTCGAGCCGTTCCAGGAGCAGCCGGAGCAGCGGGGTGATCTCCACGGCCACCGGCGCGTCGGGCAGTGCGGACCGGGTGCCGTGCCGGAAGAAGTGGGCGCGGTAGGTGGTTCCGGCGACCGCGGAGGCGGAGTGCAGCTGTCCGGCCGGCATCCACAGTCCGAGGGTGGGCGTGATGCACCACACCTGGGAGCCGGTCACGGCGGTGGAGGTGCCGTACTCGTTCCAGAGGAGTTCGTGCCAGGCGTGCGAGTGCTCGTTCCACGTCGTGTCGGCGGCGACGACCTCCTCGTACCCCTGGATGACGAAGGGCACGTCCCCCTCACCCGCGGCGAGTGCCGGCAGGTTCCTGATGACACGCATGAGGTCAGGCTATCCGGGGCGGGAACAGGGGGGCCGTCGCCGGTGTTGGCCCCGGTGTCAGCAGTGAAAGGCGGAGCCGTGCACGGTGAGTACAAGGTTCCCGGCGGCAAGCTGGTCGTCGTGGACGTGGACGTGGAGGACGGCGCGCTGCGCCAGGTGCGCGTGGCGGGCGACTTCTTCCTCGAACCCGACGAGGCACTGGACGCCGTGAACCGCGCCCTGGAGGGCGCGCCCGCCGACACCGACGCCACCGGTCTGGCCGCGCGGATCGACGCGGCCCTTCCCGGGGGGACCGTGATGTACGGGCTCACCTCGGAGGGTGTCGGCATCGCGGTGCGCCGCGCGCTCGCGCACGCCACCGACTGGACCGACTACGACTGGCAGCTGATCCACGAGGGCCCGCAGCCCCCCGCGCTGCACATGGCGCTGGACGAGGTGCTGACCACGGAGGTCGCCGCGGGGCGGCGTCCGCCGACGCTGCGGGTGTGGGAGTGGGGCGCCCCCGCGGTGATCATCGGCAGTTTCCAGTCGCTGCGCAACGAGGTGGACCCGGAGGGCGCCGGACGGCACGGCATCGAGGTGGTGCGCCGGATCTCCGGCGGCGGCGCGATGTTCGTGGAACCCGGCAACACCATCACGTACTCGCTGTCGGTGCCGGAGGCGCTGGTGCAGGGGCTGTCGTTCCAGGACAGCTACGCCTACCTCGACGACTGGGTGCTGGGCGCGCTGGGCGAGATGGGCATCCGGGCCTGGTACCAGCCGCTCAACGACATCGCCACCGACCAGGGCAAGATCGCGGGCGCGGCGCAGAAGCGGGTGGTGGGACCGGACGGCGGCCCCGGCGCGGTGCTGCACCATGTGACGATGGCGTACGACATCGACGCCGACAAGATGCTCGATGTGCTGCGCATCGGACGCGAGAAGCTGTCCGACAAGGGCACGAAGAGCGCGAAGAAGCGGGTGGACCCGCTGCGCCGGCAGACCGGTCTCCCGCGCGAGGCGGTCATCGACCGGATGATCGACTCGTTCCGCGCCCGCCACGGTCTGACGGTTGGCAAGGTGACGGACGAGGAGCTGGCGCTCGCGGAGGAGTTCGCCCGGACGAAGTTCACTTCACCCCAGTGGACCGCCCGCGTGCCCTGACACACGCAAATCACCTTTTCACGGGGGTAATTGCGGCAAGGCGGCGCCCTGGACGGTACGTCCGTGTCACCGCCTCCCTACGGAGCGAGTTGGCCCTTCCCGCACCATGGGAACCCGTGTGACACTGGCGTCCCGTCCGCTGTGCGGACCTCCTTCCGCACCGTCCCCCACGAAGAGTGCGCCGTGCGTTCCTTTCCTCTGCCGATCGCTCTGACCGCTCGCCTGTCCCCGGTGGTCGTCCTCGCCGCGGCCGGCTGGGCACTGTCCTCGGGCCCGATGGCCACGTCGTCGGACGCCGCGGACGAGCCGACCGGGAAGACGAAGCCCCAGTCCGCCTCCGCGCCTTCGCAAACCCAGGCGGTGAAGACGTACACCGAGGCGCCCGCGCCCTGCGGCAGCATCGCCGAGAAGACCGTCAACTCCCTTGTGCCGAAGGCCAAGACGGCCGGCAAGGAGATCGACTCCACGGACTCGAAGCTGCGCCGCACCTGTTCCTGGAACGCGCTCAAGGGCTTCGAGTACCGCTGGCTCGACGTGTCCTTCGAGGTGCTGGAGTCGGACGAGGCGGCGGAGCGGTCGTACCAGGGGCGGCTGGAGGACAAGAGCGGCGGGGGCGCGGTCCCGGGGCTCGGGGACGCGGGGTACTCGGTCGTGAACCTCACCACCGAGGACAAGCAGCAGACGCGTGAGGGCGTGGTGGTGGCCCGCACCGCCAACGCGCTGGTGATCGTCACGTACAACGGCAGCGACTTCGAGTCGAAGAAGGCGCCGGGCGCGGAGGAGATCAACAAGGGCGCCATCAAGGCCGCCAAGGAGGCGGTGGCGGCCCTGGAGAAGAACCGGAGTTGATGGTTCCGTGACATCCGTCACAGGCGCCCGGCGATCTGCGTGGGTCGCTTAGTAGACACCACCCCGGCGACATAGGCGACTTGTCCGTCTTGCCGTGAACGCGCAGCGGGGCGGGGCCAAGGGTGTGCGAGTGCGAAGCCGATGCCCGCCGCCTCGTCGCCGTACGAGGGTTTCTGACGGGCAGTCCGATGGGCCGCGGTGCCTGCCGTGGCAGGGTCGGCACGCTCTCCCGCCCGCCGCAAGCCCCTCGCCGTTCTACGAGGCCCGGTAGTACGAGGACCCTTTGCGCCCGGTACGGAGGCATCCCAAGAATGACCAGCCTCCGGACAGCAGGGTGAGGTCACGCATGGGAAAGCATCGTCATCAGCAGCGGTACCGGCGCACGGTCGTCACGGCGGTCGCCGTCGGGGTCATAGGCATCCCCTCGGTCGCCATGGCCTGTACGGACTGGCCCGGCGACGAACAGCGGCAGGACCACCGCACGGCGGCGGGGGCCGCCGGGGACCGGTGGGACGGCCCGGACTGGTACAGCAGGTGGAGCGGCCGGCAGCACGGTGAGCCGTCGGCCGTACCGTCGGACACGCCGGCCGCGAGCCCGTCGAAGCCCGGCGCGGCGAAGGACGGGGGCGCCAAGCCGTCCCACAAGCCGAAGCCACCCACGGCATCGGCCGCGAAGCCCACCACGGCCGCTCCGAGCCCGACCACGGCCGCGCCCAAACCGAAGCCGACCCCCACGACCGCGGCTCCGAAGCCCACCACGGCCGCTCCCAAGCCGACGCCCACGACGGCGGCTCCGAAGCCGACCACTCCCGCCCCCGAGCCCACGGCCACCGCTTCGGCCCCCTCCGGAGCCGTCGCCCAGGTCGTGGAACTCGTCAACGCCGAACGGGGCAAGGCGGGTTGCTCCCCGGTGAAGGTGAACTCCACCCTCACCGAGGCGGCCCAGAACCACAGCGAGGACATGGCGGCCACCGGCACCATGTCGCACACCGGCTCCGACGGCTCCTCCCCCGGCGACCGCATCACCCGCGCCGGCTACGCCTGGAGCACCTACGGCGAGAACGTCGCCTACGGCTACTCCACCCCGGAGCAGGTGATGAACGGCTGGATGACCAGCCCCGGTCACAAGGCGAACATCCTGAACTGCGCGTTCAAGGAGATCGGCGTCGGCCTCGCCCAGCCCGGCGGCTACTGGACCCAGGACTTCGGCACCGCACGCTAGCCGTACGCTCCGCCGCGCCGCCGGCCCGCCATCAGCGCGACGTACACGCCGAGCGACGCCGTCAGGCCGACCGCCCAGCCGTAGTCCGCGAGCGGCTTCAGGAAGGGGATCAGCCCGTCCTCCGGGAAGGGCCCCTTTCCGGGGGCCGAGTGGGAGCCGCCCACCGCGAGCACGCCGCCGGTCAGGAAGGCGGCGACGGCGCGCAGGTTCCAGCCGGAGGTGTACCAGTAGCGCCCGCCGGGCGTGTACAGGGCGGGCAGGTCCAGGGCGGTGCGGCGGACGATCCAGTAGTCGGCGATGAGGATCCCGGCGACGGTGCCGAGCAGCCCGCCGACCAGCCCGAGCCAGGTGAAGATGTACAGCTCGGGTGTCTCGGTGAGCTTCCACGGCATGATCAGCACCCCGACGACCCCGGTGACCAGGGCGCCGGTACGGAAGGTGATCAGCCGCGGGGCCAGGTTCGCCAGGTCGTACGCCGGTGACACCACGTTCGCCGCGATGTTCACCGAGATGGTGGCGATCAGTACGGTCACCAGGGCGAAGAGCAGTCCGAAGACGTTGTCGGTCTTCCCGGCGAGTGCGACGGGGTCCCACACCGGGGCCCCGTACACCGCCTGGCTGCCGGACGTCACGAACACCGACAGCAGCGCGAACAGGGTCATGGTGGTGGGCAGTCCGAGGGTCTGGCCCCACACCTGGGCGCGCTGGCCCGCGCCGAAGCGGGTGAAGTCGGGGATGTTCAGGCTCAGCGTCGACCAGAACGCGATCATGCCCATCAGGGCCGGGAAGAACACCGGCCAGAAGTCGGCGCCCCAGCCGAGCCGCGAGGGCTGGTCAAGCAGCGGGCCGAGTCCGCCTGCCTTGTTCGCGATCCAGACCAGCAGCACCAGCGCGCCCACGAGGACGAACGGCGCGGCCCAGTTCTCGAAGCGGCGCAGGGTCTCCATCCCCCGGTAGATGATGGCCAGTTCGAGGGCCCAGAAGAGTACGAAGCACACCCACAGCGTCCACGGCTGACCGCCCACCTCGGACGCCTGGGCCCAGCCGCCGAACAGCTTGCCGAGCAGGACGAAGATGCCCTGGCCGCCGATCCAGGTCTGGATGCCGAACCAGGCGCACGCCACCCCGGCCCGGATCAGCGCCGGCAGATTGGCGCCGCGCAGTCCGAAGGAGGCGCGGGCCAGCACCGGGAACGGGATGCCGTACTTGGGCCCCGCGTGACCGGTCAGCAGCATCGGCGCGAGCACGATGACGTTGGCGAGCGCGATGGTGAACACCGCCTGCTTCCAGTCCATGCCGAGCGCGACGAGCCCGGAGGCGAGCAGCCACGAGGGGATGTTGTGCGCCATCCCCACCCACAGGGCGGTGAAGTTGTACGTCGTCCAGCGGCGGCGTGCCAGTGGTACGGGCAGCAGGTCGTCGTTGACGAAGCGGCTGTCGGTGAGGACCGTGCCGGGCGGGAGTTCGACGCGTCCCGCCGGGTCGGGTATGGGCGGGTCGGAGGGCGTGGGCGGGACGGTCGCGGTCATGGGCGTGCCCCTTCGGCCGGGGTTACGGTTGGAGTGCGGGGATGATCTCCGCGCCGTACGCGTCGATCGTCGTCTCCTGCGCGTCGTGCATGTCGTACACGGCGAACTGGTCCACGCCCAGCTCCCGCAGTGCCCGCAGCTTCTCGATGTGCGCCTCGGGCGGGCCCAGCAGACAGAACCGGTCGACGATCTCGTCGGGGACGAAGTCCGTGGACGGGTTGCCGGCCCGCCCGTGGTGGCTGTAGTCGTAGCCGTGCCGCTCCTTGATGTACGAGGTCAGCGCCTCGGGGACGAGCGAGGAGTGTTCGCCGTAGCGGGCGACGAGGTCGGCGACATGGTTGCCGACCATGCCGCCGAACCAGCGGCACTGCTCGCGGGCGTGCGCCAGGTCGTCGCCGACGTATGCGGGGGCGGCGACGCAGACGGTGACGGAGTCGGGGTCGCGTCCCGCCTCCACGGCCGCGGCACGTACGGCCTTCACCATCACCCCGGTCAGATACGGGTCGGCGAGCTGCAGGATGAACCCGTCGGCCTTCCGCCCGGCGAGGGCGAGCGCCTTCGGCCCGTACGCGGCCATCCAGACGGGAAGCCGGCTGTCCCGTACCCAGGAGATCCGCATCAGCTGCCCGTCGACCTCGGCCTCACGCCCCTCGGCGAGGTCGCGGATCGCGTCGATCGCCTCGCCGAGGCGGGCCAGGGTGTTGGGACGGCGCCCGGCGACGCGCATCGCGGAGTCGCCCCGGCCGATGCCGCAGACGGTGCGGTTGCCGTACATGTCGTTGAGGGTGGCGAAGGTGGAGGCGGTGACCTCCCAGGTGCGGGTGCCCGGGTTGGTGACCATCGGGCCGACCTTCAGTTTCGTGGTGCCGGCCAGGATCTGGCTGTAGATCACAAAGGGTTCCTGCCAGAGCACGGCGGAGTCGAAGGTCCAGCCGTGGGTGAAGCCGTTGCGCTCGGCGCGTTGCATGAGGCTGACGACCCGCGAGGCGGGCGGGTCGGTCTGCAGGACGAGTCCGAAGTCCATGCGCGGCTCTCCTAGGTGAGGTACTGACAGGTGGACCGCGGGGTGTAGACGCCATGCCCGGCCCGCCCGGTGTACTCCCGGTCGGTGATGACGGGAACACCACGCGAGAGGACGGTCTCGACGCGTCCGGTGACCCGTTTGCCCTCGTACGCCGAGTAGTCGACGTTCATGTGGTGGGTGCCGGCGGACATGACCTGTTCGGCGGCCGGGTCGTAGACGACGACGTCGGCGTCCGCGCCAGGCGTGATGGTGCCCTTCTTCGGGTACAGACCGAACATCCGGGCCGGGGTGGCGCAGGCGATCTCGATCCAGCGGCGGCGGGAGATGTGCCCGTCGAGGACGGCCTGGTGGAGCAGGTCCATGCGGTTCTCGACGCCCGGGAGACCGTTGGGGATCTTGGAGAAGTCGCCCCGGCCGAGGTCCTTCTGGCCCGTGAAGCAGAACGGGCAGTGGTCGGTGGAGACCACTTGGAGGTCGTTGGTACGCAGCCCCCGCCACAGCGCGTTCTGGTGCTCCTTCGGCCTGAGCGGGGTGCTGCACACGTACTTGGCACCCTCGAAGTCCGGCTCGGCGAGGTTGTCGGTGGACAGGAACAGGTACTGGGGGCAGGTCTCGCCGAAGACGTTCAGCCCCTCGTCGCGGGCCCTGGTCAGCTCGGCGACCGCCTCCGTCGCGGAGACGTGCACGACGTACAGCGGGGCGCCGGCGACCTGGGCGAGCCGGATGGCACGGTGGGTGGCCTCGGCCTCCAGAAGGGCCTTGCGGACCTCTCCGTGGAAGCGGGGGTCGGTCTCGCCGCGGGCGAGGGCCTGTTCGACGAGCACGTCGATGGCGATGCCGTTCTCGGCGTGCATCATGATCAGCCCGCCGTTCTCGGCGGAGCGCTGCATGGCGCGCAGGATCTGACCGTCGTCGGAGTAGAAGACTCCGGGGTAGGCCATGAACTGCTTGAAGGAGGTGACGCCTTCCTCCACCAGCAGGTCCATCTCCTTGAGCGTCTCCTGGTTCACGTCCGAGACGATCATGTGGAAGCCGTAGTCGATGGCGCAGGTGCCCTCGGCCTTGGCGTGCCAGGTGTCCAGGCCCTGGCGCAGGGACTGTCCGACGGTCTGTACGGCGAAGTCCACGACGGTGGTGGTGCCGCCCCAGGCGGCGGCCCGGGTGCCGGTCTCGAAGGTGTCGGAGGCGAAGGTGCCGCCGAACGGCAGCTCCATGTGGGTGTGGGCGTCGACCCCGCCCGGGATGACGTACTTGCCGGTGGCGTCGATGGTCCGGTCGGCGGTGAAGGCCTCGGCGGCCCTGGTGGCGGAGGCGGCGAGGGCGGCGATACGGCCGTCCTCGATCAGGACGTCGGCGTGGATCTCGTCGGAGGCGGTGATGACCAGACCACCACGGATGACGGTACGGCTGCTCATGGTGCTCCCTCTCTACGAGCTTGATGAGCGCTGCGCGCCGGTGCTACGACGTGCCGAGCAGGGCGCGTTCGAGGATCGCGGCGCCCTCCTCGGCCTCCGCGACGCCGAGCGACAGCGGCGGGGCGATGCGCAGGGCGCTGGTGTCGTGGCCGCCGCCCTTGCCGATGAGCAGACCGCCCTCGCGGGCCGCTTCGAGGACGGCGGACGCGGCCGCCGGGTCGGCCTCGTCGGTGCCGGGCTCGGCCAGTTCGATACCGATCATCAGTCCGCGCCCGCGCACCTCGCGTACGGCGGGGACCTGGGCGGCGGCGGCCCGCAGCCGCTCGATGAGCAGGCCGCCGACCCGGCGGGCGTTGCCCTGGAGGTCGTGCTCCAGCAGGTAGTTGAGGTTGGCGAGGCCCGCGGCCATGGTGATCTGGGTGCCGCCGAACGTCGAGATGCTGTTGGCGTCCAGGCAGTTCATGATCTCGGCGCGGGCGACGACCCCGCCGATGGACATGCCGTTGCCGATGCCCTTGGCGAAGGTGAGCATGTCGGGCGGCCCGCTGCGGCTGTGGGCCTGCCAGCCCCAGAAGTGCTCGCCGGTGCGGCCCCAGCCGGTCTGCACCTCGTCGGCGATCCACAGGACGCCGTGTTCCCGCAGCACCTCGCGGAAGGCCGCGTACAGTCCGTCGGGCGGCGAGGTGAAGCCGCCGACGCCCTGGATCGGTTCGGCGATCAGCGCGGCGGGCGGGCGGGTGTGGCCGAGGAGGTCCTTCAGGTCGTCGACGCAGGCCGCGACGAAGTCGTAGTCGTCGAGCGCGGCGAACGGGCCCCGGGTGCGCACACCGCCGTGGACGTAGAGCGTCTGGAGCGGGGAGAGCGAGGTCGGGGACCAGCCGCGGTTGCCGGTGATACCGACGGAGCTGAAGGAGCGGCCGTGGTAGCTGTTGCGCATCGCCAGGATCGTGTTGCTGCGCCGGTGCGTGGTGGCGAGCATCAGCGCGGTGTCGTTGGCCTCGGTGCCGGAGGTGGTGAAGAACACCCGGGCGTCCGGGATGCCGCTCAGCTTCGCGATGCGCTCGGCGAGTTCCACCATCGGCCGGTTGAGGTAGAGGGTGGAGGAGTGGACGATCCGCCCGGCCTGTTCGCTCACCGCCTTGGTGACCTCGGGCAGGGCGTGGGCGGTCATGGTGGTGAGGATTCCGCCGAAGAAGTCCAGGTAGCGGTTGCCGTCGGAGTCCCAGACATGGCGGCCCTCGCCGTGGGTGATCTCCAGCGGCTTCTCGTAGTAGAGGGCGAGCCAGTCGGGGAGCACGGAGCGGTGGCGGCCCAGCAGGTCGTCGGTCACGGCCGCACCAGCCCCTCGTAGGCGTCGGGGCGGCGGTCGCGGTAGAACGCCCACTGCTGCCGCACCTCTTCGATGAGGCCGAAGTCCAGGTCGCGGACCACGAGTTCCTCCTTGCTGTCGCTGGCGACGTCGCCGACGAACTGACCGCGCGGGTCGACGAAGTACGAGGTGCCGTAGAAGTCGTTGTCGCCGTACTCCTCCTGGCCCACCCGGTTGATCGCCGCGATGAAGTACTCGTTGGCGACGGCCGCCGCCGGCTGTTCCAGCCGCCACAGGTGGGACGAGAGGCCGCGGTGGGTGGCGGACGGGTTGTACACCAACTGGGCGCCGTTGATGCCGAGTTGCCGCCAACCCTCGGGGAAGTGGCGGTCGTAGCAGATGTAGACGCCGACCTTGCCGACGGCGGTCTCGAAGACCGGCCAGCCGAGGTTGCCGGGCCGGAAGTAGAACTTCTCCCAGAAGCCCTTGACCTGGGGGATGTGATGCTTGCGGTACTTGCCGAGGACGGTGCCGTCGGCGTCGATCACGGCGGCGGTGTTGTAGTAGAAGCCCGACTGCTCGACCTCGAACACCGGCACGACGATCACCATGCCGGTCTCGCGGGCCAGCTCCCGCATCCGGCTGACGGTCGGTCCGTCGGGCACGGGCTCGGCCCAGCGGTAGTGCTCGGGGTCCTGGACCTGGCAGAAGTAGGGGGCGTTGAACACCTCCTGGAACCCGATGACCCTGGCGCCCCGGCGGGCCGCCTCCCGGGCGTGCTCCTCGTGTTTCGCCAGCATGGACTCGGTGTCACCGGTCCAGGTGGCCTGGACCAGAGCGGCGCGTACGACGTTGGCCATGAGCTGCTCCTTCGACACGACGTCAGAGCCTCTACGCCCGTAGAAACGGCCGTAGAGGGACGAACGTAAGCCTCCGGGGCGGACTTGCCAAGACCATCGCCGTGAACCCGCTGAAGCGGCCGGGTTTCAGCACTCCGGTGGGTGAGCCCGCCGGACTCAGGCGGCGGCCCGCTCCTTCGGGGCCGCCTCCGCGCAGCGTCCCAGGAGGTCGTCCATGGACAGGCCGAGCGCGCCGGCCAGCGCGGCGACCGTGAAGAAGGCGGGGGTCGGGGCCCGCCCCGTCTCGATCTTGCGGAGGGTCTCGGCGGAGATGCCGGCGTCCGCCGCGATCTGGGTCATGCTGCGGCCGCCACGCGCCTCGCGCAGCAGTCTGCCGAGCCGCTCGCCGCGTTCGCGCTCTTCGGGGGTCAAGGGGGTGCGCACCATGGCACCCATTCTAATACCGGTATAGTAATTGGCATGGTGGAGCTGAAGACCGACACATCGATCGATGCCATGTACGAGGCGGGGCAGGTCGTCGCGCGTGCGCTGACGGCCGTCCGGGACGCCGCCGACGTGGGCGTTTCCCTGCTGGAACTGGACGAGGTGGCACGGGGCGTGCTGCGGGGGGCGGGCGCGACCTCGCCCTTCCTGGGCTACCGCCCCTCGTTCGCGTCGACGCCGTTCCCGGCGGTGATCTGCGCCTCCGTCAACGACGCGATCGTGCACGGCGTCCCGGACGGCTACCGGCTGCGCGACGGGGACCTGGTCTCCATCGACTGCGGTGCCCAACTGGGCGGCTGGGCCGGGGACTCGGCGATCAGTTTCATCGTGGGTACGCCACGTCCGGCCGACGTACGGCTGGTCGAGACGGCCGAGCGGGCGCTCGCGGCGGGCATCGAGGCGGCCGTCGTCGGCAACCGCATCGGCGACATCGCGCACGCGATCGGCACGGTGTGCCGTAGCGGGGGCTACGGCATCATGGAGGACTTCGGCGGCCATGGCATCGGCCGCCGCATGCACGAGGACCCGGGCGTCCCGAACGAGGGCCGGCCCGGCCGGGGCATGCCGCTGCGCCACGGCATGTGCCTGGCGATCGAGCCCATGCTCATCTCGGGCGGCACGGACACCTACCACACAGCCCCGGACGGCTGGACCCTCCGCACCAACGACGCCACCCGAGCGGCCCATGTGGAACACACGGTGGCGATCACGGACTCGGGCCCCCGAATCCTCACAACCCGCCCCTGACCATCACGCCGCCCCGGCGCCCCCGCGACCCATCGCACCGCCAGGGGCGGCGCCCCCACCCCTCCGCGGGCAGCCACACCGCCAACGCGGGCAACCGCACCACACGCCTCCGCCCCCGCGGGCAGTCATGCCGCTGAGACGGCAAACCCCACCCCCGCCCCTCCGCCCCCGCGCAGGCCACCGCACCCCACGCCCCCGCCCTCCGCAGGCAGCCATGCCGCTGAGACGGCAAACCCCACCCCCTCCCCTCCACCCCCGCGCAGGCAACCGCACCCCACGCCCCCGCCCTCCGCAGGCAGCCATGCCGCTGAGACGGCAAACCCCACCCCCGCCCCTCCACCCCCGCGCAGGCAACCGCACCCCACGCCCCCGCCCTCCGCGGGCAGTCGTGCCGCTGGGGCGGCACGGGTGGGCGCGACGGCACCCCGCAAACGCCGGGCCGCGCGAACACCCCCCGCCCCACGCCAACGCGCGGCACCCCGCAAGCACCGGACGTGCCCCTGCGGGAGCGAACCCGGCCTCCCCCGGGGCCCGCCCCAGCACCACCCCCAACCTGGACATGCCCACCCAAAAAGTTCGTGTCATCGTGGGCATGAGCCGGCCCCCACCGGTTACCCGCCCCCGGCACGCCGACCCAGCGAAGGAACGGATGACGATGACGAGCGACTTCGTCGGCCCGGAGGGCGACCCCTTCGCAGAATTCCTCGCCCGATTCTTCGGCGGCCAACGCCCCCGCCAGATCGACATAGGCCGACTCCTCAGCCAGCCCGCCAGAGAACTGGTCCGCGGCGCCGCCCAGTACGCCGCCGAACACGGCAGCCGCGACCTCGACACCCAGCACCTCCTGCGCGCCGCCCTCGCCGCCGAACCCACCCGGAGCCTGCTCACCCGCTCCGGCGCGGACCCCGACTCCCTGGCGTCCCAGATCGACGACCGCTCCGGCCCCATACAGCACGGCCCCGGCGACGCCCCTCCCCCGACCTCGCTCTCCCTCACCCCCGCCGTCAAACGCGCCCTGCTGGACGCGCACGAGATGGCCAGGGCGTCCGGCGCCGGCTACATCGGCCCCGAGCACGTGCTCACCGCCCTCGCCGCCAACCCCGACTCGGCCGCGGGACACATCCTCAACGCGGCACGCTTCGCCCCCACCGGTCCCCCGGAGGCCCCCGAGGCGGCCCAGCAGTCCCGCGCCGAACGCCCCCGCCCCGCGACCGGCACCCCCACCCTTGACAAGTACGGCCGCGACCTCACCGCGCTCGCCCGCGAGGGCCGTATCGACCCGGTGATCGGACGCGACGACGAGATCGAACAGACCGTCGAGGTGCTCTCCCGGCGCGGCAAGAACAACCCCGTGCTGATCGGCGACGCCGGCGTCGGCAAGACCGCCGTCGTGGAGGGGCTCGCCCAGCGGATCGCGGAGGGCGACGTACCCGACATACTCCTCGGACGGCGCGTGATCGCCCTCGACCTGACGGCCGTGGTCGCCGGCACCCGCTACCGGGGAGACTTCGAGGAGCGGATGACCCACATCGTCGAGGAGATCCGCACCCACTCCGACCAGCTGATCATCTTCATCGACGAGCTGCACACCGTCGTCGGCGCCGGAGGCGGAGGCGAGGGCGGCTCGATGGACGCCGGCAACATCCTCAAACCGGCCCTCTCCCGCGGCGAACTGCACATCGTGGGCGCGACCACCCTCGAGGAGTACCGCCGGATCGAGAAGGACGCCGCGCTGGCCCGCCGCTTCCAGCCGATCATGGTGCCGGAGCCGACACCCGCCGACGCGGTCGAGATCCTGCGCGGCCTGCGGGACCGCTACGAGGCGCACCACCAGGTCCGCTACACCGACGAGGCCCTGCTCGCGGCCGTGGAGCTGTCCGACCGCTATCTCAGCGACCGCCGCCTGCCGGACAAGGCCATCGACCTGATCGACCAGGCCGGCGCCCGGGTACGGCTGCGGGCCAGGACCAAGGGCACGGACGTACGGGCCCTGGAGCGCGAGGTCGAGCAGCTGACCTGCGACAAGGACCAGGCGGTCGCCGACGAGCAGTACGAGCAGGCCACCCAGCTGCGGGACCGCATCGTGGAGCTGAGGCAGCGGATCGCCCAGACCGGTGGCGAGGACGAGGTCGACGAGGGCCAGAGCCTGTGGGTGGACTCCGAGTCGATCGCCGAGGTGGTGGCCCGGCAGACGGGCATCCCCGTCAGCCGCCTCACCGAGGAGGAGAAGGACCGGCTGCTGGGCCTGGAGCAGCATCTGCACCAGCGTGTCGTCGGCCAGGACGAGGCCGTACGGGTCGTCTCGGACGCCGTACTGCGCTCCCGCGCGGGGCTCGCCAGCCCCGACCGGCCGATCGGCAGCTTCCTGTTCCTCGGGCCGACCGGCGTCGGCAAGACGGAGCTGGCGCGGGCGCTCGCCGAGGTGCTGTTCGGCAGCGAGGACCGGATGGTGCGCCTCGACATGAGCGAGTACCAGGAGCGGCACACGGTCAGCCGGCTCGTCGGTGCCCCGCCCGGCTATGTGGGGCACGAGGAGGCCGGGCAGCTGACCGAGGTGGTGCGCCGGCATCCGTACTCGCTGCTGCTGCTCGACGAGGTGGAGAAGGCGCACCCGGACGTCTTCAACATCCTGCTCCAGGTCCTCGACGACGGCCGGCTGACCGACTCGCAGGGCCGGACGGTGGACTTCACCAACGCCGTGATCGTGATGACCAGCAACCTCGGTTCCGAGGCGATCACGCGGCGCGGCGCGACCCTGGGGTTCGCGTCCGGCGGGGCGGACACGGACGAGGAGGCACGCCGGGAGCAGGTCCTGCGGCCGCTGCGGGAGCACTTCCGGCCCGAGTTCCTGAACCGGATCGACGAGATCGTGGTGTTCCGCCAGCTGACCGCCGAGGAGCTGCGGCGGATCACCGACCTGCTGCTGGAGAGCACCCGGCGCGGCCTGAAGGGCCGGGGCGTCGCGGTCGACTTCACCGACGCGGCCGTGGACTGGCTCGCCGAGCGCGGCTACCAGCCCGAGTACGGCGCCCGGCCGCTGCGCCGCACCATCCAGCGCGAGGTCGACAACCAGCTGTCCCGGCTGCTGCTGGACGGCCGGGTCCAGGAGGGCGACCGGGTGACGGTGGACACGGAGAACGGGCGCCTGGCGTTCCTTACGCGGGAAACGCCGGCGCCCCCGTCCGACTAGGGCCGGACAACCATCGCGGAGCCGCCGCCCCGGCGGACCCTCTCCGCCGCCGCGAGCCATCTGCCGTCCGGCAGCCGCTGGACGGCCGTGGCGGCGCCGATCTCCGGGTTCTCCCGGAACGAGTGCCCGATGGCCTTGAGGCGCTGCCGCAACTCGCTGTCGTACAGCCCGGGTTCGAGGTCGGTCTGCGCGGTGTTGCGCTGGCTGGCGCGCGGTGCGGCGATCGCGTCGACCAGGGGCAGTCCGCGGTCGAGGAACCCGGTGAGGGTCTGCAGCACGGTGGTGATGATGGTGGAGCCGCCGGGTGAGCCGAGCGCCACCACGGGCCGGTCGTGCCGGTCGAGCACGATCGTCGGCGCGATCGACGACCGGGGCCGCTTGCCGGGGCCGGGCAGGTTCGGGTCGTGCACGGCCGGGTTCGCGGGGGCGAAGGAGAAGTCGGTCAGCTCGTTGTTGAGCAGGAATCCGCGGCCGGGCACGGTGATGCCGCTGCCGCCGGTCTGCTCGATGGTGAGCGTGTAGGCGACGACGTTGCCCCACCGGTCGGCGGTGGTGAGATGGGTGGTGCTCTCCCCCTCGTACGTCGTCGGGGCGGCCTTGCCGTCCGTGGCGCAGGGGCGGGGGTGGCGCGGGTCGCCGGGGGCGAGAGGGCTGGTCAGGACGGCGTCGTCCTTGATGAGGCACGCGCGCGAGTCGGCGAACCGCTGTGAGAGCAGTTCCCTCGTCGGTACGTCCTCGAAGGCGGGGTCGCCGACCCAGCGCCCCCGGTCCGCGAACGCGATCCGGCCGGCCTCGATGGAGCGGTGCAGATACTGGACGTCGCTCGCCTTCGAAAGGTTGGTGCGCTCCAGGATGTTGAGGGCCTCGCCGACCGTGGTGCCGCCGGAGGAGGAGGGCCCGATGGAGTAGACGTCCAGGCCGCGGTACGAAGTCCTGGTGGGCGGCTGTGACGTGGCGCGGTAGACGGCGAGATCACGCGCCGACAGTTCGCCGGGCCGGGCGTTCCAGCCGGATTCCGGGTCCACGGGCGGCCTGTTGACGGTCCGTACGATCTCCCGGCCGAGGTCGCCCCGGTACACGGCGTCGACGCCCTCGCGGCGCAACTCCTTGTAGGTGCGGGCCAGATCAGGGTTCTTGAAGGTGGAGCCCACGGCGGGAAGGGCGCCGCCCGGGAGGAACAGCTCGGCCGTGTCGGGGAAGTAGCGGAAGCGGGTCTCGTTGGCTGCGGTCTGCGCGCGGAAGGTCTCGTCGACGGTGAAGCCGTCGCGGGCGAGACGTTCGGCGGGCTCGAGGATTGTCCCCAGGTCGCGCTTGCCCCAACTGTCGAGCGCGCGCTGCCAGGTGGCGGGCGTGCCGGGGGTGCCGACGCCGAGTCCGCTGCTGACGGCCTCGGCGAACGGGAGCGGTGCGCCGTTCTCGAGGAAGAGTCCGGAGTCGGCGGTCAGCGGTGCCGTCTCGCGGCCGTCGATGGTGTGCACGGTGCGGGACCGGGCGTCGTAGTAGACGAAGTAACCGCCTCCGCCGACACCGGCCGAGTACGGCTCGGTGACGCCGAGCGCGGCGGCCGTGGCGACGGCGGCGTCGACGGCGTTGCCGCCCTTGCGCAGCACCTCGATGCCGGCGGCGGACGCGTCGGCGTCGACGCTGGAGACCGCGCCGCCGTGGCCGACCGCCACCGGCACTTTCGGGGTGGGCCGGGAGCGTTCGCCGTGCTGGGCGGGCGGGGCCGCGGCCCCCACCGACAGGACGGCGGCACCGACCGCCAGGACCGCGAGATTCCGTGCTACTGGGCGACGCATCCGCACCTCCGGTAAACGGCTGTTCGCGCAGCCTAGTTCGTCGCCCGGCCCGCGTCAGGGAGGCCGGAGGGTGTGCCGTACGGCCGTTCCGGGTGCCCTTCGCGGCCTGCCTCTCGAACACGGGTTTGCGAGGGACCGCTAGCATGCGCGCCCATGAGTGACGACGTGCGCAACATCGTTCTGGGCGTGGTGGCCGCCGGCATCAGTGCCGTGCTGGGCTGGATCGCCCGCACCTACCTGTGGAAGCGCAAGCTCCGCCGCAAGCAGACGTTCTTCGGGATGCCCGAGAACTCCGAGTCCCTGCTCGTCGTCAACCGCGATCCGGCGACGGCGGAACCGGCCGTGCACCGTTTCGACGTGTTCGCGCTGCTCGAGCTCTCCGCGCTGATCAAGGACTGCGGGGCGCACGCCCAGGTGGTCACCCAGGACGCGGCCCACCAGGGCTTCGGCGAACGGACGGAGTTCTGCGTGGGCGGGCCGGGGTCGAACCGGCGGATGGTGGCCCATATGGCGGCCATGCTGCCGGGGGTGCGGGTCAACGTCGATCCGGAGCCGGGCCCGGACCGGGGCGCCTTCCAGATAGGCCCCGAGCGCTACCGCATGGACCCGGGGGTCACCGAGTACGTTCTGCTGGCGCGGCTGACCGCCGGTGAACGGCGCGAGATGCGGCCGGTGTTCCTGTTCTGCGGCCAGCGCGCGATCACCAACCAGGCCGCGACCCGCTATCTCGCCCGCAACCACGAGCGGCTCGCCCGCAAGTACGGCTCGAACTCCTTCGTACTGCTGCTGAAGGTGATCAACTCGCAGGCGTACGGCCCCGATGTGGTCGAACTGGTCGAGGAGGTGACGAAGGCGGCACAGACGCCGCTGCCGGCTCCGGCGCCGCGGGGCAGTCACCGGGCGGACTGACCCCGTTCAGCACCACCCGCCCGGCGCGCAGCTGACCTTCTCCTCACCGGCGGACGGCCCGTGGTCCGGGTCGCGCCGCCGCGCGAGCAGTGATCTGCGGCTGCCGCCGGACGGGACTGGCCGATGTGATCCGCCGCCCCGTGGACTCGGGGCGGTGGGCCCCTCCCGGTGGCGGTGTCCCCGCTCCTGGAGCGAGGTCCCCTCCCCCGCCGGGAAGAAGGGACCATCCTAGTCGAGGTCGGGGCGGGCACGTCTACGGGCGTCACCCCGGTCAGTGCTTGAGGATCTTGGACAGGAAGTCCTTGGCCCGGTCGCTGCTGGGGTTGCCGAAGAACTCGTCGGGTGCGCGGTCCTCCACGATCCGTCCGTCGGCCATGAAGACCACCCGGTGGGCGGCGGAGCGGGCGAAGCCCATTTCGTGCGTGACCACGATCATGGTCATGCCCTCCTCGGCCAGTTGCCGCATGACCTCCAGGACCTCGTTGATCATCTCCGGGTCCAGTGCGGAGGTCGGCTCGTCGAAGAGCATCGCCTTGGGTTCCATCGCCAGCGCCCGCGCGATCGCCACCCGCTGCTGCTGGCCGCCCGAGAGCTGCGCCGGGTACTTGTCGGCCTGGTCGGCGACGCCGACGCGGTCGAGGAGTTCCCGGGAGCGCCGGTCAGCGTCCTCCTTCTTGCGCCCGCGGACCTTGACCTGGCCCAGCGAGACGTTCTGCAGCACGGTCCGGTGGGCGAAGAGGTTGAACGACTGGAAGACCATGCCGACATCGGCGCGCAGCCGCGCCAGCGCCTTGCCCTCGTCCGGGAGCGGCTGGCCGTCGAGCAGGATCGTGCCGGACTGGACGGTCTCCAGCCGGTTGATCGCCCGGCACAGCGTCGACTTCCCCGACCCCGACGGGCCGATGACCACGACCACCTCGCCCCGGTCCACGGTGAGCCCGATGTCCTGGAGGACATGGAGGTCCCCGAAGTACTTGTTGACGTCACGCAGTTCGATCAGCGGTTCGCCGGCCATTCCCACCCCTACTCGTTCTCGGCCGTGTGGTGGTCGCCGCAAGGTATCCAGGCAAGATCACCGCATTGGCGCGACACGCACTCTTCGGTCATTAGCCGTATTAACACCGAGCCGTGGGCCAGGACTTCACGCCGGCCGGGGCTTCACGCCTCCGCGACCTCCGCGTACAGCTGCGACAGTTCGGGCACACCGTTGGCCGCCCATTCGTGTCCGGCGTCCACGACGTCGAACTCCCGGCCCGAGGTGAGCCGTACGACCGGCTGGCCGTCGGCCCGGATCTCCCACGCGGCCCCCGCGACGGTGCGCACGATGACGGTGCCGAGATACAGTCCCGCGTCGTTGCCCAGCCAGTCCGAGGTCTCCTCGTCGTCCCGCCAGCGCGGCACCAGCTGGTCCAGCGCCTCCAACGAGGCCTGGGAGTCGTCGAGTCGGACACCCTCCCGGTACGCCTGGGAGCGCAGGAGTTCGCACTCGGCGAGGAGTTCCGCGATGCCCTCGGGATCGGGTACCCCCGCTTTCCGGCGCCGGCTGCCCAGGAAGGGGATGTTCATCCCACCAGCCTGTCATCCGTGCCGCCATGTGCACCACAGGCGCGCAGGGTCGGCGGGCGGCGGGCGGCTACACCTCGAGGTCGACGACGACCGGTGCGTGGTCGGAGGCGCCCTTGCCCTTGCGCTCCTCGCGGTCCACGTAGGAGTCCTTGACGGCCTTCGCGAAGGGCTCGTTGCCGTACACCAGGTCGATGCGCATGCCCCGGTTCTTGGGGAAGCAGAGCTGGCGGTAGTCCCAGTACGTGTACGGATGGTCGTACTTGAGGGGGCGCGGGACGACGTCGGAGAGGCCGGACTCGCGCAGCGAGGCCAGGGCGGCGCGCTCGGCGGGCGTGACATGGGTGGCGCCCTCGAATGCGGCCCGGTCGTAGACGTCGTCGTCGGCCGGCGCGATGTTGTAGTCCCCGAGGACCGCGAACGGGCGGCCGCCCGCCGCGTCACCGGCGACGGCGGCCTTCAGGGCCTCCAGCCACTGGAGCTTGTACGCGTAGTGCGGGTGGTCCACCTCGCGGCCGTTCGGCACGTAGACCGACCAGACGCGCACGGATCCGCAGGTCGCGGCGACGGCGCGGGGCTCCACGGAGCCGTCGTAGCCGGGATCGCCCGGCAGGCCCTTGACGACGTCCGCGAGGCCGACGCGGGAGAGCACCGCCACGCCGTTCCACCGGCCGGTGGCGTGCACGGCCGACTCATAGCCCAGCTCGCGCAGCTGTTCGACCGGGAACTGCTCCTCGGCGACCTTGGCCTCCTGGAGGCACAGTACGTCCGTGCCGCTGCTCTCCAGCCAGGCCAGGAGCCTCGGCAGGCGGGCGGTGATCGAGTTCACGTTCCAGGTCGCGATGCGCATGTTCCCCAACCTACCCGGCACCTATGACAACGCCGGCCCGCCTTCTCACAGCTCGGCGGAACCACCCGGTGCGAGCCGCAGGTGCTCGGCGCCGCCGAGGGCGCCGATCTGGCGGTCGTAGACCGGGCGGGCGAGGTCGGTGAGGAGGGCGTCGTGAATGTCGTAGGCGCGCTGCGGCTTCAGCTCGCGGACGTAGTCGATGACCTCGGAGATCTTGTTCCAGGGGGCCATGACGGGCAGCATCAGCGTCTCGACCGGCCGGTCGGGGACGGTGAGCGCGTCGCCGGGGTGGAAGAGCTTGCCGTCGTCGACGAGGTAGCCGACGTTGGTGACGCGCGGGATGTCCGGGTGGATCACCGCGTGGAGTTCGCCGTGGACCTGGACGTCGAAGCCGGCGGCGGTGAAGGTGTCGCCGTGGCCGACGGTGTGCACCCGGCCCGGGAAGGCCGCGGAGAGCTGTTCCGCGACCGACCTCAGGGTCCAGATCTCGGCGGCCGGGTTGGCCTCCAGGGCGGTCCGCAGCCGGTTCTCGTCGAAGTGGTCGGGGTGCTCGTGGGTGATCAGGACGGCGTCCGCGCCGAGGGCCGCGTCCTGTTCGCTGAGCATCCCGGGGTCGAGGACGAGGACACGGCCGTCCTTCTCGAGACGGACGCAGGCGTGCGACTTCTTCGTGAGCTTCATGCTTCCATCCTGCCTCGCACGCCTGTGCGCCCGCGCGGGGCGTGGCCTACTCCTGGGGCGTGGTCTCCTCGCGGACGACCCGCTGGGCCACCCGGAAGGCGGCGTTCGCCGCCGGGATGCCGCAGTAGACGGCGGCCTGGAGCAGCACCTCCTTGATCTCGTCCGGGGTGAGGCCGTTGCGCAGGGCGGCCCGGGTGTGGAAGGCGAGCTCGTCCAGATGACCACCGGCGACGAGGGCGGTGAGGGTGACACAGCTGCGGGTGCGCCGGTCGAGTCCGGGCCGGTCCCAGACCTCGCCCCAGGCGTAGCGGGTGACGAGTTCCTGGAAGTCTCCCGAGAAGTCGTCGGCCTCGGCCAGGATCCGGTCGACGTGCGCGTCCCCCAGCACCTCCCGGCGGACCTTGAGCCCGGTGTCGTACGGGTCGGACGCGGCGGGTGTCCCCTGCGCCGGGACGGCCGGGGCGATCTCTGCGACGGGCACGGGCTGCGGCGGGGCGGCGAGCACCGGCTGCACCATCGCGGCGGGCAGCGCGGTCTGGCCGGTGGCGGTGTCGTAGGCGGGCTGCCAGGCCGTCGAGAAGTGCCGTACCAGCAGGTCGGTGACGGCGGCCGGCTGCTCCACCGGCACCAGGTGGGAGGCCCCGGGTACGACGGCGAGCCGCGCGTCCGGGATCCCGGCGACCAGCGTTCGGGCCTCGGCGGGGCCGGTGACCTGGTCCTCGGAGCCGACCAGCACCAGCGTCGGCACCCCGACGCTGCCGAGCCCGGCCCGCGCGTCGAACGAGGCCAGTGCCTCACAGGCGGCGATGTAGCAGCCGGGGTCGGTGGTGCGCACCATCTGCACGGCCCACTCGGTGATCGCGGGCTGCGCTGCCGCGAAGCCGCCGGTGAACCAGCGTTCGGGCGCGGAGCGGGCGATGGGGTCGAGCCCGTTGGTCCGTACGATCACCCCGCGCCGGCGGAACTCGTCCGCCGTACCGAAGCGGGGCGAGGCGGCGAGCAGCGCCAGCGACGCGAGACGCTCGGGGTGACGCAGCGCCAGCTCGATCCCGACGGCACCCCCGAGCGCACACCCGGCGTACCCGAACCGCTGTACGCCGAGCCCCTCGAGGGTGGCGAGCAGCCGCCCGGTCAGCTCACCGACCGAGCCGGCGGGATGCGCGGGGGCGCCTCCGTGCCCCGGCAGATCGAACCGGAACACACGCCACTGTCTGGTCAGCTCGGGGACCTGCCGGTCCCACATGTGCCAGGTGGTACCCAGCGAGGGACCCAGGATCAGAACCGGAGCGTCTTCCGGCCCGTCAAAGCGGTATTGCAGGGTGTTGGGTGGTGTCTCGCTCACGCCCCAGACCCTCTCACGTCTCACGGACGCCCTTATAACGCGGGGGCGCGGGGAACCGGTCCGACCGGATTGAAGACCTCGCGAGCGGTATACCGCTCGCGACATCGGATGATCTCACGCCGGCTCCTGCCCTCCTGGGTGCGGCGTTCGTCGTACGCCTGGGTGCGCGGGAAGGACTCGATGCCCAGGGGACCTCCCGGTGATCACCTCCTACCTGGGCCCCAGGGCGCCCGGCCGGAAGCAGGTCCGCTCCGTTTGGCGTCACGTACCACTTCTTCGCCGTTCTCACGTTCGGGTGCCCGGCCCACCTGGCGAGCAGGTGATCTGGCACACCGTTGTCGGCGAGGTTCACGCGCGGGCCCACTTCTGGTTGGCCTGGCCGTTGCAGGTCCACAGCACCAGCGGGGTCCCGTTGACGGTGCCGGCCTCATTGGCGTCGAGGCACAGTCCGGAGTGGACGTTGCGGATCGAGCCGTCGGAGCCGACGGTCCACTTCTGGTTGTTCTGGCCGTTGCAGGGCCAGGTGATGACACGGGTGCCGTTGGTGGTGCCCTGGTTGTAGGCGTCCAGGCACTTGTCGCCGTAGACGCGGATCTCGCCGCCCGCCCATGTGGTCCACAGCTGGTTGGCGGCCGTGTGACAGTCCCACAGCAGAGTCGCGGCGCCGGCGGCCGTGGAGGCGTTGTCCACGTCCACGCAGCGGCCGGAGGGGTTGCCCCGCAGGCGTGAGGTGGTGGCGGCCGACGGGCTGCCACCGCTCACCCGGTACACGGCGACGCCGTGCGCGGGGACGCTCGCCGAGATCTGCCCGGACGTGCCCGCAGTGCCGCCGGTCCACAGGTCGGTGAGGGTGAACGGACCGCCGGTCAGGCCGATCTGGGCGGCCGTCGTGGTGACCGTCGTCGCGCTTCCACTCCGGTTGAACAGCCCCACCGCGACCGAACCGTCCGCCAGCGGCTTGGCGAACACCTCGGCGTTGCCGTCGTCGCGCACCCTGCGTCCGCCCGCGCCCAGGGAGTCCTGGTTCACCGCCAGCAGGCGCGGGTTGCGCAGGATGGCGCTGACGTCGGCGGACATCGTACGGATGTCGTTGCCGGCCATCAGCGGGGCACTCATCAGCGCCCACAGGGCGAAGTGGGAACGGGACTCGGTCAGCGACAGGCCGGGGCGGCCGACGACCAGCATGTCGGGGTCGTTCCAGTGCCCCGGGCCGGACTGTGCGGCCAGCGGCGCATTGACGTCCAGGACGTTGCCGACGCCCATCGGGTAGCTGTTGGTGTTGCCGTTCTGCCAGATGTCGAGCAGGTCCTCGGTCGTCCGCCACAGGTCGGCGACCTCGCCCCAGTTGTACGTGGACCCTGTGATGGCGTGGAAGCTGTTGGGGTTGATGCTGTAGACGATCGGCCGACCGGTGGCGCGCAAAGCATCACGCATCAGCTTGAACCGCGCGACCTGCTCGTCACGCGTGCCGCTCGAGGAACACCAGTCGTACTTGAGGTAGTCGACCCCCCACGTGGCGAACGTGGCGGCGTCCTGGACCTCGTGGCCCCTGCTGCCGGTGGAGCCCGGGTAAGTGCCCACGGTCTGCGCGCAGGTGCGCTCGCCCGGCACCTGGTAGATGCCGAACTTCAGGCCCTTGCCGTGGATGTAGTCCCCGAGGGCCTTCATCCCGCTCGGGAACTTCGCCGGGTTGGCCCGCAGGTTGCCCTGCGCATCACGCTGCGGGTCGAACCAGCAGTCGTCGACCACCACGTACCGGTAGCCGGCGTCCCGCATACCCGAGGACACCATCGCGTCGGCGGCCTGGCGGACCTGGGCCTCGGTGACCCCGCACCCGAAGCTGTTCCAGCTGTTCCACCCCAGCGGTGGGGTGAGCGCCGGACTGCCCGGCGCGGCCGTGGCGGTGGACTGCGCTGAGGCAGTCACGGACGCGGTCACCGCCAGCACGGCGGCCGTGAGGAGGCGGAACAGTCGTCCGCCTGATCGTCTGGGCACCAAAACTCCTTCGGCAGGGAGACAGGAGAAGAAAGAGTTCGAAATTTCGATTGCCGTTCGGAAACTTCGGGATGCCCCACGGATACTAGAGAGGCGACCGACCATGTCAACACCTCCTCGGGGAGCAGGATGTGTCGCGTGACCGCAAAAGAGCAGGGCCGAGGCGCACCGACTCCGCACGAGACACTTCGAACATTTCGAAGCGGCGCACGACTCACGCGAGAAGGGATGACGGGGTAACTCCAGGGCCCGCCCCTCCCGGACAGTGAGGAGTCAGGCGCTGGCCCGGACGGTCAGGCGGGTGGGGAGGACCAGCGGGATGGGATCCTGCCCGTTGACGAGCGCGACGAGCATGCGCGCCATCTCCCGTCCGAGAGCCTCTACAGGCTGATGGACGGTGGTGAGCGGCGGATCGGCGATCTGGGCGATTGCCAGGTCGTCGAAGCCGACCACGGCGACGTCGGCGGGGACCCGCCGGCCGGCTTCCCGCACGGTGCGCAGCGCTCCCGCCGCCATGTTGTCGTTGGCGGCGAACACTCCGTCCACCTCGGGGTGTTCCGCCAGCAGCACGGCCATGGCGGCGGCTCCGCTGCGCTCCGTGAAGTCCCCCTCCAGCGGCGGGAACGGATCGAGGCCGGCACCCAGCATGGCGTCCCGGTAGCCGCGGTACCGGGCGCGCCCGGCCTCGGTGTCCAGACGCCCGCAGATCACGGCCACGCGCCTCCGGCCGAGTGAGACCAGATGCTCGGTCGCCTCGCGCGCTCCGCCGACGTTGTCCACGTCCACGTACCACCGGGGAGCCGGACCGACCGGGCGCCCGCCGAACACGACGGGCATCCGCGCCTCGTCGGCCATCCGGGTCAGCGGATCGTCCTCGCGCAGCGCCATCAGCATCACACCGTCCGCGCCCCTGGACCGCAGGAGCTCCTCGACCCGCTTGCGGCCCCGGTCGGAAGCGGCCAGGCACAGCATCAGATGCAGGTCCGCCTCGTCCAGGGCGGCCGACGCCCCCACGATCACCCGGGCGAAGAAGGGATCGGCGAAGATCGACGGATCCTCCCCCGAGACGATCAGGGCGGCCGCTCCCGTCTGACGGGTGGCCAGCGCGCGGGCGGTCGGATTGGGTACGTAACCAAGTTGCCGCACGGCCCGTTCGACAGCCTCGCGCTTGGCGCGGCTGACGTGCGGGGCGTTGTTGAGGGCGCGGGAGGCCACGGAGCGGGAAACACCGGCGCGTTCGGCCACCTCGTCGAGCGTCGGATGCCGACGCGGCGCTGCTTCTGCCATGGCTCGAAAGTCTTCCACAGGCGCGGAGCGCTCGGGGACGCAGCTATGGGACCGCTTCCAGTGCAGTGCCCCACAGGACCTGCGCCCCTGTGAAAGTCCAATGATGCGCCGACTATTGACACCCCAACCGCCCAACCGGACGATTGGGACCGCTTCCAGTGGGAGCGCTCCCAAAGCGCACATCCTCTGAAACCGAGGTCCTGTCTTGAGCCGCAGACTCCGCACCCTGATGGCAGCGCTCTGTGCTCTGCCGCTGGCGTTCGCCGCCGCATCGTCCGCCCACGCGGCCGACCCCACCACCATGACCAACGGGTTCTACGTGGACCCCGACTCGAGCGCGAGGCGGTGGGCGGCCGCCAACCCCGGCGACGGCCGGGCCGCCGCGATCAACGCCTCCATCGCCAGCACACCGATGGCCCGCTGGTTCGGCTCCTGGAGCGGCACCATCGGCACCGCGACAGGTGCCTACGCCGGAGCGGCGGACTCCCGGGACAAGCTGCCCATCCTCGTCGCCTACAACGTCTACCACCGTGACTACTGCGGCGGGCACTCCGCCGGCGGAGCCGCCTCGCCGTCCGCCTACGCCAACTGGATCGCTCAGTTCGCCGGAGGCATCGCGGCCCGCCCGGCCGTGGTCATCCTCGAACCGGACTCCCTGGGAGACTACGGCTGCATGACCCAGGCCCAGATCGACGAACGCGAGGCCATGCTCACCGGTGCCCTCGCCGAGTTCAACCGCCAGGCCCCCAACACCTGGGTCTACATGGACGCCGGCAACCCGCGCTGGGCCGACGCGGCGACCATGGCCCGGCGTCTCCACGAAGCCGGCCTCCGGCAGGCCCACGGCTTCTCGCTCAACGTCTCCAACTACATCACCACCGCCGAGAACACCGTTTACGGCAACGCCGTCAACAACGAACTGGCCTCCCGCTACGGCTACACCAAGCCGTTCGTCGTGGACACCAGCCGCAACGGCAACGGCTCCAACGGCCAGTGGTGCAACCCCTCCGGCCGCCGCATCGGCACACCCACCCAGACGGGCGGAGGCGCCGAAATGCTCCTGTGGATCAAGACCCCGGGCGAGTCCGACGGCAACTGCGGTGTCGGAACCGGCTCCACGGCCGGCCAGTTCCTCCCCGAAGTCGCCTACAAGATGATCTACGGCTACTGATCCAGGACTCCCGCCGCCCGTACAGGCGACCGGCAGTCCGCCGGGGCGGCGGGCCTTCCCCCGGCCATCTCACCGAGAGAGGGCGACGTGATCCCCCCTTCGAGGGCCTGGACGTGCGATCCGTCTACAGAGCAGTCGTCCGGTTCCAGCAGGTCGGCGCGATCCGGGCGGAGATCCCGCCACGACGGGCCTCGGTGCGGCCTCGCCGTGTCACGGCTCCTCCGAGCTGCACGGTAGCCGCGCCGGACAGGCGGCTCCCGTGCCCGACGACGCTTGCAGCGACTGAGGTCAGGAAGGTTCAAGCCGAAGTGGCAGCGGCCCCGGGGCGCCACGGATCAGGGGCCGCGCAGCCATTGCTGCGCGGCCCCCTGATCTCTCGGGCAGGTCCGCGAGGTCAGACCGGGTTGATGTTCTCGGCCTGCGGACCCTTCTGGCCCTGGGTGACGTCGAACGTCACGGCCTGGCCCTCCTGGAGCTCACGAAAGCCGGTGGAGTTGATCGCGGAGTAGTGCGCGAAGACATCCGGGCCGCCACCGTCCTGGGCGATGAAGCCGAAGCCCTTCTCCGCGTTGAACCACTTCACAGTTCCCGTTGCCATGCCTCATGCCTTCCAGTCGATGAACGCCTCCCACTCCATGTGGCAGACGGAGGTGATCGTCCTGGTCCCTGCGGCACAGCACAGCAAAACACCCACACCAACGGCGCGGGCAGGGAATTCCGAACCACGACAGCTGACGCAGACGCTACACGCCCACACACCGGGTCACCACAGGAAATGATCACGCCACACACGAGACCGTGCGTGCGGTGCCCGCCGGCGCCGACGGGCACGCTCATCTCATGCTGCTGCCGTCGGGTTCGCTGATTCGGCGGCGCGGCGGTATTCGGCGTTGAGGCGCTGGGCTTCCTCGAGCTGGTCTTCGAGGACGACGATCCGGCAGGCGGCCTCGATGGAGGTCCCGTGGTCGACGAGTTCCCGGGCGCGGGCGGCAACGCGCAACTGGTAGCGGGAGTAGCGGCGGTGGCCGCCTTCGGAGCGCAGGGGGGTGATCAGGCGGTGTTCACCGATGGCCCGGAGGAAGCCCTGTGTGGTGCCGAGCAGTTCGGCGGCCCGGCCCATGGTGTAGGCGGGGTAGTCGTCGTCGTCGAGACGGCCGAACGTGTCGTCTGCTGTCATTGCACCTCTCTGTGGAACGCGTGGAGGGGCCCTGGCGCCGTACTGGCACCAGGGCCCCGAAGGAACTACTACACCATCTGCCGGCCCTGATACTGCACCGGCCTTCTGTTTCCGCGAACCCGACCGAGACGCTGTCGGGGGCGCGGGGATCGCGGTTGCTTGACCGGAGACCACCTCACTATCGATGTCCTGCGGTACCCGGGTTCAGGACTTCCGCCCGGGCGATCCTGATGGCGCTCGGCCCCTCCGTTCTTCCCTCTTGAGCAACTACTCACTTTCGGAAACTGTGAACTGCTGGTGGCCTCGAACAGCGCCACTCTCCGGCAGTCGGCCCCGTCACCCGTCGTGCGTCTGCTCTGGCTTGGAACCCCACTGCCGAACCTCCCGGTGCGCGCGTCCGCAGCCGACGCCTTCACCGAGGTACTGCTCACTGACTTCGCTGCCGGGTACTTCGAACCTTCACTTACTGGTACTGCCACTGCGGCACTGCTCATGGCGGCCCCTGATCACTGCGGGCCACCCGGTCCGGTCGTCAGTCCCGTCGCCGTCCTGCAACCGCTCTGGCTTCGGAACTCCACCACCGCACCGTCCTGCGAACTACAACTGCGTACTGCTGCCCGGCAGTTCATCTCTGCCGGGCCTCTCTTGATCTCGGCTACGAGAGAAACCATAACCACACCGCCGACGCATGTCTACTGCGGCTGGCATAGATTTCCGTGCACCCGACGATGAGGTAGTCCGTCTCGACCAGTCTGCCTCGACCGGTCCCTGTACGGTTCAAGCAGCTTCGTGGCCTAGTCCGGCGCGCAGGGATCCCCCGCCGCACAGCACGTCGGGCTGAGCGGGACGTCGCCGACTGCGCCGCGGCTACCATCGGCGGGCACCGGCCAACACCGCGTCTCGTGGAGAACTCAACTGGCCGGGACGGGCGTTTCCAGCCGTGACGCCCCGCAGGTCGGCCGTCGACGAGCGCGGCAGGAGCCCTCCGTGGTGACCCTGATGATCACGGTGATGGCCAGCGCCGCAGCCGTCCGTGCAATCAGAGTCCCTGAGCGTGGTCACCAGTGGCGCTGTCGTCACCGGTCGATGGGCTCTCTCGCAGCCACGTGAAGGCACAGGGTGTCGGATGTGCTGACGGATTCCGCCCGCTTGGACGAGTCGCCGCCGTCTTCGACACCCCGGCGAAGAAGGACGGGCCGCCCACGCGTCCGCACTTCCATGTCGCCCGGATCCTGCAGGGCACCCTGGAGGCCCGGAGACGGGTGGAGGTACCGGGTTGCGACCGAGAACGTCAGCGCCTGGACCGTGGGCGACTTCAGCTGTTCCGGCCACTGAGCGACGGCGACGGGAACCCGCCGCACGCAGTGTGGGCCCGACCGGCGTACCGGTCGGGCCCACACTGCTGCTCGGATGCCGGCTCGTGCCTGCTACCCGGTCAGACCGTCACGGGGGTGCCGAGCATCGCGGAGGCGTGCTGCATCGGGCTGAGAATGCCCTGGGGCGCTGCCTTGGGAACGGCGCGGCAGGTGAAGCCGAGCTGAGCCATGGCCCGCAGGACTTCGGCGGCGCTGAAATCACGGCGGTCCTGGCGGGTGATGACCTGGCCGACCTGCTTGACGGGGTAATGGCGGCGGCCGATGATCACCGATTCTCCGGTGACCGGTTCGGGCTTGACGCCCTTCATCGACTCCAGCACTCCGCCCTTGGTGAGCTCGAAGGGGAAGCGGGCGATGACGCAGCGCATGTGGCCTCACAGAGAGAAGAGGGGGGAACGGTCCGACCAGGGGCGGGATGTCTCAGCGGGAGAGGGCGAGGATGCCCAGGGCGCTGCCTTGCTCGTCGACCACCGGCAGGACACCGAGCCGACGGGCGCGCATCGCGTGCTCGGCTTCGGCCATCGTGGTGACGGGTGAGGCGAACGAACCGTGCTCGCCGAGGATGTCGCGCAGGCGGACCCGGTCCGTGTAGCCGGAGCTGTCACGGACCGCGGCGAGTTCGGCATGGGCGACCAGGCCGGTGCACTGGCCGTCCTGATCGCAGACGACCAGCCGGCTCGTGCGGGCGGCGGCCATGACGGCCAGCGCCACCTCCACGCTCATGTCGTCACAGACCTGCGGTCCGGCCTCGTCCATGACCTCCACCGCCGTCCTGTGCGCGGGGTCGGTGTCCGCCGGGCGGGACTGTGTCTGGATCAGCGTCAAAAGGTGCCTCCTGCAGAGATGGGCCGGCTTTCTTGATCACGAACGTTCTAGGCCACCGCGCCGGAGCCGGACTGGCGTACGGGGGCGCGCCGGACCGCCGAGGAAGGGCGGCGTCGGCCTCGGGAGGTGGCGCTGCGCCTGGGGCGTTCGGTCACCGGTGCGGTGATGACGACCGGGATGCCGGACGGGGCCTGGGCGCCGGTGATGCGGCTCAGGGCTTCGTCCCCCGAGCGGATCTGGGTGGTCTGCGGCCGGATTCCGGCGTCCGACATGAGGCGGACCATGCCGCGGCGCTGGTTCGGTGTGACGAGGGTGACGACGCTGCCGGACTCGCCGGCGCGGGCGGTACGGCCGCCGCGGTGGAGGTAGTCCTTGTGGTCGGTCGGCGGATCGACGTTGACGACGAGGTCGAGGTTGTCGACGTGGATGCCGCGCGCCGCGACATTGGTCGCCACCAGGACGGTGACGTGTCCCGTCTTGAACTGTGCCAGTGTGCGGGTGCGCTGCGGCTGCGACTTGCCGCCGTGCAGCGCGGCGGCCCGTACCCCGCTGTCGAGCAGGTTCTGGGTCAGCCGGTCGACGGCGTGCTTGGTGTCCAGGAACATGATCACGCGGCCGTCGCGGGCGGCGATCTCGGTGGTGGCGGCGTGCTTGTCGGCACCATGGACGTGCAGGACGTGGTGCTCCATCGTGGTGACCGCACCGGCCGACGGGTCGACGGAGTGCACGACGGGGTCGGTCAGATAGCGGCGCACCAGAAGGTCTACGTTGCGGTCCAGTGTGGCGGAGAACAGCATGCGCTGCCCCTCCGGGCGCACCTGGTCGAGCAGCGCGGTGACCTGGGGCATGAAGCCCATGTCGGCCATTTGGTCGGCCTCGTCCAGCACGGTCATGCCCACCTGGTTCAGCCTGCATTCGCCGCGGTCGATGAGGTCCTTGAGTCGGCCCGGGGTCGCGACGACGACCTCGGCCCCGCCGCGCAGCGCGCTGGCCTGCCGGCCGATCGACATGCCGCCCACCACGGTGGCCAGCCGCAGCCGCACAGAGCGGGCGTACGGGGTCAGCGCGTCGGTCACCTGCTGTGCCAGCTCACGCGTCGGTACGAGGATCAGCCCCAGCGGCTGACGGGGCTCGGCACGCTGTCCGGCGGTGCGGGCGAGCAGGGCGAGACCGAATGCGAGGGTCTTGCCGGACCCGGTGCGCCCGCGGCCCAGCACGTCACGGCCCGCCAGCGAGTTCGGCAGCGTCGCGCCCTGGATGGGGAACGGCACGGTCACCCCCTGCCTGCCGAGTTCGGCCAGCAGCTGCTCCGGCATGTCGAGGTCGGCGAAGCCCTCGACGGCCGGCAGTGCGGGGGTGATCGTCTTGGGCAGCGCGAACTCACCCTGCACGGCGGCGGTCCGACGGCCGTAACCGCCGGAGCGGGCGGGCCCGCCGGCACGACGCGGTGCCTGCGAGCTCGTGCGGCTGCCGCCCCTTCCGGCGTCGGCACGGCCGTCGCGGGAGCGGGCGGGGCGGTCGTTCGTGTACGCGCGGTTCATGCGGAACCTTCCTCGATGTGGCACATATCAAGGAATTCCCGCCGGGATGAACGGCACGGAGAATTACCAGTATGGACCGGTGACAAAAGAATCTGGCCGACGGGAATAGCTGTGGGCACAGGTACTGAAATGGGTGACGCGATGGGGACTTTGCCATCTGGACGTCGACTGAAGTGCAGCGCTTCAGGATGCGTCCGCTTCCTGGAACCGCTTGTCGTGGTACTGCGGATTTCTCCGGGGCGTCCCGCGGGTGAAAGCCGCTGCGGGATACGCGTGCAGCTGGGGCCCGCACCCCGAAGGATGCGGGCCCCAGCTGCGGATTGCGCGTGAGCGTCAGGCCGGAACGATGTTCTCGGCCGTCGGGCCCTTCTGACCCTGGGCGATGTCGAAGGTCACCTTCTGGCCCTCGAGCAGCTCACGGAAGCCCTGCGCGGCAATGTTCGAGTAGTGGGCGAACACGTCGGCGCCGCCACCGTCCTGCTCGATGAAGCCGAAGCCCTTTTCAGCGTTGAACCACTTCACGGTACCAGCGGCCATGTCATATCTCCTTTGGGGCAGTGCGTCAGCACCCGCACCGCGCGGACGCCGTGTCGCCGCGATGATTACCCCGCCCGGAAATGACCGGAAATACAAAAGCGCTCCCCACCGGCAGAATCCTGGCGAGGGCACTTGAAGTTTCGGGAACCACAACTGCAACTGAGATGGACAGTAGCACGCCGGAACGGCCCGTGCACGGTGGATAATACCGCTCTGCTCTTCGCGGCAAAAACTCCCGCTGCACGGCCCCTAAAAAACTGATCCCTCGGGAACAGATATTGATTCACTCAGCGTTCAACGCCTCGGGAGGGGTAGCCAATCGGCACGCTGCGCGACGCCCGGGGAAAGCCGCTGCCGACAAGAAAACGCAGCTGCGCCTTGCCCCGTGTCGCCGCGTGGCCGGGCCGCTTCGGCGAGCACCACCACGCGCCTGCGTCGACAGCACCCCGATTCGCGAGGCCCTCACCTTCGGGCTCGCGCTCGCCCGCGGCGAACAACCACCCGAGCCGTACGGCGTGGACCGCTCCACCGTCTCCGGAGCGGTCCGAGAGGTCCGCCCGCTGTCGGCGGCCCGCGCCTTCGCCGCCCTGAGCGGCCGGGGCTGCGACTGCCCGCCCAGGAGGACGTCTTCGCCTACGCCGAGGCAGAAAGCGCGGTCCTGCGGATCGACGGGGCCGAGGTGCAGGCCGCACGCGCGCGGGCCGCGCCGGCCGCACGGCATTCGTCTCGGTCACGAGCCGGTGCCCCGCGAACCGGCACACCGCGTCATTCCGAAGGAATGCGGAACTCGAACTCGGGACGGTCCCACGGCACGGCGGGCGGGTTCGCGAGTGCGGTCCCGGTCCGTACCGCACCGACGCGGTGGTAGAAGTCCTCGGCGGGACGATGTGACACGACCTTGACACGGTCGAGCCCGGCGGCACGGGCCTCGGACTGCATGTGCGCGACGAGCAGCCGTCCAATACCCCGTCCCTGCACTTCGTCGGCCACGAACAGCAGGTCGAGCTCCGGTGGGGCGAGGACGAGCGCGTAGAACCCGAGGACCCGGTCTCCATGCTCGTCGGCGCCGACGGCCACGAAGGCGCGGTGGGCCTCGATGTAATCCGGACCTACCCGGTAGCCCGCGACTGCTGCTGCGTACTGACCCTCGTAGGCGCGTGAGCCACGCACGAGCCGCGTGAGCCGTTTGGCATCCCGCGCGACGGCCCTCCGTATCGTGATCGGCCGGCCGGTCGGGGAGGTGCGTGAACGCATAGGAAGAGTATCTCGCGCTGGGGAATGCCTTCGTGCGGCGGGTCGGCTGCTCACGCAGGCGCTCCTGCACGCTCCCGGGAAGGACGAGGGCGTCGGCCTCGGCCTCGGCAGGCCAGGTGGCCGGCGTCCGGGTAGGCCGACAGGCCATCGGCGGCCACGACGAACTCCGCAGAAGCCCCGTCGGGATGGCTCCCCCGTATCACCCGCTGTCACAGACGCCCCAGAACGCGGGGCGCGGGAATCCGGTCTGACCGAGTTGAAGACCTCGCGGGCGGCACAATCGGCGGCGGCGTGAAACCCGTGTCGGCCATCTGGTCAGCCTCGTCCAGCACCGTGATGCCCACGCGGTTCAGCCTGCATTCGCCACGGTCGATGAGGTCCTTGAGCCGGCCCGGACTCGCGACGACGACCTCGGCCCCGCCGCGCAGCGCGCCGGCCTGAGTGTGGGTGAGGCGTCTGATCACTCTCATGCTGTCGTTGCTCGCGCACGGCCTGTCTGGTCAAGGGCGAGCGCGGTGGGCCCAGGAGAACGGCGACCGGCGGGTGGGCCACGGGTGGCTCGGCCGGACACACCTGGACGGCCCCCGTCCTGCTGACAGGAAGGGGGCCGTCCAGATGTGCAAAAGGAGACGTGGTGACTTCAGCGGGTCGCGTGACGGTGCGAATGCCGGTTGCCGGTGACGAGGCGGTAGAGGGCGAGCAGGATGACGGAGCCGGCGATCGCGGCGATCCAGGTGGAGAGATCGAAGAACCCGTCGATGGAGTCGACACCGAAGATGACCTTGCCGAGCCAGCCGCCGAGCAGACCGCCGACGATGCCGATGAGCATGGTGATGATAATTCCGCCCGGGTCCTTGCCCGGCATCAGGGCCTTGGCGATGGCGCCGGCGAGCAGGCCGATGATGATCCACGCGATGATGCTCATGATGCCTTTCCACTTCGTCATATAAAGGTTGTGTCAGCTCATCGTCTGCACCGATCGGGCCCGGACAAACATCTTCCCCGGACCCGGCCGTGCCAGCTCCTGACGCCATCGGGCGTCGCCCCCTCCACCGGCAACCAGACCTGGCCGAACAGGGGCGTACCCCTCCGCATCCCATGTCCCCCGGCGCACCGGCCGCACGATCGCCCACGAACGCCGCCTGTCGAAGACGGCACGTGCTCGCACCGATCCGGAATGCGGCCCTGACCAGACAAAACGGGCACGATATGTGAGGTCGCACGGACTCGGGGAAGAAGGTGCGGCAACCGACAGGAGGTTGCTGTGAAGGGTGGAGATCTGGAACTGGGCGAGTTGCTGGCCGCTGCGGAAGCGGCCCCGCCCGGTGAGTCCGTCGACGTGGTGGCACACGATCTGCAGAAGCGGTTCGGTGCCGAGGCCGTGTCCTTCCTGTTCGTCGACCTCATCGGCCGGCGGCTGGTACGCCTGGCCGCGACCGGTGACCAGGCCGCCGACCTGGGCGAGCCGATCGACCTGCGGGGCAGCGTCTACGACAGCGTTCTGCAAAGCCAGCGCCAGAAGGTGGAACCGGACGGCCAGGGCGGACAACGCGTCATCACGCCCGTCACCAACCGCGGCGACTGCATCGGCGTCCTGGAGGTGAGCCTGCAGGCCGCGGACGACACCGTGCTGCGCCAGGTCAGCCACGCGGCCCACGCGCTGGCCTACATCATCGTCACGGACCGCCGCTTCACCGATCTGTACCACGAGGGCCGGCGCACTACCGAGACCAGCCTGGCGGCGGAGATCCAGCACCAGTTGCTTCCCTCGGCCTCCTGCTGCGAGGCGGCCCAGTTCACTCTGGCCGCCGGACTGGTCCCGGCCGACGACATCGGCGGCGACACCTACGACTACACGCTGGACCGCGACACTCTGCACCTGTCGATCACCGATGCCATGGGCCACGACACGAACTCTGCTCTGCTGGCCACCTTGCTGGTCGGCGCGCTGCGGCGAGCACGTCGCAGCGGCTGTGACGCCCTCAAGCAGGCCCACCACGCCCACGAGGCCCTGCTGAGCCACAGCCGCGGCCTGGCCACCGGTCAGCTGCTCTGCGTCGACCTCGCATCGGGCCGGTGCGAACTGGTCAACGCCGGCCATCCCCGGCCCCTGCTGCTGCGTGACAACGCCGTCGAAGAGGTGAAACTCGCCGTCAACCTGCCGTTCGGTGTGGCGGCACCCACCGCCTACCGCCTACAGGAACTACTCCTGAGACCCGGGGACCGCCTGGTCCTGCTCACCGACGGAATGTACGAACGCGATGCCGCGGCCGTCGACCTGGCCTCGGTCATTCACGACACCCGCGCGCTGCACCCGCGAGAAGCCGTCCGGACCCTGACCGCCGCGGTGCTCGACGCCTGTCACGGCAACCTCAAGGACGACGCCACGGTCCTGATGCTGGACTGGCACAGCAATCGCAGCCGTCCGGCCGGACCGGGCCCCGACCCCGCAACGATGACGGCCTGCTCCTGAATCCCTACGGGGAGCCGTGGAGAAGACGTTGACCCGGCTACCCGACCGGCGTCCGCCTGGCCGTTGGCCGTGAGGAGCGCGTCGGCATGGTCGGTGACCTCGCCGAACCGGATTCGGTGAGGGGTGCGCGGGGCGGACCGCGTTCATTCCGGCGGTCCCGGAACCGTAGGATCGTCGGGTCATCGCCGCGACGGGAGACAGGAAGCCGGTGTGAGTCCGGCACGGTCCCGCCACTGTGACCGGGGAGCGCTCCTCCGACATGCCACTGCGCGTCGCGCGGGAAGGCGGAGGGAACGCGGATCCGGGAGTCAGGACACTGGTCCGTCGCGGGCCCGATCCGAGGAGCGCGGACTCCAGGAGGCCTCACGTGTCCCTGTTCACCCCTGCCCGCATACGCGGGTTCCTTCGTACCACGGCTGTTTCGGTCGTGCTGCTGACGGCCGGCTGCGGTTCGGCCGACATAGGCGGCGGAGACGCGAAGAGCACCGCCGCCGTGCCGCCCGGCTTCCCCGTCACCGTCGACAACTGCGGTGTGAGGACGACGTACGACAGGCCGCCGTCGCGGGTGGTCACCATCCATCAGCACCCGGCCGAGCTGCTGCTCGCTCTCGGGCTCGAGGACCGTATGGCCGGTACGGCCTTCCCGGACTCCGCCGTTCTGCCCGAGCTGCGGAAGAAGTACGAGGCGGTCCCCGAACTCGCCGAGCGGGAGCCGTCGTTCGAGAAGATCCTGGACGCGGAGCCCGATCTCGTCTACGGCGGTTACGGCAGCGCCTTCGCCGAGAACGAGGGACGTTCCCGCGAGGCGTTCGCCGCCGCGGGCATCGACACCCACCTCAACCGTGAGTACTGCGGGAAGAAGCGGGTGACGATGAAGGACACGTACGACGAGATCCGCACCATCGGCAGGATCTTCGGCGTCCAGGAGCGCGCCGACCGCCTGGTCGAGGACCTCGAGGGGCGCGTCGGGGCGGCCACCGGCAAGGTCGGGGACGAGCCCGAGGTGTCCGTCTTCGTCTACGACAGCGGCGACAGGAGCGCCTTCACCGCGGGCGGCAGGAGCCTGGGCACCGAGCTGATCCGGCTGGCCGGCGGTGAGAACGTCTTCGCCGGCCTCGACGACGTCTTCGGCGACGTCTCCTGGGAGCAGGTCGTCGAGCGCAGGCCCGAGGTCATCGCCATCTACGACTACGCCGGGGCCGGAAGCGTCCAGGAGAAGAAGGAGTTCCTGCTCTCCCAGCCCGCGCTCGCCGATGTACCCGCCGTCAGGAACGAGCGGTTCGTCGTACTGCCGCTGACCGCCACCCTCGTCGGCATCCGCTCCGCCTACGCCGTCGAGGACCTGGCTCGCGGGCTGCACCCCGAGAGCTTCCGGTGAGCCCAGCCGCCGTCGTGCGGGCCGGCCGTACGCGGTCGGCCGTCACGCTGCTCGTCCTCACCGTCCTGCTGCTCCTCTCCGTCACGGCGGGGCTCGCGATCGGTTCGGTCCGGGTGCCGCCCGGTCAGGTGTGGGGCATCGTCACGCACGCGCTGGGTGCCGGCTGGCGGGAGCCGGACTGGTCGCGGGCGCGGGCGACCATCGTGCTGGACGTACGGGCGCCGCGGGTGCTGCTCGGCGCGGTCACCGGGGCCGGTCTGGCGGTGATCGGTACCGCGTTGCAGGCCCTGGTGCGCAATCCGCTCGCCGAGCCCTATCTGCTGGGCGTCTCCTCGGGGGCGTCCCTCGGCGCGGTCTCCGTGATCGTGTTCGGGGTCACCCTCTTCGGGCCGGTGTCGCTGTCGGTGGCCGCGTTCGTGGGCGCCCTGGGCGCGCTGCTGCTCGTGTACGCCACCGCCCGTACCGGCGGACGCATCACCTCGTCACGGCTCGTGCTGTCGGGGGTGGCCGTCGCCGCGGTGCTCACCGCCGTACTCGATCTGCTGCTGCTCACCACCGACCGGGGCAACGAGACCCGCGCGGTCCTCGCCTGGACCCTCGGCGGCCTCGGCGGGGTCGCCTGGGGCACGCTGTGGCTGCCGGGCCTGGCGCTGTTGTTCGGCATCGGTGTGCTGACCGCGCAGGCCCGCAATCTCAATCTGCTGCTGGCCGGTGAGGAGGCGGCCACCACGATGGGGCTGGACGTCGCCCGGTTCCGTGCCCGGCTGTTCGTCGTGCTCTCCCTCGTCACGGGTGTGCTGGTCGCGGCGGCCGGGCCGATCGGCTTCGTCGGTCTGATGATGCCGCACATCGTGCGCCTGTTCGTCGGCGGCGACCACCGCCGGGTCCTTCCGACGGCGGCGCTCGGCGGGGCGGTGTTCCTCGTCTGGGCCGACATCGCCGCACGGACGGTCGCCGCGCCGATGGAGATACCCGTCGGCGTTCTCACGGCCCTGTGCGGCGGGCCGTTCTTCCTGTGGCTGATGCGCCGGGACGCCCGGCGCGGCACCGACCGGGGAGTGGCATGACCGCGACCGAGCTGAGCGTCGAGGCGGTCACGCTCACCGCCGGGGCCCGTCATCTGGTGCGCGAGGTCTCGCTGACCGCCCGCGCGGGCGAGACGATCGGGCTCGTGGGCCCCAACGGCAGTGGCAAGTCCAGCCTTCTGCGTGCCGTCTACCGCGTTCTGCGCCCTGATGCCGGTCGGGTCCGGATCGACGGGGGTGACGCCTGGGCGCTGCCGGTGCGGCAACTGGCCCGTACCGTGGCGGCGGTGGTGCAGGACTCGGCGGCCGACCTCGACCTCGCCGTGCGCGAGGTCGTCGCGATGGGCCGCACCCCGCACAAGCGGTTCCTCGCCGGTGACACTCCCGAGGACGGCGACATCGTCGGCTCCGCGCTGCTGGCGGTCGACGCCGTGCATCTGGCCGACCGCCCGTTCGACCGGCTCTCCGGCGGCGAGCGACAGCGCGTTCTCATCGCGCGCGCCCTCGCCCAGCGGCCGGCCCTCCTCGTCCTCGACGAGCCCACGAACCATCTCGACATCCGGCATCAGCTGTCGGTGCTCGGCACCCTGCGCCGGCTGCCCGTCACGGTGCTGCTCGCCCTGCACGACCTCAACCTGGCCGCCTACTACTGCGACCGCCTCTACGTCCTGCACGGCGGCGAGATCGTGGCGTCGGGACCGCCCGCCGAGGTGCTGACGCCCCGCTTGCTGGCGGAGGTCTACGGGGTGGCGGCGGAGGTCGCCACCCATCCGCGTACGGGCGCTCCGCAGGTGACGTTCCTCCCGGACGGCTGAGCACTCCGGTCCCGGGGTTCACAGGTCGCCCGGTGTGTCCAGGCCGGTCAGGGCGCCGACGGGGTCGGGGTCGGGGGTGCCCCGGGGCCACCAGTCGTCGTGGTCGGGTTCGGACTCGTAGGCGTACCAGAGGTGGTCGCGGCCCAGGCGGAGCTGGAGATGGCCGCGGGGGTGGGTGAGGTGGTTGCGCCAGGGGCGGAAGGCGGGGAGGTCGGCGGCGAGCAGGAGCGGGCGGGCACGGTCGAAACGGCCGGCCGGCGGGTCCCAGGGCTCCTCCAGGACGGCGAGGCCGGTCGGGCCGCCCTGGCGCCAGGCGGCGACCGCGCGGGCCAGCTCGGCGGGGGTACGGCCGGCCGCCCGGGCGAGGGAGGAGTACAGCGCGCGGGTGGCGGCGGTCAGGCCGGAGCCGGGGCGGGCGGCGGCGACGCGCACCGCGTCCTGCCACAGGGTGAGCCCGCCGACCGGGTCGCGGCCGGTGGTGAGCAGGGCGTGGGCGCGGGCGGCTGCGTCGGTGGCGAGCTGGTCCAGCGCGAACGGGTCCGGCCCGCCCGGCGCGGCCGGGTACACGGGCGGCTGTTCGGGGTGCGGCGGCGGGGGCAGCGGGGGCGGGAGGGGGACCCCGCCGGGCCGGGTGAGGGCCTCGGTCGCCCGGATGCCGGGGAGGGGTTCCGGTTCGCGTTCCTGGGCGGCGCGGGCCGCGCGGGTGGCGCTGAGCCGGGACAGTGCGTCGACGACCTGGCGTTCACCGCGGCCGCGCAGCAGGAGCAGTACGAACGGGTCGGCGTCGAGGAGCCGGGCCGTCTGGTAGCAGAGGGCGGCGGCGTGTTTGCAGGGGTGTCCGGAGTCGGGGCAACTGCAGCGCGGGTCGAGGTCGCCGGGGCCGGGCAGCAGCGGGGCTCCGCAGTCGGCGAGGGACTGGGGCATCTCCTTGTCGAGCAGCGCCGCGATATGGCCGGGGCGGTCGGCGGCGGCGTCCAGGAACCGCTCCCAGTCGGTGTCCGCGAACGTCCGCAGCCGCAGCTGTACCCGGTAGGGGCGCGGGCGGCTGCCCTGTACATACGCGAGCACGAGTCCCGGCGTGACGGTGATGGCGTCCACGTGCCCCTGCTCGGCGTAGCCGCGTCCGCGCGCGAGCCGGGCGGTGTCCAGCGCGCCCTCCTCCAGCGCCGTGACCCAGGCGTCACCCCACCAGGTCTCGGCGAAGCCCCGGCCGTCAAAGGGGCGGGGCGGGAGTGCCGGGAAGGTACGGCGCAGGTCGCTGTCGCGGGCGGGGGCCGCCATGGAGCGGGGGGTGGCGGACGCGGGGGGTGTGCTTTCGCGCGGGGCGCTGGACGGGCGGGGTGCGGCCCCGACGTGTCGGGCGGGGGTGGACGGGGGGACGTCGTGTGGGCGCGCGGAGGCGGTGTCCGGGGCGGGGGTGGCCGCAGGGCCGTCGTGTGAGCGTGCGGAGGCGGCCGTCGCCGGGGCCGTGTCCGGGCCGGAAGTGGCCGAACGGCGCGCGTGGCCGGGTGCTGCGGGGGTCGCGTCCGGGCCGGGGGTGGCCGGACGGCCGCCGTACGAGCGCGCGTCATCGGCGGTCGCCGGACCGGAAATGGCCGGACGGCCGCCATACGAGCGCGCGTCATCGGCGGTCGCCGGACCGGAAATGGCCGAACGGCCGCCATACGAGCGCGCGTCATCGGCGGTCGCCGGACCGGAAATGGCCGAACGGCCGCCGTGTGAGTGCCCGTGGTCGGCGGTGTCCGGGGCCGGTTCGGGCAGACGGAAGGCGTCCGTGAGTGCTTCCCGTACCTCGCGGGCGCGGGCGTCGGCGGCCCGGTCGCCGCGGGTCGTGCGCGGTACTCGGGGGGCCGGGGCGCGCCGCTCGGGGGGCTCGGCGTCCGTCGCGCCGTCGCCGGGTGCCGGGCGCTCCCGCAGCGCCTCCTCGCGGGCCGAACGCAACGCCTCCCGGGCGATGTCCCCCGGGCGCCGGGCGGTCTCGGTCTCGGGCGACGGCTTCTCGGACGGTCCCTGGTCAGCGACCACCGCGTCGTCCGGTGCGAGGCTCGCCGGTACGCCGGTGTCCTCCCGGTCCGGGTCGGCGGCGTCGGCACATGTCCCCGCGCCGCGCCGGTCCCGTACCGCCTGCCGCAGGGCCTCGCGGGCCACGTCGCCCGGGCGGGCGCCGGGGCCGGGATGGCCGGGGGCGGACGGCCGGTCCGTAGTGGGTGCGTGCTCGTCCGTGGCCGCCGGTTCGCCGGTCGTGCGGGCGCGGGCCGCGCGCAGGGCCTCGCGGGCCTCGTCGGAGGGGCGGGGGGTCATGCCGTCCTCCGCAGGGACACCAGGTCGGACAGGTCGCGGTCGGACAGCTCCGTGAGGGCCGACTCTCCGGAGCCGAGGATCGCGTCGGCGAGGGCGCGCTTGGACTCCAGCATCTCGGCGATACGGTCCTCGACGGTGCCCTCGGTGACCAGCCGGTGGACCTGGACGGGCTGGGTCTGTCCGATGCGGTACGCGCGGTCGGTGGCCTGCTCCTCCACCGCCGGGTTCCACCAGCGGTCGAAGTGGACGACATGACCCGCGCGGGTGAGGTTGAGGCCGGTGCCGGCGGCCTTGAGGGAGAGCACCAGGACGGGGGTCGCGCCGCTCTGGAAGCGGTCCACCATGCGCTCGCGCTCCGGCACCGGCGTACCCCCGTGGAGGAGCTCGACGGGGACGGCGCGCTCGGCGAGATGGGCGGTGATCAGGCGGGCCATGCCCACGTACTGAGTGAAGACGAGGGCGGAGCCGTCCTCGGCGAGCAGGGTGTCCAGGAGCTCGTCCAACAGGGCGAGTTTGCCGGAACGGGCGGCGAGCCGGTCGCTTCCGGCGGCGCGCGGCCGCTCCTCCTTCAAGAAGAGCGCCGGGTGGTCGCAGATCTGCTTCAGGGAGGTCAGCAGCTTCAGGACCAGTCCGCGCCGGCCCATGCCCTGAGCGGCCTCGATGGCGTGCATCGACTCGCGCACCACCGCCTCGTAGAGCGCGGCCTGTTCGCGGGTGAGCGGGACGGGGTGGTCCGTCTCCGTCTTGGGCGGCAGCTCGGGGACGATACCGGGGTCGGACTTCTTGCGCCGCAGCAGGAACGGGCGGACCAGCCGGGCGAGCCGCTCCGCCGCCTCCTCGTCCTCGCCGGTCTCCACCGCGCGCGCGTGCCGGGCGCGGAAGGACTTCAGGGGGCCGAGGAGTCCGGGGGTCGTCCAGTCGAGGAGGGCCCACAGCTCGGAGAGGTTGTTCTCCACGGGGGTGCCGGTGAGCGCCACCCGTGCGGGGGCCGGGATCGTGCGCAGGGCCTTCGCGGTCGCGGAGTGGGGGTTCTTGACGTGCTGTGCCTCGTCGGCGACGACCATGCCCCAGGTCCGCGCGGCGAGGTCGGACGCGGTGGAGCGCATGGTGCCGTAGGTGGTGAGGACGAAGCCGCCGTCGAGGCCGTCCAGGGTGCGGTCGGGGCCGTGGAAGCGGCGGACGGGGACGCCGGGTGCGAACCGGGTGATCTCCCGCTGCCAGTTGCCGAGCAGCGAGGCGGGGCAGACCACCAGGGTCGGCTCGGTGCGGGCCCGCTTGAGGTGCAGTGCGATGAGGGTGATGGTCTTGCCCAGACCCATGTCGTCGGCGAGGCAGCCGCCGAGGCCGAGGGAGGTCATGAGGTCGAGCCAGGCCAGGCCGCGCAGCTGGTAGTCGCGCAGCGTGGCGTCGAGACCGGGTGGCGGTTCGGCGGGCCGCACCCCGGTGGTGAGGCGGTCGCGGAGAGCGGCGAGGGCGCCGGCCGGTACCGCCTCGACGGTCTCCCCGTCGACCTCCGCGTGGCCGGTGAGGGCGACGGAGAGCGCGTCGACCGGGTCGAGCAGCCCCAGGTCCCGCTTGCGGGCCTTGCGGACGAGGGCGGGGTCGACGAGCACCCACTGGTCGCGCAGCCGTACGACGGGACGGTGGGCCTCGGCCAGGGTGTCCATCTCGGACTCGGTGAGCGGGTCGCCGCGCAGGGCGAGCTGCCAGCCGAACCGCAGCAGGTCCTCGCTCTCGAAGAAGCCGGTGCCGTCGGTGGCCGAGCCGGGAGCGGAGCGGACGACGGCCGTGGCGGTCAGGTCCTGGGCGAGGTCGCGGGGCCAGTGCACGGCGACCCCGGCCGCGCCGAGCCGGGTGGCCGCCACCCCGAGCAGGTCGTTCAGCTCGTCCTCGGTGAGTGCCAGGACGTCCGGTGCGTCCTGGTCGGAGAGCCGGTCCAGGGGCGGCCAGACACGGGCCGCGCGGCGCACCGCGAGGGCGGTGTCCACGCGCGCGCGGGGGCCGAAGGCGCTGTCGGCCTCGCCCGCCCACAGGGCCGCCGCGTCGGCCACCAGGGTGGGGTCGGCGAGGCTGTGCACCTGCACGATCGCCGCGCCGGCGCTCCGCGCGGCGCGCGCGTCCCCGCCGGCCCCCTCGCCGTCGAAGAGGTCGTAGGCGGACAGGTCGAGGCGGAGCGAGATCCGTACGCCGGCGTCCATGCCGGCGGCGACCTCGGCGGCCCAGTCCTGCGCGCCGGGCAGCCGCTGTGGCTTCCGGGCGGCGAACGGCAGCCCTGAGGCGTACGGCGCGGCGGGGGTGCGGGGCAGGGTGTCGGCGACGGCGTCCAGGAAGGCGCGCACCAGCGCCTCGGGGCGGGGCAGCCGGAGGGGTCCGGGGCCGGGCAGCGGGACGGCGTGGCCCTCGTACGGCAGGGCGGCGGCGATCGCGCGCAGGTGCGCCGCGTCGTCGGGGTCGAGCGGGCCGGCCCGCCAGGCGTCGTGGCCGGTGGGGGTCAGGCCGGGCAGCAGACGGCCGCGTGCGGTGAGCAGCAGGGCGTGCAGGGCGGCGGCGCCCCAGCAGGCGGTGGCGGGATGGGCCGCGGGGTCGTGCCGGGCGCGGACGAGCAGCGGGAGGGCCTCGTCGACGGGGAGGGTGAGCGCGGGGACCGTCCGGCGGCGCACCCCCGCGCCGTGCGGCCGGACGACGGTGAGGTCCGTGCGCGGCCCGGGGACGCCGTCCGGCGGGCCCTCGCCGTCGGGGGCGCCCTCGGGGTCGTAGAAGGCGATACGGCCCTCGCGCGGGAGGGGCTCCGGGAGGAAGACGGCCGCGAGCCGGACGGGGACGTCCGCACCGGCCGTCCCGCCCATGCCGTCCAACCCGGTGGTTTCCCGTCGGCTCATACGTCTTGTCACCTCCCGCCCGCGTGTCGGACTCAGTCGTCTTCGACTCTACGGGCGGGGTCTGACAATCGGCCCCGGCGGCCTGGTGAGCGGGCCGGCTCAGGGCACCGTGCGGGAGACGACGTACACCCTCGGATAGCCCGGCTTGTCATGGTTGACGACGACGTCGTGCGTGGGCGCCGGGTCCTTCTGCTGGTGGACGAGGCCGGACCAGGTGCCGGGCCCGGCCAGCGTCCAGCCGGAGACGTCCCGGTCGCGCTCGCTGATGGTGATGTCGTCGCGCCTCAGTTCGCTCTGCTGTACGCCGAGGCTGGTGAGGAAGGCGCTCAGGCCCGCGTCGGTGGTCTCGAACTCGACGTAGAGGCGGCTGGTCTTCCAGTTGTTGGTCTCGTACGAGGCCACCCACCACGCGGGGTGCGGTACGGGTACCTGGTAGAGGCGGCGCTGCACCTTCGACGGCCAGCCCTCGGTGAGGCCGGTCGCGGAGTACTTGGCTTCCTTGTCCTTGCCGCTGGCCCGGCTCTGGTTCGCGGAGATCATCAGATACCCGGCCGGGACACCGATGAGCAGCACGATGATCAGCAGGGTGAGCGCCCTGCGGCGGATCATGTGCCGCCGGTCCTCGGCCGGGCGGGGCTCGCCCGGAAGACTCGGCTGCTGGGGGGACTCGCCGCTCACAGCGACTCCGGGGTGCCGCGGCGGGCCTCCGCGTACCGTTCGTAGCGTTCGTAGCGCTCGACCCGGCGGCGCTTGGCGCGGCGGAAGCGGCGGGCGACCAGCCGGGCCAGGTCGGCGGCGCCGACCATGCCGGCCTCGGGGCCGAGCTGGGCGCGGACGATATGGGCCTCCGGGCGGTAGCCGCGGCCGGTGAGATGCCGTTTGAAGGCGTCCCGCGCGGGGCCGATCAGCAGGTCGTCGGCGGCGGAGACGCCACCGCCGATGACGAAGCAGGAGGGGTCGAGGGCGGCGGCGAGGTTGGCGATGCCGACGCCGAGCCACTGTCCGATGTCCTGGAGCAGTTCGATACACATGGCGTCGCCCTCGCGGGCCAGCTCGGTGATCATCGGGCCGCTGATGTCGGCGATGTTGCCTTTGACGTGCTCGATGATGCCGTAGGCGACCGGTGAGTCGGCGGCGGCCAGCTCGCGTGCCTCGCGGACCAGCGCGTTGCCGGAGCTGTACTGCTCCCAGCAGCCGCGGTTGCCGCAGGGGCAGCGGTGGCCGCCCGGGACCACCTGCATATGGCCGAACTCGCCGGCCACCCCGTACTTGCCGCGCTTGACCTGCCCGTCCTCCAGGATCGCGCCGCCGATGCCGGTGCCGAGCGTGATCATGACGAGGTGGTCCTCGCCGCGGCCGGCACCGAAGCGCCACTCCGCCCAGGCGGCGGAATTGGCGTCGTTGTCCACGAGGACGGGGACGGCGAGACGGCCGGCGAGGCGGTCGCGCAGCGGCTCGTTGCGCCAGGACAGGTGAGGGGCGAACAGGACCCGGTTGCGGTCCGCGTCGACCCACCCGGCCGCGCCGATGCCGACGGCGTGCACGTCGTGGCGGTCGGAGAGGTCCAGTACCAGTTCGACGATGGTGTCCTCGACGACTTTGGGGCTCTTGGACTTGTCCGGGGTCTCCGTGCGCAGCCGTTCCAGTATGTTGCCGTCGGCGTCGACGACGCCCGCCATCACCTTGGTGCCGCCGATGTCGATGCCGACCGTCGGGACGCGGGGCGCCGTCAGGTGGGAGCGGCGCTCCCGGGTGCCGACGGTTCTCAGGACCGGGGCGCGCCGGGAGCCGATGGGGGCGGTGAAGTCGCGGTAGGTGCTCATCGTGTGCGATTGTGCCGCACCGGTGCGGTGGTTGTGGTGCGGGGCGGGTGCGGGGTGGTGCGGATCATGGGCGGGTGCGGGTGGGTTCGGGGTGTCGCGCAGTTCCCCGCGCCCCTTAGGTGACGGCTCGCTGTCCGGTGCGGGTGGGTGGGGGTCGATCGCGCAGTTCCCCGCGCCCCTGGAGTGGTGGCGGCTCGCTGTCCGGTGCGGGTGGGTGGGGTTGGTCGCGCCCTCAGGGGCGCGGGGAACTGCGCGAACGGGGGTCTGGGGGCGGAGCCCCCAGGGTCGGGACGGGGAGGGGCGGTGGGGGCGGCGGGGGCGGGAAACGTCCGGGCCGCACCCCCCGGATACAGGGGGTTTCTCATGTTGTCCGGACATTGCGGCTTCAGGGGCGTACCAAGAGCTGGAACTCGAAGGAGTAGCGCGTGGGGCGATAGGTGTGCGTGCCGTATTCGACCGCCCGCCCCGTGTCGTCGAACGTGACGCGCTGCATGGTGAGGAGCGGAGCCGCGGGCTCCTCCCCCAGGCGGGCGGCCTCGTCCGGCGTGGCGGCGCGGGCGCCGATCGTCTGGCGGGCGCTGTGCAGGGTGATCCCGGCGGCCCGCATCAGCCGGTACAGGCCGGTGGCCTCCAGCTGGGCGGTGTCGAGGTCGAGCAGGCCGGGCGGCAGGTAGTTGCACAGGTACGCCATCGGCTCGCCGTGGGTGAGCCGTAGTCGTTCGATCCGGTGCAGTTCGCTGTTCTCGGCCACCCCGAGCGCGGCCGCGACCTCGGCGGACGCGGTGACGACGGTGTTGACGAGGACCTGCGTGGCGGGACGCTGCCCGGCCGTCTCCAGGTCGTCGTAGAGGCTGCTGAGCTCCAGGGGACGCTTGACCTGGCTGTGCACCACCTGGGTGCCGACCCCGCGGCGGCGCACCAGCAGCCCCTTGTCGACCAGCGACTGGATGGCCTGGCGGACGGTCGGCCGGGACAGACCGAGCCGCGCGGCGAGCTCGATCTCGTTGCCCAGCAGGGTGCCCGGGGTCAGCGCGCCGTGCTCGATGGCGGACTCCAGCTGTTGGGACAGCTGGTAGTACAACGGCACGGGGGATCCCCGGTCGACGCTCAGCTCCAGCTGTACGGTCGGGTCCACTTCTGGTTTCGGCACGGGCCGAGCGTAGCCCCGCGCGGTGTTGACGGGAAGTTGTGTAGTTCGATTGTCCGGACATACGGATTGACAGAGGGCGGCGCGGGCCCCACTTTGATTCCATGCGCATCGGGGTCATCGGTACGGGCCGTATCGGCACCATTCACGCCCACACGCTCAGCAGGCACCGCGACGTCGGGTCCCTGATCGTCACGGACGTCGATCCGGCGCGGGCCCAGGCCCTCGCGCTGCGGCTCGGCGAGACGGCGGCACCCGGGGTGGACGAGATCTACACCTGGGGTGTGGACGCCGTGGTGATCACGGCGGCCACGTCCGCCCACGCCGATCTGATCGGCCGGGCGGCACGCGCGGGGCTGCCGGTGTTCTGCGAGAAGCCCATCGCCCTCGACCTCGCGGGGACGTTACAGGCGATCACGGAGGTGGAGACGGCCGGGACCGTGCTGCAGATGGGGTTCCAGCGGCGCTTCGACGCCGGGTACAAGGGCGCGCGGGAGGCCGTGCGCTCGGGCAGGCTCGGGCGGCTGCACACCGTACGGGCGATGAGCAGTGACGCGGAGCCGCCGCCGGCCGGGTATCTGGCGCAGTCCGGCGGGCTCTACCGGGACACCCTGATCCATGACTTCGACATCCTGCGCTGGGTGACCGGCCGGGAGATCACCGAGGTGTACGCGGCCGGGTCCGACGCCGGTCCGGCGATGTTCCGTGAGATGGGCGACGTGGACACCGGCGCGGCGCTCCTCACCCTCGACGACGGCACGCTCGCCACGGTGACGGCGACCCGGCTGAACGGTGCCGGCTACGACGTCCGCATGGAGCTCGCCGGGGAGCGGGACCAGATCGTCGTGGGCCTGGACGACCGTACGCCGATCGCGTCCACCGAGCCGACCGGGCCGCCGGCCGCGGACAAGCCGTGGACGGGGTTCCTGGAGCGGTTCGGGCCCGCGTACGAGGCCGAGCTGATCGAGTTCGTGGAGGTGGTGCGGGGCGAGCGGGCCAACCCCTGTGACGGACGGGAGGCCCTTCAGGCGCTGCTGGTCGCGGAGGCGTGCGAGCTGTCCCGGCGGGAGCGCAGGCCGGTCCGGCCGACGGAACTGATGAGCGGGGCGACGGCGGCGTACACCTGAGATCAGTGGTCCCCGGGCTCCTCCAGGAGGCCCGCGTCGTGGGCGAGCAGGGCGATCTGGACACGGTTGTTCAGATCGAGCTTGGCCAGGATGCGGGACACGTGGGTCTTGACGGTGGCGACGCTCATGTACAGCTCGGCCGCGATGTCGGCGTTGGCCAGGCCCCGGCCGACCGCGACGGCGACCTCGCGTTCGCGCTCGTTGAGGCCGCCGACGTGGGCACGCGCGCGGATGCGGCGCGTGTCGGCGGAGGTGCCGGCCGCGTGCGCCATCAGCTGCCGGGTGACCGCCGGCGACAGCACCGGGTCACCGGCCGCGACCCGGCGCACCGCGGCGACGATCTCGGCGGGCGGGGTGTCCTTGAGGACGAACCCGGCGGCCCCCGCGCGGAGCGCGCGCAGCACCTGCTCGTCGGCGTGGAAGGTGGTCAGCACCACGACCTGCGGGGCGTCCTCGCGCGAGCGCAGCGCCTCGGTGGCGGTGAGGCCGTCCACCGTCGGCATCCGGATGTCCATGAGGACGACGTCCGGGCGGGCGCGGTCGACGAGCGCCGCGACATCGCCGCCGTCGGCGGCCTCGCCGACGATCTCGATGTCGTCCGCGCCGCCCAGCATGAGGGACAGCCCGGCCCGCACCAGCGGGTCGTCGTCGACGAGGAGCACTCTGATCGCGGTCATGGCCCGTAGGTAATCACGGCCGGGCGGGACGGCGACAGACGGAACAGCCGATCCCGGTTCACCTCCACGGCAGCCGCGCCCGTACCTCGAACCCGCCGTCGGACGCGGGCCCGTGCTCCAGGGTCCCGCCCGCCAGGGTCGCGCGTTCGGTGAGCCCGATCAGGCCCTGTCCGGCGCCGGGCACATGCGGTACGTCCCCCTCCGGGGCGGGGTTGCGCACGCGCACGGTGAGGCCCTGCCCCGGTCCGCCGGTGACCGACACGGTGACCTCGGTGCCGGGCGCGTGCTTACGGGCGTTGGTCAGGCCCTCCTGGGCGATCCGGTAGGCGGTGCGGCCCACGGAGGCGGGGACACCGGCCGGGTCGGTGACGCACTGGTCCAGGGTGACCTTCATACCGGCCTGCCGGGACTCGGCGGCCAGGGTGTCGAGCGCCGCGAGCGTCGGCTGCGGCCGGCCGGCGTCCTCGGACTCGCCGGCCCGCAGTACGCCGATGATCTCCCGCAGGTCCTGCAGCGCCTCGTGCGCGCTCTCGCGGATGACACCGGCCGCCCGCGCGACCTCCTCGCGCGGGGCGTCGGGCCGGAACTCGAGGGCGCCCGCGTGCACGCTCAGCAGCGTCAGCCGGTGCGCGAGCACGTCGTGCATCTCCCGCGCGATGGCCTCCCGCGCGAGCCGCTGCGCCTGCTCGGCCCGCAGCCGCGCCTCGGTCTCGGCCCGCCGCGCCCGGTCCCGCAGGCTCAGCATCAGCTGCCGCTTGGACCGTACGAACATGCCCCAGCCGACGGTCGCGGCCGTCAGCACGACGAACAGGACGAGCACGGCGAGATACGGCAGATCGGGGTCCGGGCGCCACCAGAAGTAGAGCGGCACCAGCACCGTCTGCGCGCCGCCCACCCAGGCCACGTACCGGAACGGCCGGTGCACGGCGAGCGTGAACAGGGCGATGATCGCCACGCCGCCTGAGGTCTCCGAGACGAAACCGACCGGCACCATCACGGCGGCCAGGGCGAACGGCCAGCGGCGGCGCAGCCAGACCGCGGCGCAGGACAGCGCGCCGAGCACCTGGTCGGTGACGGCCAGCGCGTGCGGGATGTTCTGGCTGTCGTTCAGCGTCTCGGCGCCCAGCACGCCCAGCAGGACGGCGAACAGGAAGCAGGCGAAGTCGACGGCCCAGTCGCGCACGGTACGCCTGGGCCTGCGCCCGGAGCGGGTCGAGTCGGGGTCGAGTTCGTGGATGAGGGCGGACGGGAAGAACCATCGGCGCCCCGTGAACACCGGGGCGGTCTGTTCCGCCTTGTCACCAGTCACGGTCGACAAATCTACGCACGGAGCGGGCGCCGGGACCGCCTCCCGGGTGGGATCTCCTACCGAAGTCGGCGTACCGCAGACTTTCGGCGTGCGGCCCGCGCGGGAGTGCCCTCTTTCGCCGGGTGGGGCTCGCCCCGCGGCCGATGTGGGTGGGGGGTCCGCGGGGCGAGAGTCGGTGGCATGAAGCAACTGCTGGAGGTTCTGGGGTTCCTCGCCGTGGTGCAGGGGGTGGCGGGTCTGGTGACCGAGTTCGCCGACTGGGACTGGGGGTTCGTGCGGCGGCTCGGATTCCTCGACGGCTACGAGGTGTACGCGAGCATCGCCCTGCTGGTGCTGGGCGGTGCCCTGTTCGCCGCCGCGGAGAGCCGGAAGTCCGGCTGACCGCCGGCGCCGGGCGTCAGCAGGTGTGGTCGACCAGGTCGAACGACGCGTAGTGGTCGGCGGTGTAGTAGTCCTCCTGGTTCTGCTCACCGGTCACGATGCGGCGGGCGCCACGGGTGGGGGAACCGGGCGTGATCACCGTGTACTCGTGGTAGTAGCCGGCGGACCGGCCGGGGAGGATGCCCTCACGGTTCTGGAAGACGGTCCCGTCCTGTTCGTACGGGTAGGGGCCGCCCTGCTGGATCAGGTCGAGCGTGTCGTGCGCCTCGGCGGGCAGGTCGCCGTAGCAGATGTCGCCGACCGCGAGGACGGCCGACGCGGAGGCGGCGGGGGTGACGGGGGCGGGGGCGGCGTGGGCCGTCGTCGCGGTGACGGAGCCGCCCAGGAGCACGGTGGACAGGAGTGCGGCTGCGGCGCCGGTCCGGGCCGCGCGCGAAGGGATTCGTGGGGGGAATCGCATGGTCCCATGATGACGCGCGTAGATTATGGCATGTCAATGACAAAGATGGGGATGTTGCCGTCGGGTCCGGTGGGTGTCCCGTGACGGCGTCCGTCTCCTAGAGCTCGTACTCGCCGTACGTGGGGCGGCCCGCGAAGTCGTACGTCTGGACGGAGACGCCCTTGCTCGTGGTCTCGCCGCCGGTGTGCCGGAAGGCGGTCGGTGTCGACCCCTCGGGGAACAGCCGGCGGCCGGCGCCGAGGACGACGGGGTACGTCAGCAGGTGGAGGGTGTCCACCAGGTCGAGCGCGAACAGGGACCGGGCGAGGTCGCCGCTCCCGTGCACCTGGAGTTCACCCTCGGTGCGCTCCTTGAGGGCGGTGACGTCCTTGGCGAGGTTGCTGCCGATGACGGTGGTGTTGGCCCACGCGGGGTCGTCGATGGTGGTGGAGGCGACATACTTCGGCAGTGTGTTGAGTTTGCCGGCGACCGGGTCGGCGGGGTCGGTCACCTTCGGCCAGGACGCGGCGAAGATGTCGTACGTACGCCGGCCGAGGAGGAAGGCGCTCACACGGGAGAACACCCCGTCCACGAACCGGCCGAAGTCGTCGTCGAGGTAGGGAACGCTCCAGCCTCCTTGGTCGAAACCGTCCCTGGTGTCCTCCTGGGGGCCGCCGGGGCCCTGGTAGACGCCGTCGAGACTGACGAAGGTGAGGACCACGAGCTTGCCCATGGGCGGGGCCTGCCTTTCGGTGTGCGGGGTGATGTGACGTCATGAGTTCAGACACCGGCGGGGGCCGCAACTCATCGGCGGGCGTCAGGTCGGCCGTGCCCCCTCGTTGCTGCGGGCAGTCGTGCCGCTGGGGCGATGTGGGTCCCCCCGCTCGAGCGAAGCCGAGAGTGAGCGAAGCCGAGAGTGGGGGAGGGTGGGCGCAGCGGCACCCCCTCCAGCGGGGCTGGCGCACACCCACCCCCGCCCAGCAGCCACCCGGGGTGACGGCTGAGCGGGGGGACGGAGCGCAGCCCGGCGCCGGCGGGGTGCCGTCGCGCCCACCCGTGCCGCCCTGCGGCACGCCTGCCCGCGGATCGGCGGCGGCAGGCACGCCGAGGCGCGGGACGCGGGCGCGCCAGGGCGCGGGAAAGCGCGAGGCGCGGGGCGGCTCGGAAAAGCGCGGGACGCGGGAAGACGCGGTGGGCCTTGAGGGGTCCCCAGGGCACCCCGGTGGGGGGTCGTGGGGAGCGGCGGTGGGGCGTGCCCGGGGCTACTGCCCCGTCAACGTGCCGAAGAGGTGGAGACGGGTGATGCCGCCGTCGGGGTGGATGTCCACGCGGGCGTGGGTGGCCGTCGCCGGGGTCGGGAGGATGAAGCGGTGGTTCGTGTCGGGCTGGAGGCGAGTGAGCGGGAGGATCACTCGCCAGTCCGCCGCATCGCCGTCCTTCACCGACACCGACGCCCACCCCGCGCTGTTGCCCTTCAGATACGCCGTGTCGATCTCCAGGGCGACGATGCGCGACCGCCCGGCCAGCCGGTACCGGATCCAGTCATGGCCCCGGTCCCGGCGCCGCCGGGTCTCCCATCCGTCGTCCATCTTCCGGGAGCGGCCCGGCCGGATCGTGTTCACGGCCGGTGAGTAGAACCGGTCGGAGGCATCCTCCACCAGGCCCCCGTTCTCCAGGGCCACCACATCGAAGGTGCCGAGCGCCCTCAGCCAGGTCAGGTCCGGGACGACCTCGCCGTACACACGCAACCGGGCGACACCCCCGTCCGGATACTGCCTCAGCCGCAGATGGGTGAAGCGCTCCTCGCACGTGACGGCGAAGCCGTTGGCCGCGTGACCCCCGACCTCGGTGCGCGGAACGAGCGTCGTCCACTTCACCTCGTCCGAGAGCAGCTCCTCCGGGGACGGGACACCGTCCACCGCCGTGCCCTCGACGGAGACGGCCTGCGGGTGATTGCCACGGAAGTGCGCGGTGTCCACGACGATCCCCCGCACCACCCCGGCCGCACCGAGCCGGATCAGCGCCCAGTCGTGGTCCCCGTCCGCCGGCCACGGGTGCTCCGCGGACACACCGCGCCGCCGCCGCGTCTCCCAGCCGTCCATGATCTTGCCCTTGTGGCCGAAGCGCCCGGGTTCGAACTCGGCGCGCTCCGGCAGCAGAAGGTTCTCGCGCTGGGCGAAGAACTCGTCGTTGGCGGCGACGACCCCGGCGCCGAGCCGCCGGTCGGCGAGGTCGGCAAGGCCGGAGAAGGGAAAGTCGGCGGCGCGGTAGTCCGCGTACGGGTCACCGCCGTTGTAGGGGCGCGCGTCGCCGGTGAAGCTCTCGATCGCCGTCACGGTGGTCCGGTCCTGCCTTTCGGGTGTCACGGGGAGCGGGTGAGGAGTCGGCCCTTCGGTTCGGTGAACTCGCCGCCGTGGAAAACGCGTTCGCCGCGCAGCCAGGTGGACTTGACGACGCCGTACAGGGTTCGCCCCGCGTACGCCGTCACACGGTTGCGGTGCTGGAGGGCCGCCGGGTCGACGGTGAAGGCCGCGTCGGGGGCGAGGACGGCGAAGTCGGCGTCACGGCCGGGCGCGATGGCCCCCTTACGGGCTTCGAGTCCGGCGAGCCCGGCCGTGCGCGTCGACATCCAGCGCACCACGTCCTCCAGGGCGTACCCCCGTCCGCGGGCCTCGGTCCAGACGGCCGGCAGGCTGAGCTGGAGGCCGGAGATGCCGCCCCAGGCGGTAGCGAAGTCGCCCGTCTTGAGGTCGGCGGTGCACGGGGAGTGGTCGGTGACGACGCAGTCGATGGTGCCGTCCGCCAGCGCCTGCCAGAGGAGGTCCTGGTTGGCGGCCTCGCGGATCGGCGGGCAGCACTTGAACTCACAGGCGCCGTCCGGGACTTCCTCTGCGGTGAGGGTGAGGTAGTGGGGGCAGGTCTCGGCCGTGACGCGTAGGCCCTCCGCCTTGGCCGCCGCGATCAGGGGCAGCGCGTCGCAGGACGAGAGGTGCAGGACGTGCACACGCGCCCCCAGCTGTCCCGCCCGGGCGACCAGGTGCGCGACGGCCATGTCCTCGGCGTCGCGCGGCCGGGAGGCGAGGAAGTCGGCGTATCTGGGGCCGCCCTGCCGCGGGGCGGCAGCGAGGCGGTGCGGGTCCTCGGCGTGCACGACGAGCAGCCCGTCGAAGGCGGCGATCTCCGCGAGGGACCGGGCCAGTTGCTCCTCATCGAGGGGCGGGAACTCGTCGACGCCCGACGGTGACAGGAACGCCTTGAAGCCGAAGACACCCGCCTCGTGCAGCGGACGCAGATCCTTGACGTTGCCGGGCAGGGCTCCGCCCCAGAAGCCGACGTCGATATGTGCCCGGCCCGCGGCGGCCCGCCGCTTGGTGTGCAGGTGGTCGACGGTGGTGGTGGGCGGGAGGGAGTTGAGCGGCATGTCGATCAGCGTGGTGATGCCGCCGGCCGCCGCCGCGCGGGTGGCGCTCCAGAAGCCCTCCCACTCGGTGCGGCCCGGTTCGTTGACGTGCACATGGGTGTCGACCAGGCCGGGCAGCAGCACGTCGTCGCCGAGGTCCTCCAGGCGGGCCCCGTCGGGCACGGGGGCGTCGTACGGCAGTACGGCGGTGATGACGCCGTCGGCGACCGTGACGGACGCGGCGCGCGTTCCCCCGGGGGTGACGACGCGCGCCGAGCGCAGCACCAGTTCGGCCACCCGGAGCCTCCTGACTTCCGCACGATGGAATTCAACGTTCTGTTGAAGGAGTCTTCACCGGCACTTCCGGCCCGTCAAGGGAGGATTCCCCCGCGGCGCGAATCGGCGACACCCCTAGACCATTCCACAAAGCGGAATTACAATTCCGTCAAGCAGAACCAAGCCATCCGCAATCGGGTGGCCGACCACGGCCGCCGGGTAGGCTTCTGCCCTCCCGCCAGGCCTCGAAAGGAACGCGCCGTGCCGACGTCCAGCGCCAGCACCACCGACTCCGCCCGGTCCGCCAGTGGCGGTGTGCAGTCCCTCGAGCGGGCCTTCGATCTGCTGGAGCGGATGGCGGACGCGGGCGGCGAGGTCGGGCTGAGCGAGCTGTCCGCGAGCAGCGGGCTGCCGCTGCCGACCATCCACCGTCTGATGCGCACGCTCGTCTCCTGCGGCTATGTACGCCAGCAGCCCAACCGCCGCTACGCGCTGGGCCCCCGGCTGATCCGGCTCGGCGAGTCCGCCTCCCGGCTGCTCGGCACCTGGGCGCGGCCGTATCTGGCCCGCCTCGTGGAGGAGACCGGCGAGACGGCGAACATGGCACTGCTCGACGGGGACGAGGTCGTGTACGTGGCGCAGGTGCCGTCGAAGCACTCCATGCGGATGTTCACCGAGGTCGGCCGGCGCGTCCTGCCGCACTCCACGGGCGTGGGCAAGGCCCTTCTCGCCGGTTTCCCGCCGGAGGAGGTGCGGGCCCTGCTCGGCCGTACCGGCATGCCCGCCGCGACGGAGAAGACCATCACCACGCCGGACGGCTTCCTCGCCGCGCTGGAGGACGTACGCCGTCTCGGCTATGCGATGGACGACAACGAGCAGGAGATCGGCGTCCGCTGCCTCGCCGTACCGGTGCCGGACTCCCCCACGGCTGCCGCGATCTCCATCTCGGGCCCGGCGGGGCGGGTCACGGAGCCGGCGAAGGAGCGGATCGTGCCGGTGCTCCAGCAGGTCGCGGTGGAACTCTCCGAGGCGCTCAGCACCGCCCCCAGCAGCTGAGAGGGGTGCATGTCAGGCGCGTGGCGACGGGCCGAACAGGTCCACCGCCTCACGCAGTTCACGTACGCCCTGGCCCAGCGCGCTCACCGAGCCGATCGCGCCCGCGACCAGCAGCAGGGAGCGCCGCAGCCGGGGGATGTCGGGATCGCCGTCGGCGGCCAGACCCGCCAGCGCGGCGAGTTCCTCCTCGGCGATGCTCCGGTCCCGGAACTCCCCCGGATGAGCGGCGAGTTGACGGCGTAACCGGGACACCGCGGAACGCAGCTCCATGACCCTAGGGTCCACCTGACTGCCGGGCACACGCCTCTGCTCCACGCTGCGCAACACAGTCCTCCCCCTGGCACGTCGTGCCTCCCCAGCCGGTCGCGATACCCGCCGACCGGTCGCGCCAGTAAACGCCACCCCGGCCCGGTTGCGCCAGTCCGCTGCGTCATCGAGTTGCACCACAGCGTGACATCCCGGCCAGGAGCGCCCTTCGCCACACCGGACCGCAAGCCCGTGACCGGTGCGGTATGCAGGACGTATGACGACACATCACAGGAACGGGGACCCCGCCGCCGAGGTCGCGGGACTGCTGCTGGCCGCGGGCGGCGGGCGGCGGCTCGGGGGCCGCCCGAAGGCACTGCTGACGCACCGGGGGCGGCCGCTGGTGGAACACGCGGTGGCCGCACTGCGCGCGGGCGGGTGCACGCGCGTGCACGTGGTGCTGGGCGCGCGGGCGGACGAGGTACGCGCCCGCGCGTCGCTGCCGGGCTGCGCCCTCGTGGACAACCCGGAGTGGGAGCGGGGCATGGGCACCTCGCTGCGGGCCGGACTGCGGTCACTGGCCGGCACGGGCACGCGGGCCGCGCTGGTCTCGCTGGTCGATCAGCCCGGGATCGGTGCGGAGGCGGTCGCGCGGGTGCTCGGCGCCTACGACTCCCCCGATGTGCTCGCTTCCGCCGCGTACGACGGCGTACGCGGCCATCCGGTCCTGTTCGGCTCCGCGCACTGGGCCGGGGTCGCCGCCACCGCCACCGGCGACCAGGGTGCACGCGCTTACCTGAGGGAGCACGCGCAACGACTGACCCTGGTCGAGTGCGGCGATGTGGCCCAGGCGTACGACATCGACACGGAGGCGGATCTGGCGCACCTTGAATGAGCGGCGGTGAGCGGGCGCCGCACTGGCTCGAACGGGAGACTTCCGACATCAACAGAACATTGAACTTCCACCATGAGGAAACTAGCATCCACTGATCAGAAGCTCCGATCCTCCCCGACGCCCCAGCCGCACCCCGGCCCCGCCCGGCACCCGGTGCCATGCCACGCCCCGCACGCCGAAGGAAGTGACAGCCGATGTCCGCACCAGCGCCGTCCCCGCTGGCCATCGTCGACGCCGAACCCCTGCCCCGGCAGGAGGAGGTCCTCACCGAGCCTGCGCTCGCCTTCCTGGCCGCGCTGCACCGGCGGTTCACGCCCCGGCGCGACGAGCTGCTCGCCCGCCGCAGGGAGCGCCGTGAGGCGATCGCCCGTACGTCCACGCTCGACTTCCTGCCGGAGACGGCCGCCGTCCGCGCCGACGGCTCCTGGCGGGTCGCCCCGGCCCCGGAGGCCCTGAACGACCGCCGGGTGGAGATCACCGGTCCCACCGACCGCAAGATGACGATCAACGCCCTCAACTCGGGCGCGAAGGTCTGGCTCGCGGACTTCGAGGACGCCTCGGCGCCCACCTGGGAGAACGTGGTGCTGGGTCAGCTCAATCTGATCGGCGCCTACACCCGGACCATCGACTTCACCGACCCGGGTTCCGGAAAGTCGTACGCGCTGCGCCCGGACGCGGAGTTGGCGACGGTCGTCATGCGTCCGCGCGGCTGGCATCTGGACGAGCGGCACCTCACCGATCCGGACGGCACCCCGGTGCCCGGCGCGCTGGTCGACTTCGGCCTGTACTTCTTCCACAACGCCAAGCGGCTGATCGACCTCGGCAAGGGCCCGTACTTCTACCTCCCCAAGACGGAGTCGCACCTCGAAGCCCGCCTGTGGAACGAGGTGTTCGTCTTCGCGCAGGACTACGTCGGCATCCCCCGGGGCACGGTCCGCGCCACGGTCCTGATCGAGACGATCACGGCCGCGTACGAGATGGAGGAGATCCTCTACGAGCTGCGCGACCACGCGTCCGGGTTGAACGCCGGCCGCTGGGACTACCTCTTCTCCATCGTCAAGAACTTCCGTGACGGCGGAGCCAGGTTCGTCCTCCCGGACCGCAACGCGGTGACGATGACCGCCCCGTTCATGCGCGCCTACACCGAACTCCTCGTCCGTACCTGCCACAAGCGGGGCGCGCACGCGATCGGCGGCATGGCGGCGTTCATCCCGTCCCGCCGGGACGCGGAGGTCAACAAGGTGGCGTTCGAGAAGGTCCGCGCCGACAAGGACCGTGAGGCGGACGACGGTTTCGACGGCTCCTGGGTCGCCCACCCCGACCTGGTCCCCATCGCCATGGAGTCCTTCGACCGGGTGCTCGGCGACCGGCCCCACCAGAAGGACCGCCTGCGCGAGGACGTGCGGGTGACGGCGGCCGAACTGATCGCCGTCGACTCGCTCGAGGCGAAGCCGACGTACGCGGGCCTGGTCAACGCCGTCCAGGTGGGCATCCGCTACATCGAGGCGTGGCTGAACGGCATGGGCGCGGTCGCCATCTTCAATCTGATGGAGGACGCCGCCACCGCCGAGATCTCCCGCTCGCAGATCTGGCAGTGGATCAACGCGGAGGTCGTCCTCGACAACGGCGAGCAGGTCACCGCGGAGCTGGCCCGCAAGGTCGCCGCCGAGGAACTGGCGAGCATCCGCGCGGAAGCCGGTGAGGAGGCGTTCGCGGCCGGCGGCTGGCAGCAGGCGCACGACCTGCTGCTGAAGGTCGCCCTCGACGAGGACTACGCCGACTTCCTCACCCTGCCGGCGTACGAGCAGCTCAAGGGCTGACGCCTACGGCTCCGAGCGGCCCAGGTGGACCGACCAGTCCTGGGCCGCCGCCGGTTTGCCGTGCAGGTCGGGAACGCTCTTCAGCCAGTCCGGCCGCCCTCGCCGCGTCCTCGCCGCCCGCCGGGCGTTCTCCTCGGCGAGCTGGTCCGCGCCGGGGAAGTCGGTGGGCAGCCACACCCCGGACGACCGCACACGCGCGTACAGATACGCCACATACGCCTCCCGGACCTCGTCGGGCGTGGCGAAGTGGGGGTCGTCCGCCAGCCAGTCGTCGGGGACCTCGGCGGTGATGGACCGCAGCAGTTCCTCGGTCACCTTGGGCGCGAGCTCGGCGTCGGCGGCCCGGACGTCGGGGCCGTAGTGGCCGAGGGCGTGATGACGGAAGTCGTACGCCTTGCTCGGGTCGGAGCCCTCCCAGCGGTGGTGGAAGACGAGCGCGGCCCCGTGGTCGATGAGCCACAACCGTGGACGCGCGACACCCAGCGTCGGCCACACCACCAGGTTGGAGCTGTGGACGGTACGGTCCACGTTCACGGTGAGGGCGTCGAGCCAGACGACCCGCCCCGCCTCCACCGGATCGACGGAGAAGTCCTGGGCGACCTCGGGGGTGAAGTCCCGCGCGCCCGGCAGATAGTCCATGCCGAGATTGATTCCGGCGCTGGCGGCGTGCAGTTCCCGAACCTCCTGGTGCGGCTCGCCGTCCGCGACCGCCGGATCGAAGTCCACCAGCACCAGCTCGGGAAACCGCAGCCCCAGCGCCCGCGCCAGCTCCCCCACGATCACCTCTGCGACCAACGCCTTCCGCCCCTGCGCGGACCCGGTGAACTTGACGACGTAGGTCCCGAGATCGTCGGCCTCGAACACTCCGGGGACGGAGCCCCCGGAGCGCAGTGGGGTGATGTAGCGGGTGGCGATGACCTCGGTCAGCATTTCCCCAGGCTACGCGATTACCTGGCCTTGCAATCCACGACCTCGCTTAGATTCCCGGGTTCCGGGGAGTCTGCCACGATCAGCCCTGAGGAGAATCTGGGGAGTTTCGGCCTGCGCGCTGATCCCCCGCTCCCCGAGCAGTCGATCACCGCGGCTTCGCGTGCGTCGGGTTCCGGGCGGGACGCTTGTCGTCGACGGCCGCCTCCAGGATGCTTGACAGCTCTGACAGAATGCCGCGCCGGTAGTCGACCGAGGAGACGGTGGCCTCCAACGTCGCTGTACGCGCACGCAGTTGCCTGGTTCTTCTGGGTCTTCGGAGCGCCTTCCCTGCCCGGGTCCCCTGCATTGCGATGTAGTCGGCCGACGTGACGGATCCGTCCGGCGGGTCTGCTCAACCGACTGCCGGCCCCGGCTCGCGCATGGTGGACCGGGATCCGGGACGCTCTGACGGACCGCGGCATGGATCGACGTCTCGGGCCGAGCCGGCTGAGACCCCACACAGCCGCTACCGTCCAGAGCCGGTCCGGCAGATCATGCATGTCCGATCCGTTCAAGACGACGGTGGCGGCCCCCCGCTAACGTCACTGCGATGAACAGCACCGGCAAGGAATCACGCCACGTCAGTATCTACATCGACCGCTCGGTCGACGACGTCTACGCCTACGCATCAGACCCGGTCAACCTGCCCTCCTGGGCCCATGGCCTGGGAAAATCCATCGAGAGGAGGGAAGACCATTGGGTAGCGGAATCCTCCCCCATGGGACGGGTCGTCATCGCCTTCGCGCCGCATAACAAACTGGGTGTACTCGACCACGAGGTCACGCTGCCTTCAGGGGTGACCGTCTACAACCCGGTCCGCGTGATCGCCAGCGACGCAGGCAGCGAAGTGATCTTCACCCTGCGCCGTCGGCCGGAGATGAGCGACGCCGACTACGAGCGTGATGCCGGCATGGTCGCTGCCGACCTGTCCCGCCTCAAGGAGCTGCTGGAGTCCGCTTGAGACCCTCTTCTGCCGTGGTCACGAGGACAGAGAAACCCGACGACGTTGCCGGGTGATCGACTGAGGCCGTCCTGCTCGTCACCCACCGCCTCACCGGCTTGGCGTCCCCGGGGAGTTCGGCCTGTCGCGGTGGCGGGATGTTCAGGTTGACGCAGATCAACGCCGGTGTGCTTCGACTTGTCCATCGCAACAGGTGTGGTGCTGTCGCTGGATCGGGTGAGTGGCGGCTGGGAGTCCGTACCACCCCTCTGTGCGCCCGGCGGGACAGCGCGGGTGCGCTGCCCCTATCCGGGTGCGCGATCGGAGTCGTCGGTTTGCAGGTCGTGCTCAGACCAGGGCGGAGATGCAGAACGGGTGACCTGCGGGGTCCAGCAGGACCCGCCAACGGCCGGGGTCCGGCTGGAATGCGGGCTTGACGGCTCCCAGGGCGAGGAGCCGGGCCTGGGCGGCATCCAGGTCGTCGACGCCCAGTTCGATGTGGGCCTGCTTTTCCTGGGCCGGGTCCGGCCAGGTGGGGCGACGGTAGTCGGACAGCCGGTTGAAGCCCAGTCCGGCCGCGCCCTCCTGGCCGAGCAGGACGAAGTCATCGGTGGAGAAGACGACAGGCAGGCCGAGGGCCTCGCCGTAGAAGCGAGCCAGTTCGGCGGGGTCCGGGCAGTCGAAGGTGACCGCCGAGTAACGGAACGTGGGTGCGGAGGTGTTTCCCGTGCTCATGGGGAAGACGCTACGGCGGAACCAGGACAGATTCGGTCCTGGTCATGTGGAACACTTCAACACCGTGATCAGTGCATCCGCCCGCCTGCTGCGACTGGTCTCTTTGCTGGCCGCCCGGCCATCGTGGACCTGCGGGGAACTGGCCGACCGGATGGCGGTCACCGAGCGCACGGTGCGGCGGGACATCGCCAAGCTCCGTGAAATCGGCTACACCGTCGAATCCGATCCCGGGCCATGGGGCGGTTATCGCCTCCGGGCCGGGTCCCGGGTGCCGCCGCTGATCCTCGATGACGAAGAGGCACTCGCCGTGGCTGTCGGGTTGCGCGAGGCGGCGCTGAGTGGCGCTCTCGGCGGCGACCAGGCCGCGCTGTCGGCGCTGCTGAAACTGCGGCAGGTTCTGCCGCAGCGGATCGCGGACCGGCTCGGTGAGATGGACGCCGCCTTCGTGCACACCCCCAGACTCGACGAGCCCCAGATCACACCCGGCATGCTGCTGGAGCTGGCCGCCGCATGCCGCCGGGGTGAGCGCGCCCGCCTGTCGTATCGCGACTGGGAAGGAAAAGCCACGGTCCGGGACATCGACCCGTACCGTCTCGTCCACACGGGCCGCCGGTGGTACTTCGTCGCCCGGGACGTGACGCGCGGCCAATGGCGGACCTTCCGGGCCGACAGGGTCGACCGGCTGCAGGCAACCGGACACCCTGTGGAACTCATCGACCCACCCGACCCTGCGTTGCTCGTCTCCCGCTCCGTCGCGACCGGCCCCTACCCGCTCTCTGCGACGATCCGCCTCCCTGTGTCCATGGATCAAGCGCTGCGGCTGATCCCGTCGACAGTTGGTTCCCACCGTCCCGAAGGCCCCGACGCCACGATCGTCGACATCGGCGGTCCCGACGCAGACGGGCTCGCCAAGTACCTCCTCAGCCTGGCCACACCCCTGCGAGTCCTGTCACCGGATGCAGTACGGCAAGCCCTGCTGCGCCGTACCCAGGAGCTCTTCGAGGACAACGCGAACGGTCAGTCCCGGTAGTGCCGCCGACGCAGCGGAACCGGACCGAGTAGCCGCATCACTGCGGTTCAGTGCCCCTGGGTGGACAACGTGACGACGTGGGTCCCGAGATCGTCGGCCTCGAACACTCCGGGGACGGAGCGCCCGGAGCGCCCTCCGTCAGCCGGCCGGCCGGCGCAGGAGCACGAGTTCACGGTTCATCTCCTTGAGGAACCGCATGATCACCGCGAGTTCGCCGGGGGTGAAGCGTCTGCGTGCCGTGTCGGTGCCGTGCGCCAGCGGCCGGAAGTACTCCCTGGCCAGGCTTCTGGACTGCTCCGCGTACTCCAGGTGCACCACCCGGCGGTCGTCGGCCGCCCTGACGCGCCGGATGTGACCGGCCCGCTCCAGGCGGTCGAGGCACGCGGTCACCGCTCCGGACGTGAGGTTGAGCTGCCTGCGGAGGCGGCCCGGTGTCATGGGCTCCCCCGACGCGCCGCCACGCGCGTCGGCGTCGGCATCGGCATCGGCATCGGCATCGGCATCGGCATCCAGGATCGCGATCAGGGCCTGCATGTCCGTGGGGTGCAGACCCTGGGCGTGCGCGAACTCCTGGGCGATGCGGTTGAACTCGCTGTTCATCCGGCGCAGCTGAACGGCGAAGGACCACAACCCTGTCGGATCGTCCGCCGGAAGAGGGGAAGAGGGGGTACCGGGACCGCTCATACCTGCCAGTATAGGGTCACTCAATGATTGAGATACTTAATCATTGACTTACCTCTTCCCCGGGAACTCACATGAAGAACGCACCCCGCCGTGCCCGATGGCTCGTCCCCCTCGCCCTGTTGATCGTCTGGCTGGGAGTGGGCGGCGCACTCGGGCCGTACGCGGGCAAGCTGGGCGAAGTGGCCACCAACGACCAGGCCGTCTTCCTCCCGCGGACCGCCGAGTCCACCAAGGTCCTCGAGGCCCGCGAGGCGTTCGACCAGTCCGAGAGCGTGCCGGCCATCGTGGTCTGGACGACGGACGGCGACCGGGTCACCGATGCGCAGCAGGCCGCCGCCTCGGACGCGGTCGGCGCCCTCGCGGGTACCGCCGGTGTCGTCGGCCGCCCCTCACCGGCCCTGGTCTCCGACGACCGAAAGGCCATGCAGGCGGTCGTACAGCTCGAGCCCGACCTGGGTGACGAGCTGCCCGGGGTGCTGGACCAGGTGCTCGGGGCGGCGGACGGCGTGTCCGGAGCCACGGCGCGGATCGCCGGGCCGGCGGCGACCCAGGCAGACCTGTCGGACGCGTTCGCCGGCATCGACGGACTGCTGCTGGGCGTCGCGCTCGGCGCCGTGCTGCTGATCCTGCTCCTGGTCTACCGGAGCTTCCTGCTGCCCTTCCTGATCATCCTCGGCTCGGTCTTCGCCCTGGGTCTCGCCTGCGCCGTCGTCTACGCGCTGGCGGACCGGGACGTGGTGCGGGTCGACGGCCAGGTGCAGGGCATCCTCTCCATCCTCGTGATCGGCGCGGCCACCGACTACGCCCTGCTGCTCGCGGCCCGTTTCCGCGAGGAACTCGCCGAGCGCGGTGACCGGTACGCGGCCGCGACGGCGGCCGTGCGCAGGTCCTTCGGCGCCATCACGGCGAGCGCCGCCACCGTCGCGCTCGGTCTGCTGGCCCTGCTCGCCAGCGACCTCACGAACAATCGTGCCCTCGGGCCGGTCGGCGCCATCGGCATCGTGTGCGCGGTCCTCTCGACCCTCACCTTCCTCCCGGCGGTGCTGGCCCTGGTGGGCCGGAGCGCGTACTGGCCGACCCGGCCGAAGGCGTCGGACGCGTCCGTGGAGGGGCACGCCGTGTGGCGCCGGGTCGCCGCGGCCGTGGACCGCCGGCCGCGCCGGGTGTGGCTGCTGACCGCGCTGGTCCTCGCCGTCTTCGCGGCCTTCGTCCCCTCCCTGTCCGCCAAGGGGGTGCCGCTCGACGAGATCTTCGTGAACGACGCGCCGTCGGTCGCCGCCCAGCGCACACTGGGCGAGCACTTCCCCGGCGGGTCGGGGAACCCGGCCGTCGTCATCGCCGACGCCGATCGCGGCGCCGAGGTGACGGACGCGGCGAGGAGGACGGCGGGCGTGGACTCGGCCGGCGCGGTCTCCGCCTCGGGACGGCCGGGGACCGGGGAGCCGCTGGTCGTCGACGGACGCGTCCGCGTCGACGTCACCCTGGAGGACGCGGCGGACAGCGACGCCGCGAAGGAGACCGTCGAGCGGCTGCGCGAGAACCTGCACGCCGTCCCCGGGGCCGACGCGCTGGTCGGCGGATACACGGCGCAGCAGTACGACACCCAGCAGACCGCTGCCCAGGACCGCACGCTGATCGTTCCGGTCGTGCTCGGCATCATCCTGCTGATCCTCGTGCTGCTGCTGCGTTCCGTACTCGTGCCCGTGCTGCTCGTCGCGACCGTGGCGCTCAACTTCCTGGCCACCCTCGGGGTTTCGACCCTCGTCTTCGAGCATCTGCTCGGGTTCGGCGGTACGGACGCGTCGGTCCCGCTGTACGGATTCGTGTTCCTGGTGGCTCTCGGCGTCGACTACAACATCTTCCTGATGTCCCGGGTGCGCGAGGAGGCGCTCGCGCACGGCACCCGGCAGGGGGTGCTGCGTGGGCTGACCACGACGGGCGGAGTGATCACCTCGGCCGGTGTGGTGCTCGCCGCGACGTTCGCGGCGCTGATGGTGATCCCGCTGGCCTTCCTGGTGCAGATCGCGTTCATCGTGGCCTTCGGTGTCCTGCTCGACACGCTCGTGGTCCGCTCGCTGCTGGTTCCCGCGCTGGTGATCGACATCGGGCCCCGGGCGTGGTGGCCCGGCGCCCTGGCACGCGAAGGGGCACGACGGGACTGACTCACCGGCCGGCCAGTGGATTGGGCAGCGGGCGGTAGCGGGCGTCCGCGCCGTCCGCCGCCGTCCAGCGGAGCAGGAGGTTCGTCTTGGCCGGGAGCGCCGGGGCGGAGAGGAGGGCAGGGATCTCGGGGAGGTCGTGGCGGGAGAGTTCGTCGCGGACGGCCGGCCATGGGTCGGCGCCCGGGTGGTGGTGCACCAGGGCGGCGGCGGTCTCCATCAGGTGGTTGACGAGCAGGCAGTAGACGAGCCGCTCCCAGCCGGCCTCCCGGGTGACGGCCGGGAGGAGTTTCACGCCTTCCGCGTCCCGGTAGAGGGCCCGGACGGGCAGGCCGGCGGGGTTCACCGCGATCAGGGTGTTCTGCAGGTGGGCCTCCAGGACGACGCCGTGCGCGTGGAAGGCCGTCAGGGCCGGGGGGATCACCGCCGACAGGTACGCCTCCCACCAGGCAGCCGGGTCGGCGGTGGTGGCCAGGGGGTTGCCGTCGAAGCCCTCCACCAGGGCGGCGGCCAGGTACGGGGTCGCGTCGGACGGGAGGTGGTCGCGCAGGCCGTCGCGTACGACCACGGCCAGCTGTTCGTGGGCGAAGTCCGCGGTGCGATACCCCCGGTCGCTCTGCCAGGCCGCGTCGAGTCCGGCGAAGGCGGCGCGGGCGGCCGTGTCCGTCGTACGGAGTCTCAGCAGGTCGTGGCGCCACAGCCGGCGAATGTCGTTGGTGATACGGACGTCCAGGCTGAACTTCAGGAACAGGTCGCGTTCGGGTGCGTACACGGTGCGGACCGCCGCCGTGGGCCACACCGGGGAGGCGGTCGCGCCGAGCCGGATCAGGCGGCCGTCGGCGAAGGCGGGGGCGAGGTCGCGGGCCGTGAGGTCCAGTTGCCAGGGGTGGGCGGGCAGCAGACGGTAGCCGGGCGGGGCGCTGCCCAGGTGGTCCAGGGCCGTGGTGTCGCCCTCCTCCACCACCGTGTCCTCGCGCAGTCCCAGCAGCGTCAGCGGGAAGCGGGCGTGCGCCTCGGGCGCGTACGGCAGCCAGGCCGCCGCCGGGCCGCCGCCGCGTGCCTTGGGGGCGGGGTGGTGGGTGTGGCCGGTGACGAGGGCCTGCTCGGAACGGAGATACGGATCGTCGGGCGGCGTCGCTTCCGCACGGGCGGCGAGCAGCGTGGCCACCGCCTCGCGGCTGTCCAGCATCTCGGCGGGCAGTTCGTGATTGGACAGTCCGGTGTGCCGGCGCAGTTCCTCGGCGACGAGTTTGACCAGTTCCGGGTGGCCGAGGCGGTGCCAGGCGCCGTCCGTCAGGAGTTCCGGTTCGGCGGGGCGGCGGGTGCCGCGCACCCGCAGCAGGCGGTCCGTGCCGGGCAGGCGGTACGTCGGATGCGCCGCCGTCCCCGGTACGGGCCGCGCCACCTCGCGCAGCAGGCAGTTCAGCAGCGGCACCGCCGCGTAGGCGTCGGCCAGGCGGGCCGTGTCGTCGTACGTGGGCGGGGAGGTGAGGTCCACGCGTTCCTCTGGTTCCTTGCGGTCTGTCCGGGCGGAGACGATCAGTATGTCTGTCATCGTCCACCCGTACCTTCCCCTCCCGAGGAGCCCGCCCGTGCACCGTCCCCCCACCGCCGAGGCCGAGATCGCCGACGAACTGGCCGTCGTACGGCCCGGTCTCGTGCCCCGGTACGCCGGCGAACTGCCCGGCGCCCGCGCGGCCGTGCTCACGCGGCTGTGGCGCGGTCTCACGCATGAGCCGCTGCCGTGGATCGTCCGTCGGCAGGCCAACTCCGACGGGCTCACCCTGCGGCTGGCGGACGGGCGCCGGCTGTGCGGTCCGCGCGCGGATCCGTATGCGACCGGCGCGTACGTCACCGCCGTACGGCTGGACGAGACGGTGTACGACGATCCGGCGCGGCTGATGACGGAGTTCGCCGTACCGCAATCGGCGGTGTTCGCCGCGGAACTCGGCCACAGTGTCGCGTCGTTGGCGCTGTCCCGGGCGGGAAGTGAACATACGCCGGAGTGGCCCGACCGGGACTGGGAGTGGGAGCGGCGGGTGGTGGACGGGCATCCGTTCCATCCCAACTGCCGTTCCCGGCCGGGTTTCTCAGTGGCGGAGCAGCTCGCGTACGGGCCCGAGCACGGACCGGTGGTGGAGCTGGGGCTGCTGCCCGTACCGGAGGCCGAGTGTCTGGTGACGGGGGTGTGGCCCACGTGGCTGCGGGAGCCGGGGCGGCTGGTGGTCCCGGTGCATCCGTGGCAGGCGGCGCATGTGCTGAAGCGGACGGGTGAGCGGGGGCTCGCGGCGCGTCCGCTGATGGCGCTGCGCACCCTCGCACTGCCGGAGGGGCCGCATGTCAAGACGGCGTTGAGCGCCCGGCTGACGTCCTCGATGCGGGACATCTCGCTGAGCTCGGTGGGCGCGTCGGCGGTGCTGTCGGACTTCGGGGAGATGGTGGCGACGCGGACGGACGGGCTGCTGCACATCACCCGCACGCTGGGCGCGGTGGCGGCCGGGTCGTCCGATCTGGCGGCGGTGCTGCGGGAGTCGCCCGAGGAGTACGCGGGGCCCGGGGAACGGGTGGTGCCGGTGGCGGCGCTGTCGACGACCGAACTGCCCCGCTCGGCGCGCTGGTTGAGTGCCTTCGCGCGGCTGGCGCTCACGGTCGGGCTGCGGTTGCTGGAGTGGGGGGTGGCGCTGGAGGCGCACGGCCAGAATCTGCTCGTGGTGCTCTCCCCGGAGGGGGATCCGGTGCGGCTGGTCTACCGTGATCTGGCCGATCTGCGGATCGGTCCCGCCCGTCTCGCCCGGCACGGCATCACGCTCTCCGAACGAGTGCCGGCACGCATGGTCACGGACGACGAACGCACCCTGCGCCGGAAGCTGTTCGGGTCGCTGGTGGCCGGGGCGCTGGCCGGTACGGCGGGGTCGGGTCCGGCGCTGCGGGCGGCCCTGGAGGACGCCGTACCGCATCTGCCGCGCACCCCGGATCTCACCGCGCTGCTTGAGGAGCCGCTGCCCGCGAAGGCGCTGACGCTGATGCGGCTGACGCCGCGGACAGCGGGGGACCAATGGGCCGAACTGCCCAATCCGCTGCTCTTCGGCCCGATGTGACACCCCGTTTTGGAGCCCGGCGCCTCCGGTCAATAGGATCCGCCGATGATCAGAAAGAAACGGCCGGTGGCAGGCGCCTGTGCCCTGCTCGCCGCACTGACGGCCGGGCTCGCCTTCCCGGCCGGGGCGGCCGCCGGAGAACCCACGGGCCAGAGCGCGCCGAAGGTCAACCTCGTCCTCGATGTGAGCGGCTCGATGCGCGCCAAGGACATCGACGGCCAGTCCCGCATGGCGGCGGCGAAGCAGGCGTTCAACGAGGTGCTGGACGCGACGCCCGAGGAGGTCGAGCTGGGCATCCGCACCCTGGGTGCGAACTACCCCGGCGACGACCGCAAGGAGGGCTGCAAGGACACCGCGCAGCTCTACCCGGTCGGCCCGCTGGACCGCACCGAGGCGAAGACGGCGGTGGCCACCCTCGCCCCGACGGGCTGGACACCGATCGGTCCCGCCCTGCTGAAGGCGGCCGACGATCTCGACGGCGGCGACGGCTCCAAGCGGATCGTGCTGATCAGTGACGGGGAGGACACCTGCGCCCCGCTCGACCCGTGCGAGGTGGCCCGGGAGATTGCGGCCCGAGGCATCGGTCTGACCATCGACACACTGGGCCTGGTGCCGAACGCCAAGCTGAGCCGCCAGCTCAGCTGCATCGCCGAGGCGACGGGCGGCACGTACACGTCGGTCGAGCACCAGGACGAGCTCACGGACCGGGTGAACGAGCTGGTGGACCGCGCGGCCGAGCCCGTGGTGACGCCGGTGGCCACGCAGGGCGCCGACTCCTGCGACAAGGCGCCCGCGCTCGAGTCCGGACTCTTCACCGACCGCGAGGAGTTCGGGCAGCAGCGCTGGTACCGCGTGGAGCTGCCGGCGGGGCAGGAGCTGCGTGCCTCGGTGAGCGTGGCGGCGGACCGGGCCGTGCGCCCGGACTACGGCGTGCTGCTGCGGGCCGTCACCGTGCACGGCCGGGAGATCGTACGCGGCGAGGCGGCGGGCAACGGCCGCACCGATGTGCTCTCCACCGGGCTGCGCTATCCCAGGCCCGAGCGGGACGACGACGACAGTGACAAGCCGGCCGCCGAGGTCGTGTGCCTGGTGGTGACCAACTCCTTCTCGGCGGACGCCGGGGTGAAGACCACGCCCGGTCTTCCGCTGGAGCTGACGGTCGACGTGGTGGACGGCCCCGACGGGTCGGGCGACGTGGCCTCCTTCGGTCTGGGCCGGGGCTGGTGGCTGCTCGGCGCGCTGATCGTCACCGGCTTCGTGGCCGGTCTGCTCTGGGGCTGGCTGTCCCGCTGGCGGTTCGCTGTCTGGAGGACCAACTGATGCGCGCCCTACGTGTACTGAGCGCCGCCCTGCTGGCCCTCGGGCTGGCCGCGGCCCCCGCCGCCGCCGACTCCTCGCCCTCGCCGGGTGAATCCGAGGACACCGGGGCGCCCACCCGCGCGGGCACCTCGTTCCGTACGGCGACGGAGGTCGAGCAGGGGCAGGCCGCCACCGCGCGCGCCTCCACGGGCGACTACCTGTACTGGTCGTTCCCCGCGGACGCCGGCCGGCGCCCCACCGTCCACGCGACGGTGAAGCTGCCGGAGAGCCACGCGGCCGAGACCTGGCAGATCGACGTGTACGACGGTCTGCGCCGGCGCCAGGCCTGCCAGTACGGGGCGCAGACCCGCACCGCCGGGGCGAACGCGCCCTCGGTGGAGCTGGACTGCGTGCTGCGTACGGTCCGTGCCTGGTCGGAGCCGTGGGCCAACGACCCGCTGCCGGGCACCTACTACGTCCGGCTGACCGCGCTGCGGCTGTCGACGGCCGACCTCGGCCAGGCGGTGGAGACCGAACTACGGGTCGAGTCCAAGGACATGGGCGGCGCGGCGGCGGTGGACGGCGCACTGTCCGAGCCGCTGATGCCGGGCATCGCCACCCGCGCCGACAAGGACGAGGAGGAGGACCCGGCGGTCCTGGCCGACCTCGAGCCCGAGGACGGCTGGACCTCCGGCTGGTGGTCCGACCGCTGGATATGGACGGCGGCGGGCGGTGTCCTGGCCGCCCTGGCGGGCGTCGCCGGGTACCGCCTGACGCGGGGGTCCGGGCGTCCGCCCGGGGCACCACCGCACGTGTGACACATACGCCGGAAGGCCCGCCGTCGTGCGGGCCTTCCGCCTTTTCGCCCCTACGCCTCCCGCAGCGCCTTGGCGAGCGTGCCCTCGCCGGTCACCTCGACCCGGCCCGCGCGGACCGCCTCCGTCAGTGCCAGCTCGCCCCGGCCTATCGCCGTACAGGTGTCCGTGTCCAGGCAGAGGAGGGCGTCGGGCTCGCCGGGAGCGGGACCGTCGCCGTACACGGGGCCTTCCGCGGTGCCGACGTGCAGATGGAATCTGCCCTCGTCCAGGCGGACTTCGACCAGTCCCTCGCCGTCCAGGGCGCGCAGCAGGGGCAGCGCGAACCAGTGGGCGCGGACCGCGTCCGTGGGGCGGCGCTCCCCCAGCTCGGCCTCGCCCCAGGTGCCGAGCGCCTGGAGCACGGGGAGCAACCCCGCGCCGCGCGGGGTGAGTTCGTAGACGTACGCCGCGCCGGGCGGGGGCAGTCGCCGTCGGGTGGTGAGGCCGTCGCGTTCCATGTCCTTGAGCCGGGAGGCCAGTACGTCCGTGCTGACGCCGGGCAGGTCCGCGTGCAGGTCGGTGTAGCGGCGCGGGCCTGCGAGCAGTTCGCGGACGATCAGCAGGGTCCAGCGGTCGCCGACGGCATCGAGCGCGCGGGCCGCGGAACAGTACTGGTCGTAGCTTCGGCGTGGTGACATGCGACGCAGTCTAGACATGTTGTTGGACTTTCCAAGCGTCCACTTGGTAAAACCAAGCAACACCACGTGAGGGGAAGCGGCGCATGGAGTTCCGGCAGTCGAGCAAGCTCAGCGAGGTCTGTTACGAGATCCGCGGTCCGGTCATCGAACACGCAAACGCGCTGGAGGAGGCGGGGCACAGCGTGCTGCGCCTGAACACCGGCAACCCGGCGCTGTTCGGTTTCGAGGCGCCCGAGGAGATCCTCCAGGACGTGATCCGGATGCTCCCGCGGGCGCACGGTTACACCGACTCGCGGGGCATACTCTCCGCCCGCCGCGCGGTGGCCCAGCGCTACCAGACGCTGGGCCTGGCGGTCGACGTCGACGATGTCCTCCTCGGCAACGGCGTCTCCGAGCTGGTGTCGATGGCCGTACAGGCCCTGCTGGAGGACGGCGACGAAGTCCTCATCCCCGCACCGGACTTCCCGCTGTGGACCGCGGTGACGAACCTCTCGGGCGGCAAGGCGGTGCACTACCTCTGCGACGAACAGGCCGACTGGTACCCGGACCTGGACGACATGGCCGCGAAGATCACGGACCGTACGAAGGCCGTGGTCATCATCAACCCCAACAATCCCACCGGCGCGGTGTACCCGAAGGAGATCATCGAGGGCATCCTCGACCTGGCCCGCCGCCACGGCCTGATGGTCCTCGCCGACGAGATCTACGACCAGATTCTCTACGACGACGCCGTGCACCACTCGGCCGCCGCGCTCGCCCCCGACCTGGTCGTCCTCACCTTCTGCGGACTGTCCAAGACGTACCGCGTGGCGGGTTTCCGCTCCGGCTGGCTGGTGGTCACCGGCCCCAAGCAGCACGCGCGGAACTACCTGGAGGGCCTGACGATGCTGGCCTCCATGCGGCTGTGCGCCAACGCGCCCGCGCAGTACGCCATCCAGGCCGCACTCGGTGGCCGGCAGTCCATCCACGAGCTCACGGCACCGGGCGGAAGACTGCGCGAACAGCGGGACGTGGCCTGGGAGAAACTGAACGAGATCCCCGGCGTGAGCTGTGTCAAACCGAAGGGCGCGCTGTACGCGTTCGCGCGCATCGACCCCTCCGTGCACAAGATCCACGACGACGAGAAGTTCGTCCTGGACCTGCTGCTGAGGGAGAAGATCCAGGTGGTCCAGGGCACCGGCTTCAACTGGCCCTCCCCCGACCACTTCCGCATCCTCACCCTCCCCCACGCGGACGTCCTGGAGACGGCGATCGGCCGGATCGGGCGATTCCTCGGCGGATACCGGCAGTAAGGAACCGGCCGCGCGGTGATCGCGTCGCTTCAAGGTATGCGAGAAGAGCGACAGGGCTGTGCGGGCATCCTCCTTGCGGCCGTGGGAGCCGTCACGGCGGTGCTCGCCTGGGCGCCGAAGGCGCGGGTCAGTGTCCATGGCGGCTTCGAGGGCATGCACCGGGACCTGAGCGTCCTCTACGTCGACCTCCCGCTCATCGCCGCCGGCGGTGCGCTCGTCCCGCTCGCCGCCTGGCTGCTCGCCCTGCGCGCATCGCGCCGGCCATGGCTCGCGGCCGCGTTCGCCGTGGGCGCGCTCGGGCTCGGCGTCTGGGGGCTGCTCAGCTGGTGGACGCCGTACGAGCGGCCCGAGTTCATGGGGTAGGCCCGTCCGGTCCTACGAGATGAGCGGCTCCGTGTCGGGCATGGCCTGCCCCGCCCTACGCGGTGAGCGGCTCGGTGTCGGGGCGGGCCCGCGTCTGCGGACGGCTGCCGGGGGACGTCCGCGGTTCCCCGATCTCCTCGCCCAGCGCCGTCACCGCGCCCTCGAGCACATCCGGGCCGACGATGTTGATCAGCAGCAGGCCGAGGGCGTACGACTTCTGCGTGTCCGTCATCTCGCTGGCGTCCAGCGACTCCACGGCGGTCGCGAGGTCCTGTTGCTCCTGCTCGGGCAGGTTCTGCAGCAGGGCCAGACAGAAGGCCGGCAGGGCGACACGGGCACGGGCGAACCGCACTCCGCGCATGATGCGGGTGACCTGCTGGGAACGGTCCTTGGCACGGACCCGGTCCACGCCCCGGTCGGCCACGCCGAGCAGCATCGCGAGGATGAGGTTGGGACCGACGCCGACCTCCTGGTCCCCGATGCGGACGTTGAACAGCGAGCTGCGGAACAGCGCCAGCGCGGCCAGCCCGGCGACGAGCACCTGGAGAGCGGCCGTCTGGTCGGCGGAGGTGGAGCCGAAGCGCCAGTCGAACGTGCGGATGAGCCACAGGACGCCGCCGCTCGCCGCCGCGTTCAGCAGGACGTAGAACCACGCGCTGGCGACACCCAGCAGGGCCGACGGACGGTCGCGGTAGCGCGACATCAGTTCGGCCGTGCCCACCAGCGCTCCCAGCACGCCCGCCGCGACGAATCCCTGCATCCGGTGCCACCTCCCGCCCTGCCGTATCCGGCTGCTAGCGCGTTCCGTCGACGAAGTCCCGGCCGCTCGGGGTGATTTCGACTGCCTCGTCCGCTCCGGCGGCGATGACCTCGACCAGCGACAGCCGCCGGAGGACCTCGACCGCCTCGGCGATCTGGAGTGTCGTCAGACCGAGTCCGACCCGCAGGTCACCCACCGCCGTGCGGGGCCTGCCGTACAGGGCCTGGATCACCCGCGTCGCGGCGGGGGGCAGGGCCTCCGTGGAGCGGCCGGGTCCGGCCGGCGAACCCCCGTGGGTGACCTGACGGTTCGTCGCGTTGAGGAATGTGCTGAACGGATCCACGGAACTGTCCCTGGACATCCCGGCCCTCCTCGAAGCGGTGCGACTACACGACCCCATCACCCTGTTGGACGGCTTTCCATACAAACCGTCCCTGTTCGGGTACGGCCCCCTACTATACGAGGAGACGTGGATCACAGGGTCCTGTTCCGATCCGCGCGAACACGGGGGAGAGCACGGATGGACATCCGGGACCGGGCGCCGGTCCTCGGCCGCTGGGTGATCGGCCCGCGGCTGGGGCGGGGCGGAATGGGCACCGTGTACAGCGCCGTGGACCGGGAGAGCGGTGAACGGTGCGCCGTGAAGGTGATGCGCGGGGACACCGCGTCGCCTCCCGGCGGGGATCCGCGCGTGCTGCGGGAGCTGCGTACGGCCGAGGCCCTCGTCCACCCCCACATCGTGCGCACCCACGCCTGCGGGTACGCCGACGGACGGTACTTCCTGGTGATGGAGCTGTGCGAGGGCGGCAGCCTGGACGAGCGGGTGCGCCAGGGGGAACCGCCCGGTCCGGCCGCGGCCGTCGCCCTGTTCCTCGACGTGCTCGACGCACTGCAGCACGCCCATACGGCACCCCTGGAGGCCCTGGACGCCCGGGGCAGGCCGGTCCCGGTCACGGGCGTGGTCCACCGTGACATCAAGCCGCACAACCTGCTGCTCACCGGCGATCCCTCCCAACCCCGGGTGAAGATCGCGGACTTCGGCCTGGCCAAGTCGTACGAACTGGCCGGGGCCAGCGGAGTGACCCGGACCGGCGCGTCCGCCGGGACACCCGCCTTCATGCCCCGCCAGCAGGTCGTCAACTTCAAGTACGTCCAGCCCGACGTGGACGTCTGGGCGGTGGCGGCGTCCCTGTACTTCGTCCTGAGCGGCGGCCGTACCCCGCGGGACTTCCGACCGGACCGCGACCCCTGGCTGACCGCCTGGCACAGCCGGCCCGTGCCGCTCGCCGAGCGGGCCCCGGACGTACCTCCGCGGCTGGCCCGGCTGGTCGACGAGGCCCTCACCGACACTCCGCGCATCCGCTTCCCCACGGCGGCCGCCCTCCGGTCGGCGCTGGAAGCGGTGTAACGCGCCCCACTCCCTTCCCGGAAGGCCCTCAGATGCCGACGCACAGTTCCCGTTCCTGGCCGTCGTCCGGGCATTCCGCCCGACGGGACGACGGCGCCTGGTCGGCCGGATCGACGGTGCTGGGCGAGTTCGTCGTCGAACGCCCCCTCGGTCAGGGCGGGTTCGGCGCGGTCGTCCTGGCGGTGAGCCGGCGCACCGGGGACCGGTACGCGGTGAAGCGGGTGCACCGGGACGACCCGGTGGAGCAGGGCCGGTTCCTCACCGAGGCGCAGCGCTGGATCGGACTGCCCCCGTATCCGCACATCACCCCCTGCCACTTCACCCGCACCGTCGGCTCCCAGCTGGCCGTGTTCAGCGAGTACGTCGCCGGGGGTTCGCTGGCGGACTGGATCGCGGACGGGCGGCTGTACGCCGGCACCGAGCGGGAGCGCCTGCGCACCGTGCTGCGTATCGCCGTCGAGGCGGCCTGGGGCCTGGCGGCCGCCCATGCGCACGGCCTGCTCCATCTCGACACCAAGCCCGGCAACGTCCTGCTCACCGGGTCCGGTGCCGCGCGGATCACCGACTTCGGACTGGCGACGGGCGGTGAGCGGGACGTCCAGGACGTCATCGGGCAGGAGTACGTCCTCGACTTCCTGGCCCGGGAGGGCGACGGCATCGACGCGGAGACCAGCGAGGTGCTGAGGAACGTACTGCGGCAGACGCTGGCGGAGGCGCGGGCGGAGGAGGCTCCGCCGCCGAGCGCGGTGGCGGAGGGCGTCACCCCCGGTTACGCGTCCCCTGAGCAGGCCGAGGGCCGTCCGCTGGGCCGGGCGGCCGACCTGTGGAGCTGGGCCGTGACCGTACTGGAGATGTTCACCGGCGGCCGCAGCTGGCCCTCGGGGACGCTCGCCGGGGCGGCGCTGGAGACGCACCTGGAGACGCTGCGGGACGGCACGCCGGGGCCGGTCGCCATGCCCGAGGGGGTGGTCGCACTGCTGCGGGCCTGCTTCCGCACGGATCCGCGGGAGCGTCCGGAGTCCCTCCAGGAGGCGGCGGACAGTCTGGTGCGGACCGCGGTCCGGGAGTGCGGCATCCCACTGCCCGGCGACCCCCCGCCCTCGACGCCGCGCCCCACCGTGAAGGGCGGCTTCGAGCGCCGGCTGCCCGGCGGGGCCGCCTGGCAGGATCCCCGGGAGCTCCTGGGCGCCGCCTATGAGGCCGCCGGCCGGGACCCCGGGGAGGCGGTGCGGTTCTGGCCGAGCGGCCACGGCAGCCGGGCGTCGCAGTCCATGGAGGACCTGCGGGCGCTCACCGAGGCGGCCGCGGTTCTCGACACGGTGCGGGACCCCGACGACTCGGTTCGGCTGCTGTGGGCACGTGTCGTCGCCGAGTCGGGCCGGGTCCGGCACGGCCTGGGCGACCTGCCCGGAGCCGTCGAGACGTACCGGGCGAGCGCCCGGGCGCTGCGGGGACTGGCAGGACCGGACCGGCAGCACGGACTCTCCCTGCGGCTCGCGGTCCTGCACTCGCTCGCCGTCGTGCTGCGGCTGTCGGGTTCCCCCGGTGAGTCGGTCGCGATCTGCGACCAGGTCCTCGACGGAGCGGGGGCGGTGTCGGATCCGGTCGAGGCGGCCCGCATCCGGGGCACGGCCCTCGGGACGAAGGCCAACGCGGTCGACGACCCGCACGAACAGATCCCCCTCCTCGAACAGGCCGTCGACGCCATGACCGTCGCCGGTGAGGACGAAGGGCTGGCACTGGCGCTGGCCGGCCGGGCAGCGGCGCTGGAGAAGACAGGACGGACCGACGAGGCCGCCGCCGCATGGGAGCGGGCCGACGCGCTGATCGAGGCCGCCGCCGCTCCGGGCCGCACCGACCTCGACGCCGTACGGGCCGCCGTGCGCCTCAACCGGGCGGTGACCGCGAAGGGCACGCAGGCCCCCGCGGTCCACGCGCGGGCGGCGATCGCCCTGTACGAGCCCCTGGTGCACGAGCGGGGCCGGCACGATGTCGCCGGGGATCTGGGCCGGGCGCTGCTGTTGTCGGCCCTGGGCGACGAACACGCCGGACGGCCGCAGCAGGCTCTCGCCGCGTACCGGTCGGCGCGCTCGCTGCTGGAGGACGCCGTGCTGCGCGACGGCCGGCTCGACTACGTCCGCTATCTGGCGCAGGCCCGTGACCACGAGTCGACCCTCGTACGGGCGCTGGAGGACCCCGCCGCCGCCGTAGCCCTCGCCCGGCGGGCCGTCGAGGTGTGGGACCGGCTCAGTGCCACGGACGGCCGGGACGCCTGGCTCGTCGACCGGGCCGAGGCCCGGCGCAAACTCGCCGACGCCCACATCGACGCGGGCGACGGGGCGGCCGCGGCAAGGGAGTTCGACGAGGCCGAGCGCGTGCTGGGTTCGGCGTCCGCCGCCGGCTCGGGCGGCCGGCTGGTCTCGACGCTGATCCACACCGGGCGGGCCGTGCTGCTGCGCAGGTCGGGAAAGCCCGAGGCGGCGTGCCGCGAAGTACGGCTCGCGCTGGACGCGCTGGGCACTCCGGCCGAACCGCAGGAGGAACAGGTCCGGGTGCGCTGCCTGCAAACCCTCAACGCCGCGCTGGGCGACCTGGACCGGCACAAGGAGGCGCTGGCGGTGGCCGACGGGATCACCACGGCGGTGGAGTCCCTGTTCGAACGCGGCGAGGTGTCCCTGCGCGAAGTCGCGGACGCCCGTCAGCGCCGGGTCAACGTGCTGCTGCGGCTCGGGCATGTCACCGAGGCACAGGCCCCCGCGCACCAGGCGCTGCGGGAGTACCGGAGTCTGATCGACGACGGGCGCACCGACCTGGTGGACGAGGCGGCGCGGCTGCGGGGAGCCCTGTCCGTGGCGCTCCATCGCTCCGGGGACCTGGACGGCGCGGTCCGCGAGATGGAGACGATGCGCCGCCACTTCGCCGAGCGGACCGCGTACCCATGGCAGCGCCTCCTTCCCCGGCAGGCCGTGGACACGGCCGCCTCGCTCGGCGCCGACCCTCACGCGATGCTGCTCGAGGGCCTGGACGTCCGCCTCGCCGACCTGGCGAAGGTACGGGACGTGCGGCCGCGCCACGTGGACCGACTGCTCGACGATCTGGCCCGGCGACGCGAGGAGTTGATGTCGGGCTCCCTGGCCTTCGTCGAGCCGGACCAGGTGTCGCAGGCCCTGGAGGACCTGTGCGGCAGTCTCGTATGGCTGGCGGAGAGGTTCCCGCGGGACGCGGTGCACGAGGCGTGCGTGGAGACGGCGCTGGTCTCGGGCGCCACCGCGATGCGGTGTCTCCGTGACGGCGCCGCCGAGCGCGGGTTCCGGCTGGCGGTGGCCCATGGGCGGGTGCTCGTGCTGGACCGGGGCCGGACCGGGCATCTGGAACGCTGGTGCAGCGCCCACCTGGCGCAGGCGTCCTGGCAGACCTTCCAAGGCGAGGAGACCGCCGCGGAACGCACGATCAGCGACATGGAGACCCACCTGACGGCCCTGGCCCCGTCCCAGGCACCGGCCTGGTCCGCCCACGCCCGCCGGACGCTCACCACGTTCCGCAGGGGGTAGCTGCCGGCCCGGCGGGCTCAACGGCTCACAGGTAGTGGACGCCCTACAATTCCTCGGCCGCAGCCCAGAGTCGCCCGCCCACGGCTGGATCCGCCGCCTCCCACCGCCGAGCCGGGCAGCGCCGACGCGGACCGGCTGCGCCTCCTCACGTCGTTGCGCGCGACCCGCTCCACCGCGAAGTCCGTTCAGCGGTGGCCTGGCGAGGGGCGGATGCCGGTTAGTGGCGCTTCGTGACGCCCTGTCCGCGAGCCTGTCCCAGCATCGTCAGCGCCGCGGACGAGGGGGTTCCGGCCTCCGCCGTGATCATGACGAGGGACTGATGCGGAGCCTGCGGTACGGGGAACGTCTGTTGCGTGACGGTCAGGTTCCCGACGACCGGATGGGCCAGGTCGTAGACGTCGCGGCCACAGGGCTCGACGGTGTGCTCGGCCCACAGGGACGCGAACTCGGAGCTGCGGATGGCCAGTTCGCCCACCAGTGCGGCGAGACGGGTGTCGCGGGGATTGCGGGCCGTCAGGATGCGCAGGTTGCCGACCACGGCGTGGGCCTTGGCGGGCCAGTCACGGTAGAGGGCGCGGGTGTGCGCGTCCAGGAAGACCAGCCGGGACAGGTTGGGCCGGGTGTCCGGGTCGTCGGGCGAGGCCTCGTCCAGGTGTCCGGCGAGCAGCGCGTGCCCGGCTCCGTTCCAGGCGAGTACGTCGTTGCGGCGGCCCACGACGAGTGCGGGCACGTCCTCCATGGCGGCCAGCAGCGTACGGAGATCGGCGGAGGCGTGTTCGTCGGGAGGTGGCGACGGTGCGGTCCGGTGGTTCGCCGTCGTCGACAGGACGGACAGGTGCTCCCGCTCGGCCGCGGTCAGCCGAAGAGCGGTCGCGATCGCGTCGAGGACCTCCGCCGAGGCGTTGAGCGACTGTCCCTGTTCGAGCCGCGTGTAGTAGCCGGCGCTGACCCCCGCGAGCATCGCGAGTTCCTCCCGGCGCAGACCGGGCACCCGGCGCCGTTCCCCGTACCGGGGCAGGCCGACGTCGTCCGGGCTCAGCTGTGCCCGCCGCGCCATCAGGAACTCACCGAGCGGTGATCTGCGGTCCATGACGGCAAGTATGCGCTCCGGCCCGGCCCGTCGCCTGTACCTGCCAGGGGTAGGCAGAAGCGGGTCTGGTTCCCTCCGCCCCGGGGGCTGGAGAGTCGGTCGCACGGAGCACTTCACAGCCCTCCCACCTGATCGAGGTAGCCGCATGCCCACCACCCCTGCCACGGAGTCCCAGGTCATCACGATGACGCTGGGGGACGTCGAGATCACCCGCGTCATGGAGTTCTCCGACGTCTCGCCGATGACGACCGACGTGTTCTTCCCCGGTTCCGAACCGGAGGAATGGCAGCGCCACGCCGCGCTGCTGGACCCGGATCACTGGGACGCCCGCACCGACCTGACGCGCGTCGCCACCCAGTCCTGGGCGTTGCGCAGCGAGGGCCGGGTCATCCTGATCGACACCGGTGCGGGCAATGGCAAGTACCGTCCGCTGCAGCCCATCTGGTCGTATCTGAACACGGGTTACCTGGACAATCTCGCCGCGGCCGGCATCATGCCGGAGGACGTCGACCTCGTCGTCAACACCCATCTGCACGACGACCACGTCGGCTGGAACACCCGGCTCGAGGGACGCGACTGGGTGCCCACGTTCCCCAACGCGACCTATCTGATGCCGCGCGCCGACGTCGAGTACTGGCGTCCGGAGAACCTCCCCAACACCCGGTTCGGCCGGGGGAACCAGAACGTGTACGAGGACAGCGTCGACCCGGTGCTCGACGCCGGACTCGTCAGGACCTGGGACGACTCCTACGTCATCGACGCCGGCCTCCGGCTCGAGGCGGCACCCGGGCACACCCCGGGCTCGTCGGTCATCCACCTCGAGTCCGGAGGCGACCGCGCGGTCTTCGCAGGCGATCTGATGCACGGCGCGATCCAGGTCCACGAACCCCACCTCAACAGCTGCTTCGAGGAGGACGAGGACACCGCCCGCGCCAGCCGGGCCCGGATGTACGCCTACGCCGCCGACCACAACGCCCTCGTCCTGCCCGCCCATCTGCCCGGCCACGGCGCCTTCGAGATCCGCCGCAAAGGCTCCGGCTTCGAGATCGCCGCCTGGGCGCCCTTCTCCCGCACCTGACCCCCTTGCGGAGAGCGACTGGCCGAGTCCTCCCGCTCCGCGGGTCAGGCGGGCTCGGGGAGGTGACCGAGGTGCTCGATGACGCGCTCGCGCAGAAGGAGATACTCCTCCCAGCGCCGAGGAAGCGGCCCGGGTGGACGTTCGACGACTCGGGACGCGGTGACGGTCTGGCCGTTCCGGAACTGCTCGCGCGTCAGGTCGAGGTCCAGACCGCTGGGCAATCGGTTCCACCAGTGGAATCCGTGCTGTTCCCCGCCGCAGTGGACCTCCCCGACCACGAGGTCGCCACCGAAGATGTCGTTCACTATCAAGGCGGTGATGTCGCAGTGACCCCACGCCGGGTTGTCGGGCTGCCAGCCGGCGCGGGCGAGGTCGTCCGGGGAACAGGTGTCAGCGGCCCAACTGGCGTGCAGAGCCCTGTCGATGACCAGCAGGTTCCAAGGGATCACGCCGGCAGCATCGCGGTCGCCACCGCCCTCGGCACATCGCCGGGGAGACGCCTTCCCGGCTGCCGGCCCGGACTCGGACCGCAGGTATCGGCGCAGAGCTTCCCGTCCTCCCGGAACGAAGGGCCGATGGTCGGCGACCTCGCGCAATTCGGCCTCGGTCAGCCAACCCTGCCACACGCGGTCCTGCTCTTCTACATGCTCCACCAGTTCGCCCATCGAGGCATGATCTCGGTCCCCACTGACAGCGCGGCCCCGTCGTCCAGGGAGAGGTGACGCTGCGCCGCCCGCGCGGGGGCAAAATGGTGATGCGGGAGCTCGTCTTCATCGGGACAGCGTCGGGAGAGACATGATGACCCATCCCCCCACGGAGCACTGCGGCTCCTTGGAGTGGTTCGAGAGCAGCTGCGGCTCCGCCGACGGTCCCGGGTGCGTCGAGGTCGCCTTCGCGCCGTATCTCTCCGGGTCTCGATGAGCCGACCGCTCAGCGCCGCTCAGCGGCGCCTCGTCGAGGGTGCCGAGGGTGGTAGCGGGCGGCTGCGGGGTGGTACGCCGGCCCAGCTTGCCGCGTTGGTGAAGCGGGGGCTGGCGTTTCGGCATCCCCGGCCGCCGCACGATCATTTTCTGACCCCGGCGGGGCATCGGGCGCGGGAGGAGGACGCCGCGCCCGAGCCGGTCGAGGGGCCGGACACGGCCGGGGTGTTCGCCGCGCGGGTCGGGGGTGAGCACTCTGCGGTGGGGTCGCGGCCCGGCCGGCTCCGGGAGGTGCGCGGTGCCTGGCAGGGGATGCTCGAGTTGCGGCGGATGACCAATCCGGACGGGGCCACCGACCGGCCCTGCGGGTGGGAGCGTTCGCATCTCGTGCAGGCCGCCGCGCTCGCGTTGGAGGCGGCGGGACATCGGCCCGCCGGTGAGGGCGAGGGTGGTTATCGCGTGCGGGAGACCCCGCAGCCCGAGGCGGTCGCCGTGTACGAGGCGGACGGCGACGCGCTGCGGGCCTGCGCGGCCACGCTGGAGGGGGCCGGGTGGCAGGTCGGGGAGTACACCGAGCCCAGGACGCGGGCGCGTTATCTGCTGGCCTCCCCGCGCCGGGTGTGAGAGGCATGCCAAGATCGGTGGGTCGGGCAACCATCTCTGCCGAGCGGGTGTGAAGGGGACAGCCACCGTGAGCGAGCCGTTTTCCGTGCGGGTGACCGTGCGCGGGTACGAGACCGATGTGCAGGGTCACCTCAACCAGGCCGTGTACCTCAACTACGCGGAACACGCGCGCTGGTCGCTGCTCCAGGAGGCGGGGATCACCCAGTCGGGGCTCATCTCCCAGGGCGTGGGACCGGTCGCCCTGGAGACCACCATCCGTTACAGGCGTGAGCTGCTCGCCGGTGACGAGGCCGACGTGAGCTGCGCCTTCGTCTGGAGCGGCGGCAAGACCTTCACCATCCAGCAGACGATCACCAAGGCCGACGGCACCGTGGCGGCCGAGCTCACGGCGGTCGGCGGGCTGATGGACCTCAAACGGCGCAAGCTCGTGCCGAACCCCGAGGACGTGTTCCGGGACCTGGCGAAGGCCCCGGGGCTGTTCGGGCTGTAGCCGAGCTTTCACGCTGTGAAAGTTTCAGCCGCCCGGTTCCCAAGTTTCCAGGCCATCCGCTCCTACAGTGGACCAGACCACCAGAGAGAAACGGAAGCTCTTTACAGGCCCGGAATCTACGTGCGTAACTAATGACGCGCGCACGTCAATCGGTACGTTCATCTGCACGGAACTGCCCAGGTGGCAGCGGCCGACGTCACCTCCTTCGCTCATCCCCACATGTGTCAGGAGGCAGCCCCATGTCCCTTCTCCCCCACCCCCGCAGACGAATCGTCAGTGCGCTCGGCATCCTCGGTGCCGCACTCGCGCTGACGGCCACCGCGGCGGGCGGCGCGACCGCCGCGCCGGGGCCCGACCGGGACCGTGTCCACGTGGAACCCGGCGAGGCCTACATGGGTGTCGGCACCCTTGCGCACGAGGGTTCCGCTCCGGCCGACGCGCCCACCCGTGGCGTGCAGGCCCCCACCGACGGAGTCCAGGGCATCGACGTATCGCACTGGCAGGGTGCCATCAACTGGGGGTCGGTACGCGGCGCCGGTATCCAGTTCGCCTGGATCAAGGCGACCGAGGGCACCTCGTACAAGGACGACCGGTTCAACAGCAACTATCCCGCCGCGTACAACGCGGGTGTGATCCGTGGGGCGTACCACTTCGCCCTCCCGAACGCCTCCAGCGGCGCCACCCAGGCGAACTACTTCGCCGGCAACGGGGGTGGCTGGTCGCGTGACGATCTCACCCTGCCGGGTGTGCTGGACATCGAGCACAACCCGTACGGGGCGATGTGCTACGGGCTGTCCACGACGCAGATGCGTACCTGGGTCAACGACTTCTACACCGCCTACAAGGCGCGTACCGGGCGTGATGTCGTGATCTATACGACAGCCGGCTGGTGGAACACCTGCACCGGGAGCTGGACCGGTATGGGCGCCAAGAGTCCGTTGTGGGTGGCGCACTGGACATCCGCGTCGGCACCGACGATCCCCAGCGGGTTCCCCACCTGGACGGTGTGGCAGTACACCAGCACCGGGGCGGTGAGCGGGGTCGCGGGGAGTGTGGACCGGAACCAGTTCAACGGGTCCCGTGAGCGGTTGCTGGCACTGGCGAACAACACCTGACGTTCGGTCGCTCGGGGAGTCGGCGGGTGCTCGTCGTCGGCTCCCCTCCACCCCCACCCCGACTGCGTGTCCGAGGAGTGATCGTGCAATCCGAGAGTGCCTTTCGGCGTCGGCTTCTGATCGCCGGTGCGGCGGGAATGGCCGCCGTCGGCGCCGTGCCCGGTGTCGCGCGTGCGCGCGGCGCCGACGCCATAGAGCCGGACATCGACTCGACAGGGGCCTGGGGCGCCCGTTCCCCGCAGGGGAACATCGGCGTCCTCCAGTACCGGCCGAGTCGGATCGTGATTCACCATACGGTCAGCGCGAACACCGCGGATTCCTCGCGGGCGCGGGCTCATGCGCACGCGCACTGGGTGCAGGACCTGCATCTGGACGAGAACGGGTGGGTCGACACCGGGTATCACTTTCTCGTCAGCCGGGGCGGCTGGATCACCGAGGGGCGGCACGGGAGTCTTCAGTCGTTGCGGGGCGGGCGGAGCTTTGTGCTCGGGGCGCACACGTCCGGGCAGAACGAGCGGGCGATGGGGATCGCTTGCGAGGGGGCGTACCACGCGGGGGCGGTACCGCCGGGCGCTCAGTGGGATGTGCTGGTGACCCTGTGCGCGTATGCGTGCGTCCGGTACGGCATTCCTGCCGCGCAGATCTTCGGTCACAAGGACTACGGCTCGACGTTGTGTCCGGGGGTGTACCACGACATGCTGCCCCGGCTGCGGGAGGAGGTGGGGGCGGCGGTGTAGGGGGGCCGGGGGTGGTGCAGTGGGCCGCGTTCGCGGGTGCCGCTGCACCCACCCGTGCCGCCCCAGCGGCACGACTGCCCGCAGCTACGCCGGGCGGAGTTCTCGGGGTGATCAGCCCTGTGCTGCGATGCCCGCCAGTCGCCGGGCCTCCGTACGGGTGGAGCGGGCGATCTCGTCCTCGTCGGCCGTGAGCAGGCGGCCGTTCCGCACGATCTGGTCGCCGTCGACGAAGGATGCCGTGACCGGGGCCGCCGCGCCGAGAACCAGCGCGGCCACCGGGTCGGCGATGGAGGCATGGGCCAGGGTGTCCATGCGCCACAGGACCAGGTCGGCGAGTTTGCCCGGCTCCAGGGAGCCGATCTCCGAGGCTCGGCCCAGCACTTGGGCTCCGCCGTAGGTGCCCAGGCGGAGTGCCCGGCGGGCGTTCAGGGCGGTTTCGCGGTGCGGGCCGAGGCGGTTGACCAACAGGGCGTTGCGGAGTTCGGTGTGGAGTTCGCCGGACTCGTTGGACGCCGTGCCGTCGACCCCGAGGCCCACCGGGACGCCCGCGGCGAGCATGTCAGGGACGCGGGCGATACCGGCCGCCAGCCGGGCGTTGGAGGACGGGCAGTGGGCAACTCCCGTTCCCGTACGGGCGAACGCGGCGATGTCGGAGTCGTTCATATGGACGCAGTGCGCCATCCACACGTCCTCACCGAGCCAGCCGGTGGACTCGAAGTAGTCGGTCGGGCCCCTACCGAACAGCTCGTGGCAGAACTTCTCCTCCTCCACGGTCTCCGAGCCGTGCGTGTGCAGGCGTACGCCGAGCCGCCGCGCCAACTCGGCTCCGTGTCGCATGAGTTCGGTGGAGACGGAGAAGGGAGAGCAGGGCGCGACGGCGACCTGGGTCATGGCGTCGAAGGAGGCGTCGTGGTGCCGGCGCACCGTTTCCTCGGTGGCGGCGAGCGCGTCGTCGAGGGTCTCGACGGCGAAGTCGGGCGGCAGTCCACCGTCCTTCTCCCCCCGGTCCATGGAGCCGCGGGCGAGGGTGAAGCGGATGCCCATGTCGCGGGCGGCGCCGATGATGGTGGCGGACAGGTCGCCGGTGCCGCGCGGGAAGACGTAGTGGTGGTCCATGGCCGTGGTGACGCCACCGCGGGCCATCATGGCGAGCGAGCCCTGGGCCGCCGCGTGGACCATCGGTTCGTCGATGCGCGCCCAGACCGGGTAGAGGGCGACGAGCCAGTCGAAGAGGTTGTGGTCGGTGGCCAGGCCCCGGGTGATCCACTGGTAGAAGTGGTGATGGGTGTTGACCAGGCCGGGGGTCACCAGATGGCCGGTCGCGTCGATCCGGCGTACGACGTTCTCCAGGCCGGCGGGAGCGGCACCCGCGCCGAGCGACTCGATGCGGTTGCCGGCGAGGACGACGTGTCCGGAGGCGTACTCGGTGCCGTGCGCGTCGACGGTCGCGATCGCGGCGTTCTCGATGACGGTGCGCCGGTCTGCTGCCATGGTGCGTCCTTTTCGCGTGCGTGGAGAGGAGAGGGCAGGGCCGGTCCCTGTGCGGTCAGAGGTGGGTGAGGTCCGCCGGTATGCGCGCCTCTCCTCCGTCCCGCAGGACCGTTGCCTCGATCAGGCCGTAGGGGCGGTCGGCGGCGACGTACACCTCGTTGTCGTTGCTCAGCCCGAAGGGCTCCAGGTCGACCAGGAAGTGGTGGCTGTTGGGGAGGGAGAAGCGGACCTCGTCTATCTCGTCGCGGCGGTCGATGATCCGCGCGCCCATCTCGTACAGCGTCTGCTGCAGGGACAGGGAGTAGGTCTCGGCGAAGGCCTGGAGGAGGTGCTTCCTGACCTGCGTGTAGGACCGCTCCCAGTCGGGCATCCGCCGGTCGTCGCCGGTCCAGTTGAACCGCCAGCGGCCGGAGACCGAGGTGGCGAGGACGCGGTCGCGGGTCTCCTCGAGGGTCGTGTACGCGTCCTTGACGTAGCCCCGGAACTCGGAGTCGGTGGAGTTGAGTACGGTCAGGTCCTTGAGGCCGGAGATCACCTCCCAGCGTTCGCCATCGTAGGTGATCTGCGTCAGCCGGGTCTCCTGGCCCTTGCGGACGAAGGAGTGCCCGCCCTCGACCGCCCCCTCGCACGCCCCCCCGATCCGCTCCCACGCGTACTCCTCGACGCGGATTCGGGCCCGCTGGATGGGCTCCTGGGAGGTGACGAAGTGCCTGGCCAGGTGGATGCCGAACTGTTCGGCCGACTCGATGCCGTACTTCTTGGCGAACGCGTACACGGTGTTCTTCGTGGTGTCGGTCGGCAGCACGCTGGCGTTGGAGCCGGAGTAGTGGACCTCGTCCATGTCGCCGGACAGTGCGACGGAGACGTTGAGGTCCTTGATGTGGTGGGTGGCGCCGTCCCGGGTGATCCTCACGACCCGGTTCTCGGCCTTGCCGTACTGGTTCTGTCCCAGGATGGTCGGCATGGAGCTAGCTCCCTCGGTAGACGGAGTAGCCGAACGGGTTGAGCAGCAGCGGTACGTGATAGTGCTCGCCCGGGACGACGGCGAACGTGACCGTCACCTCCGGGAAGAACACCGCGGCGCCGCTGTCCCCGTTCTCGGCGGAGTCCTCGAGGTACGCCTCGACGGCGAAGTCGAGCCGTACGTGGGTGGCGGCCTCCGGCAGCGCCGGCAGGTCCTCGCACCGCCCGTCCGCGTCGGTCGCGGAGCCGCCGAGCGCCGTCCAGTCCGCGTGCCGGCCCGCGCGGGCGGCGAGGCGGACGGCGACGCCCGCCGCGGGGCGGCCGGCGCTGGTGTCCAGGATGTGCGTGGACACGGAGGCGGTGGTGTCGGTGCTCATGTCAGTCCTCTCCGCGTTCGCCTTCGGCCAGGTGGGCCAGCCGGATGCGGTTGATCTTCCCCAGTTCGGTGCGGACGGTCTCGCGTTCCCGTTCCGGAGTGTTGCCGAGGCGTTCCCTGACGGCGTCGCGCAGTTGCCCGGCGGTCCGGCCGGTGGCGCAGATGAGGAACACATGACCGAACCGCTCCTGGTAGGCCAGGTTCAGTTCGAGCATCTCGGCCCTGAGGCCGTCCGGCGCGGCCGCCATGCCGCTCTGCTCCCGCGCGGAGACCGGGTCCCCCGGTTCGGGGCGGCCGATCGGCGGGTGTCCGGCCATCGCCTCGTCCAGGTCGGCCGCGGTCAGGCCTGCCATGGCGGCGTCACCGGCGGCGTACAGATCGCCGGCGGTGGCGTACGGGCGGGCGGCCAGCATGCGGCGGACCCATGCGGTGGAGGCGCAGGCCCGGTGGAGTGCGGCGAGGGCCGCGTGTTCCTCCAGTGCGTTGAAGCGGGCCAGGCCCGCAGGGGTGGGGGTCGACGACACGTGAGCCTCCGTGGCCGCGTGCTGAAACAGGCGTGCCGACAGTGAACGCCGAGGCGGGCAGCGCGTCAACAGTTTGTTGAAAATCCGGGGCTCAGATGCCCTTCTCGCGGTTCAGGTAGTTGTAGACGGTGAAGCGGCTGACCCCGAGGGCGCTCGCCACCGTCTCCACGCCGTGCCGTACGGCGAAGGCGCCGCGCGCCTCCAGACCGCGCACGATCTCCTGCTTGGCCTTGCGGTCCAGGTCCGCGAGCGGCCGTCCGTTCGCGCGCTCCAGGGCCGCGAGGATGTGGTCGAGGGAGTCCGCGAGCTGCGGCAGCCGTACGGCGACGACGCCGGCCCCCTGCCAGGAGAGCACGACGTCGTCGCTGCCGGCCTCGTCGGGCGGGATCATCTCGCCGCCCATGGCGTCGACCAGCGGTTTCACCGCCGCGATGAACGCCTCGCTCACCGGTCGCTCTCCTCTACGACATTGACCTGGAGGGAGATCCGGGTGGCACCGGCCGTCAGCGCCCTGCGCAGCACCGCGTCCACCGCGTCGAGGACCGCCTCCGCTCCGCCCTCCGCGGTGTTGCCGAACGGCCCGACATCGACGGCGTCCAGCTCGGCCCCTTCGACGACCTCCCGCGCCACCACCGCGTGCGCGGGCGCCTCGTCGAGGTCGAAGGGCTCGGTCGTGAACTCCACCCGCAATCGCACTGCGCCCCCACATGGCATCGACTCCGACCTGCGCGTCACATCGGCCGCCGGCCCAGGTCGGCACGACCTTAACGGACTCCCCCCGCGGCGGTCCTGGAGCAGGACGGGCCGGGCGCGGGACCGGCCGGGCGGGGCGTCGTCCGGGGCGGCCGTGAGGAGCCGAAGGACCACACCTGGACAACCCGTCCAGCACCTACGCACATGCCAGGTGATTCAAACAATCATCTCGCCCTTGCGAGGAACAGCGGGTGTTTCACTTGACATCTACGGCAGTATGATCGGCGACACGGGTGAAGCGGGGCCACGGGATCACGTGGTCGCCGGGAAACGTGGAAGCGTCCGTTCAGGACGGTGAGGGAGTGGACCCGAGATGACCCGAACCACGCGCCGGTACGGCCGGATACTTCAGGTGACCGGGGCGGGCGTCGCCGCGCTGCTGGCCCTGAGCGCCTGTTCGTCCTCCGGCGGCGAGCCGGACGCCTCGGCGCCGGCGGGGGTGTCCGGGACGGTGAACGTGTTCGCCGCCGCCTCGCTGACGGAGAGCTTCACCGAGCTGGGCAGGCGGTTCGAGAAGGAGCACCCCGGTACGGAGGTCGTCTTCAACTTCGGCGGCAGTGACTCGCTCGCCGCGGGGATCACCAGCGGCGCTCCCGCCGATGTGTTCGCCTCGGCCAGCCCCAGGACGATGAAGACCGTCACGGACGCCGGGGCGACGGAGGGGATCCCGGCCACGTTCGTCCGCAACGGGCTGGAGATCGCCACCCTCCCCGGCAATCCGGACCGGATCACCTCCCTGAAGGACCTCACCGGTGACGGTCTGAAGGTCGTGCTGTGCGACAGGACGGTGCCGTGCGGCGCCGCCGCCGAGAAGGCGCTGACCGCGGCCGATCTGAGACTCACCCCGGTGTCCTACGAGGAGGACGTCAAGTCCGCCCTCAACAAGGTGGTCCTCAAGGAGGCCGACGCCGCCGTCGTGTACAGGACGGATGTGAGGGCGGCCGGTGACAGGGTGGAGGGCGTGGAGTTCCCCGAAGCCGCCGAGGCGGTCAACGACTATCCGATCACCCTGCTCGAGGACGCCCCCAACGCCGGCGCCGGCAAGGCGTTCATCGAGCTGGTGCGGTCCGCCGAGGGCCAGAAGGTGCTGACCGGAGCCGGGTTCACCGCGCCGTGACGGCACCGCGCAGATCCGGTACGGCGACCGGCGGGGCGCCGCTCCCGCTGCTCGTGCCCGCCCTGATCGGCCTGGCGTTCCTGGTGCTCCCGCTGGTCGCGCTGCTGCTGCGGGCGCCCTGGTCGAGCATGCCCGAGCTGCTGACCAGCACGGAGGTGTGGCAGGCGCTGCGGCTGTCGCTGATCTGCGCCACGGCCGCGACCGTGGTGAGCATCGTGATCGGCGTACCGCTGGCCTGGCTGCTGGCCCGGGTCGAGTTCCCGGGCCGTGGGCTCGTACGGGCCCTGGTGACACTGCCGTTGGTGCTGCCGCCGGTGGTGGGCGGTGTGGCCCTGCTGATGGCGCTGGGCCGCAACGGGGTCGTGGGGCGGTGGCTGGACTCCTGGTTCGGGATCACGCTGCCGTTCACCACCACCGGCGTGATCATCGCCGAGGCGTTCGTGGCGATGCCGTTCCTCGTCATCAGCGTCGAGGGCACGCTGCGCGCCGCCGACCCCCGCTACGAGGAGGCGGCCACCACGCTCGGCGCGTCCCGTTTCACCGCGTTCCGCCGGGTGACGCTGCCGCTGATCGCGCCCGGCGTCGCGGCCGGTGCCGTACTGGCGTGGGCGCGGGCGCTCGGCGAGTTCGGCGCGACGATCACCTTCGCGGGGAACTTCCCCGGCCGCACCCAGACCATGCCCCTGGCCGTGTACCTCGCCCTGCAGAACGACCCGGAGGCGGCCATCGCGCTCAGCCTGGTGCTGCTGGCCGTGTCCATCGCCGTACTCGCCGGACTGCGCGACCGCTGGATGACCGCCTCATGACCGGCATCGCCGAGACATCCGCCCTCGAAGTCCCGTCCGGCGAAGGGCTCGACGCGCGGCTCGTCGTCGAGCGCGGTGCCTTCCGTCTCGATGTGCCGCTGGCCGCCGCACCCGGTGACGTGGTCGCGCTGCTCGGGCCCAACGGCGCCGGCAAGACCACCGCCCTGCGGGCCCTCGCCGGCCTTGTCCCGCTGTCGGACGGCGGTCGGCTGCGGCTCGACGGGCGGGAGTTGGACCGTACGCCGCCGGAGTCGCGGCCGGTCGGGGTGGTCTTCCAGGACTACCTGCTCTTCCCGCACCTTTCCGCGCTGGACAACGTCGCGTTCGGTCCCCGCTGCCGGGGCGCGGGCAAGGCGCAGGCACGCGCGCAGGCCGCCACCTGGCTGGAGCGGATGGGGCTGTCCGAGCACGCCGGTGCCAAGCCGCGCCGGCTCTCCGGCGGCCAGGCCCAGCGGGTCGCGCTCGCCCGCGCCCTGGCCACCCACCCCCGGCTGCTGCTCCTCGACGAGCCCCTCGCCGCCCTCGACGCCCGCACCCGTCTCGATGTCCGCGCCCAACTCCGGCGCCATCTGGCGGACTTCGAGGCCGTCGCCGTACTCGTCACACATGATCCGCTCGACGCCATGGTGCTCGCCGACCATCTGGTCGTCATCGAGGAGGGCCACGTCGTCCAGGAGGGCACGCCCGGCCACATCGCCCGTCACCCCCGCACCGACTACATCGCCCATCTGGTCGGCCTCAACCTCTACCGGGGCCGGGCAAAGGGGCACACGGTACGGCTCGACGACGGGCCGGTGATCACGACGGCGGAGGAGCTGACCGGGCCGGCGTTCGTCGCCTTCCCGCCCAGCGCGGTCACCCTCCACCGGGACCGCCCCACGGGCTCCAGCGCCCGGAATCTCTGGCGCTGCGAGGTCGCCGGCATGGAGACGCACGGCGACCGGATACGCGCCGCCCTCACCGGCGAACTGCCGCTGGCCGCCGATCTGACCACGGTCGCCGCCGCGGAACTCGACCTGCACGCCGGTGCGACGGTCTGGGCCACGGTCAAGGCCACCCAGACCCACGCCTACCACGACTGAGAACGGGCAGGTCACGACGGGTGGCGGGAGGAGGCCCCGTACGTCGGTGGCCTGGCCGTCAAGCGGTGTGCGGCGGAGCCCGAGGGCCGTGAGCGGCAGCGCCCCGCAGTGCGAGGCCGATCTCGTGGAGCCGACCGGCGGCGTCTTCAGGCCGGGACGCGGGACGCGGCGAAGGTGTCGGGCGTGCCGGACTCGCGGTCGCCGAACAGGCCGCCAGGATCCCGGCAGCCGGACCGCAGCGGGCGCCGGCGCCGGCCTCGCCCTGCCCCCTTGACAGTCCGCGGCAGTGGCGGCAATCTTCCATTGAATAGAAAGTAATTTCCACTATACGGAATTACAGGAAGGCCGTCCCCGATGGGATTCGCAGACCAGCGGTTCGACGTCAATCTGTCGATCCTCTTCACCGAACTCCCGCTCCTGGAGCGCCCGGCGGCCGCCGCCGCAGCCGGTTTCACCGCGGTCGAGCTGTGGTGGCCCTGGGTCGACTCCCCCACTCCCGGACGATCTCGGCTCGACGCGCTGCACAGGGCGATCGAGGACGCGGGCGTACACCTCACCGGCCTGAACTTCTACGCCGGACGGCTCCCCGGCCCCGACCGGGGCGCCCTGTCCGTCCCCGGTGAGGAGTCGGAGCGGTTCCGCGCCAACATCGACGTGGCCGCCGGTTTCGCCCACTCCCTCGGCTGTACGGCGCTGAACGCGCTGTACGGCAACCGGGTCGACGGCGTGGACCCGGCCGAGCAGGACGCGCTCGCGCTGGAGAACCTCGCCCTCGCCGCCCGCGCCGCCGACCAAATCGGCGCGATGCTGCTGATCGAGGCGCTGAACGCGCCCGAGTCACCGCGGTACCCACTGGTGTCGGCGCCCGCCGCCGTGGATGTCGTGGACCAGGTGAACGCGGCCACGGGACTGGGCAACGCCCGTTTCCTGATGGACCTTTACCACCTGGCGAGGAACGGCGAGGACCTGCCGGCGGTGATCGACCGGTACGCCGGAAGGACCGGCCATGTGCAGATCGCCGACAGCCCCGGCCGCGGCGCCCCCGGCACCGGTTCGCTCCCGCTGGAGGACCTCCTGGACCGGCTGCGCAAGGCCGGATACGACGGCTGGGTCGGCCTGGAGTACAAGACCGGCGACCGCCCCGGCACGGATGCCTTCGACTGGCTCCCCCGCTGACCAGAACCCTCGTATCGAGAGGCACTCCGACATGAGCAACCTTCCCCCTTCCTCCCGCCCGACCCGCCCGGCGGTCGCCTGGATCGGTCTCGGCATCATGGGCTCCCCGATGTCCGAGAACCTGATCAAGGCGGGCTACGACGTCACCGGCCACACCCTGGAGCGGGAGAAGCTGGACCGGCTGGCGGGTGCCGGCGGCACCGTGGCCGGCTCGGTCGCCGAGGCCGTACGGAACGCCGATGTGATCATCACGATGGTTCCGGCGTCGCCGCAGGTCGAGGCGATCGCGTACGGCCCCGGCGGCATCCTGGAGAACGCCCGTTCCGGGGCGCTGCTGATCGACATGTCCTCGATCACCCCACAGACCTCGGTCGATCTGGCCGCCGCCGCGAAGGACAAGGGCATCCGGGTGCTCGACGCCCCCGTGTCGGGCGGTGAGGCGGGGGCCGTCGAGGCGGTGCTGTCCATCATGGTGGGCGGCGGGCAGGCCGACTTCGAGGAGGCGAAGCCGCTCTTCGAGGCGCTCGGCAGGACGATCGTGCGGTGCGGCCCGCACGGCTCGGGGCAGACCGTGAAGGCCGCCAACCAGCTGATCGTCGCCGTCAACATCCAGGCGTGCGCGGAGGCCGTGGTCTTCCTGGAGAAGTCCGGCGTGGACCTCACGGCGGCGCTCGAGGTCCTGAACGGCGGACTGGCCGGCTCGACGGTGCTGACCCGGAAGAAGGACAACTTCCTGAACCGGGACTTCACGCCGGGCTTCCGGATCGATCTGCACCACAAGGACATGGGCATCGTCACCGACGCCGCCCGCTCCGTGGGCGCCGCCCTGCCCGTGGGTGCCGTGGTCGCCCAGCTGGTGGCGAGCCTGCGCGCGCAGGGCGACGGCGGACTGGACCACTCCGCGCTGCTGAGGGCGGTCGAACGGCTGTCCGGCGCGCACCTCGCATAGACCTCCGGGCGGCGCCGGCGCCGACATCTGTCCTGTCGCGCCCAAGGCACCGGCGCCGCCCGGAACCGCCCCGGCGGGGCACAGCGACTCGCGTACGGCCGTGGCTGTGGCCCTGGGCGCGGGGCGAGGGCGCCGCGGCGGTATGCGCGCCGGTGCGGTGGCGAAGGCGGCGGGACTCCCTCCCCGACCTCGGAAGGGGCCCGGAGCCATCGCGGCCGCCGCGGTCCCGAGCCACCCCCGGACAGCCTCGCTTCCGGAGGCCGTCCGGGGGTGGTGGCTCCGGGGAGGGACGCCTCCGGGGGCACACATCCGGGGTACGCGTCCTGCGTGCGGATCCGGCGGAGACGGATGCCCGGGGCGCAGGCCGGGGAGTGCATCCGGGCCTGCGTGCGGATCCGGCGGAGACGGATGCCCGGGGCGCAGGCCGGGGCGCAGGCCGGGGCGCAGGCCGGGGAGTGCATCCGGGGTGCGGATCCGGCCGGGGCGCAGCAGCCTGGGGGCATGGCACATCCCACGGAGCATCCGCACATCGTGGTGCACTCCCCGGCTCTCGACGGCTCCCGGCGGGTCACCTCGGGCGACGACACCCTGGGCATCGCGACGCACGCCGACGACGTGGCCGAGATCCTGCGGCTGGCCGACCTGTACGTCACCGATGTCGAGGCGACGGACCTGATCGACTGGCAGGGCGGCGGTCCCGACGACTGGCCGGGCCTCTCGGAACACCACGAGACGACATGAGCGCCGCTACGGCATCGGCCGTACAGCGGCTACGTCACCCTCAAATGAACCTCTGAAGGCGGCCCGAAAGGCTTCGGCCCCGGTCGCCGGCGGGCACACTCCTGGCAACGCGGGGCCCGCCGGCACGGGGGCGGCGGGCCCCGCTTCAGGGGGTGACACGCCATGAACGACAGCGGAGGTGTCCGGGGGACGCCGCACGAGCTCGCCCTGCTGGCCGGCGGTGCGCGCGCCGCGGTCACGGTGGCCGTGGTGGCGCTGCATCTGCGGGGCGCCGTCGAGGCGGGCGCGCCGGGCACGATACGGGCGGTCGACTCGGAGGCGGGACGGGCACTGCCCCCGCTGCCGCCGCCGGGGGTCTCGCTGGACGTGGCCGCCGAGGTGGCCGTGGGACGGGTGGACGCCCTCACGGGCGAGGTGCGCGCGCTGTACCTGGAGAGCGCCGTGTACCAGTGCCTCGGCGAGCCGTCCGAGATACGGGAGTTGCTGCGGCACCCGGACGTCCGCTGGGCGCTGGCGGAGGTGCGGGTCGGGCTGGCGGAGGCGGGGATGCTGCGGGCCACGCTGCTCGGTCCGAACAGGGCGGCCCGCCGACGGACAACCATCCTGCGGAAGGCGTTCCCGCTGCCGTCGAGCCGGCACGGCCTGACGGACGAACGGAAGCTGATCGCCGTCGCCCTGCACGGCAAGCCCGCCCTGAGCGCGCTCGTGCCGCGCTTCGCCCTGCGGGCGGGACTGACCGAACGGGTCAGGCTCAGGGACAAGGGCCTGCGCCACTCCGCGGGAGGCGGTACCTACGGCAGCGGCGGGTCTCCCCTGAGCTGTGGAGGCGGGGGCGGATGCGGCGGCGGGGGCGGGGACTGAGGCCGCGCGGGGCCCCCGCGCGGATCAGGGCTTCAGCGTCCTGATCGACGTGGGGGCGTGCCACGGTTCGGTCGCGGTCTCCTCGAACTCGACGACGGCACCGATGTCGTTGGTCGTCGACATCGCGATGTCGGTGACGCGTTCCAGGATCGCCTCGACGACGACCGGCACCCGGTACTCGGCCGCGAGTTTCCCGGCCTGTTCCAGGGCGGCGCCCAGTTCGTTCGGGTCGGTCACCCGGATCGCCTTGCAGCCGAGCCCTTCGGCGACCTTGACGTGGTCGACACCGTAGACGCCCAGCTCCGGGGTGTTGACGTTCTCGAACCCGAGGCTGACCTGGAAGTCGATGTCGAAGGCCCGCTGCGCCTGCCGGATCAGGCCCAGGTAGGCGTTGTTGACCAGAACATGGACGTACGGGATCTTGTGCTGGGCTCCGACGGCCAGTTCCTCGATCATGAACTGGAAGTCGTAGTCGCCGGACAGGGCGACGACCGGTGTCGCGGGGTCGGCCTTCGCCACGCCGAGCGCGGCGGGGACGGTCCAGCCGAGGGGGCCGGCCTGGCCGCAGTTGATCCAGTGCCGGGGCCGGTGGACGTGCAGCAGCTGCGCGCCGGCGATCTGTGAGAGGCCGATGGTGGAGACGTATCGCGTCTCGGGGCCGAAGGCCCTGTTCATCTCCTGGTAGACCCGCTGCGGTTTGATCGGGGTGTCGTCGAAGTGGGTACGGCGTTGGAGTGCGGCGCGCTTCTCCTGGGTGGCGGCGGCCCATTCGGAACGGTCGGGCAGCCGGCCCTCGGCCTTCAGTTCCCCGGCCACCTCGACGAAGAGCTCCAGCGCGGCGCGCGCGTCGGAGGCGATGCCGTAGTCGGGGGCGAAGATCCGGCCGATCTGGGTGGGTTCGATGTCGACGTGGACGAACGTCCGTCCGGCCGTGTAGACATCGAGGCGTCCGGTGTGGCGGTTGGCCCAGCGGTTGCCGATGCCGAGGACGAAGTCGGACTCCAGGAAGGTCGCGTTGCCGTAGCGGTGGGAGGTCTGCAGGCCGACCATGCCGGCGTTGAGTTCGTGGTCGTCGGGGATCGCGCCCCAGCCCATGAGGGTCGGCACGACCGGGGTGCCGGTCAACTCGGCGAACCGGACCAGCGGTTCGGCGGCGTCGGCGTTGATGACACCGCCGCCGGCGACGATCAGCGGGCGTGCGGCGGCGTTCAGCATGCCGAGCGCCTTCTCGATCTGGGCGCGGGAGGCCGCGGGCCGGTAGACCGGGAGCGGTGCGTAGGTGTCCGGGTCGAACTCGATCTCCGTCAGCTGTACGTCGACCGGCAGATCGATCAGCACGGGGCCGGGCCGGCCGGAGCGCATGAGGTGGAAGGCCTGCTGGAAGACGCCGGGGACCTGCGCGGCCTCCAGCACGGTCATGGCCATCTTGGTGACCGGCCGCGCGATGGCGGCGATGTCGACGGCCTGGAAGTCCTCCTTGTGGATCACCGCGGTCGGGGCCTGTCCTGTGATGCAGAGGATCGGGATCGAGTCCCCGATGGCGGAGTACAGGCCGGTGATCATGTCGGTGCCGGCCGGTCCCGACGTGCCGACGCAGACGCCGATGTTGCCGGGCCGGGTGCGGGTGTAGCCCTCGGCCATGTGGGAGGCTCCCTCTACATGGCGGGCGAGGGTGTGGGTGATGCCGCCGGACGCCTTGAGGGCCGCGTAGAAGGGGTTGATCGCCGCGCCCGGGACACCGAACGCGTCGGTGACACCCTCACGCCTGAGGATTTCGACTGCCGCGCGGGCAGCGGTCATACGAGTCATGGAGTCTCCTGATCCGACTGTCGGATTCGCGCTCCCGTCGCGCCCCGCGGGCGAGCAGATTCCGTATTACGGAAAATAGTTTCTACTATCTGGAATGAATGTATGAGGGGTGGCTGAGCCCGTCAAGAGAGGGGCAAGTGCCGGACACACGGCGGGCCGGTGGAGGACGATGGCCCCGTCTCGAGAACCCGGGAGTGGGTCATGGCCGAGAGCGTGCCGGTGCGCTGCCCCGCCTGTAGGCGCTCGCACCGCTACACGGCACCGTCGTATCCCTGCGCGTGCGGTGCGCCCGTCACGGCGCCGCTGGATCTCGACGGGGTGCCGGACCTCGTCGGGCACCGCGCCTGGGACGAGGAGTGGATCACCGTGCGCTGCGGACGGTGCGGGACGCCCGGCCAGTGGCCGCGACCCGAACTGGGGTGCGTGTGCGGGACGGTGCTGCGGATCCCGGTGACCGGCCCGCCGCCCCTCCCGGGAAAGCCCGCGGTCCGCGCCACGACGGACCCGGTCACGGCCGCCGTACGGCATCTGCGCCGGCTCGGCCACGAGGACGTCCGCCGCACCGGGCGGCACTCCCCGTCCGGGACCGGTCTGGTCGGCCGCGGGATCCTCGCCCAGGTCGACCCGTCGGCACGCCCGACGACCGCGCGGGACGTGGAGTGCCTGTGGCTGGCGGCGATGACGGAATCCGCGGGGTGCCTGTACTTCTCCGTCGCCGGTTACGACGGCGAGGCCCGCGCCCGCGCCGACACCCTGGACGTCCCGCTGTTCCTGCTCGACCCGGCCGGCCCCGCGCGTCCGGTGAACGGTCCCGCCGACAGGGCCTGAAATCCCGGCGACGGGCCCGCCGCCGGCACCCGATACTCGGCGGATGCGCATCCGTCCCGCCGCCCCCGGCGAACTGCCCGTCCTCCAGGACATCGAGCGGGCCGCCGGCGCCCCGTTCCGCGGCGTCGGCATGCCGGACATCGCCGACGACGAACCACCCGCCCTGAACATGCTGGAGCGCTACCGCGAGGCGGGCCGCTGCTGGGTCGCGGCACTCGGCGACCGGCCCGTCGCCTATCTGATCGCCGAACCCGTCGACGACGCGCTCCATGTGGAGCAGGTCTCCGTCCATCCGCTCGCCGCCCGCCGGGGCGTGGGACGCGCCCTGCTCGCCCACGCCGCCGGCCACGCCCGCGAGCACGGCCTGACGGCGCTCACGTTGACCACCTTCGCCGACGTCCCGTGGAACGCCCCGTACTACGCCCGCCTCGGCTTCCGCGCCCTGACCGAGCCCGAACTCACCCCCGGCCTGCGCCGGATCCGCGCCGAGGAGGCCGGCCACGGCCTCGACCGGTGGCCGCGCGTGTGCATGCGCGCGGACGTGCCGGGGTCCTAGGCCCTGTCGTCCGTCGCGTACCGCTCGCGCAGTTCCACCTTGCGTACCTTTCCGGACACCGTCATGGGGAAGGTCTCGAGGAGCTGGAGGCGGCTCGGGATCTTGTAGTGGGCGAGGCGGTCCGTGCAGAAGGCGCGCAGTTCCTCCAGGGTGAGCGGGTCGGCCGGGTCGCGCGGGACGACGCAGGCGAGCACCTCCTCGCCGTAGCGCTCGTGCGCGACGCCGACGACCTGGACGTCCGCGATCTTCGGGTGGGCGTAGAGGAACTCCTCGATCTCGCGCGGGTAGATGTTCTCCCCGCCCCGGATGATCATGTCCTTGATGCGGCCGACGATCTCCACATAGCCGTCCTCGCGCATCACCGCGAGGTCCCCGGTGTGCATCCAGCGGCCGGCGTCGACGGCCTCGGCGGTCTTCTCGGGCTCGTTCCAGTAGCCGAGCATCACGCTGTAGCCGCGGGTGCACAACTCCCCGGCTCTGCCCCGTGGTTGAGTCACACCGGTGGCCGGGTCGACGACCTTGACCTCGATGTGCGGCAGTACCCGGCCGACGGTGCCCGTGCGGTGTTCCAGGTCGTCGTCCATGCGGGTCTGGAGCGAGACCGGGGAGGTCTCGGTCATGCCGTAGCAGATGGAGACCTCCTCCATGTGCATCTCGGCGACCACCCGCTTCATCACCTCCACCGGGCAGGGCGAGCCCGCCATGATGCCGGTGCGCAGCGAGGTGAGGTCGTACGAGGCGAAGTCGGGCAGGTCGAGTTCGGCGATGAACATGGTGGGCACGCCGTAGAGCGAGGTGCAGCGCTCCCGCTGGACGGCGTCGAGGGTGGCCCTCGGCTCGAAGGAGGGGGCGGGGATGACGATGCAGGCGCCGTGGGAGGTGGCGCCCAGATTGCCCATGACCATGCCGAAGCAGTGGTAGAACGGCACCGGCAGGCAGACCCGGTCCTGTTCCGTGTAGCCGACCGTACGGCCCACCCAGTAGCCGTTGTTGAGGATGTTGTGGTGGGAGAGCGTGGCGCCCTTCGGGAAACCCGTGGTGCCAGAGGTGTACTGGATGTTGACCGGGTCGTCGCAGCTGAGCCCGGCCGCGATCTCGTCGGGCCGCTGGGGCGGTACGGCGGACGCGGCGGCGGTGAGCGCGTCCCAGGACGGGTCGCCGATGTATACGGTCTCCCGCAGGTCGGGGCAGGAGCCGCGCACCTGGTCCACGAGCTCCCGGTAGTCGGTGCCCTTGTGGGCGAGCGAGGACACCAGCAGCGCGATCCCGGACTGCTTGAGCACGTACTCCAACTCGTGCGCCCGGTAGGCGGGGTTGATGTTCACCATGATGACGCCGATACGGGCGGTGGCGTACTGGACGAGGACCCACTCGGGGCAGTTGACCGCCCAGATGCCCACCCGGTCGCCGGTCCCGATGCCGTTCGCCAGCAGCCCGCGCGCCACCTCGTCGACGGCGGCGCCGAACTCGGCGTACGTCCAGCGCCGTCCGGACGGCACGTCGACCAGGGCCTCCCGGTCGGGCCACGCGGCGATCGCCCGGCCGAGGTTGGCGCCGATGGTGTCGCCGAGCAGCGGGGTCCCGCTCGTCCCGTGCGTGTAGGAGCGTTCGGTCATCGGAAGTCCTCCTCGCGGTACTCGTCAGTGGAGCCGGCCGCCGTGGCCTCGCGCAGTTCGATACGGCGGATCTTCCCGGAGACCGTCTTGGGCAGTTCCCCGAACTCCAGTCGGCGCAGCCGCTTGTAGGGGGCGAGGGCCTCGCGGGAGTGCTCGAAGAGGACCTTCGCGGTGTCCGGTCCGGGCTCCCAGCCCTCCGCGAGCACGATGTACGCCTTCGGCACGGCCAGCCGCAGCGGGTCCGGGGCCGGCACCACCGCCGCCTCGGCGACCGCCTGGTGCTCCAGCAGCACGCTCTCCAGCTCGAACGGGCTGATCTTGTAGTCGCTGGCCTTGAAGACGTCGTCCGCGCGGCCGACGTAGGTGATGTATCCGTCGTCGTCGCGCGAGCCGATGTCACCGGTCCGGTAGTAGCCGCCGGCCATCGCCTCCGCCGTACGGTCCGGGTCTCCGTGGTAGCCGGTCATCAGGCCCACCGGGCGGGCGGAGAGATCGAGGGCGATCTCGCCCTCGGCGGCGCCGGGCGCGCCGGAGACGGGGTCGAGGAGTTCCATGCGGTAGCCGGGGCTGGGGCGGCCCATGGAGCCGGTCTTGAGGACCTGGCCGGGGCTGTTGGAGACCTGGACGGCGGTCTCCGTCTGGCCGAAGCCGTCCCGGATGGTGACGCCCCAGGCGCGCCGGACCTGCTGGATGACCTCGGGGTTGAGCGGCTCACCGGCGGCGACGACCTCGCGGGGCGGGGTGCGCAGCAGGCCCAGGTCGGCCTGGATGAGCATGCGCCACACGGTCGGCGGGGCGCAGAAGGTGGTGACGCCGGCCCTGTCCATCTCGGCCATCAGCCGGGGCGCGTCGAAGCGGGTGTAGTTGTGCAGGAAGACGGTCGCCTCCGCGTTCCACGGGGCGAACAGGTTGGACCAGGCGTGCTTGGCCCAGCCGGGCGAGGAGATGTTGAGGTGCACGTCACCGGGGCGCAGGCCGATCCAGTACATGGTCGCCAGATGCCCGATCGGGTACGAGGTGTGGGTGTGCTCGACCAGCTTGGGGCGGGCGGTGGTGCCGGAGGTGAAGTACAGCATCAGGGGGTCGTCGGAGAGGGTGGGCCCGTCGGGCGCGAAGCGCTCGGCGGCGCCGTGGGTGTCGGCGTACGGCAGCCAGCTCCCGCCCGGCGCCTCCCCCACGGCGACGCGGGTGTAGTCGCCGGGCACCTCGTCGAACTTCGCGGTGTCCGCCGTGCGGGCGATCACATGGCGGACGCGGCCCCGCTCCACCCGGTCGCGCAGATCGGCGGGGCCGAGCAGCGGCGTGGCCGGGATGACCACGGCCCGCAGCTTCATCGCGGCCAGGGCGGTCTCCCACAGCTCGGCCTGGTTGCCGAGCATGACCAGCACCCGGTCCTCGGCGCGCACGCCCCGCTCGCGCAGCCAGTTGGCGACCTGGTCGGAGCGGCGGGACAGCGCGGCGAAGGACAGCCGGGTCTCGTCCCCGTCCTCCTCGACGAGGTGCAGCGCGGTGCGGTCGTTGCCGTCCGCGATCGCGTCGAACCAGTCGAGCGCCCAGTTGAACCGCTCGGGCCGGGGCCAGGTGAATTCCCGGTAGGCGGTCGTGTAGTCCTCGCGGTGTTCCAGCAGAAAGTCCCGGGCCCCGCGGAACGCCTCCGTGGCCGTCGTCATGTCTCCTCCTCCTGCCGGACCATTGCCGGGCGGCTCGTCCCCATCGTGTAATCCGTGATGCGTGTCTCACTACCCCCGAACGGGGGTGTGCGCTCGCGCGGGGACCGTGGTGAAGGGGTGAACGGATGACAGCCGACCCGATGAGTGGGGGCGACGCGGTGGAGATCCGCGGCGCGCTGCTGCGGCTGCGGCACGCGACCGGACTTCCGGTGGCCTTCGGCGGACTGGTGGAGCCGGGCCGGCGGCAGGTGCGCATCAGCGAGCTGAGCGGCACCGCGACGCCCGCGCTGAGCGCGCTCGCGGTGTCCTCCGGCTTCGGTCTGGGCGGCAGGGCGGTGGCGCTCGCCCGGCCGTGCGCGGTGACGGACTACTCCGTCTCCCGGCAGATCAGCCACGAGTACGACGTCCCGGTCGCCGCCGAGGGCCTGCGCGCCATCGTCGCCGTACCGGTGGTCGTACGGCGTCGGGTGCGAGCCGTGCTGTACGGCGCCCTGCGCGCGGCCCAGCCGCTGGGGGACCGCACGCTCGGCGCGGCGGTCCAGGCCGCGCGGGACGTGGAGCAGGCGCTGGTGGCGCGGGAGGAGGCGGCGGCGCTGATGGCGGCGGTCCGGCCGGAACCGGGTCCGCCGGCCGGGGCGGCGTGGGAGCAGGTCCGGGAGGCGCACGCGGCGCTACGGGCGCTGGCGCCGCGGATCACGGACTCCGCGCTGCGGGCCGAGCTGCTCCAGGCGTGCGCCCTGCTCACCACGGACACCTCCCGGGCCCCGGCCGTACGGCTCGCGCCCCGGGAGGTGGACGTGCTCGCGTGTGTGGCGGCGGGCGCGACCAACGGGGCGGCGGCGGAGCGGCTGGGGGTGACGGCGGAGACCGTCAAGGCGTATCTGCGGTCGGCGATGCGGAAGCTGGGGGTGCGCACCCGGGGGCAGGCCGTGGTCGCCGCCCGCCGGGCGGGGTGGTTGCCGTAGGTTTGGGACGTATTCCCGGAGCGGGTATTACCTCCGGTACATCGTGGATTTCCCCGTCGCCGGACCGGCTGTAATTTGCCTCACTACACGGTCCGTCCGGAATTGAGGAGCCGGTTGCCTAATATTGGCCAGGACACGCCACACGGAGGGGAGCGGTGACCGTGCGACGGGACTTCAAGGAGCCTGCCAGGAGCCGCCCCGACCTGGTCATAGGCCGGGAAGAGCTGTACTCCGAGGCGCGGGAACAGCTCGCCCGCGGGGGCAGCGTGCTCCTGCACGGCCCCGCCGGAATAGGAAAATCGACCGTGCTGCGGGCACTTGCGGAGGAAAACGCGGGAGCGGCGGGGACGGTGTTGCGCTGCTCGGCGACGGAGTCCGAATCCCATCTTCCGTTCCTGGCGCTGGCCGATCTGTTCGGTCTGGTCCTCGACAAGGTGTCCGCCCGGCTGCCCGCCGCGCAGCGCACCGCCCTGGAGTCGGCGCTCACCGGACGCGGCGAGTCCACCCTCCAGCGGGACGGTCTCGCGCTGCGCCTGGCGGTGCTCTCCACACTGCGGGCGCTGGCCGCCGAGGGACCGGTCCTCGTCGTCGCCGACGATCTGCAGTGGCTGGATTCGGCCAGCGCCGAACTCCTCGGCTTCGCCGCCCGGCGGCTCGGCGACAGCCCGGTACGGATGCTGTGCGCGGTGCGCACGGACGGCGAGGAGGAGGAGTACGGCCGTCATCTGCGCGCCTGCCCGCCGGACACGCTCCCGGTGCGGCTCGGCCCGTTCTCCCGGACCCAGGTGTCCGCGCTGCTCGACCACCGGGGCTACACCGCGCTGTCCCGCTCCACGGCCCGTGACATCCACCGCACCAGCGGCGGCAACCCGCTGTTCGCCCTCGAGCTGGGCCGCGCCCTCGCGGAGAGCCCCACCCGGCCCCGGCCGGGCGAACCGCTGCCGGTGCCGACCTCGCTGCGGGCACTGGTGCTGAGCCGTCTGGAGATGCTGTCGGACGAGGCGCGCCGCACCTTGCTGGTGGCCAGCGCGGGCGCCCGTCCCACCCTGGCGCTGCTGCACGCGGCCGGGCGGGACAACGCCGAGGCGGAGACGGCGCAGGCCGCCGCGCTGGGGCTGCTGGCGACCGACCACGAGGAGCCGGCGCTGCGGTTCGCGCACCCGCTGATATCGGCCGCCCTGTACGCGGAGGCCCCGGCACGGGACCGGCGGGCGGTGCACACGGCGCTGTCCACGGCGGCCTCCGACCCCATCGAGCGGGCCCGGCATCTGGCGCTGGCCGCGACCGGGCCCGACCCGGAGGTGGCGGCCCGGCTCGCCGAGGCCGCGGCCCTGGCCCGGGACCGGGGGGCACCCTCGGTCGCCGCGTCGCTGGGGCTGCTCGCCGCCCGGCACACCCCGGCGGACGGCGAGCCGGGCCCCGACGAGCGGCGGCTGCAGGCCGCCGAGGACGCGATAACGGCCGGCGAGGTGGATCTGGCGCGGGACATAGCGCGCGAGGTGCTGACCCGGGCGACGGTGCCGGCGGAGCGGGTGCGGGCGTGGATGGTCGTCATCGAGGCGGCCGGGCAGGCCCTCGGCGAGGTCGACGCCGTGTTCCCGCAGGTGCTGGCCGACGCCGGTGCCGACCCCCGGCTGCTGGCACTGGTCCACTACCAGCTGGCCTGGCGCGAGGTGGTGGTCGACGGAGACTTCGCCAAGTCCCGCGAGGAGGCCGCGCACGCGGCGGAGCTGGCCGCCCGGGGCGGGGACCGGCGCACCGAACTGATGGCGCTGGCCTTCCAGTCGTCCACCGAGACCCTGATGGGCCACCCGGACGCCCCCGCGACGATCCAGCGGGCGCTCGAGGAACCGCAGGACCCCGATGTGGCCAGCCATCACAACGGCGCCGCGATGGCGAAGTTCCGCTGGCTGCTGATGAGCGACCAGCTGCCGGAGGCCCGTACGGCCATCACCGCGCTGCTGCGCGAGGCGAGACGGCGCGGCATGGTGGAGAGCGAGGTGCACTTCTCCCGGCTGCTCGCCGACACCGAGCTGCGTTACGGGCACTGCGGCCGCGCCCTGGACCTGGCCCGCGAAAGCCTGCGGCTGGCGCGGGACTCCGGGATCGGCGAGAGCGCCTCCGCCATGCTGGCCTCGGTCGCGGAGGCGTCCGGCGGGGACGTGGAGCGCGGGCTGACGCTGGCCCGTGAGGCGGCGGACCACGCCGAGGTGGACGGGGACCAGTTGTATCTCTCCCTCGCCCTGGCCGCCCTGGGCTACGCCCAGTTGGTGGCGGGGGACGCGCAGGGCGCGGTCCGTTCACTGCGCCGGGTGCGGGAGCTGGAGCACGGCATGGGCATCAGCGATCCGGCGCGGGGCCGCTGGCAGGGCGACCTCGCCGAGGCGCTGGTGCGGATCGGTGAGCCGGGCGAGGCGCAGGAACTCATCGACGTCACCCGTGTACACGCGCTGCGTCTGAACCGGGCGAGTGTTCTCGCGGTGCTCGACCGCGCGGAGGCGCTGGTGCGCTCCGCGCGGGGTGAACACCAGGCGGCGCACACGCAGTTGGCGTCGGCGCAGGAGCGGCTCGCCGCGCTGGGGTACGGCCTCGAGGAGGCGCGGGCCGCCTTCGCGCTGGCCCGGCTGCGCGGGCGGGGCCCGGCGCCGGCGGCGTACGACGAGGCCGCCCGGCTGTTCCGGCGCTGCCGTGCGCTGCCGTGGCTGCGCCAGGTGGAGCGGGCGGTGGCGGCGGGCCCGGCGGAGCCGGAGACCGTACCCGCCACGGTGCCGGGCGCCCTGGACGGGCTGGCCGCGATGGAACGGCAGGTCGCCGCGCTGGTGATGGAGGGTGCCACCAACCGGGAGATCGCCGGGCGGCTGTTCATCAGCGTCAAGACCGTCGAGGCGACCCTCACGCGGGTCTACCGCAAGCTGGGCATCCGCTCCCGGGTCGACATCGTCCGGCTTGCGGCGGGCCGGCGCACTCCGTAACAGCGGTCCATCGCCCCCGCCGCCCCTTCCCGTCCTGGGGCTCCGCCCGGGACCGAGGGTTATCCCTGCCCCAACTGCCCTAGGGGCTTCCCTCATTGGGGCGGTCGCGCCCGCGGTCGTAGCTTAACGGCGTGCCGCCCGCCGGGCACACGGGGGCCTGTCCCGAGGCCCTTGTGCTCGCCCCCCACCCCGTGCGACCCCCACCGGCCGTCCCAGAGGAGACCCATGTCCGGGTTCACCCGCGCCAAGAAGGCCGCCGCCGCCGTCGCGGCGACCGCTGCCGCCGCCGCGACCGTGCTGATCGCCGCCCCCGCCGCCACGGCCGCCCCGCAGCCGATCGTCGGCGGTACGACGACCACGACGTCGGCGTACCCGTTCATGATGCAGATCACCGACGCCTCGCAGAACCAGTTCTGCGGCGGCACCCTGGTCTCCCCGACCAAGGTGGTCACGGCCGCGCACTGCATGGTGGGTGAGACCACGAGCAGTGTGCGTGTGGTCGGCGGGCGCACCTATCTCAACGGCACCAACGGCACGGTCGCCAGAGTCAGCCGGATATGGATCCACCCCAGCTACAGAAGCGTCACGCGGGGCGACGACGTGGCCGTGCTGACCCTGTCGACGTCGATGCCGTACGGCACGGCGTCCTACGTCTCCTCCTCGGACACCTCGGTGTACGCGGCCGGCACGAGCGCCCGCATCATCGGCTGGGGCACCACCTCCTCCGGCGGCAGCTCCTCCAACCAGCTGCGCACCGCGACCGTGCCGACCGTCTCCGACACCAGTTGCAGCGGCTCGTACGGCAGCCGGTACGTGCGGAGCGACATGGTGTGCGCCGGCTACGCGTCGGGCGGTGTGGACACCTGCCAGGGCGACAGCGGCGGTCCGCTGCTGATCGGCGGCCGGCTGGCGGGGATCACCTCCTGGGGCGACGGCTGCGCGGCGGCGGGCTCCCCGGGCGTCTACACCCGGCTGACCACGTTCTCCGCGGATGTGACGGCACAGGTGGGCGGGTGACGGACGCACACCCCATGAGTTCCTGAGTACCCCTCGGGCAGCAGACCAGGGGGGGGGGGGGGGGGGGGGGGGGGGCCGCGCGCCCCCCCCCCCCCCCCCCCCCCCGCCCGGACCCCCCCCCCCCCCCCCG